>JAJVHS010000047.1:77581-87827 GCA_022072615.1 Phycisphaerales bacterium
GGGGATGCTCACCGCCATCAGCCTGGTCTGCTTCATCCTCACCGTGCTTCGGCTGGGGCGGGCCCCGGCGCCGGCGCTCCCGCCGTACCAGGCTTCTCCAGAAGACCGATCTTCGTGATTCCAAGCGCGTGGCACAGTTCGTGGATCCGCACGAGATCGAGGTACGGCACGTCGGGATCGGGGGTCACCAGCAGCGCGACGTTCTCGGCGCCCGATTCGGCCGCCTTGGAACGCAGCAGCTCCTGCAGCGATCCCAAGTCGGCCTTCTCGAGACCGGCGCCGTTGACGACGCACACGCCGCCGGCCATGCTCGCCGACACGCTCACGAGCACCTGCTGCTGCTCGCCGGGGGGAGCGGCGGCCGCTGCTCGTTTCACCGGCAGCGCGGACTTCAGCAGCCACTCCGGCCCGAGGATCGACGAGCTGGACATGAAGAAGACCAGGATCACCATCACCACGTCGACCATCGGGGTCATGTTGGGGCCGTAGTGGAGGTCCCAGTGCTCCTTGGCGCTGAGCTTGCGGGCAAAGCTTCCACGCCGGCGCCTCATTGGCGGCGCTCCGCGACAAGCTGCACACTCGTCAGCCCGGCTCGCTTGCACGCGGCGAGCACCGGCGCCAGGCTTGAATAGGGCAGGTCCCGATCGGCGCGGATGCGCACCTGCGACCCGCCGCTCGCGGCGACACGGCCCGCGAGCGTGGCCTCGAGCCCGGCAACATCCGTCGCCGCGCCGTCGACCGCGAGCCTCGGTCCCGCGTCGGCGTCGGCGACGATGTCGACGACGATCGCCGACACGCTGGTCTCCGATTGACCGGTGCCCGATTCGGGCAGATCGGTCGCACGCTTGGTGATCGCAAGCCTGCCCACCAGCAGGTAGAAGATGATCAGGCACATCACCACGTCGATCATCGGCGTGACGTTGACCTTGCCGGTCTCGTGCGGTGGATGGAGCCTTCGCTGCTTCATCTGCGGTCTACACGGTCAGCGTCGATTGACGGTCGGCTCGTTCGACCCAGTCCGGCCGGGGCAGGGCCGTGATCCGGCCTCCGGGCCGCGGCGTTTCGAGCGGGTCGATGATGCAGGCGCCGGCCTCCATCAGCCAGCGATCATAAAACGCCTCGAGTTCCTCGTACACCTCATCCCGCCGCGTCAATCGCGGGACAATCCAGGTGGTCGGCATCGCCGCCAAGCCCTCGCCCGCCGCGAGGCGTGTCGACCGCAGGAGGCCCCGCACGTTCGCCTCCGCTGCGGGAAGGGCGTCCTGCCCCCGGAGCACGGCGTACGTTTCGCGGCTCGCCGCGTCGAGATCGACGCTCACGACCGACACGTGATCCTCGGCGAGCAGCGCCCGCATGACGGGCTGGCAGCGATCGGGGTCCATTGCCAGCGATGCTCGAACGTGCTGGACACCGAAGCCAAGACGAGCCGCGCGCCTGCTGGCCTCCAGCAGCGTCCCGTCGATGATCTGTTCGTCGGCAACGCGGATGGTCAACCCCGCGCCATCGATCCCGCCCGCCGGCCCCGCGCCGACGCGATCGAGCCCTTCGATGGCCGCGTCGTGCCGTAGATCGAGCACCACCCGTCGAACCGGATGCGCCTGCTCGTTCAAGGCGGCAACGATCTGCGGTGATGTCGCCGCGATCGGGTCGTGCAGCGTATCCAGCGCCCGCTTCAGCACTTCGAAAGACGCCGCGGTGTCAGCGATGACGCGCCTCCCCGCGTCGCGCAGCACCGGGGCGGTCTCGACGCACTGCGGCTTGGCGATGGGGTCGGGCCGTGGCAGCGCGGGCACATAGCCCAGCACGCCCCCGACAGTCGCGAACTGCCTCGCCGTGTCCTGGCGCTGGGCGAGCTGATCGACGAGCTCGCGCGACAGCACGCAGACGCCCAGGCCCGGCGCCGCGGTCGAGAAGGCGAACGCATTCTGCTCGGGATTTTCGCGGTGGCGTTCGATGGCCGCGTCGACCAGGCCCGGATCGATCGCGCACCACTGCGGTCCGATGACGGCCGCCGCCTCCAGGTCGTGCTCGTGCATCACGCGCTGCAGCGAGAGCGGCCCGCACAGCTCGTCCCAGATCGTGAGGTTGCCCGGGCCGCCGCGCCAGCAGTGCTCGCTCCAGCGCCGGACGCGGAACGCTCGACGCCACCATTGCTCGGCTCGCTCGTCGAAGCGGCTCCACCGCAGGTCGAGCCGCCGACCGAGGCCCGGGTCCAGGGATGCGATCTGCGAGGCCGCGGCGCCCGCCCGGTCGTTCATGATGACCGTCGCATCAGGGCCCGAGCACAGTGACAGCCGTTCGAGCGTCAGCGACAGGGCAGTCTTTCCGTGGACGATCGGTCGCGTGAGCAGATCCGCCGGGCACGCGTGCGCCGCGATGACAATCCCGACACGGCGGCGGTTCGAACCGCGCGAGGCGGGCCCCGAAGAGCCGGCTGCTTTCTCAGCCGATGCCCCGGGATCCCGCGTGATCCGTTCGCCGCCGTCGATCATCCCGATCGTGTCGTCGAGCATCGAACCCAGTTGATCCGCGGCATCGGCGATCCACGTGACATTCTGGATGTCGCGCTCGATCTGGCGCCGCTGCTTTTCAACCGGCGTCAGCGACGCGGCGAGCTCGATCGCGCGGTCCGCCTGGAACCGCTTCATCCCGCCCGTCTGGTTCAGGAAGCTGACAAGCCCGTACGCGGGCTGGAGCGTCGTCACGCGGTCGCGGAGCAGGTACACCTGTTCGATCAGCTCGCCGATGCGGCGCTGATCGCCGCCGGCCTCGATCATGCGTTGAAGGACCGAGCACGTTTCGCGGCTGAGTTGAGCCACGTTCCACGTGTCCCGCCGGACCTGCTGTATCCGCTCGCGGACCGCGGCGCGGCGGCCGGGGGTCAGCTCCGCGGGCGGCGTGCGGGGGAGATTCAGCTTCTCCGCGTGAGCGAACCGCTCGAGCGCTTCCTCGAGCCGCATCACGGTGGAGTGGCGCTTGGCGACCCCGCCTTCGGTGGCGTCGATGGTCGTCAGGCCCCGACCGGCGTCGGCGGCGAAATCCCGCTCGAACTGCACGAGGTACGTCGCCATCTGCTCGTCGGTGTAGATGGGGCGCACGAGCTGGTCGGTCGCGCGGTGCAGGATGTTGCGGGAACGGACGATCCGCTGCCACTCGAGCATCTCGAGCGTGTTGAACTCGTTGAGCTCGCCCGCCCACACGCCGTGGATGGCCGCGCCCGCGTGGTAGTACTGGCCGTCGGTGAAACCCAGGTCCTGACCGATCATGATGACCGGGTCGCAGCCCATGTGCCGCGCCAGGTAGTACGCCAGGTGCGCGACCGTCGCCCCCGCCGTCATGGTCCCCATGTCCCGCGCCAGCGCCGGGCCGAGAAGCTCGTCCAGGATCCGATCGCCCGGACACCGGATGACGCCGGGGAAGGCCGACATGATCGCGGGATTGGCCTTGGGCTCGGCGACGAGCGTGACGCCCGCGACATCGCTGGCCGAGAGACCCTCGTAGAACCTCCGGCTGATCTCGTGATGATCGAGCGCGGTTACGAAGTGCGGGGTGATGCCGCGTCCCAGGAGCTTCTTCAGCACCGTCTGGGCGGCGATGATGACGACTCGGTCGCGAACCCCCGGGCGTGCCAGCAGGTCGACATTGCGCTCAAGGCTCGGACCGGCCGACACAACGACCGCGGGGCAGCCTGTCGCGCAGTGCTCCAGTTCCCTGATCCCCGGCGCCGCCGCGTACCGATCCACGTTCATCAGCAGGTTCCGAAGCGTGGCCTCGACCTGCACCAGCGTGGTCACGACGTTGGTCTTGACGGCTCGCATCACCGAAGCGAGCGAACGGCCGAACTCGCCGGCTCGGGCGCCCAGCCGTGCGCGGCTGGCGGGGTGATCGAGGAACTTCACGCCCGCCGCCAGGAGCCCTTCCAGGCCGCTGGTAGCGGCCGTGATCGCGGCGGGATCCTCGGACGTGAGCAGCACGAGGTTGGTGCGGTCGATCCACTCCGCCAGCTCCACGCGTTCGGCGAGCAGGCGGAGCAGGGCCGCATCCGGTTCGTACGCGAGAATGACACCCGTCTTGCGGACGCGCGACGCCAGCGCGGCGACATGGTGGCCCGCGCCCACCCCGAGCACGACGATCGACGCGGCAGACTCGATCGGGGCCGTTTCGGCGAGGATCCGGCCTTCGCGGATGGGCTCGTGGCGGCTGGCGAGCAGCCCCTGGGGCGTCACGATCGTCCAGCCGCCGTCGGCGGTCGCGACCAGTTCAAGATCGGATCGGGGCGTCGCCGCGGAGATGGCGGCGGCCGCGGCCGGCGACAGCCGCCCGATGGCCCGCAGGTTGCGCTCGAGGCGCTGCGACGCGGTGGGACCCGATCCCGTGATGGTCATTCGATCTGTGCTCGGCATTCGGATCCGCCGAACGGTCGGCGGGCCAACACTGTAGTAATGTCGATCATCCGCTCCGCTCCCGCCATGATCCTCGGCCTGCTCGCGGCGTCTGCCGCGGCCCAGATTCCGACTCCGATCAGCGTTCCGCCCTTGCCCCCCGGCCCTGCCTGGGAGCGGTACCTGCTCGAGGATTCGTGGGTGCCCGCGCTCATGCTCGGGCTGGCCGCACTGGTCGCCGGGATCACGTTTCTTCGCCGCCAGCAGGCGACCCGAGCAATCACCTCCTTCGCCCTCCTGGCGGCCGCGGCCGCCACGGTGATGATGGTCGGCATCCTCGTGAAGACGCCGCGAGAAATCGTCCGGGCGCACACCGAGTCGATGGTCTTCGCCGCCGGTCGCGGCGACCGGGCCGTTCTCTCGGAGATCCTGGCCCCCGATGCTCGACTGACCGCATCGTTCGCGGGAGAGGCGGGCAGCCGGCAGGAAATTCTGGACCTGGTGGATCGCTACGCGACCGAACGGGCGCAGGTGCGCGATCACGCGGTTCTTGAACTCCAGGCGTCGCGGGATGGGCCGTCCACGGCCCGGACGCAGGTGCTGGTGCGCGTCTGGGCGGCCAACGTGCCGGTGTTCTCGTGGTGGCGCCTGGATTTTCGCCGGTCGGACGGCGGGTTATGGACCTGTCGGCGCATCGAGATGCTGTGGATCAGCAGCGATCGCGGCGGGCCGTGAGGGTCGCGCGCAAGCGGGGACACGGCGTGGGACACTTTCCTCGCAGGTCCGGAAAGGCCGGTGGAGTCTGACGCGTGAAGAACCTGTATGCGACGCTCAGCGTCCAAGAACTGGCGTCGCCGTGAAGCATCATCGGACCCGGGCGATCCGTATCCGATAGACAACTGTCGAGCCCTCGCGCACCCCGGCGCAAAGGCCCGGGGGGCCACGCCCGGACGCCCGCCCGCACAACCCGCACGGGCGGCACCGGTGACGGAGGTCGACGATTGCTTTGGGGGGCGCCCGACGGACGGGCGGAAGGATTGACCCAATGACCCGCACGACGCGACGCACGCACACCCGACGGTTGATCGCAGGCGTCTTCACCCTCGCCTCCGCGGCCTTCGCCGCCGCCGGCCAGGACTACATCCCCGAGCCCGAAACGGGCCCGAAGATCGTCAACATGACCAAGGTCGGGTCAAAGTGGGAGATGCGCGACGCCGAGTCGGGCAAGCTCATCATGCAGGAGCGCAACTGCGTCCCGCAGACGCAGGGCTTCGCTCCGGAGGTGCAGCGGGACATCGAGATCCGTGTCCAGCCCTCGGGCTACGACATGATCGTCACGTTCACGAACCCAACCGGTGTGCCCAAGCCCGCCGGCAGCCTGTACAGCGGGATGTTCACGCTCGGGCCCGCGATCACGTTCTTCGATTTCCGGTACGGCAGCCAGCCGATGCCCGCCAATTTCGCCACGTTCGTGGGCCAGCATTACAACTACCCCGACTCCCAGTACGCGCCCGTGTGGGTCATCACCAACGGCGAGTACGCCGTCGGCGTGAGCCTCATCTACCCGATGCTCGAGTTCCAGCACGACGCCCGCATGGGCCTGATGAACCCGACGGGCAGCAACAGCGGCGAAGGCGGACCGGGCTGGGGCATCGCTGCGCGGATCTCAAACCGCGGCACCGAACCGCCCGAGCAGCGGCTCCCGTTCGAGAGCATGATCCCGCCCGGCCAGCAGCGCACCTACGTCCTGTCGGTCCGGGTCACCAACAACCCGTCCGAATGGACGCGCACGCTCCTGCCCTACCGCAAGTATTTCCGCAAGACGTTCGGCGGCGTGACCTACCGCCGCGACGGGCGTCTGCTCCAGCCGGTGGTCGTCGCCGAGACCAGCTACCTCGAGCCCTCCAACCCGATGGGCTTCACCTGGATCGCCTCGCGCCGCCCTGACATCTTCGGGTGGAAGCCGTGGGCCGAGGCCCTCAAGCAGACGCCCCGCGACCAGATCCAGATGCTCTGGGCCCCGTCGGGCCTGTATTACGAACGCGCCGACGAGAACTTCCCCTTCCAGATGACCACCCACTGGCAGTCCTCCGCCAAGCTCGCGACCGCGCTCGACCCCACCAACGGGCTCAAGTCGGCCGCGGACGCGGGCGTCCCCCTTGGCCTGTGGTGGGGCCGTTCGATCGAAGTCCCCGACAAATGGGAGCCCACCTCGATCGTCGACTTTGACCCCGACAACCCCGATCACCGGGCCGCCGCCTTCGCCGAGATGGACCTGGCGGTCCAGGCCGGTGTCACGTTCGTGGGGCTTGACACCTTCAACCCCGGCCGCACCCAGGTCGCCAAGCTCTACTCATGGCTGCACGAGATGCGCGTGCGCTACCCGAAGGTCAAGTTCATCGTCGAGCCCAACGCCTGCGACATGCTCCACACCCTCGCGGGGTCGTTCATCTCTGGCTGGAAGGACCAGACACCGCCCGAGACGCCGGAAGGGCTCTACCGGGTGACCGCCCCGCACGCCCTGGCCGACTTCCTCCTGCCCGGCCACGAGACGTTCCTGGGCTTCCGCTACAACGGATACCGCCAGTACTTCAACATCCAGCCGACGCCTGATCTCATCGAGGAGGACATCCGCAAATTCGCGGCGATGGGCTACACGCCGGTCCTCTTCGAGGACATGAGCACCGCGCCGCCGGTCCCGATCACGCGGACGTGGGAATCGACCGTGCCGCACGATCTTCGCCTGAGCCCGGCGATCTACCCGCTCCGCGGTAGCCCCGCGCTTGCGATCGGCCAGTCCTACCGGCCGGCCGAGCCTGAAACAGCGGCCAAGGGCTCCAAGGGCGGCGGTGAAGGCGCCGGCAACGACGGCGGGTCCGGCGTCAGCACCATCGCACGGGTCTACGGCACCAAGCCGACGAGGCAGACCGAGCAGCAGCAACAGCAGGGAACGGCCGGTTCGTCCGTCAACACCATCGTGAACTCCAAGTCGACGAGCGCCCCGGGCAGCCCGGTCGATGCGCTGTCCTCCACCACCAACGGCGCCGGGACGGCCGCCCAGGCCCTCGAACGCGCCGGCTTCTTCACGGCCCTCCCCTCCACGGCCAAGAGCAAGGCAAAGGTCTCATCCAAGCCCATCAAGGTGGTGACCTCGAAGTCCTCCGAGCCGACAAAGACCGCGGGCGCGGACGGTGACCAGTGACGAGCACAATTGCGTCGTGAGCAGGATCCTGTTAGGATGCCACGGTGGCCCCGACGCCTCACCACTACGAAACGGCTTTCGAGCGGTATCTCCGCGCGCGCCGCATCCCGTACGTTTCGGTGGACGAGGCTCGGAAAGCCTTGCTGCCCACCGATCACGCCTTCCGAGTGCACTGTGAATCCGCGGCACCGGGAACATCCCCGGCGTCGCACTCGCTCAAATCCTTCGACTACGTCATTTACGGCGCGGGCGCGAACCTCCTGGTCGAAGTGAAGGGCCGGAAGGTCGCCCGCGCGCGTGGTTCGCCGGGCTCGGGCGCGTACCGGTCCCGCCTCCAGTCGTGGGTCGGGCTGGACGACGTTGAGTCGCTCAAAGTGTGGCAACAGCTCTTTGGCCCGCAGTTCCGAGCCTGTTTCGTGTTCATCTACTGGTGCGAAGAACAGACACCGGACGGCCTTTTCCAGGAGGTCTTCATCCAGGATGGCTGCTGGTACGCGGTCCGGGCGGTCATGCTCGACGATTACGCCAGGGCGATGAAGATCCGCAGCCCCCGCTGGCGGACCGTTCACGTCCGGACGGACGATTTCGAGCGGATCAGCCACCCCCTGACCCCCGCCCTGGAGCAATCCGCGGATTCGCCGCCGGGGTGCGAGCCGGTGTTCGCATCCCCCTGAGGCTCCCGATTGCCGCTTGAGACCCGGCCGCTTCTCCAGTAGCATTCAGACGTGAACCGTACCCTTCGATCCATCCTGACCGCTTCGGCGGTGGTGCTGGTCTGTGCCTTCGCGATCGTGCCGGAAGCCCTCGCCCAGCAGAACCAGTCGACCCCGCTCCAGATGCCGTCACCGAACAAGGAGGAGAACCCCAAGCTCCTCATGCAGTACTTTGCCCTGATCGTGATCGGGGCGGCCGCGGTCGGGGCCAACCTGATCCCCAGCAAGCGTGGGCACCAGGATTAGCCCTGCCCACCCAGTGCGCGGCGACCTTCGGCAACGGACGCGACGTATGACCGGCGTGTGGACACCCCCGCCCTTGGTCCGCAGACCCGCCCACCTCGTGGCGGTGAACGCTGTGCTCGCGCTGGTCCTCGCGGCAGTGTTCCTCGCGACCGCCGCGGGCCCAACGGCCCGTGCGCAGTCGAGGTCCGACGCCCCGGCCAGGCCGCGCGGGCACTACACGATGCTGTCGCCAAAGTCGGGCGTCGGCGAGACCGGGTCGCTGGTCATCGTGGATTCGATCAACGAGGAAATGACCACGCTGGATTGGGACAAGTCCCGCCGCGCGCTGGTCGTTCGCGGCTACAGCGATCTGACGGCGGACTCGACGGAGGTCATCGGGCGCTGACATGGGAGCTCACCCCGCCACAACTCCGGCCCGCACCGCGCCCAGGATCGTGGTCGCGTTGCTGTGGTCCACGGCGGTGGTGCTGACGCTCCTGATCGCGATGCAGGCATCCTCGCTGCTGATCGCCCAGCCCATCGACGTCGCCAACGCTTCGCACTCGGGCATGGTCACCGCGTCCGACGACCTGGTCGCGCTCAGCTCCGAAGTCGGCAACGAAGACCTCCTGGTCGTGCTCAACAACCGCACCGAAACACTCGTCGTCTACAAGCTCGACCAGAACAACCAGCCTCAGCTCCTCCAGCAGCTCAGTCTCCCGCGCATCTTCAATGAAGCCCGAGCCCGAGGGCCCGGACGAAGATAGCGGCGGCGCGACCAGCCGCTGGAGTTTCGCGACATGGCCATCCTCCCCCTGCCTCAGTTCGAGGCGGATATCGAAGCCGATCGAAAAGCCTACGAAGCGCTGAAGACGCCGCGGACCCTCGTGGTCCGCTTCGGCGTCATGAAGCTCGTGGGCGAGTTCCATAACGAATCGGGCGCCAAGCCGGGGTGCGGTTCCAAGCTGGTCGTGCGCACCCACCGCGGCACCGAGATCGGCGAGATGCTCACGAGCACCTGCCCCAACAGCGGCTGCTCCAAGAGCGTGAGCCGCCAGCAGATGCTCGAGTACGTCGAGAACTCGGGGGGGCGCGATTACCCGTTCTACCAGGAGGGCCGAGTCCTGCGGGTCGCCACCGCCGAGGACATGGCCCGGCAGGAACGGATCGAGCAGTCCCGCCACGGCATCCGGATCGAGGCCAGGCGCATCGCCGAGGAGCTGGGGCTCCCGGTCAAGATCGTCGACGCCGAACCACTGCTGGGCGAAGAACGGCTCTTCATCTACTACTACAGCGAGGACCGTGTGGACCTGCACGACCTGGGCCCGCGGCTGGCGAGGCTGTTCCACAACCGCGTGGAACTTCGCCAGGTCGGTGCTCGCGACGAGGCGCGGATCACGGCCGACTACGAGCGCTGCGGCCAGTACTGCTGCTGCAAGAACTTCCTCAAGGTGCTCAAGCCGATCAGCATGAAGTCGGCGAAGATCCAGAAGGCCACGCTCGACCCCCTCAAGATCTCCGGCCGATGCGGGCGGCTCATGTGCTGCCTCCGGTATGAGGACGAGACGTACGAGTCGCTGCGCAAGCGGCTCCCGCGGAAGAAATCCCGAGTCGGCACCCCCGAGGGCGACGGCACGGTGATGGACTCTCAGATCCTTACGCAGCTCGTGCTGGTGCTGCTCGACATCCCCGAGCCCGACGGCAAGCCGCGCCAGGTCGCGGTC
>JAJVHS010000002.1:0-43541 GCA_022072615.1 Phycisphaerales bacterium
ATCCGGCCACCTCGGTTCGCTCGCGATCGACGTGTACGAGGAAGAGGGCGACCTGTTCTTCCGCGATCTTTCGAACCAGGTCGTGTCCGACGACGTCTTCGCCCGGCTGCTGACGTTCCCCAACGTCGTCATCACGGCCCACCAGGCGTTCTTCACGCGTGAGGCGGTGCGCAGCATTGCGGAGACCACCATCGCCAACGTCTCGGATTTCGCGGCGGGAAGCGTCCGCGACGAGAACCGGGTCACGCTGAAGATGATCGCGGGTTAGCGGCTGCTCACGTGAAGAAACTTTCACGGTGACAACAGACGAATGAGGAGCGATCACCGCTTCCTGGCGGTTCGGTTTTGGGTTACCATCACGCACCTGTACCGGGGACGCGGCTCCGGCCATCCGGGTTCCGCCTCGTCTTGGTTCCGTGATGGACGAGTGCCACATGCAGGTCGAAGACCGCGCGGAACACGCCGATATAACGACCATCGAAGACGGAAGACCAGTTGCGGCGGCTCGCGTGGCCACGCAGCCCGGTCCCGACGACAGTAATACCCACCGGATCGCGCGCTCGCTCGCCGGATGGTGGCCGCCGGGCAGGCTTCCGAACCCGGTCAGCCTCTTCGCGTTCATCACCGCGAACATTGCCGCGGCCGGGATCGGCCAGGGGCTGAAACTCATCCCGGGTGTTGCCATCACGTTCTGGCCACCGTCGGGAATTTTCGTCGCCGCGCTCATCCTCAGCCGCCGTTCGAGCTGGATCTGGTGGACCCTCGCCGCGTGCCTCGCCGAGCTCATCGGCAATTTCCTCTGGTTCGGCAACCCTCCGCACCTCGCGCTGGTGTACTTCGGCGCCAATGCCGCCGAAGCATGGTTCGCGGCGATGCTGGTGCAGGCGCTGGTTGCGAGGCGCTGGCTGTCAAAACCCGAGCGCTGTCTGCGCGAAACCGCCCCTCCCGCAACCCGGGAAAGCACTGACCCGGACGCAGTGCGCTCGGTGAGTGCGGTGCTTCCCTTCGTCCTGCTCGCGGCGGTCGTTGCACCGATCGTCGGCGCCACGATCATCTCCGCGACGGACGCGCTCGTGGGCAAGCATGCTTTCTGGACCGCGTGGAAACTCGTCTGGCTTGGTGACGGCACGGGTCTTGTGGTGTCCGCGCCGCTCACGCTGGCCGCGGTCGAGGCGTGGCGCGACCGACGCCGGATCCAGTGGAGACGGGCGGCGGAGTTCATCGGCCTGGTGGCAGCCTCGGCGGGTCTCGCCTGCGCGGCCATGAACCGGTGGCTCCCCACGGTGTACCTGGCGCTCCCGCCGCTCGTATTCGCCGCCGCACGTTTCCAGATCATGGGCGCGTCCGTCTCGCTGGCGATGATCCTGCTGACCGTGGCCCAGGTCACACGGGCCGGTCGCGGAGAATTCTCGACGCTCTCCGCGCTCGACGCTCAGGAGCGGATCGTGGCGCTTCAGGTCTTCCTGGGCATCTCCGCGGTGACGAGCCTGACCGTGGCGGCCCTTTCGGCGCGGCACACCGCCGCGCTCGACCGGCTGCGCCAGCTCAACCGGACGCTCGAGGACCGCATCGGCGATCGCACCGCCGCGCTGCGCGAGAGCGAGGAGCAGTTCCGCAGCCTCGCCGACGCCATCCCGCAGCTCGCATGGATCGCGAACGCCGACGGCTGGATCTACTGGTACAACCGACGCTGGTACGAGTACACCGGCACCACACCGCGGCAGATGGAGGGCTGGGGCTGGAGGAGCGTCCACGACGCGAAGGTCCTGCCCGCGGTGATGGAGCGGTGGACCGAGTCCATCGCCACCGGCAAGGCCTTCGACATGGTCTTCCCGCTGCGGGGCGCCGACGGACGCTTCCGGTCATTCCTGACCCGCATCCAGCCCGTGGTGAACGCCGAAGGTCGCGTCGTGCGCTGGTTCGGCACCAACACCGACATCGAGGAACTCAAACGAGCCGAGGATGCGCTCCGCCAGAGCGAAGAACGCTACCGCAGCCTCTTCGAATCCATCGACGAAGGCTTCTGCGTGTTCGACATGCTCTACGACGATTCCGGCCGGCCCGTCGACTACCGCTTCGTCGAGGTCAACCCGGCGTTCGAGAAGATCACCGGCATCTCCGACGCCGAGGGCAGGACCATCCGCCAGTTGATCCCCGAGGTGGCGGATCGCTGGCTCGAGATCTACGACCGGGTGGCGTCCACCGGCGAACCGGTCCGGTTCGAGAACCGGGACGAAACCCAGCTCCGATGGTTCGACATCTACGCGTTCCGCCTGGGCAAGGCCCAGGACCGCAGGGTCGCGACCATCTTCACCGACATCACGCAGCGGAAGAACGACGAGGAAGAACTCCGGCGCCACCGCGCGCACCTCCAGCACCTCGTCAACGAACGCACCGCGGCGCTTGAAGCCAGCCAGGAACGCCTCCGGCTGTCCGAGCGGATGGCCTCGCTCGGCACCCTCGCCGCCGGGCTCGGCCATGACATGGGAAACCTGCTCCTGCCGGTCCGGGTGAAGATCGAAACCCTCGAAACCATGGACCTTCCCGACGAAGCCCGAAGGGAGCTGGAGGGTATCAGGTCCTCGATCGGGTACCTGCGAAAGCTCGCCAGCGGCCTGCGGCTGCTCGCGCTCGACCCCGTCAACGTGACCAGGGAACTGACGGACGTCTCGAGCTGGTGGGCCGAAGCCGAGCCGATTCTCAGAAACGCGCTGCCGCGCGGCGTGACACTCCGGGCACGGATCCCCGACCTCGAGATCATCGCGGTGGTCGGACGCGCGTCGCTCACCCAGATCGTGTTCAACCTGGTCCAGAACGCCGGCGACGCCATGAAGTCACAGCCGGGCGGCGGTGTGGTCAGCGTGACCGGACGGGTCGAAGACGACCAGTTCGTGCTGACGCTCTCGGACAACGGCCCGGGAATGACCGACGAGGTCAAGCGGCGCTGCATGGAGCCCTTCTTCACCACCAAGCCGCGCGGTGTCTCCACCGGGCTCGGGCTCGCGCTCTCCTACAGCCTCGTCAAGCAGGCCGACGGCTCGATCGAGCTGCACTCCGATCCGGGCAAGGGCACGACCTTCACGCTGCGGTTTGCGCGGAGCCTTTCGACCAGACCGGCGCCGTCCAGGCCCAGGAACGCCGCGGTCGTGCTCGCCGATGCCCGGATGCGGGCATACGTCACTGCGGAACTGGCGAGATTGAACTTCGAGGTGCGCCCGTCGGTCGAAGAGGCGGAACTCGTCGTCACGGATAACCCCGTGGACGGCCTCCGAGCACGCGTGGTTGTCGTCAATCGCACGCACAAGGCCAGCGATGTACGAGCGGCGCTCGCGGGCGCCGCGGGCGCGCCACCGCCCGGCGCCTGACATCGATGGGCAGCCTTTGACTCCGCGACTTGATGACTTCGAGGCTGAAGCCCGACGGGATGCTGCCGGCTCCAGCGAAAATGCCGAGGGGCGGACTCGAACCGCCGACCTCCGGGTTATGAATCCAGCGCTCTAAACCAGCTGAGCTACCTCGGCGTCGGGGCAAGTTTAGGCACCAGGTCCGGGACGGCCAAGAAGCACCGCCGCCCGGTCACCTTGCGATTACACCGGCGGCGGCCAGAACTCGGCCCGGCCCGCCGGGGCATCGCCCCGCGCCAACCCCGCTGCGCCGCTTCCGGACCCTCGCCGCACGACGCCCGCGCGGGTTCAAAGAAGCACCGGCCCTCGGCTATTGACCGGTCTTGGCCGCCGCCTGTTCAAGACCGAGCTCGAGCACGCAGTACCCGTCGATCTCGAAGTGCTCGACCGTGATCTCCACCGGGCCGTCCTTCTCCATGACGAACTCGCCGCTGTCACGGGCCGGCGCGTGCCATGTCCAGTTCTCGATGACCGGCTTGCCGTTAACGAGCACCCGCACGCCGTCATCGCTCAGGGTCGTGAACTTCCACGTGCCCGCGGGAAGGTTGACGCGCGTCGTCGCCACCGTACCGAAGCGATCGCTGCCGATCTCGCTCTCCTGAACGGCTCGGCCCAGGTCGAGCTGCCGCGGCCCGCCGGATCCGTATTTCAGGCTGAGTTCGCCCGCGACCGTCGCCCGGGCCTTGCTCTCGCCGGCGAGCTTGCGCCATGCCTCGAGATTGGTCCGAGGGTCGGTCTCCTCCGTCCACGGGAACACCGTGACCGACCACCGGGCAGGCACGAGCATCCCGCTCACGCTCCGCTCGAAATCATCCCCGGCCTTGACGGTCAGGCGGTAGGGCTGCACCGAGTTGCCGCCGGTCACCGTGACCCGGGCAGGCCGGTCTCCGAACGCCTGGTCCACCTGCGCCCGCAGCGAGCCGGGCTCGACCGCGACTTCCAGCTTGCGATTGCTCGCGCCGAGGACTTCGTACATCTGGCTCGCACCGCGGGCGCCGGCGGCCCGGAGAATCGGCGACTCGTGATCCCACGGCCCCCACTCGTCCATGATGATCTTGTCGCGTCCGGCGAGCGCGGATCTTGCGCCCACCGGCTGCTTCTCACCCAGGACCTCGACCTTTGGGACGGTGAATCTCGGCGTCGGCCCGGTGCGCTTCAGTTCAATGCCCTCGTCGGCGACGAGCTCGACGCCCACCGACGAGTTGTTGAGTACCACGTTCTGCGAAACCTGGTTGTTCTTGAAGTGCCCGTCCGGCTTGCGGCCGCTCTTCTTGTCGGCAGCCTCCGCCGCGGGCTGCACGTCGCGGAACTGCCACGCGATGAGCTGCGCATTGGCCGGAAGGTTCTTGAATGGATGGTTGTCGTCGATCGTGACCTCGTTCTCGGCGATCACGTTCCCCGAAACGCCCTTGTAGTTGCGCTTCACGCCGGGCTTCTCGAGGAGCTGGCTGTCGTTATCCCACCACAGGTGGACGGCGACCTTGTTGTTGATGAACGTGTTCTCGAAGATCTTGTTGTCGCTGGCGTGCTCCATGTTGATGGCGCCGCGCTCGAGCCCGTACGCCATTCCGCCGTTGCCGGTGAACGAGTTGCCGGTGATGATGGTGTCCTGCGAGTACCCGCCCCAGATGCCGCAGATCGCGTTCTCGGTGAACGTATTGCCGACGATCCGGTTGCCGTGGCTGAACGTCAGCTCCAGCCCGTGCGCGGCGGCGTACGACAGGTCGTTGCGGAGGAACAGATTGTCGTTGCACCCCTTGCGCGTGTAGTTGAAGCGCTCGGGCCCGGGCCCGTCGCCGATCGCCTCCGCCCCGGCGAACGCGAATACGCCGTCGCCACCGTGGGTGATCGAGTTCTCGACGATGGTGTTGTTCGAGCACTGCTCGAACATCAGCAGACCCGCCGAATCCTGACCGCGGTTATAAACCCCCTCGACGTGGCCCCGGACGCAGAAATCCAGCGCGTTGCGCGAGATGATGTTCTTGCTCGACCTCCACAGCGCCAGGCCCCACCCCGACAGGAACGAGCAGTCGTTGTCGTAGATCTTCGAATCGGTGACGCCGTCGAGCACGATGCCGTTCTGGCCGCGGCGGATCAGCACGTTGCGGATCGTCGCGAGCTGCGAATCCTCAACCCAGATCGCCGCGCCGTAGTTGGTGGTCCACTCGTTGTTGTCGTTCTTGTGCGGGTACAGCCAGTCGCCGGAATCCTCGGCCTGCGGCGTGGACCCGAGCCTCTGCCGGAAATTGCCCGAGTAGTCCCCGCCGTCGATGGTCAGCGAGTTGGTCTTCGCCGCGTGCAGCCCGATCTTGTAACCGCGGACCGTCGCGCCCTTGATGGTCACCCGCCGGCCGCCCTCCACCACGATTCCGGTGCCCGTGTACTCGCTCGCCGGGGTGTTGGCCGCGGCCCCCGCCAGCACCGACCCTTCCGCGAACTCGACGACGATGTTGTCGCCCTTGACCTGAACCACGCCGTTGCCGTCGGCGTCGGCGATCACCGTCCCGGGCGCGATGACCAGCCGGCACGATGAAGTCACAACTGTGTTGTCGCCGGTGACGGTGACATCGGGCGGGGCCGGCGTCCCCGCGGCGGAAAGAGCCAGGGCAAGGGGAATTGTCGTGATCGTCATCATGCACGAAGCGTACCAGCCACGCGGCCCCGCCGTCGCACCGGCGAACATCGACCACCCGGCACGATTCCGCACCCCGAGTACCGCATTCATGCGGCGGAGGAGGCCGGCAATGCGGTAGGATTCATGGATGAGCGACCCACGTCACGGTGACGGTGATTCACCCCACCACGCAGGTGACGAGCACGAACCCGTGCCCGGTCGCGGTGCCGGCTTCCACGCGACCGACAGCGAACTGCTCGTCTTCACCGCGGCCGCCCTGCGAGAAGTGGACCGCCTCGCCGCTTCGAGATACGGGCTTCCGACGCTGGTGCTCATGGAGAACGCCGGCCGGGAGCTGGCTCGGGCGACGCTCGACCGCATCGGCGCGGCCGCGGGTGCCCGCATCGCGGTCATCTGCGGCCCCGGGAACAACGGCGGCGACGGCTTCACGGCGGCCAGGCACCTGACCAACGCCGGCGCCGAGGTGCTGGTGCTGCTCAGTCATCCCGAGCCCCGGACGCCCGACGCCGCCGGTCAGCTCAAGACCCTCCAGGCGATGGACGTGCCCATGGCCGACGTCGCGGCAAGGCCGCGGGAGCTTGCCGAACGCGCGGTCACCACCCTCGGCGGCGTTCACGCGGTTGTCGATTGCCTGCTGGGCACCGGGGTCAACCGAGCACCCGAAGGCCCCGTTCGCGAACTCATCGAATGGGTCAATCACGCGCACCGTCACGGCGTGCTCGTGGTCGCGGCGGATGTCCCGTCCGGGATGGACGCCGATACCGGCGGCCATGCGGGCCCCGTCGTCACGGCGGATGTCACCGTCACGTTCGCGGGCCTCAAGCAGGGATTCCTTTCGCTCGATGCCCAGGGGCTTCTCGGCGACGTCGTCGTCGCCGACATCGGCGTGCCGCGAGAACTGCTCGACCAGCTCGGCCAGCGGCTGAACCGGCCCGCGCACCTGGATTGGCCGGTGGCGGACGAACCCAGGAGCATCCCGCGAGCGGCCCATCGCGGCGCGGCCGATTAGGCGGGCTTCCGCACGCCGACGTTGGGCCGTACCGTTGACCGGTGACCCCGGGCGGCGCACGATTGCTCAGGAGCGACCCATGGCCGTGCGAATGGAACTCTCCCGCATCCTGATCCGCGAACTCAACGACTACCAGATCATCGAGCTGCGCGAAGTCGTCTCCGAAGACGCGGCCGAGGCCGCCGCAACGACCGGTGACGACGACCAGCCCGTCCTGCGAACGTTCCCCATCGTCATCGGCCTGCCCGAAGCACAGGCGATCGAGCGTCGCCTCAAGGGCACCACCATCAAGCGGCCCCAGACCCACGACCTGCTGGCATCGGTGATCAGCCGCCTGGGCGGAACGCTTCAGTCCATCACCATCAGCGATCTCCAGGAGCACACCTTCTTCGCAACCCTCGACGTCATGCACGGAGGCGAGCTCTGCCGCATCGATTCGCGCCCCAGCGACGCGATCGCGCTGGGCATCGCCGAGAATGTCCCGATTTACGTCGAGGAGCACGTGCTCGCCTCCGCCAACGAGGACGGCGATGTCACACCCTGATCCGGCCGACGACGCCGCCGGCTCGACACATCCCGATGCTGCCCGCGTTCCCGCGCCGGTCCCCGGCGGCGACCCGCCCGGCTCGCACGACATCTCCGACCCGAGCACCCATGTCGTGCCGCCCTGCTACATCACGTCCGAGGTGCCGCCGGTCGGCGGCGTCATCAAGCAGCGGCCCGAGGACTTCTTCGTTGAGGAAATCCCGCTGTACGCCCCCTCCGGCGAGGGCGAGCACGCCTACCTCTTCGTTGAGAAACGCGGGCTTTCCACCTTCGAGCTGCTCAACCTGCTCGCCCGGCACTTCGACGTGCCCAAGGTCGCGCTCGGGTACGCGGGTTTGAAGGACAAGGCGGCCGTCACGCGGCAGGTCGTCTCCATCCACCTGCCCGGGCGCGACTTCAGCGAGTTCCCGGAGCTCCGCCACGACCGCGTGACCGTCCTGTGGGCCGACCGCCACATCAACAAGCTGCGCACCGGGCACCTCGCCGGGAACCGATTCTCCATCCGTATCCGCGGCGTCCCGCCCACCGCGGTGCTGTCCGCCCGGCGCGTGCTGCAGAAGCTCGCGGTGACGGGCGTGCCCAACCGCTTCGGCGAGCAGCGCTTCGGGCATCTCGACAACAACCACCTCATCGGCCGCGCGATGATCCTGGGCGATTTCGAAACGGCCCTTACGCTGCTGCTCGGCCCCAGCCCGGACCATCCCACCGCCCAGCCCGCGGCTCGGGAAGCATTTTCGGACAAGCGATACGCCGACGCGCTGCACCTCATGCCCCGGCACCTGGCCGCCGAATCCGCCGCCCTGCGGCAGCTCGCCCGCGGCCGCGCCCCACGCAGGGCGTTCTTCGGAATCGACGAGCAGGCACGCCGCTTCTTCCTGACCGCCTTCCAGTCGGCCGTGTTCAACGCCGTGCTCGACCAGCGCCTCCTGGCCGGCACCTGCAGCTCGCTGCTCCCGGGGGACCTGGCCTTCAAGCATGACAACCGTGCGGTCTTCGCGGTCGACGACGACACCGCTCGGTCCATCGACACGGCCGACCGGCTCGGTCGCTTCGAGATCAGCCCGTCAGGCCCGATGTGGGCCGCCGGCATGACCCGGGCCGCCGGGCCCGTCGACGCGATGGAGGTCCAGGCGCTCGAGCGCCTCGGTGTCAGGGTGCAGGACCTGCACACCTTCGACGAGCGTTACGGCGAGCTTCTCGACGGCAGCCGCCGACCCCTGCGGATCCCGCTCATCGATCCCGACACCGAAGGCGGGGCGGACGAGCACGGCCCGTACGTGCGCGTCACGTTCGAGCTGCCACGCGGGTCGTTCGCGACGGTCGTCCTGCGCGAGATCATGAAGCCGGCGACCGGCTCGGTTCTCGGTCCGGAGGAGTGAGTCCGGAAACTCCGCTTCCCCGCAGCCGGGTTTCAGTGACCCCCTCCTCTAAGGTGAATTGCCAGCCCGAAACCGCCAATCGCCGCCAGCCCGGAACCCGCCCCTTTCCCTGACTAGACTAGCACAGGCATGACTTCGCCCCAGCACACCTTCCCCGGTGCGTCAGAGGCTCTCCCGCTCCAGATTGAGCCGGACGGGCCGTACGCGAACATCGCGACGCTGACCCTCGACCAGCCGGGTAAACCCGTCGTCGTTCTCGACCACACCCTCATCCAGCGGCTCGAGGTCACGATCGGCGAACTGCCGCCGTCGCTGCGCGGCCTGGTGCTCGCCTCCGCCTCGCAGCGGGTTTTCGTCGCCGGGGCGGATCTCAAGACCATCAGCGAGTGGGGCGACGACCAGCTTCATCAATACCTGGCGTACGGGTCGCATGTCTTCGGGCTCCTCGCGCAGCTTCCTTATCCCACCGCCGCCGCCATCAATGGCGCCGCGCTGGGCGGCGGGCTTGAGCTCGCGATGCACTGCGACGGTCTCATCGCCGCGCCGCCTCCATCCCGCGACGGCCAGCCCGGCAAGCCCTACCCCGTCGGCCTGCCCGAAGCGGGACTTTCGCTCTGCCCAGGCTGGGGCGGCACCAACCTCCTGCCGGCTCGCATGGAGCCCGGGCAGGCGCTCTCGCTCACCGCCGCGGGCCAGCCGCTGACGTTCGACCAGGCTAGGGACGCCGGCGTGTTCGACGCTGTCGCTCCGTCGCAGGCCGACCTGCTTTCCACCGCCAGGCGCTGGGTCGCGGACCGCGCGTCATCCCGCATCGACCGCGACGGCGCCCCGTCCCGCTGGATCGGTCGCCCGGCTGTGGCGGCCAAAGCCGCCGACGCCCTCAACCGCGTCAAGCTCGAAACCACGCTCACCGCGCCCTCGTCCGCCGTCTTCCAGGCCGCCGAAGCGGGCCTCGCCCGCGGCTGGAAGGCCGCGCTCGAAGTCGAGCAGCGCGAACTCGTCAGGCTCAGGCACACTCCCGCGGCCAAGGCCGCGCTCGCCGCATTCTTCGCAAAATCCTCGGGCAAGTCCTGATCGGCTTCCCGCGGGCGTCAGGAGGTTCTTCACATGGCCGACCTCAAGCAACTCAAGGGCATCTCCGCCGCCGACAAGAAACTCCTCGAGCAGGCGGAGGAATGGCTCGGCGCTGAACCGACAAAGCTCGGCGCCGTCAAGAACCTCTTCTGGGGAAACATCAAGGAAGACTACTACTTCCCCTATCCGCAGCAGGACGCCCGCGAGCAGGCCGAGTGCGACCAGCTCCTGGCCCGCCTGGACGAATACCTCCGCACCGAGCACCCCGCCATCCAGATCGACCAGGAGCAGGAAATCCCCCGCTGGGTCGTCGACCGCCTCTTTGAGATCGGCGTGCTCGGCATGACGATCAGCAAGGACTACGGCGGCCTGGGCATGGGCATCACCAGCTACAACCGCGTCCTCGAGCGCATCGGCATGTACTGCGGCTCTACCGCCGTCATGGTCTCCGCCCACCAGTCCATCGGCTGCAAGGCCGTCATGCTCTACGGCAACGACGAGCAGAAGAAGAAGTGGCTCCCCCACCTCGCCAAGGACTGGCTCAGCGCCTTCTGCCTCTCCGAGCCCAACGTCGGCTGCGACGCGGGCGGCGCCGAAACCTACTTCGAGCGCGACGGCGATTACTACGTCGTGTACGGCGAGAAGAAGTGGGCGACCTCCGGCGCGCTCTCCGGCCTGTTCACCGTCATGGCGCGCGAGAAGACGCCCGACGGCAACGGCAAGATCTCCGCGCTGGTGATGCACCCCTGGATGGAAGGCGTCGACATCTTCCAGAAGAACCGCAGCAAGTGCGGCATCCGCGGGACCTGGCAGGCCCGCATCCGCTTCAACGGCGTCCGCGTTCACAAGAGCCACCTCCTGGGCAAGGAGGGCCGCGGCCTCCAGATGGCCCTCTCGTGCCTGAATTACGGCCGGTGCACCCTCTCGGCGGGCATGCTCGGCGGCGCCCGCCGCGTCCGCGACCAGGCCACCCGCTGGGCCACCACCCGCTACCAGTTCCAGGCCCCGCTCGCCAAGCAGGAACTCGTACGCAAGCGCATCGCGCACATGGCCGCCCTCGATTACGCCATGGACGCCGTGCTCTACATGACCACCGGCATGCTCGACCGCAAGGACGAGGACATCCAGGTCGAGACCGCGCTGTGCAAGGTCTTCTGCTCGGAGATGGGCTGGCGCGTCGTCAACGACGGCATCCAGATCATGGGCGGCGAGAGCTACATGACCGAGAACGAGGTCGAGCGCGTCTTCCGCGACTCGCGCATCAACCTCATCGTCGAGGGCGCCAACGAGGTCATGCAGTCCTACATCTTCGGCTACGGCGGCAAGCAGCTCGCCGAGCAGATGCTCGGCGTCAAGGAAGCCCTGCTCAAGGACCCCGACGAGCCCATGGGCGCCTACCTCGCCAAGGCCATCAAGAACTCCTTCAACGCCAAGATCATGAAGCTCGCGATCCCGCTGGGGCTCGAGGTCTTCCTGGGCATCCGCCGCAGGCTCCCCGTCATCAACCGCTGCCTGCCGGACCTGCGTCCCCAGGCCGAACGCATCAGCCGCCTCGTCCGCGAGCTCACCTACCAGTTCAAGGTCATGTCCTACAAGTGGGACGTCAAGCTGCTCGAGCGCCAGGCCCTCCAGGCCCGGATCGCCGACGCGGCGATGTGGCTGCACGCCTGGACCTGCACCCTCAGCAAGCTCGATTCGGACCTCCGCCAGCACAAGGGCAACGGCACCGCCGACGCCGAGTACCAGCGCGACAAGGCCGCCGCCTTCCACTTCTTCGATATCGCCGAGTGCGCGGTCCACGAGTGCTTCCGAGCCCTCTACGAGAACTCGGACGAGACCATGCTCACCGCGGCCGATGCCTCCATCGCCCACACCGAGACCCTCCCCACCGACCTGTTCATCATCCCCGAGCGCACCCCCACCCCGCAGCGCGGCAAGGGCCGCCTGCCCCGGCAGGACGGCATCAAGCAGTTCCCCGGCGACGGCATCCCGGCGGTCCCGCGCCCGGCCGAATACGTCGGCTGATCTCGACGAGTCTGTCGCACCCGACACCCGCCTGAACCGGCGGGTGTTTTCCCCATGCGCCGTGCGCCGGTGCGCCGCGTTATTCAACACCGATGCGCCGATGGCACCGCGCGCCTCCGCGCCTACCTTTGCGAACCGGAGCCGGCCTGGTCTGGGCTCGGAGGGATCCACTTGCTTCAGAACTCACCGCTCGTACTCATCATCCGCGATGGTTGGGGAGAGAATCCCCACCCCGAGCACGACGCGTTCAACGCCGTCAAGCTTGCCCGCACGCCCGTCGCCAAGCGCCTGATGTCGGAGTTCCCGGCGACGCTGATCAGGACCAGCGGCGAGGACGTCGGCCTCCCCGAGGGCACGATGGGCAACTCCGAGGTCGGCCACCAGAACATCGGCGCCGGCCGCGTGGTGGACCAGGAGTCGGTCGCGATCACCAAGGCCTGCCGCACCGGTCAGCTCCGGCAGAACAAGGCCATCACAAGCGCCATCGAGCGCACCCGCGACACGGGCAAGATGATCCACCTCATGGGCATCTGTTCGGACGCCGGCGTCCACGGACAGCTCGCCCACCTCTTTGCCCTGCTGGACCTGTGCAAGCAGATGAACCACCAGCGCGTCGCCGTCCACCTCTTCACCGACGGCCGCGACACCGGGCCCTTCTCCGGCAAGGAGTACGTCCGCCAGGTCCACCAGAAGTGCGCCTCGCTGGGCAACGCCCGCATCGCCACCATCATGGGCCGCTACTGGGGCATGGACCGCGACAACCGCTGGGAGCGCGTGCAGAAGGCCTACTTCGCGCTCACCGCCCGCGGCGGCACCATCAGCGACCTGATGACCTTCACCGACCCGGTCCGAGCCGTCGAGGACTACTACGAGAACCCCATCTCCGAAACCCAGCACGGCGACGAGTTCATCCCGCCGCGCTGGATCGCGCCCTCGCCCCAGTCCGGCCTCTCCGCCCGCATCACCGACGGCGACGCGATCATCTTCTACAACTACCGCGGCGACCGGCCGCGCGAGATCATCCAGGCCTTCGTGCTCCCCGAATTCCTCGGCCACGTCACGGCCTCGCCCGACACCGGCGCCAAGGGCTTCGATCGCGGCGAGGCGCTCGACATTGAGATGGTGACCTTCACCCGCTACTGGGACGCCCTCGACCCGTACGTGTGCGTCGCCTTCCCCAAGCCGCCGCGGATGAAGAACATCCTCGGCGAGTACCTCGCGTCCAGGGGCATCCCGCAGTTCCGCTGCGCCGAGACCGAGAAGTACCCGCACGTGACCTTCTTCTTCAACGATTACCGCGAGGAGCCGTTCCCGGAGGAGTCCCGCGAGATCGTCCAGTCCCCAAAGGTCGCCACCTACGACCTCAAGCCCGAGATGTCCGCCGCGGGCGTCTGCGGGGCCGTCATCCGCCGCCTCAAGGAAGGCCCGGCCCAGCAGGTCATCGTCGTCAACTTCGCCAACGGCGACATGGTCGGCCACACCGGAAGCCTCCCCGCCGCCATCAAGGCGTGCGAAGTGGTCGACGAGTGCGTCGGCCAGATCGTCGACACCGTGCTCGCCCGCGGAGGCTCCGCAATCGTCACCGCCGACCACGGCAACGCCGAGCAGATGTTCGACCCCGCCACCGGCAAGCCCCACACCGCCCACACCACCTTCGACGTGCCGCTCATCGTCGTCGGGTCGGCCTTCAAGGGCCGCCGGCTGCGGACCGGCGGGCGGCTCGCCGACATCGCCCCCACCATGCTCGCCATGCTCGGCGTGCCCCAGCCGCCGGAGATGACCGGCGAATCTCTGCTGGCGTGATCCGCGCCGGTTGCGTCCGTGCAAGGCTCCTCAAAGCGCGATACGCTTGCCCCCGCATGAACGCCGCTACGCTCGCCGCAACAACGTTCGCCGCCGCCGTCGCCATCGCTGCGTCCACGTCGGTCGCTCGCACGACCGACGTTCCGCCGCTCGACTATTCCCCCGCGTCCATCTCGCTCCAGCCGGCCGAACCGCCCGCGCCGGAGGCGACCACCGCGCCCGCCAAGTCTCTGGCGCTCTACGGGGCCGAAGGCAGCCAGTGGCTCGAAGTCGGCTACGGCGCGGCGGATAACTTCACCGATTCCGTCGACCAGTACCTCTTCGTCACCTGGTCCACCTTCCTCGCCAAGGACATCGAGCTGGGCCTCGAGGGCGGTGTGTGGTACTTCAATCAGCCCGGTGACAACGAGGCCGGCATCAGCGGGACCCTCCAGTTCCGCTGGCACTTCTACAACAAGGACACGTGGTCGGCCTACCTGATGGCGGGCATCGGCGTCATGGGCGCCACCGGCGACGTCCCCGCCGACGGCACGAGCTTCGACCTCATGCCCCGAGCCGGCATCGGCGTGACCAAGCAGCTCACCGATGCCGGCCTCCGGCTGGACCTGGGCCTCCGCTGGCACCACATCTCCAACGCCCGAATCAACGGCGATGACGAGAACCCCTCGCGCGACGGCGCGATGCTGTACGCGGGCCTGATCTTCCCGTTCTAGAGACCCGTTGCCATGATCCAACCCCGTCGCTAGGCAATATGTTTGCCTTGCGATGCGACGCAAGCACTGTTAAGCTCGTGCAACTCGGTTGCGGTCCACGCGGGGGGCACCATGCACAATCCGACTGCTCTGAACGGTCACGAGTCAGAACGTCCCATGGGCCATGTCGCCCTGAGAGAAGTGTTGGTGGACTTTCTCGGCAGCCTGGTTCCCGGCATTATCTTCACAGGCACGGTCGTCGGGGTGTTCCTGTGGCCGGCCTATCTTTGCATCGACACGCTCTTCGAGTTGTGGCTCCAGGATCCCTCAAAGATCCCATCTGCAAGCAGCGAGTCCTCGTTGCCGGGCCTCATCGGATCGGTCGGTTCGACCGCCACGTTCTGGGTGCTGGTCGGCATCTTCGTCATCGCGGTCGCGTACGTTCTGGGCCATCTGTTCTATCGGCAGGATCCCAAAGGTCCGGATCGAGCCAGCTTCATGAAGCTCCTGCGGATCGGCGAGCGCCGCCGCGGCGAAGGGCTCGACCCCAAGGCCCTTGAAGGCTGGGTTGTCCACGAGCCCCGGGCTCTGGCGTGCGAATTCCCCTACCCCAACCTCGTCGGCTATCTGAAGAAACGCGGTGCCATGGATCTTGCAACCCGCATCCCGTGGGATCCGGCAAAGAACAATCTCGACATGCGCACCAAGAACTTCATCAATGCACTGAAGATCAGGCTCGAGTTCTTTTTCCCAGTCCAGTACGTTGTGATTGCCCGCAACGAAGCCCATGTTCGCCTGATGTCCTCCTGCTGGTATATGTCGAGAGTGATCAAGCGGCTTAGCTCGACAGGCTTGGTGCTGAGCGCGATGGTGATCGTGCTGGCGATCTACACAATCCTGCGACCAGGCGTGCTTCCGCTCGCGGTTGCCACCGTGGACCAGGTGAGGATACTCGGATTCTCTCTCATCACCTCCTGGATTGGATTCGTTGCTGCTTGGTACCTGAAGGGCACGATCGAGCGATTCCTGCACTATCAGCGAGTGCGAGAGGTCATGTTTGTGCTCGAGACGGCTCTGACAGCGGACCCCAAAGGAAAGCTGGGAGTGTGGGGACCTCCGCCGGACACGGCCGACTGAGCGGAGATCCCCGAAGCGTCAGAGTTTCGTTTCAGGGATTGCGCCGGCGACGGAACGAGACCGCCCAGGCGGCGACCGCCATGAGACTCGCTCCCGGTGCCGGCACCACTCGCACTTCCGCGCCGAAGATCAGCCCCGAAATGCCGCTGCCCTGGTCCCGCTGATAGAGGAACAGCTCGTTCGCGCCGGTGGTGATCGCGCCCGTGATGTTGAGATTCGTCACGATCGTTTCGGTCGCGAAGCTTCCCGCGGTGACGGGGGTCAGGATCGTCACATTGCCGAACGAGTCCCGCAGGTAAGCGCCGAACGGGTTGGCCCCGCCCCAGATCTGGTCACCCAGCGCGTCGTCGCACGCCCACGCGATCGACAGACTCGCGCT
Source organism: Phycisphaerales bacterium (assembly GCA_022072615.1). Lineage (GTDB taxonomy): Bacteria > Planctomycetota > Phycisphaerae > Phycisphaerales > UBA1924 > JAEUJB01. The sequence goes on from JAJVHS010000002.1 coordinate 16,084, forward strand.
CGTGATGGTCGCGGTGCTGACCGTGAACGGCACCCGGTACAGGGCCGACGAGGGCGCGCCAAGGTCGGGCGGCAGCCCGGGCTCGTTGTAGAGTCCCGTGCCGATCCACCTCGCCTGGGGATCAAACGTGAGCGACGGAGCCCACACGAAGTACGGGTTGACGACGACCGCCGGGTTCGCCGAAGAGGCGTTGAAATCCGCCGCCGTGAAGGGGTTCGCGCTCAGCGGCCCGGTCGGCACCGTCGCCCCGAACGTCACGATGTCGTCGAGCTGGGTCGCCGACCCCGGAAGCCCGCCAACCTGGCCGCTCCGGAGCGTGATTGTCTCGACCGCGAGCGCCTGGCCCGCGAGCGCCGACACCAAACAACCGCCGATCACCGCCATTTCCGTCCGAGAAGCAAGCCGCATGTCCCATCTCCTTCCTGGAAGTCCCTGCGGGCACCCCGGCAAACGCCAGGGTCAATCCCGCCGACCAGATTTGCAGGAAGGGTCGCGTACCTTGCACCCGGTTGAGAGAAAAATTGCCGCGCGGCCGGGCCCCCTCCCGGTCGAACCGGCAAACACGCGATGAAACCGCTTTCGGCGACCTCACGCCGCGTGCGCGGGCACCTTGACCAGCTCCGCCACCGACGACACCACGCGGTTGCGCCCCGAGTTCTTGGCCGTGTACAGGTTTTTGTCCGCGATCTCCAGCAGCGCCTCGGGCGTCAGCGCACCGGTGCCCGCGACCGCCGCCACCCCGATCGACACCGTCGCCTTGCGCTCCGGGTGCCGCGGCCAGCTGAGCTGCTCGAACGCCGCACGGATCCGTTCCGCCACGTTCCGGGCATCCGTCGCCCCCGTGTCGGGCATGATCACGCCGAACTCCTCACCGCCGTAGCGGCACACCGAGTCCGTGTGGCGACACTCCTTCACCAGCAGCTTGGCGAGCCCCTGGATCACCGCGTCGCCCGCCGGGTGCCCGTACGTGTCGTTGATCGACTTGAAATGGTCGATGTCCACCACCGCCAGGGCCAGGTTGCCCTCGCGCCGCGAGAGCCGGCCCATCTCCTCCGCCAGGCGAGAGTTGAAGAACACCCGGTTCCACAGACCGGTCAGGCCGTCGATCTGCGCCTTCTGCGCAAGCATCCGGATGAGCCGCTGCATCTTGATCGCCGCCCGGACACGCACTCGCAGCTCCGTCAGGTCGAACGGCTTGGTCACGTAGTCCACCGCGCCGAGGTCAAACGCCGTCACCTTGTCCTGCGAGCTCTGGAGCCCGGACAGCACGATCACCGGGATCTGCAGCGTCCGCGGGTTCTCCTTCAGGATCCGCAGCACCTCGAAGCCGTCCATGCCGGGCATGTCCAGATCCAGCAGGATCACCGTCGGCGAGTGCTCCTCCGCGATCGCCAGACCCGCCTGGCCGTCGGTCGCTTCGCGGAACTCCAGCTCCTCGGTGCGCAGCCGCGCCCGCAGCAGCCGGTGAACGTCCATCGAGTCGTCGATGACGAGCACCTGTGGCTTGAAATCTTCACCGGGATTGATGCTGCTGCTTTCTGTCACGGCTCGCCACCGCCTGGTTGATCACTCACCCGCTCGTGCTCAAACACGCCGTTGTCCGACCAACTGAACCATCAGCCCCGGGCGCGGACATTCCGGCACAGGTCGAGGAGAGCCTGGACGTCCTTCTTGATCTGCTCGATCGATCCAGCCGACCCGGCGGCGGAGGTCGCGAGATGCTCCTCCAGACGGCCCGCCGCGTCCCCCACGACACCAAACCCGTAACCGCCCGCGGCACCCTTGAGCTGGTGCGCCAGGCGTCGAAGATCATCGAACCTGCCTGCCTCGAAGGCCGACCGCACCTTCTCGATCTTGGCGGGCATTTCCTGCGCGAACAGCTCCACCAGCTCCTGCATGTCGGGATCGTCCGCGAAATCGCTGAAGATGGGTTCGCTGGAGCGAGACTGCTCGGACATGAAGTCCTCCTTCCCCTGCATCGGCATGCCCCCGAGGGGGATTTACCCTTGTTGGCCACGAAAACTCGCGATCACCACAGGCCCGGCAAACACCCGGCATCCCGCCGGCGGCTTCCATGTACATCGATCTGACGCCGCGGAGGAATTCGGCGCAGACCGCAAGTCCCGCGCAAAAGCGGTAGATCACTCATCCCGAAGCCTCGCCGCGCCACGCGGCCCGGGACCACGTCCCATAAGCCCCCGCGTCACCCGCACCGCCCCGCCTCGTCCCGGGCCCCAATCATCTCCCGATGTGCGGCCGCTTCACCTATCTCTACCGCTGGCGGGAGCTCTACCGCCTGCTCAACCTCACGGCCGCGCCGCCGCAGCTCGAACTCACCCCGAGCTATAACGTCGCCCCGACCCAGCAGGTGCCCGTCTGCCGGCGATCGTCCAGCGGTGAGCGGGAGATCGAGGCCATGACCTGGGGGTTCGTGCCCGGCTGGGCGGAGAGCGGCGCCAAGCCGCTGATCAACACCCGCTGCGAGACCGCCGCGACCTCCCCGGTGTTCCGGGCCGCGTTCGACCGTCGCCGCTGCGCGGTCCCGGCGAGCGGCTTCTACGAATGGAAGCAGGCCGCGGGCGGCAAGAGGCCCTTCTATCTACAGCTCCTCAACGACCGGCTGTTCTTCTTCGCCGGGATCTGGGAGCGTCGCCCGGCGTCCGCCGGAGCCGGCGACGCCTTCTCCATCCTGACAACCCGCCCCAACGAGCTGCTCGCGACCATCCACAACCGCATGCCAGTGATCCTCCGCCGCGAGCATCTCGACGCGTGGCTGAGCGACGACCCGCCGGCAACCGGGACCTTCGAACCCTACCCCGCCGAAGAGATGACCGCGACCCCCGTCAGCCCGCGCGTCAACAGCCCGAGGAACAACGACGCGTCGCTGATCCAACCGGATCACCCGCCGCCGAGCACGCTCTGGGGATGACAGCCCGACCAACGAGGGCTCGCTGCGGCTCGGCAATTGCTCGGTCAGCAGTGATCAACAGATCGGTCGAAGTGCTTTCGAGGGTCTTTTCTGAACTCGGGCGACGGTGCACGCCGCGACCGCGCTCAGGGGCGTGCACCCTCGCTCATGGACAGCCCGCCCGGCGCACGAGTGGCGTGCTCACGCCCCGAACTCGTAATGGGGTGAGCATCACGCATCGTACGGAAACGCGGTGGCATCCTCGACGGAGCAATGTCCAACATTGACGGAACAGAGCACCATGACATGACTCTTAGACATCTCCTCGTGGCTCGCGACCGAGGCGGCTCGTAGACTCGTCTAGAATTCATTGCATTCCGCATGGTCGATGAACAACGCCGTCAGCCGGTCCACGGCGCCGGCAAGAGGCGAACGGGCCGCCATGCACGGCGCGCTCGGTCGAAAGGAGTCACTATGAGCCGAGTGTCCTGGATCGCCTCGTGGATGTGCGTGGTTACGTTGACTGCAGCGATCACGGCGCTGACGACCGCGGGCCCGCTGGACCCGCCCGCCGGGCCGGTGGCGGGCACGCACAAGACGCTCTCGGACGTCGAACCTCGCGTCGCGGTCAACTCGACCAACACACCGGGCGACGCCGACAGCCTCTACAAGATCACCGAACCCGGGTCGTACTACCTGACGGGGAACATCAACGGCGTCGCCGGCAAGCACGGCATCGAGATCGCGACCTCGGGCGTCTCGATCGACCTGTGCGGCTTCGACCTGGTCGGGGCTCCCGGAATGGGCGCCTTCGACGGGATCACCGCGACGGGCGTCCAACTTCGCAGCATTGCCATCTTCGGCGGATCGGTCCGAGACTGGGGTGACAAGGGCATCGAGCTCGGCGGACCCAGCGTCGACAACGGCCGCATCGAGCGTGTGAATGTCAGCGGGAACGCCGGGATCGGCCTGGTGGTGGGCAACACCTTCACCGTCATCTGGTGCACGGCCCGATCCAACGCCGGCGTCGGGATCTCGACGGGCACCGGCTGCGTCGTCACCGGATGCTCGGCCAGCGACAACGGCGGCACCGGCATCGCCGTCGGGAGCGGCTGCAATCTCAGTCACAGCTCTGCAATCTCCAATGCCGTGCACGGTTTCACGGCCACCGATGGGTCCGCGATCGTCGAGTGCACGGCGACCTTCAACACCGCCAACGGCATCCGGGTGGTCGGTGACTGCACCGTCCGTGGCAACACCTGCGACAGCAACGGGTTCAGCACCGGCGACGGCGCCGGCATCTTCGTTATCGGCGGAAACAACCGCATCGAGGCGAACAACTGCACCGACAATGACCGGGGTATCGACGTCAATGTCTCCGGCAACTTCATCTCGAGAAATACGTGCGCTGGCAATACCAACAACTGGGACGTGGTTGCCGGGAACGTCATCTTTGTCGTGAGCGCTTCGACAAGCGGCGCCTTCACGGGCATCAGCGGTGGAGTTCCCCCCGGGTCAACCGACCCCAACGCAAACTTCTCGTACTGAGCCCCGAGTCAATGACCGCACCGCGAGGCGCCGCGGCGGAACACGCTACCCATCGGTCACAGAAAGCTCGGTGCTCCGCCCCCAGGCCGTGCGCTCACATCCGCAGCGATCGCCGCGCCTCACCCACGAGCGGGACGGAGCACCAGGTACGCCCAGAGGAACACCGGCGTGAACAGGATCGAAGCCGACGGCCACAGCACCACCGAGGGCAGCGGCGTCCAGATCTCGAGCGGCACCGTCGCAGACCAGTACGCCACGCAGACGGGAATGACGGCCCACCGCGGTGTCGCATCCGCCACGCGCTGCGTTGCGTCGCGGAGTGGCCCGCTCCGTTCCTTGATCTGGAGCGCCAATCTCCGGGCCCACACGAACTCGCTCGCCAGGATCGCCAGCCCCAGCGGCCCGAGCACGCTGAGCCCCGGCCCCGGAAGCGGCGAGATCAGGATCCCGACCACGATCAACGTGGTCCCTGCGATGAGCACCCACAGCCGCCGCGCGTGGCGACGCAGCAGCGCGACGGCGTCCGCCCCCTTCCGGCGCGCCAGCTTGAACCGCGTGTCGAAGATCCCGTAGATCAGCAGGCACGCGACCACCGCCAGCAGGATGAGGGCAAACCAGAAATCGAAGACCTCGAGCGTCATGGTTGAAGTGAACAGCTCCGCGACGCTCCGTCCGGGCACGCCGGTGCCAGCCGACCGCGGCTACCTCGCGATTTCTCGGTGCGTGGAATGGGAAATGTGTCGCGCGGGCGCCGCGCCACGAACCACGCGATCGGCGCGGTCATCTCGGACCGTTGGCCTTGGTGCGTTCAAGCAACCGAGCGATTGACTTCTTGAGCGTGGCGGCAGCGGCATCGATCGCCGCATAGTAGTCCGCGGCCCGCTCTTCCACGCGCAGCGTTGCCAGACCGGGCGGAGTCACCACGATCGAACACTGCTTGTCGATCCCTCCCTTCGAACCGTTGACATCCGTCAGACGGACGTCGACCGCGCACGACGCACCCTTCAGTCGGCTGGCGGCGGCCCCGACCTTGGACATGATGTAGTTGTACTGGGCTTCGCTGGTCTTGATGCTTCCGTCGAACAGCCTGATTCTCACGAAGAGCCTCCTTCCTGAGGTCCAGTTGCAGGCAGTACGCGAGAGGCGCGGATTTGTTCTCCGGATATTTCTGCCCTCAATCGACGAAGCGACTCGATGATGGCGAGGCGGCTAGGATTGGCCCTTACTTCCTGTTGGGGAGTAGCCGCCCGCTGATGCGGGTGGGACGGGTCGTCAGCACGGTGGAACGGTTCACGTTCCCCCCGGCCTGTCTGCGGCGCTGGCCTTTGTCGCTCCTCGAGCGCGAAGCGACGCCCCTGGCGAGACCAACATTGTGCCGCGGTGTTCCCACTCGCTCCCAGATGAGGCGAAGATCCTCAATCTGTTTGCCGGTGCAGGCCGTGAGTCTCGCGCGCCCAATCGCGCGGCGTTCCGGAACCGCCCTTTTCCATTGGAAGATGAGCCATGAATCAAGTTCAGCAGGACGCAATTGCAACGGTGTGCCTCATGGCCGCGTTTGCGGACGGCCACAAGAACGACGCCGAGCGCGCGGAGATTCGGCGGATCTTCGAGAATCTCGGCCCGCTCCCCGAAAGCGAGGCCGACGGCCCAGCGCGTGAACGTGGCCTCTCCGCGTTGTACCAGGAGGTGCTGCTGGGCCGGGTGACGGTGGAGAAGGCCGTGATGCCGCTGACGCAGCGCGAGCATCGCGCGCTGGCGTACGAGATGGCGGTGGCCGTGTGCGATGTGGACGGAAGGGCCTCCGCCGAGGAGAAGGCCTTCCTCGAAAGGCTGCGGGCGGCCCTGGCGATCGACCACGCCTCGGCGGCGACGACGCAGCACCAGGCCGACGACCTTGCGGACTTCGGGATTGATTCGGTCCCGGTGACCGACACCGCGGCCGGTCCCGGGGCGTTGGCGGCCGGCGTCGGGAATGGTGGCCCGGGGATCGGCACGGCTCGGGTAGACGAAGCGGAAATCGACTCGTCGATCACGCGGTACGCGATCCTGAACGCGGCGATCGAGCTGCTGCCCCAGGGGCTTTCCACCGCCGCCATCGTCCCCCTGCAGATGAAGATGGTCTACCGGATCGGCGCGAGGTACGGGTACACGCTCAGCACCGGGCACATCAAGGACTTCCTCGCGACGGTCGGCGTGGGCATGACATCCCAGGTGCTCGAGAACTACGCCCGCAAGTTCCTTGGAGGGCTCGGGCGGCGCGTGCTCGGGCGTGCGGGCGGCGCGATCGTGGATCAGGCGACCAGCTCCGCGTTCTCGTTCGCGTCGACCTACGCACTCGGGCACGCCGCGAAGGCGTACTACGCCGGGGGCAGGTCGCTGGGAGCGATCGACCTCAAGAAGATCTTCACGACGCACGCCGAGAAAGCCAGGACGCTGTACGCGCAGCACCGCGGCGAGATCGACCTGCAGAGCAGAGGGTTGGACACGGGCAAGCTGCTGAGCATCGTCCGGCAAGGGGTGTAGTCAATGCCCGCCCGGGCGCGCCACCGGGCCGGCTGCGACCGCCGCGCCGCCGAGACCTGCATCGACCGAGGGAACGACATGAACATCCGCAACCTCGTCCAGTCCGCACCCTTCAACAACTTCATCATCGCGGTCATCCTGATCAACGCGGTCCTCATCGGGCTGAGCACCTACCTGACCGATGCCACGGCGCTCCGCGTCATCGCCGGGATCGAGACCGTTTGCGTGGTCATCTACGTCGTGGAGATCGCCCTGAGATTCGCGGCTCGTGACTCGACAGCCGCCTTTTTCCGCGACGCCTGGAACATCTTCGACCTCGTGATCGTCATCGCGGCCCTGATCCCCGCGTCCAACGGCATCGGGCCGGTGCTCCGGATCCTCCGCGTGTTCCGGGTGCTGCGTCTGGTCAAGACCATCCCGGAGCTGCGGCTGATCGTCACGGTGCTGCTGCGATCGGTGGCCAGCATGAAGTACGTCGCGCTGCTGGCGACGATCCTCTTCTACGTGTACGCGGTCATCGGGGTGAAGCTGTTCGGCGGCGACGGCCACCCCCTGCAACCCTACTTCGCGAGCATCCACGAGGCGTACTTCACGCTCTTCCGCATCCTCACCGGCGATGACTGGACCCAGATGCGCTACGACCTTGCGCAGGCCGGTCATCCCCTGGGCGCCTTCACCGCCTTCCAGGTCTCCTGGATCGTGATTGCGACCTTCCTGCTCGTGAACCTCATCGTCGGTGCCGTCATCAACAACTACCAGAAGGTGCAGGACATCGAGGAGCACCGGTCGCTCGCGCCGGACACCAGCGAGCGACGCCTGCGCGAACTGGTCCGAGAACTCGACGCGATCCTCAGCTCGCGAGCGAAGGAGCCGCCGGTGCCGACCGGCAACTCCGCGCCCGGCGCCGCGGGCACATGATCGCCCTGGGGCCGCGGCCGCGAATCACGCCGGCCGCGGCCATAACCCGATGCCGCTGCTTCAGCACCCCGCCTCGAACTTCAGCATGAAGTATGTGAAGTCGTCGGCCTCGTGCCCAGCGTACGCGGCGCGACGCCGGCCCGTTAGGCACGACCTCCCTGGCACTCGTGCACCAACGCCGCTCGCGGATACCATCCGCACCACGTGCATTATCGAGCAGCTTCCATGGGAAACCGGCTTGAGAACAAGGTTGCTCTGATCACAGGGGCCGCCCGCGGCATCGGGGCGGCGTGCGCCGAGGCGTTCGCCCGCGAGGGTGCGGCGGTGTGGGTGACGGACATTGACCTGGACGGTGCGAACAACGTCGCCGCCCGGATCGGTCCACGCGCCGTCGGACGCCGGCTTGATGTCCGCGACGACACCGACTGGCAGCGCGTCATCGGCGAGGTGACGGCGACCACGCCCGGGCTGGAGATTCTCGTCAACAACGCGGGCATCACCGGCTTTGCGCCCCCCATGGGCCCGCACGATCCCGAGCACGTCTCGCTGGAGGCCTGGCGGGCGGTCCACGCGACGAACCTCGACGGCGTGTTCCTGGGCTGCAAGCACGCCATCGCCGCCATGAAGCCCCCGGACGGCCGCGGCGGGTCGATCGTCAACATCTCCTCCAGGTCCGGGCAGGTTGGCATCAGCCGGGCCGCCGCCTACGCGTCGAGCAAGGCGGGCGTGCGCAACCACACCAAGTCCGTCGCGCTCTACTGCGCCGAGATGGGGTACCCCATTCGCTGCAACTCGATCCACCCCGGCGCGATCCTGACCCCCATGTGGGATCCTGTGCTCGGCGACACACCCGAGCTACGCGCCGCATCCATCGCGGCGTTCGCCGCCGAGGTTCCCCTGGGTCGCATGGGCGCGCCGGAGGATGTCGCGCTCATGGCGCTGTACCTCGCCAGCGACGAATCCGCGTACGTGACGGGGGCGGAGCTGGTGATCGACGGCGGCATCCTGGCCGGGTCGCTCGCGGCGCCCCGGCGCGGCTCGTGACTCCCGCGGGTCCGGCGGACGCCGCCAAGAAGACAGTCCGCGCCTTGCGAACGGAGTGATGCGGAGAGTGCTCGCGGGGTGGTGTGACAACCTGCCTTTGCGAGCCCAAGACACGGCCGGCGGGTGATATCCCCCGATTGGTTCCGCCGGGAGGGCACAAACGAACGTCGATATCCGTACCCCCCACCGCATGCACCCCGCCGCCATCGGCCCCTTCAAAGTCGAACGTGAACCCGGCCACGGCCGATCGACTATACCGCCAGCCCGCTCAGGGTTTTTTGATCTGAAACCCGTGCCGGAGCTGCGTCGCAAGCCTGCCGACGAGTTCGGCATGCTCGGCCGCATCTGCAATATTCTGGTCCTCGGCCGGATCGGACTCGTGGTCGTAAAGCTCTCTTGCTTCAACCTTGCCGGTAACCCGGTCCACCCACTCGACATACCGGTATCGCTCCGTGCGCATCGCGTAGCCCATGAACTCCCGCCCTTCGTGCGTGCGAGGGAACTGGCTGTACGCGGCGTCCTTCACCTTCGTCACCTCGCCTTCGAGCAGGGGCACGAGGCTGGTCCCCTGAAGCGCCGCGGGAACCGGCAAAGAGGCGAGCTCGCACAACGTCGGGTAGATATCGACGAACTCCACCAAGGCAGAGCACGGCTCGGCCCTGGCCTGCATGCCCGGCACGCGCATGATCAACGGGGCCCGGGTGTCGATCTCGTAGTTGGTCTGCTTGCACCAGCCACCATGCTCGCCGAGTTTCCAGCCGTGGTCGCCCCACAGCACCACGATGGTGCTCGCGGCCAGTCCCAGCCGCTCGAGTTCGTCCAGCAGGAGGCCCACCTGCGCGTCGATGAAAGACACCGCGGCGTAGTACCCGTGCTTCAACTCCCGCTGCTGCGCTTCGGTGAGCGGCCGCTCGAAGGGTGAAGGGGCATCGGCGTAATCCATGTAGCCGGTCAGCTCGTAGAACCCTCCCCTTGATCGATCGCCGAACGCGACCGCGGGCGACCCGCGCGGCCGGAAGCCGTTTGACGCCAGCGGGAGCCGGTCGCGTTCGTACAGCTCCCAGTACTTCGTCGGCGAGACCAGGGGCAGGTGCGGCCGGATGTACCCCACCGCAAGGAAGAACGGCGATCCGGTCGTGGCCAGCTGACGCATCTTCTCGATCGCATCCACCGTCCGCTTGCCGTCGGGCGTCCGGTCATCCTGCACGTTCTGCATCTCGGTCGCCGGTCCCCGCATCCGTTCGATCGCCCGGGGAGTCTTGCCGTCGGCCTTCATCTGCCGCTTGAACTCCGCCAAACGCGACCTGCTATCTTCCGAACGGGCCTCGACTCCCGACGGATGGTGCGTCGGTTCGTCCCACGACACGTCGTCGCGCAGCGTGTTGTGGAAGATCTTGCCGAAGGCGACGGCCCGGTAGCCGTGCGCACGAAAATGCTGCGGCAGCGTCACCGCGTCGGGCGCCGCGACCCGGAAGTCAGTGACAAGATCCCACACTCTGATGGAGTCGGGTCGCAGACCGGTCATCAGGCTGGCGCGAGACGGGTTGCACACCGCCTGCTGGCAGTATGCCCGCGAGAACGCCACGCCAGATGCCGCAAGGCGGTCGAAATTCGGCGTCCTGATCTCCTTCACGCCGTAGCAGCCCAGCTCGGGCCGGAGATCATCGACCGCGATGAAGAGAACGTTGGGACGTTCGAGCCCTGCCACCGCCGTCGCGACGACGCACTGCCAGCAGACCACCACGAGGAACCGCATCATCAGAGTTCTCCCGACCATGTCATCCCCGCTCTTATCGTGATCCGGACCCAGGCCGCAGCGAACAGGCGGCGACGCGCCGACGCGCTTTCATCCCAACGCTCCAGGGGACGCCAGATTGCCAGGGCCCCGGATGGCGACTGGCGACCCGGTCAGGTACACATCCAGAGCTCATTATCGCTCGTCGACGCGAGACAGTGCAACCCCGCACACAATCGCGGGATTGGAAGGCCCGGCGGTCGGAACGAGAGCACCGGAGTGCCGCGATATCCGCCTGCATACCGGGCATGCTTCAAGGTTGTCGCTGCAGGCTCTGCGATGTGCCCCCAGTCAGAACGACACGTTCACGTTCGCGTTCGCCGCCGCGTTCATCTGCGCCTCGGTTGTCACGATCGTGCCAACGATGTTTGACCCGGAAACATTGAAGTTCACACCGTTGCCCGTGGCGTAGTTCTTCACCAGCAGGCTGCGCCCGGCCGCCACATCAAACCCGATCGGGTTGTTCGTCACATGATTCCCCTCGATCCGGTTGTACGGCGCGAAGGCATGCACGCCCGCACCGCTCCCCGACCGGCCATTCTCCGAGCACGCGTTCTCCAGAATCAACGAGCCCGCCCCCACGCTGATCCCGCTCATCATGTTGAACGAGCTTGAGCACCGCGAGATTACCGAGCTCGTGGTCGCGAAGAACCCGTCGAGCTGATTGCCCTGAGCGGAACACTCCGTCGCCGTCGCGCCCGCCTCCACGTTGAACCCTAAGCCCTCGTTGGCGCCCGCCGTGCTCCCGCGCGCCACCGAGCCGATCGAGATCGCGATGCCCCCAACGCCGTTGTTCCAAGCGCTGCACGCATCAACCACCCCGGACTGACCGACGCGGATGCCGTACGCACTGTTATAGACCGCCGTGCAGGATCGCACGATTGCCGCGTCGCCCGCGTCGATGCCGTGCCCCACGCACGACGAGACCCGCACGTCCTCGATCACAAACCCCCGCCCGCCGGTCGCCAGGATCACGCCGCCCTCGCCCCACCCCGTGATCGTCCCGTGGCGTACCGCGATATCACCGAATGCGCCGACCGTCCTGATCGCCTGGCCGGAATCTTCGCTCCCGGCGAGCGTGAACCCCATCAGGTCGATCGAGACGCCGCCCGACTCGATGCGCACGCCGTCCTTGCCGGTCACCCCCGTGATACCGCCCGTCAGGTAATACGACCCCGGAGCGGTGATTCGGAACAGGCATGTCTCGTCGCCGGGCGTGTTTGCCGGACTGATCGCGATCCGTGGCTCGACCTCGGTGAGCGTCTTATACGTTGACGCCACGGGCCCGGTCGGGGGATCGACCGGACCTGCCCGGGAGAGAAGCACACCAGACACAACCAGTGCGGTCGCGGCCATGAATCCCGTGAGGTTTGAGCTGGACATTGTCGAGCCTCCGCATGCGCTGCCGCCCGCGGGACACTCCAACAAGGGGCGCACCCATCGCGTGAAGCGGCGAGGCAACCGGTTGACGCTAGCGCGCCCGCGCCGCTGCGGGAGGCATATCCCGGCGGTGAGCGCCGGGGCACTTGTGACGACCCGCGTCCCTCCATTCAGCTCTCACCGGCACGAACGCCCACGCGTTCTCCAGCATTGCCTCCGGCCAAACACCGAGTCGATTGCGAGTTCATCTCCACGGCGACGGCCCGGCGGTCGTTCGGGCACGATTCCGCGATGTCGCCTTCCCATGTGCGTGGTCGCCGTGCGAGCGTTCGTTCAGACGCCCGCGCGGACCGGCCTGGGTCCCGCCGGCTTGGTTTCTGCGCACACCGGCTTCTTGGTCCCGATCTTCTCAAGCAGGTCATCGGACTTGATGCGTTCGAAGAAGTCGGTGATGAACGCGACAAGGCCCGTCCAGCCGGTCTGGTGGCTGGCCCCCAGCCCCTGACCGGTATCGCCGTGGAAGTACTCGAAGAAGAGCACGCGGTCGCGCCACGCCGGGTCGTCCCTGAACCTCGGGGAATCCCCGTTCACCGGCCTCCTGCCCGACGCGTCCGGCAGGAAAGTGCTCTCAAGGCGCCGGGCCAATTCGCAGGCAACCTGGTACAAGTTCATCATCCGGCCGGAGCCGGTGGGACACTCGATCTGGAACGCGTCGCCGTAGTAGCGGTGCAGGTTGAGCAGCCCGCGCAGCAGAAGGGCGTTGACGGGGAACCAGACCGGTCCGCGCCAGTTGGAGTTGCCGCCGAAGGAGCCGGTGAGCGATTCGGCCGGCTGGTAGTCGATCCTGAACTCCTGGCCGCCCGCCCGGTAGATGAACGGATTCACGGCGTGCTCCCGCGAGAGCGAGCGGACGCCGAAGGGGCTCAGGAACTGGTTCTCGTCGAGCATCCGAGACAGGATGCGCCGGAGTTTGTCCTCGTTCACGATGGAGAGCAGGCGGCGCCCGGCGACACCGGGCTTGTTCAGCGGGTGGATGTTGCCCATGAGTTCGGGGTGGCGGCGGGAGAACTCGGCGATGCGTTCGACGACCGCGGGCATGTCCCGCACCGTCCCCTCCTCGAACACCGTGCACGCCATCAGGGGCAGCAGGCCGACCATGGACCGGACCTTCAGCCGATGGGGCGTCCCCTCGGCGGGGACGAGCACGTCGTAGAAGAACCCGTCCTCTTCGTCCCACAGACTGTCCGGCGCATTGCCCGCGGTGTGCATGCCGCCGGCGATCCAGAGGAACCGCTCCAGGAACCGGGCGATCGCGGTTTCGTACGACGGTTCATCCTGCACGAGTTCGAGCGCCATCTGCAGCATGCAGTGGCTGAAGAACGCCATCCACGCGGTGCCGTCGACCTGCAGGAGATGACCGCCGGTCGGCAGGGGCGCGCTGCGGTCGAACACGCCGATGTTGTCAAGCCCCAGGAACCCGCCGCTGAAGAGGTTTCGGCCCTCGGGGTCCTTGCGGTTGATCCACCAGTTGAAGTTCTGCGACAGCTTGGGAAAGACGGCCTTGAGAAACGCCGGGTCGGCCTCGCCCCGGAACTTGCTCAGCAAGTGCAGGAACACGACGGCCCAGGCGTGGACGGGCGGGTTGACGTCGCCGAAGTTCCACTCATAGGCGGGGATCTGGCCGTTGGGGTGCAGGTAGTTCTCGCTGAGCGTCAACGCCAGCTGGTCACGCGCAAAGTCGGGGTCGACCAGCTGCAGCGCCAGCGCGTGGAACGCCAGATCCCACGCCGCGTACCACGGATACTCCCACTTGTCCGGCATGGAAATGACGTGCCGGTTGAGCATGTGGAACCACTCGCGGTTGCGTGAAGGCTTCTTGCCGCCCGAGATGGGGTTGGCGTTGTGCTCGTCCAGCCAGCGGTCCAGGTCGAAGAAGTAGTACTGCTTGGTCCAGAGCATGCCGCTCAGGGCCTGACGCATGACGTTTGCGCGTTCGGGGCTCAGGCTCGCAGGGATCACCCCGGCATAGAACTCGTCGGCCTCGCGCTTCCTGGCGTCGAACGTCGCCTCAAACTCCGCGAAGGGAGTGGCGAGCCCCGGCGGGGCCACGGCCGACAGACGCAGCCGGATGGTCGCCGTCGACCCCGCGGGAACATCGACCGCGTAGTGGGCCGCCGACTTGGTGCCTGTCTTGGCGGGGTTCACCGCGTCCCTGGCGCCGTGCACCACCAGGCTGTTGAAGGCGTCCTTGACGTAGGGCTGGGCGTTGGGCTGATTCCAGAGCCTCTGGGTGTTCGTCTCGTTCTCCGTGAAGAGCAGTTCGGGGGCGCCGTCGCAGTACAGGTAGAACTTCCCCAACTCGTGGTGTTCCGCCGCGATGATGGCGTGCTTGGGGTTCCGGGCCGCGGGGCATTCACGCACGGTCGGCCTCGGGGCCTCGGGCTTCAGCCACCAGTCGTTGCGGAACCACAGGTGCGGCAGCACGTGAAGAGACGCGGCCTCGGGGCCGCGGTTGATCACGCGAATGCGGATGAAGGTGTCGTCCGGACCTGACTTGGCGAAGTCGACCTGGACCTCGAAATAGCGGTTCCTGTCGAAGATGCCGGTATCGAGCAGTTCGTACTCGGGCTCGTCGCGACGCCTCGCGCGATTGGTCGCGACGATGTGGTCGTAGGGATAGGCGTCCTGGGGGTACATGTAGACATAGCGCATCCACGAGTGCGTGGGCGTCGAATCCTCGTAGAAGTAGACTTCCTTGACGTCCTCGCCGTGGTTCCCTTCTCCGTTGGTCAGGCCGAAGAGCCGCTCCTTGATGATCGGGTCCTTGCCGTTCCACAGCGCTAGAGCAAGGCACAGGCGCTGCTGGTCATCGGAGTAACCGGCGATCCCGTCCTCGCCCCACTTGTACGCACGGGAGCGCGCGTGGTCGTGCGGGAAGAAGTCCCAGGCGTTGCCGTCCTCTGAATAGTCCTCGCGAACAGTGCCCCACTGTCGCTCGCTGAGGTACGGGCCCCAGCGCTTCCACGCAGACTTCGGGTCCTTGGCCGCGGCCAGACGCTGACGCTCGCTGTTCATGGCTGACTCCTGTTTCTCACCCGCCGCGATCGCACGCGCAAGTCGAAACAGCCGCTCGATGCCCATTATAGGATTCGTTTATCCTCTTCTTCCTGATGGTCTCCGCCCCGGCGTGCGGACGGTTCCGCCGGCTCATGGCTTCAGGTGTCCACGCGAGCAGGAATGGAACGCGCTCCCAAAGGAAAACGACCATGACCACGGCTGACGTGCAGGACGGGCTGGTCACCGTGATCGAGGCCATCATGGACGCCCGGGACGAAGTCGACGGCGACGGGGATGACGGCACGCTGGCGGATATCGCCCGCCACCCGGGCCCCGCCCGAGAGAGTGGCCGGGCGCGGGATCGTTACGTGTGGTTTCGAGTTCCAACCGCCGCTGGTGATTGATGGTCGCAACATGTAAACAGAAAAGTCGAAACAATTGACCCTCGTAGTTCGGCGACGGGTCTTCGAAGTGACACCTATGTTGCCAGGCGCGAGTCCACGGCGAACTCCCTGTTGATGTCGCCATCGATCGATGGACCATGAACCGATCGCGGGCCTCGGAGATCATGCTCGCCCCCCCGATACACCTTGTGCGCCGGCGTGAGCTCCGCGTTCGAAGGCTCCCCGAACCTCCCGACCGCGACACTTCCGAACAGAATCTCCTTGTTTCCCCGCGGGGGGCCGAGGTAGCCTGATGGGTCGCTCCAAGGAGGTCGCCATGAACCGAGCGTCCTGGATTGCTGTTGCTCTTTCGATGGGCCTCTCGATCGTCGCGATCACGACGCTGGTGACCGCCGGCCCGCTGGACCCCCCGACCGGGACGGTGACCAGCACCTACAAGACGCTGGCGGAAGTCGAACCTCGCATCGCGATCAACTCGACCAACACCCCGGGCGACAACAACAGCCTCTTCAGGATCACCCAGCCCGGCTCGTACTACCTCACGGGCAACATCACCGGCGTCGCGGGCAAGCACGGGATCGAGATCGACTCGGACGGCGTCACGCTGGACCTGGGCGGGTTCGAGCTCCGCGGCATAGCCGGCATGGGCCCCTTCGACGGCGTCAGTACCGCGAGGAACGCCCTGCGGAACATCGCGGTGGTCAACGGGTCTGTCCGCAACTGGGGTGGCGACGGCGTAGACCTGGAATCCTTTTTCATGAACAACGGGCGTGTCGAGGCCATCACGGCCGCCGGCAACGCCGGCGCGGGGATCCGCGCCGGGGCACGCTCGACGGTCCTGCAGTGCTCCGCGTTCGCCAACGGCGATGCAGGCATCGACGCCCAGTTCGGCACGACTGTCGCGCACTGCGCGGCGACCAACAACACCGGAGCCGGCATCAGTGCGCTCCCCGGCGGCTGCACGGTCGTCCAGTGCTCGACGGAAGGCAACGGCGGGAACGGCATTTCGGTCGGAAGTGGGAGCACGGTCCTGGGATGCACGGCCCGCCTGAACCTCGGGCGGGGCATCGAGGCCAGCGCCGGCTGCACGGTGACCGACTGCGCCGCGTCCGACAACAACGGCGTCGGCATCGCGGCGGCCGACAGCTGCACCCTCGCCGATTGCACCGCAAACTCCAACGACGCCGCGGGCCTCATCGCCGGGAGCTCCTGCTCGATCACGAACTGCACGAGCAGCGGGAATGGCACGAGCGGCATCGCGGTCTCCGACGGATGCACAATCGCGAACTGCACCGTGAACAACAACACCGGCCCCGGGATCCTCGCCAACAACGGCTGCCGCATCGCCGGCAACATGGTCCGCAACAACCAGCAGGACGGCGTCCGTGTGAACTTCTCCTGCGTGGTCGCCGACAACAACTGCAACGGGGACGGCACGGCGGCGGGCACGCACGGCGCGATCACCGTGATCGGCCAGGGCAACCGCGTCGAGGGCAACAACATCTCGTACGCCGACCGCGGGCTCTACATCACCGCGGGCGGCAACACGGTCTTCCGCAACAGCCTCAAGAGCTGCACCGTGAACTTCGAGATCGCCGTCGGCAACGACGTCGGCCCCATCGGCAGCACTTCGACCGCCACCAGCCCGTGGGCGAACATCCAGTACTGATCGATCAGAACTGAAGGAACAGATCCGATGAACCGCGCCGCACTTTTCGCGACGAGCTTTGCCGTCCTCTGGCTCATCACTTCCGCCGTCTTCCTGGCCGGCCCGCTCGATCCGCCGGCGGGCCCCGTCGCCCGGGCGTACAAAACGCTCTCCGAAGTCGAGCCACGCATCGCCGTCAACGCTACCAACACGCCGGGCGACAACGACAACCTCTTCAAGATCACCCAGCCTGGCTCCTACTACTTCATCGGGAACATCACAGGCGTTGCTGGCAAGTACGGCATCGAGATCGCGGTCTCCGGCGTCTCGCTCGACCTCAACGGCTTCGACCTCGTTGGTGCCGCGGCCATGGGCGCCTTCGACGGTGTCACGGTCTCCATCGATCAGCTCAGGGGCATCACCGTCCGCAACGGAACGGTCCGCGGTTGGGACGATGCGGGCGTGGACCTGGGGTTTGTCTCGTACGGCTGCCTCGTCAAGGACGTTCGGGTCGGCGACAACGCCGGAATGGGCATCAACGGCGGGGTTGTATGCACCATCCAGGACTGCACAGCGGCCTTCAACTGGCTCAGCGGCATCCGGGCCAACAATGGTTCGACGATTGCCCGTTGTTCGCTGTACCTCAACGCCGGCAACGGCATCCAGGTCAACAACGGCTGCACCATCTCGACCTGCTCGATCTACCTGAGCTCTCTCGACGGAATCCTCGCGGGCATCGGTTGCCGCATCACCGATACGTCGGCGTTTACGAATCTCGGCGACGGTATCCAATTCGGAGAGGGGACCTCCGTTTCCGGCTGTACCGTGGTCAACAACGATGGCAATGGCGTCAATGCCGGCAACCACTGCATCATCTCGAACATCACCGCCGATTTCAATGACCTGAACGGCATCATCGTTGGCAACGGTTGCACGGTCAGCGACTCTTCAAGTTCAAAGAGCGGGTTCAACGGCATTTACTGTGCTGGCAACGACAACCGGATCAGCCGCAACGCCTGAACGCGCAGCGGCTGGCTCGGCACAAGTTCCGGCATCCTTGTGAGCGGTCAGCGCAACCGCATCGAGGACAACCAGTGCACCGCCGGCGACAGAGGCATCGAAGTGACATCGATCTTCAATACCGTCGTCAGAAATGTCTGTCAGGCCAACCCCGTCAACTGGTTCATTGAATCCGGCACCTTTGTGGTGCCGATCGTGATCGGCACAGTGAGTAATGCGGACATTTCCGGCAATGTATGCACCGGCAACCTCGGCAGCACCGATCCCGCCGCCAACTTCACGGAATGAAGCACCGATGCCGCTCCCATCGCTGCTCACACGGCGGGTGGGTGCTGTCCCCCCCGTCGGTTCTGCCGCGGGGAACAAACCGACGGAACAAGCCGAAGGCCGTCCGCTTTCGCAACCGGCCCGCCAATGGCGGGGGCACGCTTTGGTAGCTATCTACGACCGCACCGGCACGTCAGGCTGAGGTTCTGGTGCCGGGAAACCTCACGCCCCGGGCCGCGGTCGGGCCCCCTCGCAACGACCGAGCCCATCAACACCCTGCCTCAAACGCGAGCGTGAACGCCGTGAAGTCGTCGGTGTCCACGAACCCGGACTTGTCGAAGTCCGCGTCATCGCCCCCGAGGATAAATGCCAGAACAAACGCGGTGAAGTCGTCGGTGTCCACGAACCCGTCGAGCGTGAAATCCGCCGGACAGAACTCGCCTTCGGTCTGTATGGTGATCGTGGCCGTCCCGATCATCCCGTCGAGCACTTGGAACGAGCTCCATGTCACCGTGTCATCCGTGCTCGGATCAAAATCGCCGACGACCATCGTCGTCAGCTCGCCCGGCACCGCGCCGGCGGTGAACCGGAACACGCCGAGCTCAATTCGCCGTACCGACCCGATCACCTCTCCGACGGCGCCCAGGTCTCCGTCGCCCGAATAGGGATCAACGGTGACGAGCATCGACGCAAAGCCGAGCCCGAAGTCAGTGATCGCGCCGAACGGATCATCAAACTCACCCGAGTTGGGCAGGATGTCCGTTGCCTGGGCGATGATCGCCGGGTTGTTGCTCGGGACCGACTCGGTGACCGTCAGCGTCACGCCGGTGCCGAACAGTCCGTCCTCGTCGACAAGGCTCACCGCGTCCAGTTCGCTGAACTCGAGGTAGACACGCACCTCGACGGTCGCATTGGGCGCCACCACATAGTGCGTCCCGTCGGTCGCAAACGTGATACCCGCCCGAGCAGTCGCCATCGGTATCAACACCGCCGCCAGCCCCGCACTCATTCGCCTCATGCTCGCCACTCCCGGGCCATCCCTTACTTCTTCTGCGGGCCCTTCTGCCCCGGATCCACCCTGTCGTTGACCCCGCTCCCGCCGCTGTCACCCACCGAGGGGGGCAGTTTCTTGCCCAGGCGCGACCGAGCCTGTTCCCAATCGCTCACGTCGATGTCGCCGTCACCGTCGTAATCCTGGAACCAGCGGTACCGGTCGTCACCCGCATGAGATTCCAGCCCGTTCCGGAACACCGCGAGGTCGTAGCTGTCCACGTCGGCATCCCCATCCAGGTCGGCGAACAAGCGATGGAACTTCTGTGTCACGGTGCCACCAAGCAACTGGCGGCCGAGCGAATCCTTGATCAGGCTCGCGACAAGCTTGAGCTCGAACCGCCCGTCCGCGAGCGATCCACCGATGATGCTCGCACCTGCAAACGTGATGCGGTACGAGTCCGCGTAGGTGCCCAGGGGCACGACGGAGATGCCGTAGTTGCCGGACGGGCCCTGCAGCGAGATGGCCCCGGAGCCGAGCGTCATGGCTCGGCTGAACGTCACCGTCATGCTCGTGACCATCGAACGCTGGCCGGCGCCGTCATTGATGACGATGCTCGACAGCGTTGGCGACACGTCCACCACGGTCGTGATCGCGTCGTGCTGCTCGGGCGCCGACTCGACCAGCCCCACGTTGTCGATGCCGCGGCTGTAGAAGCGATAGGTGTGCCCGTAATCACCCTCGAACGTCGCCGACGTCGCCGCCGTTGCATTCAGCCACCGCTTGTAGACGCCGCCATCGGTCGATACATAGACGTCGTACGCGGATACGCCCGACCCGCCGGCATCGTCCTGGCCGCTCCACGAAACGGGGAAGGACCGCGTGGCGATCGATGGCGGGAGCGGGTCGACCATGCTCGTCGGGTTGCCCGAATCGATCGTGACCAGTGCCTCGCGATTGGGATCAGTGCCCTTGGAAGGATCGAGCGGGTCAACCTGGTTGGTGGCGATCAGGAGCTGGCCGTCGAAGCTGATGTAGGCGATGTTGCGGATTTCCGTGCCCGTCGAGAGATTCGCGATCGGCCGAGCCGAGTACGTCGCGAACCCGCGTCCGCGGCCCGTCCCGTCCTCGGGCGGCAGGAAGCCGACGAGCACGTCCGGCGGGAGCAGCGTCTCGGGATCGAGCGACTGGAACGAAATCCGAAGCGTGCGGCTGGCGATGTCGAGGGCCGCCTCGAACCACACCTGGATGGTCGTTCCGTTGATCGACGTCGTGAGGACCTGCTGGTGGTGCTGGAGACTGCCGCCGATGCGGATGTTGAATTCACCGAAGCCAAAGCCCGTCAGGACCAGCGTGCTCAGGTCGAGGCCGATCGGCAGCGGGTTGGTGATATCCACGCGCTGCGCAGGCGCCGTCGCCCAGCGGTCCGGGGATACCGGGTTGCCGTCCTGGTCCTTGCTCCCGGGCCCGTAGTTCTCGAACTCGATGCGGTAGGGCAGCACGGCATCGGGAGCGACAAAGTGCTGATCGCCGTAGCCGGCAGGCCCGGTGAGTTCGTTGGGGTCGACGGGGTTGCGGACCGGACAACGATCCTCATCGCCTTCATCACCGGGCGGCTTCGGTGGAGGCTTCGTCAAATCGGCATCGCACAATGTGCCCCGGATGCCGGTTTTAATCTGCAATCCATACCAACCATGTGCCGGCGGCTTTTGGCGCAACTGGCTGCGATCTTCGAGGTCGGTGCCGAATCCTCCCGCAACAAAGGTGAACCCGCTCTTGCTGCTGCTCCAACCGAAAGTGATGGAGATCGGGCCCGCACTGAACGACCACTCTGCGAACAGTTCCACGCCTGTTTCGGCGTTCTCCCCGGATGAGAGTCCAACGCCGCCCCCGGAACCCAGCCCAGCTTCGACGCTCACGCACTTCTGCCCGTTGTCATTGAGAATGATGCTGCCACCACCACCGAAGCCGTAATACATCTCTCCACCCAGAGAAACGCTCTTCATTCCCGTCGGATCGATGTACGTCACCGGATTGTTGCTGGCGTACCTGTAGAAATTCGCATCGTCGCCCGCCAAGCCAGTGGGATCACTCTGAATGAACCTCGAGAGGTCGACCGAGTAGCATCTCGCCCGCATGACCAGCACATCGCCGGGCCCGGACAACGCGCCGAAGCGCCCCGCAAACAGGAATCCTTCCGATCTCGCACTGGAATTCGCGAGCACGGTTCCCGTCGGGCTGAAACTGATCTGCCCCAGTCCAGTTCCCGATCCGCTCGTCAGACCGACCACCGAGCCGATTGCATCGAACTCAACGAACGTCCGCGTCGCATCGCTCGCGGATTCCATCACGAGGCCGACTGCATGCACGTAACGCGTCCGGATGCTCCCAGCCGCGTCATATTGGCCCACAAGGTTCACCAGACCGATCGGGTCGAACGCGTACTCAGTCCGATCTCCACCGGTTGAACTCGATACCTGGTTCCCAAACGCATCGTACTCATACTCCCACACGCCCTCGGCCGTCGCCACGCGCGTCAGCCGGTTCTGCTGGTCGTACGCATACGTCGCGTTCCCGCCCGGGCCCGACCGGCTGACCAGATTGCCATCCGCGTCGTACACCAGCGTGTCGTCCCCCACCCTCGTGTACTGGTTCAGTCTGTTGGTCGTGTACTCGGTCGTAACGCCGTTCTCGATCGTCCGGGTGCGGTTCCCGACGGCGTCGTAGATGTACCGCAGGTCCTGGGCAGGCACCGGCGAGCCGAGCACGGGCGTGAAGACCGCCGTTGTGAGCTGGCCCGTCGCGTCGTAGCCGTACACCCACGTCCCGTCGATCGTCACCTGCTGCGTCCGCCGCCCCAGCGCGTCGTACACGTACGAGAAACTGCTGTTGATGCTCCCGTTCGGCGCGTGGTTGGCGATGCTCAGGATCTGGCCCGCGACGTCGTACGTGTAGATCGTGTACGTCGCGTTGCCGTTGTCCTTCCGAGCGAGCCGGCCCGCGTCGTCGTAGCTGTAGTGGACGATCAGGTCGCCGGCGGAATCGCGCAGCGTCGCGAGCCTGCCCGCCGCGTCGTAGAAGTAGCGAACCACGTACCCAGTCTGGTCCGTCATCGTCGAGCGGCGGCCGGCCGCGTCGTACGTGAACGACAGGAAGCGGCCCTGGGGGTACGTCACCTTCGTCAGTCGGTCACCCGCGTCGTAATCGAACGTGGTAGACTTCGCCCCCGGCTCGGTGACCGTCTTCAGGTTCCCGCGCGAGTCGTACGCAAAGTCGATAAACGTATTGTCCGCGAACGTCTGTCGCGTCACCTGGCCGCGTGAGTTGTACGCGTAACTCAACGTTTGCCCGCGCCGATTGATGAACGCCAGCGGGTCGCCCATCGGGTCGTAGCCCGTCACCCGCTCGATCGATCCGTTCGGGTAGATGGTCTGGAGCAGGTTTCCCTTCGCATCGTACGTGTACCGCGTCGTCCGCCCGTTGGCGTCGGTGAACGAGGTCATCCGCCGCACCGTTTTACTCGGGCCCACGTAGTCGTACGTAAACCGCGTCGTCTTCCCCGATTGGTCCGTGCTGCTCGTCATTGAACCGCAGCTGCACCATGTGAACGCCTGCGACTGCCCCACCGGATCGACGATCCGGCTCAGCCGCATGTCCTCGCCGTACTGCAGCGTCGTGATCCGCCCGAAGGGGTCGGTCACCTTGCCGAGCAGTCCGCGGTGGTCGTACCACAATGTGGAGGTTCCGCCCCCGGCGTCTGTCGTCGTGACCTGGCCGGCGGAGCCATTCGCGAAATCGATACGGCTCGTGTCGCCGTTGATGTCGGTGGCCTTCAGGTGGCCAAACGAATCGTACTCAAAGTTCCTCGTCACGCCGCCGCTCGTCACCGTCCGCAGCGCGTGCATCGAAGCCGCCGCCGAGGTCTCGTACGTGTAGCTCGTCACCTGGCCGTCGGGCGCCGTCACGCTCAGCAGATACTGGTTGGTCGCGTCGTACGTGTAACCGGTAACCCGGCCCATCGAGTCCGTGATGCTGCTGATCACGCCCCCCGCGTTGTAGGCGATTGTGAGCGACCCGCCGGCCGAGTGAACAAGCCCCGTCACGCGGCCACCCGGTCCATGGCTGACGGTGATGCGGTTGCCATTGGGGTCCTGGACGAACTCCAGGTGCCCGCTCGGACCGAACCGCGTGACCGATCCGTCCTGCTCGCGCAGCTCGTAACCGTTCCCGCCGATTGGGACGAGCATTCCCGAATCCGCGGCCGACCCGACATAGACGCCGACGTACCGCGAATCCGGCTGGAACCGCCGCCGCGCGCCGCTGCCGTTGAAGATGCTCACGGTTCCGTCGTCGTCGACCGCAATCTGTGTATCCCACGGAACCTGCCAGCCCCTGCCGAAGAGCGATGTATCAAAACGATTCTCGAGCGACACGGGGAACGTCCGCCCGAATGACAGATCGGCCCCCGCGGTCGTCACCACCGCGTCGATCGCCGACGCGACCGTCCTGATCGGGTTGATGCCGATCGCCTGGTCGACCTCAAAGCTCCACAGCTTGGCGACATCGGTGACTCTCTGACCGAGCCGCGCAAGATACTGCGCGTTGTCAGAGAACATCTGAACCATCGAACCCCACGTCGGTCCGACGTTGGCCTTGAGGTTCGTGAAAACCACGTCCCACGCCTGCGGGTCGGTATTGAACGGGCGCAGGTCGTCCTTGAGTTCGTCCCAAGGGACCATATCTGGATTGGTCGCGTCAAAGACGCTCAACTGCAGCTCGAACCACGTGTCCGTCAGGTCCCAGTCTTTCTGGAGACCGGTGTAGTAGACGGGCACCTGGACGCGCTCGCCCGGGAGCAGCAATCCGGGGCTCGCGCCGCTGCCGAGCATCTGGAGACTTTCGGAGAACCCGTCGGGCATGCCGTCAACCCAGAAGCCCGACCCCAGCAGCGACTGATCCAGCGTCATCACCGGCCGGTCGCTGCCGTCCGGGTCCGCCGATTCGACGCGCAGGAAGGGCGCAGGCATCGCCACCGTCCCGGTGTTCGCGTATTCAACGTACAGCGTGGCGAGGTTTCGCCGGCCCACGCCGGTCGGCATGATCAGCTTGGTCTCGAGGTTCGCAAGCCCCGGGAGCGTGACGGTGAAGGCGCCCAACAAGGATGAGGCTTCCGCGCCCGGCGAGATGGCTCGGACCGTGTACGTATCCCTCGGAACGCCGGTGAGGTCGAAGACTGCCAACGCCTGCGTGTACGAATCGATGGAGACCGACGACGCGTTGTACACCTGGTTCGCGCTCGACACCAGCTGGATCGTCGTACCCTCGGCGAAGCCCGCACCCGTCAACGTCATCGGGACCAGGGTGTTCTCGGCGTACCGATCGGGAGTCACCGATGAAAGGAAGATGCTCGACGCCTGGTTGCGCAGCGTGAACGGCGACGACGCTGCCGCGTGGGCGGTGTACACCAAGACGTACCACTCGCCCGCCGGCGCGCTCGAGATCAGGAACGACGGATCGGCCGTCGCCACGCCATCGTACCGGTAGTCGAAATCGGCCCGTGTCGGCGGCGCCCCGAGCTTGAAGTAAAACTCGTTGCGGTCCGCCGCGGTGGCGTCGTCCACCGCGAAGAACAGCGGCCGATTCGTCGCCGTGGAGAGCCGGAACAGTTGTGCGTCACCCGTGCCCGCGACGGAGCCCGAGTACACGCTGTTGGGCGCGAGCGTTGTGACGGTCGTCTCGACCATCTTGAACGTGTAGCTGCCGGTCTGGTCCAGGCTCGCGCGAGCCGTCAGCACGTACTCGCCGCCCTTGCCAACAGGAATGGTGACGAGTTCAGAATCGCCCGCGATGTCCGTGAACGGCTCGTACCCGCCCGGGCCGCGCAGCGTGAAGAGCATCCCCGAAATCGTCGACCCGACGAGATCGAACCGGACCTGCCGCCCCTCCGCGATCGAGAACCGCCAGCGATCGGAGTTGAACGCGGGCGAGATGGTGCCCACCACCTGCTGGTTGAGCGGCAGGTCGGCAAGATCGGACGTGACGTCGTAGGCCGCCAGTACGTAGTTGCCCGTGGCGCTCGAGTGCCCGGCCGCGGCGTTGACCGTGACTTTGTAGATCCCGTCGACCGGCAGCGTGAGGCCTTGGAGGGACACGATCTGACCCTGGGCCGCGCTCTGCCCTGTTGCGATGACGGCGCCCTGGGGAGAAAGCACCTGAACAGCCGCCCAGTTCAGCGCAGGAGCGATCGCCGGAAACGTCCCGGTCAGGCCCGGATTGACAACGACGGACATCTGCCGCCCGCCGAACGCAAAGAACGTCCATTCATCGAGCTGGCCGGTCGACTCCACCTTGCCGGGAGTCGGTTCGCCGACCACCAGCGGCCCGGAGTCTGGGACCTGCTGGATTTCACCATTCAACACCGTGCCGTCCCGCTGCACCGCCCGGGCGTAGACCTTGAGGCCGTTGAGATCGAGCGTGCACCCCGCCGGAATCACCAGCGCGTCGACGTACAGCGCCTCGGGTGTGCCGCCGGCCGAGTTGTCCGACTGGTCGACCAGGCGAACGAACGTGTTGTTCCCGAGCCGAAGACTCACGATCGAGAAATCGCCGGCAAAGCCCGCACCGGTCAATCCAGCATCGAGACTCCGCACTTCCATCAATTGCGGGGACGCCGCGTTGGCGGTCCCGTCGGCAACGAACGCCCCGTGAATCTTCGCCAGCGCCGGGTTCGTGGCATCGCCGAGCAAGTCGTCTCGGAAGCTCAGCGTCGACGTCGCGGAGAGTTCAAACTGGTACCCCGCATCAATCCGGAGAGTTGAGTTGGCAGTCAATGCGGCGCCGCCGGTGACAACGATCTTGCCTTGCTGCGTAAACGAACCGTTCCCGGTCGGTCGAAGCGCAACCGTTCGGCCGGCCTGTTCGACCACGAGCGTGCCCCCAAAGACGATGCTCTCGTGGTTGTTGAATCCACCATTGCCTCCGATGATCCCGCTGCCGCCGCGGATTGTGATGCCGGCGGCGATGGTGAGCGTCCCGGTTCCCGCGTCCTCCACCAGCGCGTTGCTGGTCGAGCCTCCGAACTGCACAAGGCCGGTACCATCAAATGTCTGCGTCCCCAAGAAGGTCATGGTGCCGCTGCTGGACCCATCGGCCGCACCCAGCAGGAGCGTGCCGTTGAGCGTGAGCCCGCCCGTCACGTCCACGCCCGGGTTGTACGGGTAGTTGCTCGCCCGACGCGTCCCGTCCACCACCGTCCCCGCCGCGATCGTCACCCCGATCAGCCGGCCCCAGTCGCGGCTCAACACCAGCATCGACCCGTCCGACGACGAGACCGTCCCGCCGTTGATCCAGCCCCCGCTGAGCCACCAGCTCCCGCCAAGCGACGACTGCAGCGTGAGCGTCGCCGCCGTGTTCTGAAGCGTCCCCTGCAGGAGCACCGTCGCTCCGGTCGCGTTGAACACCCCCAGCGAGGCCGTCGCGAAGCTCCCCCGCAGCGAGACGCTGGCGCCCTCCACGTTCATCACGCCGTGGTTGACCCACCCGTCACCGTCGATGGCGATCGAACGGCCCGCGGGGATGTTCAGCGTCCCGTAGAACAGCACGTTCTCCGTCGTGCCGAAGCTGTTGGTGCCCCCGATGTACCCGCTCCCCCCCTGCACCGTGACCTGCGCCCCGATCGTCAGCGTCCCGCTGGTCGCCGACTCCACCAGCATGTTGTCCGCCGAACCACCGAACACCACCACGCCCGTCCCGCCCAGCGTCTGCGTCCCCAGGAAGTTCACACGCCCGCTGCTGGACCCGTCCGCCGCACCCAGCAGCAGCGTGCCGTTGAGCGTGAGCCCGCCCGTCACGTCCACGCCCGGGTTGTACGGGTAGTTGCTCGCCCGACGCGTCCCGTCCACCACCGTCCCCGCCGCGATCGTCACCCCGATCAGCCGGCCCCAGTCGCGGCTCAA
>JAJVHS010000002.1:43551-84522 GCA_022072615.1 Phycisphaerales bacterium
TGAGCGTGAGCCCGCCCGTCACGTCCACGCCCGGGTTGTACGGGTAGTTGCTCGCCCGACGCGTCCCGTCCACCACCGTCCCCGCCGCGATCGTCACCCCGATCAGCCGGCCCCAGTCGCGGCTCAATACCAGCATCGACCCGCCCGACGACGAGACCGTCCCGCCCGAGATGACGCCACCGCCGAGCGTCGCGGAAGCGGCCATGTGCCATGTGGTTGCGACGTTCAGCGTCCCGCCACTCAGCAGCACCGCCTCATGGCTCACGAGACTTTTCACCGCCCTGGTGCCTGTCGCCGCCGTGAACCGGATCGTCGGCGTCCCGGTGACATCCGGGATCGTCACGTCGTCATCAATCGTCGGAACGACTCCGCTGCTCCAGTTGGCGCCCGTATGCCAGAGGTTGTCGCCCGCGTTGCCCGTCCACGCGACCACGGCAAGCAGAGTCCGCGACTCAAGCGCATCACACGCGAATCGCGGGGCACTCGCCGCCGAACGCTGGCACTCCCACCGTCCGACGAGCGCACCCACAGCCCGTAACAGCCCCCTGAGATGAAACTTCCCCATGTGACGGGCTCCCTCGGAAGGATGTGCCATCGAACCCCGAGCGAATCGCACCGCAGCCTACCAAATTCCCTTTCAGCGCCAAGTCGCCATCTGACACCGGGCGATCAACCCGCGATCCAGCAGGGCCCCCTGGGTCCGCCTTTCCCGTTGCACGGGGGCCGCCCTCACGTGCCGCGGGGACGGGACGGATGGCAACGTGTCGCCGACAACTCTGTTTGCACCCCAGCGAGACAGATCAGTCTCGGCGTACCCGCGCATTCGCACTTACTGCTCGCCTGCTGAACCGTGCCCGTCAATTGTGACTGGTGGCGGCACCCAAACGGACAGGAACTCAGCACCGGGCACAGGTCTGCCGGAAAGGTGCGAGTAATACCGCAGCACCGCGGCAAGGTCCGCTTTTTCGAACTCTGACACGTGGGGATTCGCCAGCACATCCGCTGCGCGATCTGCCAGATAGGATTCTGCCTGTGCCAAGTTGTCGGACGCAAGTAGGTTGCGCCCGATCTTGGTGCGCAAGGGAAGAAGCTCGAGTTCACGCGTCCAGGCTTGCACCGCCTCGATGTCGCCAAGAGCCAGATACTCGGCGATGATCCACCTTACTACCACGAGGACCTTGGCAAGGGGCCCCGGTGGTATACCGCTCTTGCCAAACGAAGCCCGGAAATAGTCGAGATACGCGTCCAATCGCTCGCTTGGATCACCGCCACGGACTCGACTTGAAACAGCACGATGAAACGCACGGCTGTCGGCATTGAGCTCGACAGCACCGGCCGCACGTTCATAGTCCTCGATATTGTCCAGAACCTGGCTCGCTTCCGACAGACGCCCCGCCTCGTGATAGAGAAGAGCAAGATCGATGCCCAGTTCGGCTTGCCACGCATTCTCAACGGTACCCGGCGCGACCTTATCGTCCGTCCAGAACCGCTCCATGGGATCAATCGCTTCTTGATAGCGTTCGTTGATCAGCAGCAGTTCAACCAAGGCGCTCAAGCAGTCGTCCGTGCTGCCTCGCTTCGAGAACTTGTACATCTCGTTCAGGGCCGTCCGAATATCATCCTCAGCCTGAACGTATTGCCCCATCGACGTACGCAATCGCCCTCGGTAATGTCGGAGCTGCCAACGGATGTAACTGTCGGCCGGCACCGTCAGATCCGCGCGATCGATGACGCTGTCGTAGCACTGGCTGGCGGAGCCCGTCAGTCCGCGCAGGCGGAGAAGGTTCGCCTTGGTCTGCATGCAGGTCAGAACATCGATCTCATCGGCCGACCCGGAATGCTCGAGAATCGCCAGTGCGCGATCGTTGAGCTCGGAGGCGAGCCGTCTGCGGTACCGCCAGCTTTCCACGGCGGCGTGCGAGCGGAGGGCCCGAACCAAGAGCGGGTCGGTCTCGCCCAGCACATTCTCTAGCAAGGGCTCGAGTTCGGCCATCATCGCGGATGCGTCGGCGAGTCGCTCGGGGACGAGGTACCGGCTGCCGACGGCCTCGGCGAGCGCGAGCCGCGTCGCGAGCGCACCCCGGCTCAGCGGACCTTCAATGGCTTCCCGGTCGCTCAGGAGGGCCTCCAGCCCCTCGACGGTCTGCTGCGCGACGGACCGGTCTCGAAGGTAGAGTTGGGCACGCGCCCGGAGATGCGATTCCCTGGCATCGAACACGAGCGTGTGCCCGTCCCCGAGCGCCGTTGTCAACTCGTTCACGGCACGCTTGAGAATGGGTTCGGCTCGGTCCCAGACTTCGAGGTCCATGTACGCTCCTCCGACGACCGAGCACATCCGCCCGAGAGTGAGCGGATCCTTGATCTCGGTGAGTCGGCGTTCGGCCCGGTCGAGCACGGCCTGAAAGGTGAGCTCGCGGCCGGATTGTGACAGACCGCGAGCGGTCAATGCCGAGGCGAGCACGTCGCTGAGCTGGGAGTTCTGCTGCGAGACCTGCGCGGCGCGGCGCCACGCGACGGCCGCGGCCGCGCCGCCGATCGACGTACAGGCAAGAGCGATCGCGATGCCGGCGACCAGTCCACGGTTGCGTTTCGCGGCGAGCGCGAGCAGGTAGCGCCTGCTCAGCGGCCGCGCGATGATCGGCTCGTGCTTGAGGTGCCGGCGGAGATCAGATGCCAGATCGGAAGCGGCGCTGTACCGCTGCTCGGGGGCTCTGGCGATTGCACGGGAAACGATGCTCTCAAGGTCCCCGCGCAGGTGCTTTCCTCGACGGCTGAGCGGCACGGGGTCGGTCGTCCGGATGAGGTGGAGGATCTCGAGCAACGGCTTCTCCGCGACATCAAACGCGGGAGCGCCCGAGAGCAACTCGTAGAGCACCAGACCCAGCGCATAGATGTCGGATCTCGAATCGACCTCGGATGGCGATTGGCTCGATTGCTCGGGGCTCATGTACTGAGGGGTGCCGATCAACTGGCCGGCGATCGTGTGGCAGGAAAGGTCGGTATCCGGGTCTGTCAACCGCGCCACGCCGAAATCCAGGACCTTCGGATCGCCGTCGCGGGTGACCAGGATGTTCGAAGGCTTCAGGTCCCGGTGCACAACCCCGCGCATGTGCGCGTGATGAACGGCGTCGCAGACACGGGCGAACAACTCGACGATCGCCGCTTGGTCCAGCTTCCTGCCCGTGCAGTACTCGTTGACCGGCAAGCCCTCCACGAGTTCCATGGCGAAGTACGGCTGCGGCTCACGATCACCGGCGCGGTGAAAGACACCCGTATCGAAGATCCTTGCGATGCCCTGGTGCTGGAGCCGTGCGAGCACGTCCACCTCGTGGCTGAATCGGCGGATCATGCGGTCATTGACAAGGACGGGCCTGATGACCTTGAGTGCGACTTCCCGCCGGGGGCGTTCCTGTTCGGCAAGGTAGACGACCGCCATGCCCCCGCGACCGATCTCTCGGCGCACCCGGTATCCGGGGACCGTCGGCAACGCGGCTGGTCCGGCCGGTCCGGGTGCCAAGTCCGCGGGTGGCGTGGATCCTGGCGACAGCGGGCCGAGCGACGCGCTCCTGCCGTCGGCGGCGAGCAGCTCTTCAAGGTCGCGTCGCAGTTCGTGGTTGTCGCCGCACGAGGAGCTGAGCGCGTGCTCGCGTTCACCCGGCGCAAGATCGCAGATCCGCTCGAACGCGGATTTCAGCTTGAGGTAGTAGTCTCGGTCTGTCGGGCTGCGCATCGCTGCAAAACGCGAGATCGGTGCGTGTCACGTGCACTGCTTATCTCTTGGAGTTTGAAGCCGGTTGACGAGCCAGGCACGGGCGAACCGCCATTCGTAGTTCACGGTCCGGACCGACACGCCGAGTGCCCCTGCCGCACCGGCGATGTCGAGACCGGCAAAGTACCGTAGTTCAACGACACGCGCCGCACGCTCGTCGACTCGGGCAAGCTCGTCCAGCGCGAGATCGAGTTCCAGCACGTCGGCCTCGGGCGCGGACCGGTCGGGGAGAGCGTCCGATATCGTGACTCGGTGAGCATCTCCGCCTCGCTTCTCCGTGTGGCGTGCCCGGGCGTGATCGACAAGCACGCGGCGCATGGTCTGCGCTGCGATCGCGAGGAACTGCTCCTGGCTGTGCCACTGGGCACGTTCCTGAGAGGACAACCTGAGAAACACCTCGTGTACCAGCGCGGTGGCCTGGAGGGTGTGGTCGCGGCGCTCCTGGTTCAGCTTCGCCTGCGCGACGGCTCGCAGCTGGTCGTAGAGCACCCCCAGCAGTTCGTCGTGTCTGGCGCGGTTCGTCACGCGACCCCCATCCTTCACGTCCCGGGGCATCGGCCCGGCTTCTCTGAGCGAGACCATCCTACATCGCCGAGGGGCAAACGCCGTCGCCGAGTTCTGATTTGCATTCTGTTCGGAGGCGTGCGGCTGGCGTCTTGTGCTACCGATGTTTGCACTCGACAAGGCGACTTTCCGCGTTCGGGCGGGGGTCGCGTCGACGGTTGG
This sequence comes from Phycisphaerales bacterium, assembly GCA_022072615.1. Classification (GTDB taxonomy): domain Bacteria; phylum Planctomycetota; class Phycisphaerae; order Phycisphaerales; family UBA1924; genus JAEUJB01. The sequence continues at coordinate 48,047 of JAJVHS010000002.1, forward strand.
TCGTTGCATGCCCCCCGGTGGAGGCCTGAAGATGAAGGAACAAAGTCTTGATCTGGCGAACCGTGAGCGAAGGAAGTCAGATCGTCGACGGGGCGGTTCGAGGCGTGTGGCGGCCGCCGTCGCAGGCTTCGCCGTGCTGCTGCTATGTCAGTCGGCCGCCGGTCAATCCCTGTACTGCCGGGTCTCGGTGGGATGGGGAATGGACGGCTTCGGGTCGCGGATCGAGCGTGCCTCGGATCTTGGAACGTCGTCGGCGTCGACCGCGGCGTCATTCGGGGGTGACTGTCCCTACGCCGGCGCAGCCACCGCCAGCGCGGACTACGGGCACCTGATGATCCACGCCTCCGGGTCTAACGCAGGCAACTGGCAGGGTCACTCCGGCGGCGTGGTGAGGTGGGTCGACCCGGTCATGGCGATCGGCGGCTGCGGGACAGGAAGGCTCTCCGCGACGCTCGAATGCTCGACCATCGGCCAGGGGAGCGGCCAGGCGGGCATCCGCCTCCTCTTCTGCGGGCAGGAGATCGCCGCTGGCGAGGATGTCTCCGGCACATACGTTGTGAATATCCCGATCACGTTCAGGACAATGCTCGAACTGTCGGCCGAGATCAGCAAATCGCCGGCGTTGCAGGGTCACGCCGTGTATGAGTTCGACTCGACCGATTGCAAGGAGGCGGTCGGGGGGGAAGTCATCTGCACCTTCTCCCTCGTTGACATCCGGCTTTTCGACAACGGCGGTGTCGAATTGCCCGATGCGATTGTGCGCGGCAGGTCGGGCACCACCTACGCCGGGCCCCCGTTGAGCAACCCCGCCCACGTGAGCGATAATGCCCCGTTCGCCGGCGCGGGATCGACCTGGAACGAGCCGGTGTCGCTGTCGTGGGCCCTGGATCTCGCGCGGCTTCCATCCTCGCCGATCAAAGATGTCTGGGTGAAGGCCGGCACGTACCGCCCGGACGAGGGATCGTGTTGGGCCGACAACAACCGATTTGCCACGTTCGATATTCCGGACGGCGTGCACGTGTACGGGCACTTCTCCGGTGACGAGCAGAGCCCCGACCAGAGGCAGCTTGGCGACCCCCAGTTCAATAGCGTCCTGTCGGGGGACTTGGCGGGCGACGACACCCACGCGTGGGACACAACCCACCGCGCCGACAACGCCATTCAGATCGCCAGGTGTGTCGGAACGCTCGCGGCGCCCCGCACGGCGGTGCTCGACGGCCTCCGCTTTGTCGGCGGCGAAGCCATGGACCAGGTCACGACCAACTCGGGCGCGGGCGGCGGCCTTTACGGAAACACGTTCGTCACGCTGACGCTCCGCAACTGTTCGTTCGTCGGTTGCCGGTCGCACTTCGGCGGCGGCGGGTTCTACGCGAACCAGGCCAATGTGGCAGTCGAGGCGTGCCGGTTCGACCACAATTCCTCTATGAAGGGGTCCGGGGGCGGGCTCCACACGGGCGCGCTCTCGACGCTCAGGGTGACGGATAGCTCATTCACCTTCAACACGGGGCTGCACGCAGGAGCCGCGCACGCCGGCTCATCGCTCAACACGTTCGAGCGATGCATCTTTGAATCCAACACTGCAAGCACGGTCGGAGCACTGTGGCATACGGCGGGAACATTTGCCGCCGTGGATTGCGAGTTCATCTCCAACGCGGCAACCGGCTGGCCCGAGACGGCCGCGACCGGGGCCATCGCGGGTACCGGGTCCATCGACCGGTGCCGGTTCGTGGAGAACACCTCGGCGCACAACGCCGGCGCCTGCTCGGGTTCGTTCACGATCCGAGATTGCACGTTCGTACGCAACGTCGGCCTGGAGTCTGGCGCGGTGATGGACCCGGTAATGGTGGTCAGGGGCGAGTTCACCGGCAACCGGGCGGCCAACGGCCGCGCCGGCGCGATCGTGTCGACCAAGCACGACCTTCCGGTGATCGCGAGCCGGTTCACGGGCAACCGGGCGTCAAGATCGAACGGCTCCTGGGCGATCGCCGCGGGCGCCATCTTTACGTCCCGCTGGCTCATGGTTGATCAGTGCGAGTTCTTCAGCAACGTCGGCGGCGGCAACGACTCCGCCGGCGCCATCTACGCGTATCTGTACGGGACGTATCCAACGGTCACCAGTTCGACCTTCGCGGGCAACTACGGCAACCGGGCCGGAGCGATCTATGGGTACCGCGACACCGCGGGTGCGCTGCGGTTCTACAACAGCATCGCCTGGGGCAACTCGTCGCCCCAGTTCGGCAACTACGGCCCGGCGATCGATGCCCAAGCATCGATCGTTCAGGGCGGCTACTCGGGGACCGACATCGACGACTGCAATCCGATGTTCAATGACCAGTCCGGCGGGCCTGGAGCGGACAACGCCTGGGGCACGGGGGACGACGAAGCCTTTGATCTCCGCTTGGCGCCGGGTTCGTGCGGCATCGATCGCGGGAACAACCTGTACCTGGCGAACGACGTCGCCAATCTGGATGACGATCCCGCGACGCTAAAGGTCCCGTACGACCTGGACGGTCGCGCACGCCTGGCGGGGAACGGGCTCGTCATCGACATCGGCGCCTACGAGCTGACCCCTGCGTGCCCGGCGGACTTCGACGGCTCGCGCTTTGTGGACACCGACGACTTCACGGCATTCGTGCTCGCGTTCGAGGCGGGGACCGACGACGCCGACTTCGACGGCACAGGCTTCGTCGACACCGACGACTTCACCGCTTTCGTGCATGCGTTCGAGGCCGGGTGCTAGACGCAGTCGCGCACCGCTTCCTCCTTGCTGCTCGTTACGGCCCGGCCCAGCGCCGGGCCGCTTTCGCTCCCGCGGGCCCGCTCGCGCAGGCACATGCCAGCAGGTCCATTCCCGCTGGCTCGTTCCCGATCGACACTCGAAGCCGGGGACGCCCTCGCGGTGGAAAGCACGCCCCAGCGGCAAGGCGGGCTCGCTGGATGACAAAAGCGCCCTGCCCCGTACACATGAACGAAGAAGTCGACTTCATCCGTGCCGACACACACACATGATCCATCGACATCCGCACCGCCAACGGCAGGTGGCGCCGCAGTCACCCGCGCGGCGCGCACCTCCCGTGCCTCCATGATTCGGGCCACATCACACATTCATCTCCGCCGGCGGATCGCAGCCGCGCCGGCGAGCGCGAGGATGGCCAGTGGGCCCGGAGAGGGAATGATGTTGAACTCGGCACTGAAGATGATGCCGCTGACAGCCTGACCACCGTCCCGCTGGTACAGGTAAAGCTCGTTGACGCCACCCGCGTTCAACATGCTGACCGGGATGTTGAAAGTCGCCGATGACTCGACTCCGTAATAGCCGCCCGCGATGGTGGTAGCGTGCCCGTTGATATACGCGCCGATCGTGTTGGCTGGATCGTTGTACTCCAGACCGCCGAGCGTGTCGTCCGCTGCCCAGTGCAGTGTGAGCGTCGCGGACGTGATAGTCGTCGTCGCGACGGTGAACGGCATGGCGTAGAGCACAGTACCGGGTGCGCCGCCGCCTGCCCAGTTGACCCAGCGGGCATCCGGGTCCGCGCTGAGGCCCTGGATCCAGGCCGGATGTGGAGAAACCACGGTCGCGAGCGACCCGCCCGAAGCGCCGCTGAAATCCGAAGGCCCGAACGTCGTGTTGAACGGCCCCTGAATGACATTGGTGGGATCGAAGAAGATGTCGTCCTCCAACTGGCCGACGGACCCGGACGCGCCGTTGATCCAGCCGCTCCTCAGATGGATCACCTCGGCGGCCCGGGCCGTCGGGGCGATGCTCTGCAGTGACACCAGCACCGAGCCAGCCGCCAGAGCAGCGAAGGACAGACGATGAAACCGCGTTTTCATGAGATCCTCCTGGATGGTGCGCCTTGACGCACACCTCGTGCGAAGGGGCGAAGGCCGCCCCACCACCAGGACTCCGCACCCCGTGGCAGAATCTCGAACCGGTTTCCAAGATTTTTGTGACGTTTCCCGCGCGAGGGGCCTCGGTCCGCCCAGGGTCGGGTACGCGGCGGCCCGGATCGGGACCTCAGGAAGCCGGATCAGCGCTGAAGGTCCGTCGCGCCCACGTCGGGGAACCGCGAGAGCACCTCCGCGTACGGATGTCCCTGGTACGCCTTCACGAGCCGGAGCACCATTCGCTTCGTGGTGGGATTGGCGTACTGCCACGAGGCGGGGGTCACGATGTGGGCGGCACCTGTGAGCAGAGGCGTGGCGGCCTCCAGGTCTCCCCGACAGGCACGCACGACCCCCAGCACGAGTTCGGCCCTCCGGCGTTCCAACTCCTCGCCCGTTGTGCCTCCAGACGTCGTCTCGATCGCCCGCAGCGCGATCGCCTCCGCCTCCGCATCCTCGCCCCTTGCGGCGTGCAGCTCGGCGAGACCGAGCAGCGCCCGCTGCTTCTCCACGACGTCGGAATACATGAGATCATCGATGTCACGCAGGACGTCGCGATACTCCCTTAGTGCTTCGGCGTCCTTGCCTTGCCACGACCGATCGTCCTCTTGAGACTCACGCGTGTCGCATCCACTTGGCGTGCAGGTGTTCAGAAGCCTGGTTCCGAGCGTTGGCGGCACAGTTTCACATTGATCCGCAGCCCTCAAGTTGATCGGGTACTGCTCATCCGCGATCTGAGCCGTCCGGAGCATTCCCCGTCCAATTCGACTGGGACGTCGGCGAGCCCATCGCGATCGAGTTCGTGCCTAGTTCGGCATCAATCTTCAGCAGAATCACATGCAATCGAGCGAGCAACCGAGACTTTGCCTGATACACCGAGTCCCGGCTCATGCCCAGCGATCGACCAACCTCCGCCGGATCACGCTCGTGAATGACCGTTGCCTCGAACGCCTGAAACACATTCGTTTCACCGCACGAGTTTCGAAGCTGATCGAGCGCGAGTTGCAGGCACTGCCGCCGCCACGTGGCTTCCCAAACGTCTTCATCCTCCTTCGATTGAGCATTCTGCTGGGCTGGCTCCGCAATCCCGGGCCGCGAGGCGAATCGCCGGATCCGGCGCAACTCGTTGCAAACGCAGGCTTTAAGGTACGACCTGAAGCTGCCCTTTGCAGGGTCATAGACAAACCGGGGTTGGACCCCGAAAAAGCTGGTGATGACCGCCTGCACCAGCTCGGCGACCTCGTGCGGGCGCGCGCCACGACTCCGCGCGAAAGCCGCGATAATGGGTTCATAGCGCCGGCAGAACTCCGCCCACGCGACTTCGCGCTCGGCCCCGTCTGCATTGAGGCGAAGAAACAGCGTGGCCCGGGTCGGCTCCATCGAAAGCAGCATACCAGAGCGTGTCAGGTTTGTTCACGTGGCCGATACGTACAAAGTAGACTCTGAGTCCACAGCGATGGATCCGCAACTGCCCCCCAACGAAGACCCGCTGCTGCGATCCATCGACGAGATATTCGCGGCGCCCCCCGAGCAACGGCCGCGCCTCGCGCACTCGCTGTGCGGGCACGACCCCGAATTGCTCGCCCAGGTCCTGGACGCGATCAGCGGCGATCGTCTCGGAACGCTCGCCGCCGAAGTACGCGGCCTGTACCGGGCGTCCCGGCCCGTCGAAGAGATCGTCGATGGCCAGGAGTCCGATCGTGTCACCGTGGGACGATACAGGCTCCTGGAGAAACTCGGCGAAGGCGGATTCGGCGAAGTCTATGTTGCCGAGCAGCGCGAGCCGATGCGGCGCCTGGTCGCCGTCAAGATCGTCAAGGCCGGCATGGATTCGCGGGTGGTGATCGCCCGATTCGAGGCCGAGCGGCAGGCCCTCGCCCTCATGGATCATCCGAACATCGCCCGCGTTTTCGACGGGGGGGCGACCGATGCTGGCCGTCCCTACTTCGTCATGGAGCTGGTCCGAGGCATCCCCATCACAGACTACTGCGACCGACACCAGCTCGGCGTGCGCGAACGGCTGGATCTTGCGATCCAGGTATGCCACGCCGTCCAGCACGCGCACCAGAAGGGCATCATCCACCGCGATCTCAAGCCCGCCAACGTCCTGGTCACGCTCGTCGACGCAAAGCCCGTCCCCAAGGTCATCGACTTCGGGATCGCCAAGGCCGTTGAAACTCCGCTCACCGACAAGACTATCTACACGGAGTTCCGCCAGTTCGTCGGCAGCCCCGCGTACATGAGCCCGGAGCGGATCGGGATGTCCGGCCAGGACGTCGACACGCGCTCGGACATCTACTCCCTCGGGGTCTTGATCTACGAGCTGCTCACCGGCTCGACCCCCTTCGACACGGCCAGAGTGCTTGAAGGCGGGCTGCTGGCCCTCCATAAGGCTCTCACCTCCCGCCCGCCCACCAGACCCAGCGAAAAGCTCTCCACACTGACGGGCCAGCGCGCCAGAACTGTCGGGGCGGCACGCGCGATCGATCTGGCGGAGCTTGTACGCAGCGTGCGAGGCGAGCTCGATGCCATCGTGACCAAGGCCCTCGAGCACGACCGCAGGCGCCGCTACGACACCGCAGAATCGCTCGCCGCCGACCTGACGCGGTACCTGCGCGGCGAGCCCGTCCGAGCCCGACCGCCCAGTCGCCTCTATGTTGCCCGCAAGTTCGTCCAGCGTCACCGCGTCGCCGTCGGTGCGTTGGTGACGATTGCGGTGTGTCTGGTCGGCGGTCTGGGCGCCGCGACGTGGGGCTTTCTCGCCGCGTCCGCCGCCCGCGACCAGGCCCGCGAGGCACAGGCGACCGCCGAGGCCGAAGCCATTCTGCGACGCGAGCACGAAGAGTCGGCCCGGCGCCGCGAATACGACGCGGTGACGACGCTCGCGGCGGAGATGCTCGACCGGGGATCGTCGAACGAGGCCCGCACCCTGCTCGAATCGACGCCGGTCGACCTGCGCGGGTGGGAATGGTTCCATCTCGACACCATCAGTCGCGGAACGATGCGCACCGCCGACGCCGCGGCCCAGGCAGTGATCGACGAAGCGGCCCGGCTCGCGGCGCAAGCCGCTTCGCGGGGACCGCCGGACGTCACCTACGGCGCCCTCTGCGGCGTGATCGACGGGCCCGATCCCGAGCGCGTGTACGCCAGCCACTGGCTCTCATCACTGACGCTTCGCGGCGAGCGTCGAGGCATCTTCCTGCGGGCCCGCATGGGCCGATTATCGCCTGTGCCGGCTCTCCACCGATGGTTCATTGATCCTGGTGTCATTCTCCGACGGAAGCCTGCTGGCCGGGCCCGTCAGTGGACTTCCCGTCCCCCCACTGACTGCCGAGCTCACCCTGCCGCGTCTGCTGGGCGGCAGCGCTCCGGTCACGAACGCCGCATTCAGCAGTGACAGCACTACGCTGATCGCCCAGGCGGCGGACGGAATGCTCGTCGAATGGCCACTTGACGCGCAGACCGGAGTCGTCGTTTTCCCCTCGAACCAGACTGTCATCATGGATTCGGTGCTGAGCCCCGATGCTCGGACGATCTATCTTGCCTGCTGGGGGCTGGTGCGGGCCGTCGACGCGGCCACGGGGTGCCCGCGTTGGACCACGTGCTTCACGTCGAGGTACGTGGACACCGTCATCCAGTTCGACGAGGGAAGAAAACTCCTCACGATCGGCCACAACGAGCAGACGGCCGAGATCGGCATCCTCGACGCCACGACCGGGACACTCGAACACTTCTGGTCTGCTCGTCCCGACGCGGACCTCCCCATCACGCCAGGCCCGCCCCTGCTCAAGCATCGGGCATCCGCCGCGATCGACCTGACCGGCCACGCCGGTCCGCGGATCGCCTTCGCGCTCAACGACGGCACATGGACCGCATTGAGCACCGTCGACCAGTCCGTTCAACCTCTCACGCTGCCGGAATGGCCCCAGGACGCACGCCTTGTCGGCGTGAAGTCCAGCGGGCGGGCGGTCGCGATGTGGGTTCGTCACATCTCAACCGGCAACCCGCCGCAGGCATCGACCGAACAGACAGTGCTTGTCTACGACGCCGGTCTCGAACGTGTGCTCTTCCGAGCCCGGCTGCCGCGCGTCCTCGATGCGACGTGTTCGCCCGATGGTTCCAGGATCGTCGTCGTCGATGCCGGCGGTGACGTATCGCTCTGGAGCATCGCGGAAGGCCGCCGGCTCTGGACGTACCGCATGGGCGCTCCGGGCAGGCACGTCGCCTGGATATCCCATGCTGATCGGCCTCGGGTCGTCGCGTCCGATTCGCGGGGACGACTTATCTGGCTGGATGCTGACAGGGGCTCGCGCGTCCTGACTCGCAGCGGCTTTCGCCTGGCGTCCGCTCTGCACCCGAGCGCCGATGGAGCCGCGTTGCTGGTTGGAACCAGCGGTCACGATGTCATCCGCCTCGAATCCCGGCCCGAGTCGGACTGGTTTGCGCAACGCGCCGCGGCCGCCCGTGCCGAGCGTTCCCTCGCCGCGTACGGCCCCACGAAAGATCTCCGTGACCATGCAATCAACCACGCTCCGGCGCTCTCGAGTGCGGACCGCGACTGGCTCTTGCGGGTGAACCGCGGGCGCGGCGACGACATCAACATGCTCCACAGCGCAGCGGTCGAGCAGGTGGTCGGAGAAAGCGACCACTTCATTCTCCACCGGACTCTCCCGGTCGCTCGGATGCTGGCGCTGGCCCGTCCCGGTTCTGCGCGGGTTCATATCACCAGGGCGCTCTGCGAACTGCGGACCGGTGACATCCAGCAGGCGGCCGTGGCTCTTGATCGTGCGCAGTCCCTGCTGGATCGCGCCGGGCTTCCGCGCGGGTTCTGGCACGAGCTTGCCCTCGCCCGTCTGCGGCATGCCCAGCACGATCCGACGCTCGCTACCGAGCACCTTGAGGCCGCCCGTGCCGCTGCCCGTTCGGATGAGGCCATCACTCGCGACCGGCTGAGCGCGATCCTGCTCCGCCAGACCGAGAACCTCCTGACGGGCCGGTCCATCAACCGTTCCGGCGACGGACAGTAAGCCGGTCCGCGTCCTCTACTCGAAAGGCCGCGCGCCGAACCCCCGACAGTTCCCGCGCACTCCATCGAATTATGGGCGTCGTTGCGTCAGACCCGCCCGCGGCCGGGCTACTGCAAATGTCCGAGCAGCCCCCAGGGAGGGCCGGGTCACGCGGGGGCGTCAAGTTTCCCGGGAGAGAACCATCCGCATGTCACAGGAATCACTGAGCCGCGTCGCCATCGCAACGGTGTGCGGCGCTGCCTTGGCCGCCCACGCCGACATCATCCATACCGACATCGACGATGCCGTACTCATCGGAGCGCTGGAAGCCGAACCGGATGACCTGCTCGTCGACTTCAACCAGGACGGCGCCGACGAGATCCTGCTCTCGGCGTACTACGTGATCGGCTCCCCCGGAACCGGCGGACCCAAAGCCACCGCGGGCGGCCTGGATCATGCGAGCATCCTCGTCGGCACGTCGCCCTTTGTTGCTCACGCCGCCACCTATGGAGAACTGATCGGCCCGACAAACCCGGAGTACTACTACGCCCCGGATGCAAACATCGACAAGGAATGGCTCTCACTCCCGCCCGAACAGGGAGCCTACCTGGGCGTTCGCTTCGCGCTCAACGAGAACAACCATTACGGCTGGGTTCGCCTCTCGGCACGAATCGACGAGCCCTCGGACACGATGGTGATGACAGTGTTCGAGTTTGCGTACGAGACGGTTGAGGAAACCCCGATTCCCGCCGGAGCTGTTCCATCGCCCGGAAGCATGGCCGCGCTGGCGGTTGGAGTCCTCGCTGGGTGCCGTGGAGCGGGACGCCGCCGCTGACCGCCGCACAGGAGCGCGGCTGCCGCCCGCACATCCGATGGTGCACCGCCGCACTCCCGCAAATGTTCCGATAACAACGCGGTGCGGCCCGGCGATTCTCTTCGCCGACCTGGAAAAATCACCGGCTCCAAGGTCAGATTCTGACACGTCGCGGCTAATTCGAGTGTCGAGCACGCCCCAGGAGGAACGGGTCGCGCGGGGGGCAGGCCGGCCATCGCGGTTTCCAAGAGAGGGCCGTCCGAATGTACGAACACGCTCTGGGGCGGGTCGCGATCGCAACGGTGTGCGGCGCGGCAATGACAGCAAACGCCGACATCATCCACACCGATATCGAAGATGTGGTGCTCGTCGGGGCATCCTGGACGGACGAAGAAACCTACTTCGTCGATTTCAACCACGACGGCGCCGATGAGGTGTTGCTGACGGCGTGGTTCGACACCGCCGGCGGGTCCGGCGGCCCGGAGGCCCAGGCCTACGGCCTCGACCACTCCCACCTCCTCCACTCTCTGACGACCAACGTCGCCTACATGGCTTTCGCCGACGAACTGATCGGCCCGGCGAACAGTGATCAGGAATACACAACCGCCACGAGCATCGACAAGGACTGGCTCGATCTGCCGCCCGACCAGGGTGCTTATCTCGGCGTGCGCTTCGCGCTCGGAGACCAGAACCACTACGGATGGATTCGCCTCTCAACCTATATCGACGAACCCAACGACTACGCGATGGTCATGACGGTCTTCGAGTTCGCGTACGAGACCCGGGCCGATACGCCGATTCCCGCCGGCGCCGTACCCGCGCCCGGCGGTCTGGCCGCTCTCGCGGTCGGCGCCGCGGCGATGCTGCGCCGCCAGCGGCCCGCCGGTCGCTAACCGGAGTGTTGCAGTCACACGCCGACCTCGATGACCGGCGATCCGAGCCGGTTCTTTGCTCTGCCCGCACCCACCCACAACTGGACCTTTCCATGAACGCTTCTAACAGGATGCTCATTGTGACCATCGCGTGCGCTCCCGCAATCGCCGGCGCGCACATCGTCCACTTCACCAATCCCGCACCCGGCCAGCCAGGGCACTTTGATTGGCACGCGCCCAGCGGCGGCGACCTGATGTTCCTCGACATCACCGCCGCGCCGACCGACCAGATCGACCAATGGAGTTCGAGCACGATCGGCCAGACCGCGTCGGGGTTGCCGCTCACGACGAACTTCGCGGGTGGCGCGGCCCTCGCCGTCGCAACGATCGACGAGCCCTTCGTGCTCGCCCTCGAACATGGCCAGTCGTTTCACGACCGCGTGTTCATCGACAACGGCATGTCGAGCGCGTTCCTGACCACGCCGCCCGGCACCCGGTTTGAAGCCGGTGAGCGCCGCTACATCGGCGTCCTGACCGCCGACGGCCGCTACGGCTGGATCGAGGTTTCCCGCGATGGGTCCAGTTTCGCGGCGTTTTCGTGGGCATACGAGACCGAGGCGGGCGTCCCGCTCGCCGCAGGCCAGGTGCCCGCGCCGGGTGGGCTGCTTGTCGCCGTCATCCCATGCACCGCCATTCTCCGAAGGAGACGTCCGTGAGAGCAGCCCTGATCACGATTGCCGCGGCGACGACGACCGTTCCCTCCGCCGGAGGCTCCATCGTCCACGTGCCGCTCAACCAGGTCGTGCCCGCCGGTTCGCCTCATGATCTCGAGCACCAGATCGGCGACTATTACTTCTACTTCGGGTTCATCTCAGTTGATGACGGGGCGGAGCGGCACATCGGTCTGGTCAACTACCTGCCGGGCACCTTTTACCAATTCGCCACTGACGGCTTTGCCGGGCCGCTCATGAACCTGCCGACGGGCACGCCCATCGGACCTTCGCTCCCCTCTTACGAACAGGGGGTATCCGAGCCGCTCGACACGGCAACCCCGCTCGAGTTCATCGCCGGCAGCAGAATCCCAATGTCGGCTCGGATTCCGTCTACGCCTGGCTCCGTTTCACGTTCTCGCCAAGTACCGATGCGTACACGCTCGTGGACTTGGCATTCGAGACCAGCCCTGGCGTCCCGATCCCCGCCGGCGCTGTCCCGTCGCCTGCGCCGTTCACCATGATCGCCTGCGGCGCTGTGGCACTCTCTCGCCGCCGCCGAGCATGACCCCGTTTCTCCGCCATTCCGACACGCGCTCCCAGGAGGTCCGTCATGCCGATCAACCACAGGCACGCAAGTCTCTCGCTCATCGTGACGTCCGCGAGCCTTTCGACCACCGCGGTTGCCGACATTGTCTACACCGATCTCAACCCCGACATGGTGTTGTTCACCAGTCTCGCCGGCGAGCAGTTCCTGATCGCGGAATTCGACATCAACACCGATGGCGTCATCGATCTCTCGATCCAAGTCCAGTCCGGCGAGGGGGACGCCTCCACCGCCGCCGTCGTGATGCTCAACGGCGCGGAAGGAATCCACGACACGCCCGGGGCATCGATGCACCCGTTCAATGCCGGCGACCTGATCGCCGATCCGCTGGACGATACCAAGTTCTGGACCACGAGCGGATCCCTGGACTGGAAGACCGTCGACACCTGGCCCGATGACGGTGCCTACCTCGGCTTCCGCATGCCCGTCGCGGGCGGATTCCAGTATGGATGGATGAGCGTCGCGTGCACCATCCCCGACATCGACTCCGCCACCGTCACCGTGTTCGGGTTCGCCTATGAGACCGACGTCGACACGGGCATCGCTGCCGGCATGGTGCCGGCTCCGGGCTCGCTGTGTGTGCTCGCACTCGGAGCGCTGGTTTGTCCGCGCACCAGGCGCGGCTGAAGCCTTTCAAGCAGGCCCGCCGCCGAGAGCCCTCCCCCCATCATCCCTTGACCCCACCCAAGTTCACGGCCAACGGCCGGCCCGCCACCGTTCATCACCCATTGTCGTACCCACCACCGGAGATCCCACATGCAGCACCGCGTAACCCAGTTCCTGCTCCTCGCGTCGGCCTCAACAGTCGCCGCCGCCGACATCGTGCACGTCCTCTACGACCCCCCGCGCGAAGTTGTGGAGTCAACATGGGAGACAATCGACATCGACGGAGACTCGCTCCCCGATATGCAGTTCAGTAACAGCTTCGAACTATCGGACGTATGGGGCTTGGGAGTCAACGGCATCATCGCCAAGCCGAACGGCGAAGCGGCCCAGGAAATCGAGCTCGGTGCGCTCATCGGCCCGGATTCGTCCTTCGAGCACCAATTCCAGCTCCTGCTCGACGGTTCGACGGACGGCAAGAACTGGCACGAATGGAGCGACACCGGCGCTTACCTCGGCTTCCGTCTCACCGTTGACGACGGCTTCCAGTACGGCTGGTTCCTCGTCGGTTCCGTTCGCAATGACGGGCACACGCTCTCCACCCTCACGCTCTACGAGTTCGCGTACGAGTCCGAGCCGAACGTCGCCATTCCCGCCGGCGCCGTCCCCGCTCCCGGTTCGCTCGCCCTGCTCGCGCTGGGCGCTGCCGCCGCATCTCGGCGTCGCTCGCGATGACCCTCTGCTTCCTGCATCTCCACGGGATGTGCTCACCCGGTGATCCTCACGCACCGGGCCGAGCACTCCCGCCACGACTCTCACGCCTCGCCTCGGCCGGTGCGACCATCGAACTCCACTCGCCCCCGCCGGATCAGACCGCCGCGCGAGCCGTCACCCTCGCGACCGGCTTCCTTGCCGACGCCCACGGCATTTTGAGCGACGACGAGCCGCGCCCCGACCTGCTCGGCGCCCGACCGGCCTCCAGCGACGGCCGTCATCGCCCCGCAATCTGGGAGATCGCCGCCGCCGCGGGCAAGTCGGCGGTCTCCGTCGGCTGGCCCGCAACACACCCGGCTTCCCCTCAGCCGTCGATGCCCGGGCTGCGCGTCGTAACCAGCGCTTTCGCTTCGCACAACTCCCGTCACCGCGAATGCTGGCCGATGACATCCGGATGCATTCAGCCCGAGAGCCTGCGACCCGAGCTCGCACAGTTGCGAGTCTGCGCCCTGCAGATCACGGCGCAGCAGCTCGGCGGTCTCATCCCCGCGTTGGCCGAGATCGATCAGGATCGCGATGACGTCCTCCAGCGTCTCGCCACCGCCCTTGCTCGATGCGCAACGAACCACGCCGCCGCAACCCTCATGGCCGAGCAACAGCCGGACCTGCTCTGTGTCCACCTTGCCCTCGCCGCCGAGGTCCATCGCGTCTGCCGCGAGCTGCGACCCCGGAGTATTCGGGCCGACGGGTCAAGCCCGCTCGACGATGCCACCTCGAATGCCGCAGCGTTCCTTGACCTCGTCACCGGCCGCTACATGAACCTCTGCGGGCACCACTCCCAATACGTGATCGTCCTGGACCCGCCCCCGGGATGTGACGCACCGGGCTTGTGCATCCTCCATGGACCCGGTATCCGCCCGACACGGGCACACGCATCCACCGTCGACATCGTCCCCACAATCCTCTCGCTGCTCGGCCTGCCACTCGCCGCGGATATGGACGGCCGATCCATCGCCGCCGCGCTCGACGTCGCCCCGCGCGATGTTGAACTCTGGACCCACGACACCCCACGCGCCGCACCCACTGCGATCGACCCGTCGGTCATTCGCGGGATCATGGACGACCTCCGCTCCCAGGGATACCAACCGCCGCCGCGAAGGGCCGCCGCCGACATCGACCGGGTCAAGAGCACACGGCTTGAAGCGATCCGACAGATCCACGCCTACTCGCGCACTCGACGCGATCACCCCGCAGCCGGCGGCACGGCCAGCATGTAGCGGTTCTTTCGGTACACGAGCACGCCACCGGCCTTCGCGGCGAGTATTGCGGTATCCCGATGCTCGGGTCCGGCGTCAAAGGTCACCGATCGCAGCCCCATCGCGATCCCGTGATCGAGCGATCGGTGCATCAGGCCGACGTTGACCCACGTTCGCTGTTCTCCCGGCGTCACGACTCTTGAGTCAATGTGGGACACGCCGTCGACCATCCGCCTGCACAGCAGGATCCCCGTGACCCGACCGTCCCGGCTCCATGCGACCGTGCTGCTCTCCTGGTCGTACGCATCCGTTGCAAGCGCTGCCTCGGTCGACCCGCTCCCGCCGACAAGGTGCATCGCGCGGAGCTTCAGGACATCTTCCCGAGGCGCCTCCGCCAGCGACGTCAGGCGTGACCCCGCGGGCACCCGCCCGCGCGAGGTGAGCCGCTCCCACAGCGGAGCGAGAACTCGCCGAAGCTCGATCGCCTCGCACACAAACCGCTCGACCGCCACCGTCGGGGCAAAGCCCAGCCGGCTCCACCCCTGGGCTTCGTCGCTCGTCTCCTCGACCGCCTCGAAAGAACTGATCGCTCGCACACCCCAGAGACGGGCAAGCCCGGCCGCCGATGCAACCAGATCGCGGCCCAGTCCACGCTGTCTCGCCCACGGCACCACATGCAACGCGCACGGCACCGCGGGCGGATCCGAGGGTGGAGTGACACAGGCCACCGCGATCGCGCCGGCAAACCTTCCCGCTTCATACGCCACGAGCACCGACGGCTCCACTCGCTGCGATAGCTGCGACATGCCGAGCGACCTGGGTAGCAACCACGCGGCAAGCTGCCGTTCCGGCGGAGATGCCTCGCGAATACTCCGAGTGCCGGGCATGGTCGCATGATACAACAATCCGCGTGGTTGGTTCACGACGGCCCCGTTCCGTGCCGTGGACGTGAACGCTTGGCGATCCCCGCCGTCTCAGGATCGGCAGCAGGCGCCGGGTGTCGGCCGTGGTCAGCGCCTTCGCATACCGCGAGTAGAAGAGCAGCGACCCCGCCGGGACCGCCAGATGCGCCCGCCGTTGCGCCCACGCCCCCCCACCGCCGCGGCCCCGAGGTTGAGACCCACCACGCGGTCACGCGCAACCTTGACAAACCGGACGCGGACGGTGCCCGCCGCATCGTCCACGTCGTGAGTTCGCAGCGCCAGCGCCTCGGAGATTCGCAGACCGGTCCTTTAGATCATCGCCAGCAACGCCCGGTGCCGGACGCCCACGGCGTCCTCCCCGCATGCGGCCAGCAGCGCCCGTACTTCCGCGTCCGTCAGCGCCTCCGCGGGCCGCCGCGTCCTGGGCTTGGGCCGCCTTCGCCGGGCCGGGGCCTGGCACAGGACTGGGCGCCGGTCCAGGTCCGATTCCACACACCTGTGCGGGACACTCGTGCCGGTCCGACGCTCATCCATGGCTCTGCTCCCCACGGGCCGCGCCGAACCCTTTTCCGCAGGAGCGTTCAGGCGACCAACTCATAGCGAGCTACCTCGCGGGTAGAGAGGTGGCAACAGCGACTTGCGGATGCAGCCGGAAGCAGCGCCGCAACATAAGTCGTTACCTCGCTCCACGGGCTGCGATGGCATCGAGTCGGCTCAACGCGTTCTCAATCCGCTTGACGGCCTCCGCTTCATGAGGGTGAGTTGGGATTCCCGGTCCAGCCGGCGGGAGGGTTCGCATCGAGTTGCGCACGAGCTCAGCCGCCTCCGACGCGATCAACTCCGCGGTCATCGGCGGCTGACCTGGATCAACGACGCTTGCGATTTCAACGCCACGGTCTGCAGCCGACCATAGCGCGATCAGGTGAGCGTAACGCCCCATCGTTCCGGTTCGCGGGTCGGCCGATGCAGACTCCGACCGCCTGACACCGTCCGCCAGCACATCAAGGAGCACCTTGGCGCTTTCTTTGCCCGCCCGGCAGCGGACTGTCGCGATCTGGCACATGGCGATGTGGCGGCTGTTCGAGAAATCATCCTGTCCAAGCGAGATCGAACGCTCAAGGGAGGCGATGCTCGCCTGGAACGCGATCAGCGAGCGATCGGGCTCTCTTTCGATGAGAAGCTCGCCAAGGAACCGCTCGGCGAGTCCCAGTTCGCTCCAGAGCCCCGGATCGTCCGGGTGTTGCTCCGCCATCCTCCGCAGTTCGTCAACGACCTGAGCCACAGACTGCGCATCCTGCCGATCCGTCGCAGCTCGGAGAAGAAGCTGCAGGGCGCGGCGCCCGTAGAGCACGCGGGCAGCCGGCTCGACCGCGAAATCGGCGGCCGCTCGTGCATGGGCTGCCGCGTCGGCGAAGAGATCGGCACGCCGCGGCGACGCCTGCAGCAGAGCCTGTTCTTCAATCGCTTCAGCGATGCAGAGGCGCACTTTCTCGCCGTCGCGCTGAACAAGCACTTCTTGTGCCAGCCGGCGGCCCTGGTCGAAAAGCTCAAGCGCCTTCTCGGTGTCACCGAGGCTCGCCGCGCCAGCTCCGCCGACAACCTGGCCAAGTCGGACGTAGGAAACCGCGATCTCCACAAGAATGTGGGGGTCGTCGCCCACCTCTTCGCGGACCTGTTCCAGGTACGCGGTTGCTCGGCCCAGCGCGATCCGCCGAGCTTCCAGGGGTTGGCCGTGATCGCGCAGTTCTCGATTGACATCGACCAGCAGCGACTGGGACGCGGCGACGATCTGCCTCAGAAACGCGTCGGATCGCCGCTCGGCCCGCTGCGCGCGGAGGAGCTGCACAGAACCGAAGGCGACCGCCGCGGCCAGCGCCACAAGCGCGGCCGCTCCGATCACCGCCGTCTTTCGGTGTCGGCGTGCGAGCCGCCACAGGAGGTAGAGCGACCCCGGCGGGCGGATCAACAACGGATCGCCACGCTCGTACCTGCGAAGGTCGTCTCCCAGCGCGGCCGCGGACTGGTACCGCCGGTTCTGGTCGCGGGCAAGCGCGCCGTGGACCACCGTTTCGAGCTCGCCCCGAGCCGCCGGTTCGAGAATGCCGATGCGCTCGGGCTCGTGCTCACGAACTGATCTCAGCAGGTCCGCGATGTGCCGTCCCGCCGGGTCGTGGGGCGGGCGTCCCCCGATCAGCTCGTACAGGATGGCGCCCAGCGCATAAACGTCCGTTCGTGTGTCAACACCCGCCCCGCCGGTCGCCTGCTCGGGGCTCATGTACGGAATGCTGCCCACGAGCCGCTCACCGGGCAGGCTTGACAGTGTGCCGGCAGGATCGAGAACTCTGGCCACGCCGAAATCGATGACCTTCGGCTCGCCCGTTCGTTCGTCCACCAGAATGTTTGTTGGCTTGAGATCCCGGTGGATGACGCCGGTCTGGTGCGCGTGCCCCACCGCGTCGCACAGCTTGATCACCAGCGCCACCCGTTCGGCGATTCCAAGCGAGTGCCGCCTGGCGTACTCGACGATGGTGGTTCCACGCACCAACTCCATCAGCAGGTACGGCCGATCGCCGTCCTCGCCGGCGTAGATGCCCGAATCGACGAGCCGCGCGATGTTCGGATGGTGGAGCCGCGTCAGGGTATCGACTTCGAATGCAAACCGCCGGCCGAGCTCGCGCGGTACAACACCCGGACGCATGATCTTGAGTGCCACGGCCTGTCCGTCGGCCAGTGCCGCCTCGTAAACGTCCCCCATCGACCCCGCGCCAACCAGGCCCACGATGCGGCAACGGCCGACCTGCGTACCCGGCGCGAGCCCTCGTGGCCGCCCCCCCGCGGTCTGATCTTCCGCGATGATGACCGGTTTCTCAAGGAAATCGCCCATCGAAGAGGCCGCCCCAAGGATGGAGCGCACGCGAGACAACACTTCCGCGGACTCGCTGAGCGAACCGAGAGTTCGTTCGCGGAGTTCGGGCCCCAGTTCGAGCAGCTCCCCCGCGAGCTTGATCACGCGCTCGTCGAGCGTGGTTTGTTGATCCGCATCCGACATCCGCCGTCTCCGTGCCCCGCCGGTGCGGGCCCGCCGCCCGCGGGCGACGACATTCTCTCATACAGCCAGGCCCGGGCGGCGTTCCACCGCCGGGTCACCGTCCGGCGATCAACCCCGAGCAGGAGGGCCGTGTCCTCAGCCGTGAGCCCGGCGAAGTACCGCAGCATGACCACCCGGTGTGCCTCGGGATCGGCGATCGCAAGCCTTTCCAGATGTGAATCGAGCTCCGCCACGTCGAGGTCATCATCGATCTGAACGAAAGGCAGGTCATCAAGCCCGCCGTCCCCGACCCCTACAGCGCGTCCCGCGCCGCGCTTGGCCGCCTTGCGCCGTCGAGCGTGGTCGATCAGGACCCGGCGCATGGCCTCCGCGGCCGCCAGCAGGAAATACTCGCGGCCGGGCCAGGGCCGCTGGCGGTCTTGGAGCTTCAGGAACACCTCGTGCACCAAAGCAGTCGCCGTGAGCGTGTGGCCGGCTCGCTCGGCAGCCAGTCGTTCACGGGCGATGAGCTTGAGTTCCTCATACAGAAGCGCAACCAGCGCGCGGTCCGGGACATCGAAGTTCACCGTCTCTTTGCGGCCGCCCGCCGCCCCCTGCCCGTCCATACCGAACCCCTTACAACCCTCGTGCCAGCGCCGAGAGGTTGCACGAGTTTATCAAGCGAAACGGTCGGCTTCAGTTGAGGCGCCCGGGCCGGCGGTAGATCTCTCGACGCCCGGATGCAGCATTTCGCAAAGTGAATGTCCCACCCATGCCGCGGACCGCGCTCTTTCTCCTCGTGGGGGGCGAAGTTGAACGGGCACATTGGAGAGATACCGATGCAGCGAAAGTACGCGGTTGTCACGCTGACATGTCTGTTGATCGCGTGCTCGTCCGCCGCGGCGCAGATAACGAGCACGAACTCGATCTCGCTGCAGGCCGCGCTGAGCGGGGTGCCCGACGGCCAGGTGAACCTGGCCGTGAAGTTCTACGACGCCCAGACCGGCGGCAACCAGGTCGGGTCGACGATCCCCCTGAACAACGTCACGGTGACCGGCGGCATCGTCAGCGTGCCGCTCTCGCCCGTCGATCCCACGATCTTCAACGGCTCGACGCGCTACATGGGCATCAGCGTGAACGGCGGCGTTGAGCTCGCTCCGCGGACGCTGGTCACCAGCGTGCCGTACAGCGCCGCCGTCGGCCCGCTCCATTTCAACCCCGCCGACAACTTGCCACGAGGCCGCATCGAATTCGGCGGCAACGGGCGCAACGATCTGGCCGGCCTCGAGGCCAGCGACACCGGCGCGCGGTTCTACCTTCGCGATTCGGCCTCGAACAACCGACGGGTCACGCTCGAGTCGGGCCTGAGCAGCCAGTCGGGAAAAGTGCAGGTTGTCGACGGCAATAACCACGAGGTCAATCTCACACCGACATTCGTCAACGGCTACCACAATAGTCGTGAGATGTGGCGACTCCAGACCTCGGGACATGGGGTTCTGCGCCTCTTCGACTCGGGCGCTACCAACACGATCACGCTGGACGGCGGGAGCGGCCAAGCTTATGTGAAGTCGCTTCAGATCACCGGTGGCTCGGACCTCGCCGAACCCTTCCCGGCCTCCCCCCTTGCCGGCGGCTCGATCGCCCCGAAGCCGGGCATGATCATGTCCATCGATCCGGTACACCCCGGCTCGCTGCGAGTCGCGACCGAGGCGTACGACACCAGGGTCGCGGGCGTGTTCTCCGGCGGCAACGGCCTGCCGACCGGCATGATCATGGGCAAGGAAGGCTGCGACCTGACCTCCCCGGGCGCGGACAAGGTCCCCTTGGCCATGACCGGCCGTGTCTGGGTCTACGCCGATGAGTCCGGCGGCGTCATCACGCCCGGCGATCGACTGACGACGTCGGGCAGCAAGCCCGGGCACGCGATGAAGGTCGCCGATTCCGCGAGCGCCGACGGCGCCGTCATCGGAAAGGCGATGACGGGTGTTGATGCCAGCAACGGCATGGTGCTGGTGCTCGTAAATCTGCAGTAGCAGCGAATCGACGCTGAAGTCGCGGCAATCGCTCTGGTTCATCTGCCGCAGACCAGTATCGGAGCCAACTCATGCTCGTGAACCTGTACTTCCACGTGCTGCTTTCCACGGCGGTGGCTTGCGCAAAGCCGAATGTCGAACTCTCGCAGACATCAGTGATTCCGTACGCGCGGGTCGAGACGCTTCGAAGTCCGATCCAGGCCTTGCTGCATTCGGGAGACGCACGCCACACTGCCTCGCCACAACTGCTGGCGCAGGCCCCGGCCGGCTCCCACGTGTGTCGTGTCGAGTTCTCGCGATGGTCGCTTCCAGGTGCATCTCGCTTGGAAGTGACCAGCCTACGAACGGGCGAGAGTACGACACTCTCGTCGCAGGACCTGGAGTGGTGGTCCCACCAGTCGCCGGTCATGAACGGAGATGTCGTACTGCTCACCTTGCTGCCGGACCCGACACAGGAAGCCTCCTGGGTTGAATTGCGAGCGGCGATCGGCATGATCACTCCCAACACCGACTCGCACTCCAACAAGAGAGGTATTTGTGCACCCGATGATCGCGTGCGCGCCAATCATCCTGCAGTTGCACGGCAATGGTCGGGACCAGATGAAGTCGGCAGGCAACGGCTGTGTACCGCGAGCCTGATCATGACCGGAAGGCACTTCGTCACCGCTGGTCATTGTGGACCGCTCCGAGCCGGTGCCTTCGTCGAGTTCGACCCCCCGGATTCCGCGTCCGACGGCACTACTCAGGTGGCACCGCCGCACAAGCAGTTTCCGGTTGATCTCAACGAGGTTCGCCGCGACTACGACTTCACAGAGATTCCGTGCGATGATGATCCTGCCAGCAACTGCATCAGCGACTTCGGTGAAGGTGATGATGGAATGACGTACGCCGTCCATCCGAACATCGAAGGACGCACGCCAGGACACGCCAGGGGCACCTACATGCCCCTGCTCAGGTTTGTCGGCTTTAGTGAGGCTTTCGTGAAGTGGGGAAACGGCGCTACACGACCCATCGCATCACCATTGAACCTGACGCTCAAGCATGTCGGCGGTTTCTTTGAATCGCCCGTGCAGGTCGGCACCGGCAATCGAATGTATTCGAGCTACGACGTCGATCAAACCCGTGGAGACGGCGGCGGCCCAGTCATCAGCTCGTTGCACAATGCCGCATTCAGCGTCGTGTCGCACGGTACACCAGATAGCTGCAACGACGGCCGTGCCTACAGCTTCTTCAACTTTGCGCTCAAGAACCTGGTCGAAGAATGCTACGGTGGCCCGAGTCGCGCGCTCTTCCTCGACTCCTCTAGACCTGTGGGCACCGATGGGCACGGCACGATCTGGAACCCAAGCCCCGACTTCAGCTACATCCAGCAAGGGCTTGAAGACCGCACGATTCACCTGGCACCGGGCACCTACAGACCAAAGGGTGGCCGAATCGACGTTCCGTGCGTCATTGTTGCGCCATTCGGCCCTGCCACGCTGGCGGGCTCTTGACCTCCTCACCGTGTCCTGTCGAAAGGGAAGAGACGGGAGCGCAGAAGCATCCCAGCCACCACCACCCCACGGAGATACTCATGCCCCGCACGCGTTCGCACTCGCTCACTCTTCGAACCGCGAGCGTCGCACTCTGCGTTCTCGCGTCGTCAACGCCCGCATCCATCGTCGTACTGTCGAGCGGCGGCACGGCCACCTCGAACGGGTCATTCATCATTCTCGGCCAACCGATCATCGGACGAGCATCGCATTCGGCCGTTCAAGCCGATCTCGGCTTCCTCCCGTGCGCGCTGGCGGGCTGCCCGGCCGACTTCGACGGCTCGGGCTTCGTCGACACCGACGACTTCACGGCGTTTGTCCTCGCATTCGAGGCAGGCACCGACGACGCCGACTTCGACGGCACCGGCTTCGTCGATACAGACGACTTCACCGCCTTCGTGCTCGCGTTCGAAGCGGGGTGCTGAGGCTCGTACACATCGCTCGCTCAGCACGGCCCGGCCCACCGCCGGGCCGTTCTCGTGGCGCAGGTTCAATCCCGTTTGAAACTTGTAGCAGGGCATCTCCTTGCGTCGCCACCGAGCGACGCGGCCCACGTGCGTCCACGCGGCTTCGCATGCTCACACGCCGCCGCCGGGCCGAGTGCGTCGCCTGCCCGCCACCAGCCCGGCCAATCCAACCAGCGCGAGCGTCCCGGGAGCGGGCGTGATCTGGATGTCATCGAGCGCGATGTAGCTCGACGGCGCGGGATTGAAGGGATCGAGCTGCGCCACGAACTCGAACACCGCGGTGGACGACGCGGGCGCGATGAACGTGAACGATCGTGACTCCCAGGTCAGCGATGCTGTGTTCTGCGTCAACTTCCCGATGAAGTTGCCGTCCAGCAGCACGTTCACTTCGCCCCGCCCGTAGTACGGGCCGCCGTACGGGATCGCCTTGCCCAGATCATCGGCCGCGATGCACGCCGACACCGTGTACTGGTTCCCCGGGATCAGCGGCGCCGTCTGCTGCGCGAACGACTCGTTGATCCCGCCGAAGTCTGTGGAAGCCGCAAACCCGATGAAGCGGTGCCCGTCGCACGCGACCATCCCCTTGAACATGTTGTCGTAGGCGGGAATCCCGCCGATCCCCCACCCGTCGGCCGAAGTGTTGTCGTACAGATCCGGCGTGAAGCTGGTCGCATACCAGGGCGCGGGGGTGCCGGGAGAGAAGATGTTCGGCCCACCCGAGTACGCCACGCCCGTCTCGAAGCTGCCGTTGACGAGCGGTCGCGCCACCGCGGGCGTTGCGCCCGACGCGAGAACCGTGAACATCGCGAGAGAACCGAGAATGCTGATGCGTGCCATGACCGACCCTCCGAGTGAAAGTGACTGAACACCACCATCGCATCGGCGATGGCTTGTTGATCGCGAGTAAAGACGGCACCGGCTCCGGGCCGAACTCGCCCGGATCGGCCGCATGGCCAAAACCGCGGAGCCCGCCTGACTTGAGCTGGCAGCCGTCACGGCTGCCAGCGGGTCTCGGCGACTTCCGTCATACAGACTTGCCGGCCGAGCCTCGAACCTTGCACCCAGAGCAAAAGATTCCGCGACGGGCCTCGCACGGCACCCGACCCGCCCATGCCGGAGCGTCTCCTTGGTCGACGCCAACGCCCCACCTTAACGCACGGGGCACAGCGAACCAGAAGACATCGACGAGCTCGGCCCTGTCATTTCTCCCGCAGCTTCTGGATCGTCGCGAGCACATCCTCGCGTGCCTCGGACCCCACCATCCAGCGCGGCAGACGGCTCAAGAGGCTCGCGTTCGCGGATCCTTGCCGCTGCTTCGCCGCAACGTACGCAGCGGTCTCTTCCAGTTGTGCGAGATTGAAGAACCACATCGTGTGTCCGCGACACGGCGCGACGAGCCACAGCGGCAGCCCGAACGCCGGGTCGCTCGGACTCGATGCTGACAACCCGCTTTCAGGTCGTTTCGAACGATTGTTGAACGCGGATGACGGGGTTGCCCGGGCCTCAACAAGGCCCGGATAAATCAGTTGTGGAGCCCAATCGCGGTTGACAATTTCCCGTTCGGCGACCCGCCCGCAGTGCCCACAGGTCAACCGGAACACCGTCCGGTGGCTCCTGCTCCATGGGTCGGTCTCGTCGGGATTCTTGGGGCGGTGGGTGACGCGCACGCAACGATCGCATCCGGGACATCGCACAAGAAACTCTTCCGCGAACGAGAAAAGTCGACGCCCTGAGTCAACGTGCCGCGATGGTTGGGGCTGGCTTCCACTCATCGAAATGCATGATACGCGAGTGAGCCGACGCATCCTTCCCCACGCAGCGCGAGTGCAGTATCAACCGTCGATCCGCTGGCACAAGCCGCCCCATCCGGGATGGGCCGCCAGGAATCGCCCGCCGGCGGATCGGCGACGCAACGGCTTTCAGGGCCGCATCGGGCAGCCAGTTCGTGAAGTTGACGTTGGCGACGGTGGACCCAAATCCGTAGCCGCACGCCCGCGAGCGTCGCAGTGATGGTGCTCCACCTGTACCATGGAAGGACCATGATGAAGCAAGAGCGTCCCGTATCGATCCACATCATCCTCCTTCTACTGCTGTGCATCATGAAGGGCGAGGCGATCGCTGGTGCGCGAGAGGACGATCTCCTCCGCGCTGGATTCCAGAATCCCCCGCCGCGAGCGCGGCCGGATGCCTTCTGGCCCTGGCTGAATGGCCACGCCGATCCGGTTCGCATCACCAAAGAGATGGAGGCGTTCAAGGCAGCGGGCTTCTCGCGCCTGCAGGTGTGGGACGTGCGGGCCATCCACGATCCCGAGGGGATCGTCCCCACAGGGCCCGCGTTCCTCAGCGACGCCTGGCTGGAGAACCTCGCCCACGCGGAGCGCGAGGCGACGCGGCTGGGGCTCGAGCTCGGCCTCGTTGCCGCCAGCGGGTGGAACGCGGGCGGCACCTGGGTCACTCCCGAGCACGCCGGGCTCGGGCTCTACTCATCAACGCAATCGGTTCTGGGCCCGGCGACGCTCGACCTGAAGCTCACCTTCCCGGAGCTCCCCGCCCACAGCCCGCGCGGCGAGGATGGGCGCCCCGCGTACTGGCGGACTGTCGCCGTCCAGGCCTCTCCCGCCGCGGGCGCGGGGGCTTTCGTGCCCGAGCGGGTCATCGACCTGACCGATCGGCTCGGCGATGACGGGACGCTCCGCTGGGACGCGCCCGGTGGGGAGTGGACCATCCGGTGGTTCGTGTTTGCGAACACCGGGCAGCGCCTCATCGTGCCCAGCCCGGGCTCGGACGGTCTCCAGATCGACTTTTTCGATGCGGACGACAGCCGCGCCTACTTCACGCACGTGCTCGGGCGGCTGGAGTCCGCGCTTGGCCCGCTCGGGGATACCTCGCTGCGGTATCTCGAGGTCGACAGCCTCGAGCTCGAGGGCGATCGCCTCGGCGCGTGGACGGAGGACATCCTGGAGGCCTTCCATGCGCGCTACGGCTACGACGCGAAGCCCTGGATCTCTCTGCTCCTTGACCCCGGCCGCACAGGCGATCGTGGCGAGCGGTTCCTCCACGACTGGACGCGCCTCGTCAGCGACCTGATGATCGAGCACCACTACCGCCTCGGCAACGAGCTGCTCCGCGAGCGGGGCCTCCTGCTCGCGGCCGAGGCCGGCGGACCCGGGCCGCCGATCTGGAACAGTTGCCCGATCGACGCGCTGGGGGCGCTCGGAGCCGTGGGGCTCATGCGCGGCGAGTTCTGGCCCAAGCACCGGAGCATGTACAACGTCAAGCAGATCGCCTGCGCGGCACACACCTACGGCCAGACGATCGTGGATGCCGAATCGTTCACCTCATGGCGGCACTGGCGTGACGGCCCCTACTACCTCAAGCTGCTCGCCGACCAGGCGTTCATCGACGGGCTGAATCACATCACGTTCCACACCGCGCCGCACGGTGGGAGCGAAATCGGCCTACCCGGCCTGGCCTATCACGCCGGGACACACATCGGGCCGAACCTCGTGTGGTGGCCGATGGCCGGGCCGTTCATCGAGTACCTGTCGCGGTGCTCGTTCCTCCTGCAGGAGGGCCGGCCCGTGGCCGACGTGTGTTTCTACCAGGGCGACGGCGCACCCGCGTTCCACCCGCTCGCCGTGGACTGGGACCCGGAGCTGCGCCACGCCGGGTACGACTACGACGTGGTCGATGTGCGAGTCTTGACGAGCACCATGAGCGTGAGAGACGGCCGCGTCCACCTGCCGCACGGCGTGAGCTACGCCCTGCTGGTCCTCCCCGACGAGGACTCGATCGATCCGGCGGCGCTGCGCAAGATCCGGGAGCTGGTTCGCCAGGGAGCGACGGTGCTCGGGCCACGACCGGTGCGGACCGGCGGCCTCGCGGGCTACCCCGCGGCCGACGAGGAGGTCCGAGCGATCGCCGGCGAACTGTGGGGTGAGATCGATGGGGTACAGACCACCGAGCACCGCTTCGGGGCCGGACGCGTGGTCCAGGGCCGTCCGGTGCTCGAGGTGCTCGGCGAGCTCCCGCCGGACTTCACCTGGGAAAGCGGCGACCCGCGGACGCGTCTGAGCTACGTGCACCGGGCCACCGACAACGCCGAGATCTACTTCGTCGTCAACAACCACGAACGCTGGGAGGACCTCGACGGACTGTTCCGGGTCAGCGGGAAGCAACCGGAACTCTGGGATTCGTCGACCGGCGAGATCACCCGGACGCGGGAATTCCTCGACGACGGCGCACGCACACGCGTCCGGCTTCGCCTCGCGCCCGGTGGCTCCATGTTCGTGGTTTTCCGGGCAGATCCGGCGACGCCCGGGCCGGTCCCGTACTCCGTCGCTCCGATGATCCGCACCCGCTCGGCCGCACCCGACCTCGCACACGGCGACACGCCGAACGGCCCGGCGTGGGTTTCCTCTGGCAAGGCTCCGCCGCGAGACGAGTCCATCGTGTTCGACCTCCGCTCCCAGGTCGACCTGGGCCACGCGGAGCTCTGGAATTTCCAGGATCAGGCCCGCGGCCTCTTGACCCGCGGTATCCGGGAGATGGAGGTCTCGGTGTCCGCGGACGGCGCGGTCATGAAGCCGCTCGGCCGGGTCGAGCTGGCCCGCGCACCGGAGATCGGCGAACGCGGCTACCAGCAGCGGATCGAGCTCCCCGCGCCGCAATCTCGCTACGTCCGCTTCGACATCGTCTCCAACCACAGCGACGACTGGTCGGGGCGGACGGACATCGTGGGGCTGAACCGAGTCGCCTTCTTTAATACCGATGGGGAGGAGATCGACGGTGTCCGGGTTCACAATGTGTCATCCGGGATCGCCCACGATCCGCGGACAGACGCGCTGCGCACGCCTTCACGAGCGGGATTCGACATTACCGGTCCGTGGCGCGTGCGCTTCCAGCCCGAACGTGGCGCGCCGGAACAGGCGGAGTTCCCCGAACTGATCTCCTGGCCCGATGCCGAGGACGAGGGGATCCGCCACTTCTCGGGCATCGCCGAGTACTCGGCGCGCTTCCAGGCGTCCGCCGAACTCGCCGAAAGAGACGGTCCGTTAGAGCTTGACCTCGGCCGCGTCGCCGGCGTCGCCCGGGTCACCCTCAACGGAAAGCAAGTCGGTATCGTCTGGAAGCCGCCCTACGCCCTCGACGTGACAGGCCGCCTGAGAGTCGGTGAGAACGAGCTGCGCTGCGAGGTGGCGAACACCTGGCACAACCGCCTCGTCGGGGACTCCACCCTGTCGCCCGAACAACGCATCACCCGGACAAACATCCGGCGGCCGTTCAACCCGAGCACGCCGCTCCTCGAGTCAGGGCTCCTCGGTCCGGTCAGGCTGTTGCCCGCCGGAGAGGGTCCTCCCCGCTGAAGCCCCTTCCACCGGAGCGCAAGCAGCAATGCCCGGGCAGGCGCTCGCACAGCCCGGGTAGACATCGCATCAGATCGGCACCGCCGTCTGCGTCAGATTCCGCTCGGCCCAGGTGTTGGTGGCGGGCGTCCACCACAGCCGCATGACATCGCCCGACTTAGAGGTGCTGAGAATGCTCATGCTGAACCCACCTGAGAGGGCCGTGATGCCGGTGATGGGTCCGCTCGTGAGGGTCGCGCCCGGAACTTCTTCGCGGAACTTCTCGATGTTCCATGGATTGTTGTTCACGCCCGGAACCCACCAGTAGACGCTGATGGTGCCGTCCGATTCTCGCCCCGCGATGTTCATGGCGGGCCCAGGGCGTGACCCAACTGCACATGCTGCTGGGAAACGCCCGGCCACACAACGCCACCGGGCCGAACTCACAGAACAACCTGCCGGAGAGTGGGTCGCAGGTTGCGCCAATAGAGGACGACGGTGTGGTCTGACAGGTTGCCCTTCGAAACGCCAGAGACGCATTGCCGCATAGATCACTTCCGGCAAGTGGCGGGCGTCAAGATAGCCAATTGTGATGAAAAGCGAGCGAATTCCGAGTACGCTCTCCCGTAACCGCTGCTGTTCCTCAGGAGAAGCACCTTGAAGACCACCAAGCACGCAACCGTTCTATCCGCTCTCGCCCTTGTCGCCGCCAGCGGCCTGCTTCTCGCCGGTCCGCTCGACCCGCCCGCGGGGCCGGTCGCGTCGACCCATAAGACCCTCACCGAGGTAGAGCCGCGGATCGCGATCAACGCGACCAACACGCCAGGCGACGCCGACAGCGTCTTCAAGATCACCCAGCCGGGCTCGTACTACCTGACCGGCAACATCACCGGCGTGATGGGCAAGCACGGCATCGAGATCACCGCCAGCGGCGTGACGATCGACCTCAACGGGTTCGACCTCGTCGGCGTCCCGGGCATGGGTTCGTTCGACGGCGTGATCGCGATCATCGGCGGTCTGACCAGCATCGAGGTCCGCAACGGGTCGGTCCGCAACTGGGGCGACGGGGGCATCGACCTCGGATCAGCGGGCGCGCTCAACACCCTCGTGGAAAACGTGCGAGCCAGCGGCAACGGTGGCAACGGCATCAGCGTCAGCGCCGGCAGCACGGTGACGGGCTGCAAGGCGCACCAGAACACCGGCAACGGCATCCTCGGCGCCAACAGCAGCACGGTCACCGCTTGCACGGTGTACAACAACACGAACAGCGGCCTCAACGTCAGCCACGGCAGCACGGTCACCGCTTGCACCGCCTACCTGAACACCGGCAACGGCATCAGCGTCGGTATCGGCTGCACGGTCACCGGCTCCACCGCGTACCAGAACACCGCACACGGCATCAACGTCGGAAACGGCTGCACGGTCACCGCTTGCACGGTGTACCTGAACACCAGCAACGGCATCAGCGCCAGCTCCGGCTGCACGATCACGGGCTGCACGGTGTACGACAACACCGCTCACGGCATCAACACCAGCCACGGCTGCACGATCACGGACTGCACCGCCCGCTTCAACACGCTCGACGGCATCCAGTGCGCGGACGCATGCGTGATCCGGGGCAACACCTGTACACGCAACGGCTTTGACACCGCCGACGGCGCGGGCATCCACGTCACCGGCGTCGACAACCGCATCGAAGGCAACACCTGCACCGGCTCCGACCGTGGCATCGACGTGGACTCTTCCGGGAACATCATCGTCAAGAACACCTGCTCGAGCAACGGGACCAACTGGGATGTGGTCTCCGGCAACGTCATCCTGGTTGTCAACACGACGATCGCCGGCGCCGTCACCGGCAACGCCGGCGGAACGGCCCCCGGCTCGACCGACCCCAACGTCAACTTCACCTACTGACGCCGAGGTCTCTCGGCGGCCCAGACTTGAAGGTGGGCTGTTTCGCAGCCCCGAAGGCACGGAGTAGGACTGCGGCCCACCGGCAGGCCGCACCGCCCGCTGGCGGGTACTTTCCGACGTGATCTTTGAAAATCAGGCCGCCTTGCCAGGGGTTCGGGTTGCGATCCGGCTCCCCCGCCGCGATGAGATGCGAGTCCCGGCCAGAGCCACGCACACAAGGGAACGCCCCCTGATCGCCCCGCGCTGACGGCGCTGGAACCGAGGGACCGGACTCGCTGCCCGGGGGCGCTGGTGTTCGGTCCGCCCGCGTGCAGAAACGAATCGCTCGCGCTGTCCCACCCCGACAACGCGAGGTCCACGTCGTGGGGCCTGAGGGCCAGCGCCTCGGAAATCCGCAGACCGGCCCGGTACATCATCACCAGCAGCGCCCGGTGCCGGACGCCCACGGCGTCGTCCCCGCAGGCGGCCAGCAGCACCCGTACTTCCGCTTCCGTCAGCACCTCCGCGGGCCGCCGGGTCCCTGGGCTTGGGCCGCCGCCGCCGGGGCGGGGCCTGGCACAGAACCGGGTGCCGGCCCGGGTCCGATTCCACATATCCGTGCGGGGTACTCGTGCGCATACGGGGCTTCTCCTTTGCTCGCTCCCTAACGGGCCGCGCCTAACCCCCTTCCGCAGGAGCGTTTACGCGACCAACTCGGAGCCGAGTTACCTCGGGGGCGGGGAGATGGCAAGGCTCGATTGAACCCCTCAAACCCGCGAGGTAGACTCGCCGCAACGGTGATCAGATGAGCCATCTTTTCCGCAGCCAGCTCTTTGGTGTAATGGCCCTTGTGGGAGGCGGGTTCATTGGCAGCGCGGCTCAGATTGCGCACGCGCAGCCGGTGATTCTCGCGATCGAACCCCCAGAGGGTTTTGACACCGTGTATGTCGAAGCACTGAGTGGTGATGGGGCAACCGCCGTTGGGGAGATGCGCTCCGTGGGCGGCAATCGCGCCTTCCGTTGGTCGCTCCAGGACGGTGTGCAGTTGCTGAACAGTTTGCCGGGGGGTACGACCTCGATCGCGTACGGCGTGAGCGGCAATGGCAGCACGGTCGTCGGTGTGAGTTACCAGCCCATTTCCGCGGTGTCATGGGCGGGCGTTGACCCGCAGGCTCTCGGCGCACTGCCGGGCGGCGCGGCATCATGGGCCTATGCGATCAGCCCCAGCGGTAAAGCCGTGGCAGGGGCCAGCAGCAGCCCGTCCGGCACACGTGCCGTAGTCTGGATGGACGGCGGTGCACCGTTGAACTTGGGTGTATTGCCCGGGGGTACTTCGTCCTCCGCGCTTGCGATCAGTGCCGACGGACACACCGTTGGAGGGCAATCGTGGTCGAGCGGGGGCCTGCACGCATTTCGGTGGACAGTTCACGAAGGCATGACGGACCTTGGCGTGCTGCCAGGCATGGACATTTCATCCGCATGGGCGGTAAGTGCAGATGGCGGCGTCATGGCGGGCTCGAGTGGCTTGCCGGGTCCGACGCGCGCCTTCCGGTGGACCGCGCCACGTGGAATGGAGGATCTTGGATCACTTCCTGGCGGCGAGAACTCGCGGGCACGCGCGATGACGAGCGACGGGAGCACCATCGTTGGGATTGCCGATATTGCCGGCGCGAGCCGCGCGTTCATTTGGACCCGCGCACGCGGGATGATCGACCTCAACGTATTCCTTCAAGAGCTTGGTGCCGATCTCGATGGCTGGGTGCTGACACATGCAGAGGGAATCTCTGCGAACGGGCTCGTGATCGCCGGATCGGGCACATTTCAGGGAGCCAGCCGCGGCTGGCTGGTCACTGGCGTCCCCCCCGTGTGCGATGCGGACTTCGACGGCACGGGCTTCGTAGACACGGACGATTTCACCGCGTTCGTGCTGGCCTTCGAGGCGGGTACCGACGACGCGGATTTTGACGGCACAGGCTTCGTCGATACGGACGACTTCACCGCCTTCGTGCTCGCGTTCGAAGCGGGCTGCTGATCTCTCCGAGCTGGAAGGGAGTTGAGACATGCGCTGGCGTTGTGTCTGCGTCGTTGTCGTGGTGGACGGTTTGTCGCGTGCGGCGTTGGGGCAGGCGAGCTTCAACGGGCTGGGTCAGTTCCCGGGCTTCCCGCAGGGCACCTACGTCGGGGGCGTGTCGAACGACGGACAGGTCGTCGTCGGCTGGGCCGCGCGGACATCCCCCTCTTCCCACTCGATCGGGTTGGTCTGGCGAAACGGCGCGTGGTCCGCATTGCCCGAGCCCCTGCCCAACCAGCCGTATCACGCCCGGGCGGCCTCCCAGGATGGATCTGCAATCGCTGGCGCGACTGGATGGCCTTGGGGCAGCGACAATCGTGCCTGCGCCTGGCGGGGGGAAGGCGCGTATTCCGGCGGCCCCGGAAGTCCCACCATTTCGGTTGACATCACGCACGACGGAGAGTTGATCGCCGTCGGTGACATATGGGGCTCGAAGACGTTCATTTGGAATCCAACCTCGGGCACGACCGTTGACTACACCATGACGCGATTCGTCGCATCCCGCTTTGCCAAGCAGGCAAAGACGATCGCGGGATCGATGGAGATCTTTGGCTTCGGCGGCGTCCTCTCGCTGCTCGACCCCTCCACCCTGGTGCTGACAGTGCTCCCGTGGCGCAACGAGTACTCTCGACCCGCCGCCGCCAACGCGGACGCGTCCCAGCTCGTGCAGGGCTTGTGGTCGTACGACACCGCAGATCCAACCGCGCGCCGCGAGTACCCGTTCCTGCTCTATGACATTTCGAACGACGGGTCGGTCATCATCGGGCAGTTCGACTACGAGCCGATGCTCTGGACTGAAGCAGGAGGCGCGATCTCCCTCCGGTGCGCTCTCGGCCGATTCGGGATCAGTACCGTCGCGTGGCAGTTCGCGAGTGACTTCTCCATCCGCTGCTCGGGGGACGGCCTGACGATCGTCGGCAACGGCACCAACCCACAGGGACAGGCGGAGGGATGGATCGCCCGGTTCCCGTTCATCCCTCACGCGGCCGACTTCGACGCCAGCGGGTTCGTAGACACGGACGACTATGATGCCTTTGTCGCGGCGTTCAACGCGGGCGATTGGCAGGCCGACTTTGACGCCAGCGGGTTCGTGGATACGGATGACTTTGACGCCTTTGTCCACGCCTTCGAGGAAGGGTGCTAGGTTGCATCCCGCGCGGGATGTGTAGCTTGGTGGATTCGCCATCATCGGGGGTCGAAATGCACGCTTCTCCACTGACTGTCTTCGTTGGCTCATCGACGGAGGGACTACCGATTGCCGAAGCGCTGCAGCGGGGTCTTGAGGCCGTTGCCGAAGTGACGATCTGGAGCCAATCCGTCTTCGCACTCAGTAAGACATCCGTTGAATCCCTTGAGGCCGCGTTGCAGAAGTTCGATTTCGCCGTGCTCGCCTTGTCGGGTGATGATGTCGTTTCCAGTCGCGGCGAAACGAGCCAGTCACCGCGAGACAATGTTCTCCTGGAACTCGGCCTTTTCATGGGAAGCTTGGGGCGCAATCGCGCGTTCTTTGTGTACGACCGGACGGCGAACCTCAAGGTACCGACTGATCTGCTCGGCGTTACCGCGGCCACGTACAAACCACACGCCGACGGCAACCTCGATGCCGCACTTGGACCTACGTGCGCGTCGATCAAAGCAAGCCTGCGGCAGGTCGGGCCCCGGCCGAAGTTGATGCGCTTCACTTCTGCTCACGAAGCTGGCAGCTTTCCTGGCCCCTCGATAGCTGGAGAGTGGACCGGCTTCTCCCCCGAAGGAAACGAACCAGGCGCGCCCACCAGCAAGATGATGATCGAGCAGTACGGATCGTTCGTGAAGGCCAAGGTCGATCGTGCGACCAAGAACGGTAAGAGGGTCTTTGAATACGAGGGTCGGCTCACCGCTGGCCAACTCGTACTGTTCTTCGAGGATGTATCGGGGCGCGGCTACATCGTCGGCACCATGGTGCTGTCGCTGTCCGGCGATCTAAACCGGCTGGAGGGCCGCTCGACGTACTTCGACCATTCCGACCACGTAGTCAAGTCGTCAGCCCGGAGGTACCTCCGGGGAGCATCGCCCCCGCTCGCATGATTGGCCCCGCGTTCGTGCCGAGCCGTTGGCTCCAGGTCTCGTCGGAGCCTTCTGCATTCAATTGTACGTTCCCGCCTAGAACGTCAGGCGCGAATCCTCGGCAGCTCCCGGGGCGTTGTCGCCTCCACAGCCTCGTTGTCACCAGAAACTCGTAGCCGGGGAATCCCCGGCATGCGGCGGGGCGGGGCGCGGCGCAGCCGAGCATGCATGTCCCGTCGGGCTCCGCGGCGCGCCGGGAGATTCCCCTGCGGCGCGGCCGCCGCTCGCGATAGCCCGACAGTGATTCTCGGCGTGTCGCGTACCGAGTCTACCAATGCACGTTCCCAGTTCAAAGCAGTTCGCGCTGCCCGAGTCGTGCTTTCAGCTACGTCTTTACGGAGGAAACGTAACTCAACCCGCGGTGCCCCCGAGTTCTCTCAGTAGCTGAAATTGGCGTTCGGGTCGGTCGTTCCCGTCGAGCCTGAGGCGGAGAACCCGCTGACGGCACCGGACGCCGGGGAACGCCTGTCCACGATCGGGCCGAAGACGTTGTTGGCAGCGAGCACCCAGTCCGTGGTGTTCCCCGAGCAGGTGTTCCGAACGATGATGTTGCCCCCGGCATCCACGACGATCCCGCGATCTCCGTTCACCACGTTGTTCCCTTCGATGCGGTTGTCCGCCGCTGTTGCGTGGATACCCGCCGCGCTGCCGGTTGCCGCGCTGAATGAGCACGTGTTCTCCGCCACTCGGCACGTCCGCTCCACCAGGATCCCATCTCCCGAATTGGACGTGACCGAGCAGTGCGTGATGTTAGACCCACTACCACCAATGATTCCTGGAGCATTGTGGTTCACCGCGCAGTGGTCCACCGTCGATTGCGACGTTCGGATGCCCGCGCCGGTGTTGCCGTTGCTCTCACACAGGTGGATGACCGCCACGATCGACGTCACGATTCCATCACCGCCGTTGGTGCTGGTTTGGCATTTCTCCACGATCGCGCCCCCACCCGTCTCGATCCCGTTGGCTCCGTTTCCGGTGGATCTCAGACCCTCGCACCGACTGTAGTTGCCCATGACGCTGACCCCGGACCCACCCCAGGACAACGCCGCTCCGTTGACGACCACGATGTGCTCACTTGTCGAGTGGATGCCATCGAGCGAGCCGGTCACACCCTTCAGCCTGTACCCGTTCAGATCGATCGTGACATCCGAGACTGTGACCTCGACCCCGTGCTTGTTCGCAACCCCGGTGAACCCGCCCGTCAGGTAGTACGAGCCCGGCTGCGTGATCTTGAAAACGCTGTTCCCGTCGCCCGGCGTGTTGGTCGCGTTGATCGCGATCCGCGGCTCGACTTCCGTCAGGGTCTTGTAGGTAGATGCCACTGGTCCGGCGGGCGGGTCCAGCGGGCCGGCGTGCGAGACCAGCACCGCGGTGACGATCGAGCACAGCGCCGCCACCGTGCACGTGATGAACTTGCTTGACATTTCGAGATCTCCGTTGGATGGCGTTCGCGCGTTGCCCCTCAGCAGACCACACTTCTCGAGCGGATCGCGCCGCTCGTGAAGAGGCAAATCTACCAGAAGCAGGGGGAATTGCCAGGGAATTCTCTGGGCGTCACGCGGCCACTCTTCACCATCTGCCCCGGCGGCAGCGGCGTCTGCACGAGCTTGATATTGATGCGCACGCACGCGAGCCCGCAGCGATCGCAGATGAGGTCTGGCTCTTCGAGAGTGTCCGCGCTGCCCTCGCGGTAGATCACGACCTGCGGCCCCTGGCATTGCACTCGCGGTGATGCCCTTCGCGGGCCAGCCGCTCCAGACGCCGCTGGAGAAGGAGCTGGCGCAGGTCGCCACGACCATCCACAGCCTGATCGCGGGCCTCGACCCGGCCAATCTGCCGCTTATCAACGACAAGCTCACCACGCTCCGGCGGCGCAAGGAGTTCCTGCGGGAGCAGATGCGAGCGGTTGGTTCCACCAAGCTCGCCTTCGACGAGGTCGCCAACCGGCGCTGGGCGCGCCGAACGCGTCACGCTGCTGGACGAGTTGATCAAGGGCCGCCGCGACGAGATGGCTCGGCAGGCGATCGTGTCGTACGTGGACGAGATCGTAATCAACCCGGGCCAGAAGACGGCGGTGATGACGGTCAACGCGGGATTCGGGTCGCTCGACGGCGGACCTGCCGCGAAGAATGGAAACGGCGGGTCACACAACGCCACCGGGCCGCATTGACCAAACAAACCGCCGGAGGGTGGGTCGCAGGTTGCGCCAATAGCGGGGGCACGCGTTGGTAGCAACCTGCGACCGCGAAAGAGGCGTAGGTTGGGGTTCCCGTGGCCCCAGCGCGCGCTCACCGGGATCTGACAGTCCCCTCGCGACGTGACTATCAGACCCCCACCGCCGTCTGTGTCAGGTTCTGCTCGGCCCAGTTGTTGGTGGCGGGCGTCCACCACAGGCGTGTGACATCGCCGCTGGAGGTCGTGCTGAGGATGCTCATGCTGAAGCCGCCGCCGAGGGCGGTGACGCCGGTGACGGGCCCGGTGGTGCGGGTGGCGTTGGGCAGTTCCTCGCGGAAGTTCTCGATGTTCCAGAGGTTGTTGTTCAGCCCCGGGACCCACCAGTAGACGCTGATGGTGCCGTCGGATTCGCGGCCCGCGATGTTCATGGCGCCCC
>JAJVHS010000042.1 GCA_022072615.1 Phycisphaerales bacterium
GTCCATGTACCACTGCAGGCCGCGCCCGTTCTGCGAATCGAGCCACAGCAGATCTTCCATCCCGTTGCGGTCCCAGTCGTCCCCGCGTGACCGGTTGTCACCGCCGCCCGCGTGCCAGTCTCCCTGAATCGGCAGGTCCTCCGTCTCGCTGCCCACGACCTGCATGTTCTCGATGCGCCACGCGATGTGCGCGCCGTCGGTCGCTCGCCGCCAAAGGATGTCGTCGTCGCTGCTTCCGGTAAAATTTCCGACCGCCGCCACGCTCCACTCTCGGCCCACGACGTCGGGCAGGTTCGTGACGCTCGTCCGCGTCGTCCCGTTCATCAGCCACACCACGTTCTCGCCGTCGTCGTCCGCTCGCCAGAAGATGTCGTCCCGGCCGTCGTCGTTGAAGTCGGCGATGCCCGCGATGTGCCACTGGCCGTCGGCGTTGCCCTCGATCGAATCCCCGAACGCGATCGTGTCCTCGTCGGCCATCACCCACACGGAGATGTCGCCCGTATACACGTTCCTCCACAGGATGTCGGGCCGGCTGGTGCCCGCGAAGTTCCCAACGCCCGCGATCTCCCAGCCCGAGCTGGCCTCGACCTGCGGCAGCGCCGCGGCCGACTTGAAATCCTCCCGGTTCATCAGCCACACGAGGTTCTCACCGGTCGCGTGGTTGCGCCACAGGATGTCGTCGTTGCCGTCGGCGTTGAAGTCGCCGTACGCCTCCACGTCCCACTCGGCCGGCACCGTCCCCTGCGGCGCCGCCTCGCCGTTGCCGAAGTGGATCACCACCTGCTGGCTGCCCTTGGCGTGCCAGACCAGGTCCGCAAGACCGTCGCGGTCAAAGTCGGCGCTCAGCAGCATCCGCCGCTCGAGCACCTCCATCTGCGCTGCGCCGCTCGCTCGGACCCGTGCGGGTGTCGTCATGGTCTCGTCTCCGCCAAGAGTTACCCCTGCTCGCAAGAGCACCCGAGCGGCCCCGCACCATGAAGCTCCGGTGAAGGCCCCTTCACCCTGCGGAAACCGCCGAGATTTCGACCTCTGCCGTCCCCGCAACCTCCCGCAGCAACTGGTCCACGTGGTCAAGCGTCATCGCCTGCTGGTCCGCGAGCGACTTGATCCGCGACGTGATCGTCTTGACCTGCAAGTCGCTGAACGAAAGGCCGAGCTGCTCGGCCCGGTGCTTCACCGCGTTCCACCCGGTCAGCCGGTGCGCGATGTGAATATACCGGGTCAGCCCGAAGTCCTCGGGCCGCAGCGCCTCGTACGTCGAGGGATCGTTCAGCACCGCCTTGGCGTGGATCCCCGCCTTGTGGCTGAACGCGCAGAACCCCGTCACGTAGTTGTTGAACGGCACGTCCACGTCCACCAGCTCCGCGACCATGTGATCGATGTCGTGCAGCAGCGGCAGGCGGTACTTGCGCTTCACGCCCTCGGGGTCCACCCCGTACATCCTCGCGATAAACCCGCCCGTCGACGCGATGCCGTTGCGCTCGCCGATGCCGAGCACGCTCGTGTCGATGTGCGTCGCGCCCGCCTCCCACGCCGCGAACGCGTTGGCGATCGCGCACCCCGTGTCGTTGTGCCCGTGGAACTCGATGTCGCACCGGACCGTCCGCCGTACCTGCGACACCAGGTCGTAGATCTGCCGCGGGTTGCCGATCCCCACCGTGTCCGCGATCCCGACGCGGTTCACGCCGATCCCGTCCACCGCCTCGTAGATCCGCAGCAGGTCGCCAAGGTCCGAACGCAGGCTGTCCTCGGTGCTGAAACGCACCTCGACCCCCGCCTCCTTGATCATCGGCAGCACGTCCCGGGCAATCGCAATGATCTCGTCGATCGACTTGCCGTGGCTGAACTTGCGGAGCTGGCTGGAGGTGCCGATCACCACGTCCACGCCGTCCACGCCCAGCTTCAGCGCCGCCGATACGTCGTCGGGGTGGCAGCGCGTGTGGGTCAGGATCTTGGCCTTGAGCCCGAGCCCCGCGATCGTCTCCAGGTCCGCCGCGCTCTGCGGGCTCGCGAGCGGGCTCGTCAGTTCCAAATACTCAACCCCCAGCGCATCCAGCAGCGTCGCGATCCGGATCTTCTGGGCCGTCGTGAAGAACGCGTTGACGAACTGCTCGCCCTCGCGGAGCGTCGATTCGATGATCGCGAACGGACAAACGGGATTGGTGGGAGTGCTGGGTGCGATGGGTGCCATGTGAGCCTTGAATAGTGTCCTGAGTCCAAATGTCCTGAGTCCGAATGTCCTGAGTCCTGGCTCTCTTGCCTTGACACGAGTGCCCAGTGCCCGATGCCCAGTGACTTCTGATTTCCCCAAAAACAACAAGGCCCAACGGTGTTCCGCTGGGCCTCAGGCAACTGCGTGAATCTCGCTGTCTCTCAGCGTGATGCTCACCGTTTGCTCATTCGCTCAGCCGGAACACGACCGCCGCGGGGTTTGGCCGCTTTGAGCGAGGCGTGTTTGGCAAGCGAAGAGAGCATCGGGCCGCTATTGAAGAGCCGCCGATCAGCCAAGTCAATCCGTGCGCCGGGCGGAAGATTCCCCCCGCCGGCCATCATCGCCCCCCGCCTTCATGTAACACAACGAGGATTGCGTCAAGGCATAAATAGGACTATACTGTCCCGTATATCGCGGCGAGCGATCCACACGAGGAGATTCCCATGAAACGCAGTCTGTGCATGGTGGCGGTACTGGCCGCGGGAACGACCGCGTCCGCCGTCAACATCCCCGCCGGGTACGACTACCTCATGACGGACCCCGGCACCTACTTCGACTTCGGTCCGGGGATCGGACCTGTCAACTTCCGCGGCGTCCCGATCGACCCGTCGACCTACGGCGACGCCGACACCATCGTCGAGCGGAAAGCTCCGGCGATCTTCCCCGCCTTCGGCACGGACGTGTACCCGAACAACCCGCTCGCGGGCACCGGCGTCACCATCCCGATCGAGATGCTCGCGCTCGAGCTCGCCAGCACGGCTCCGATCTACATCGGTGAGTCGTTCTTCGACGTCTGGGTGAGCCTGGATCCCGCGACTCCCACGCTCGGCGCCATGACCATCGAGCACCAGTGGACCGACACCGACGGCCCGACGCCCGAGGGGACCTTCGATTCGTTCTTTGACGTCTTCGCGATCGCCCGGTTCGAGCCCGTCGGCGGCGGCACCGGCTTCCAGATCCCGATCCAGAACCTGCGCCTGGCCTCCACCGGCACGCTCTGGAGCCACTGGCCCTACGGCATCTACATCGATCAGGTCATCGAGCAGCACCCGGGCGTCGGTGTCCACATCGCGCACAGCGTGCCGGCCCCCCCGGTCGGGCTGCTGATGGCGTCGGCCCTCACGCTCGCCGCCCGTCGCCGCCGCTAGTCGCTCCCCTGGCGCTCGCTCGGGCCGACCGAGCAGCCTCGACGCCCTAGCCGAGCCTCCGGCCCGGTCCACACCCGGGCCGGATCTTCTCCACGCTGCCTCCCGCACCGCGGCCGGCTATTCTCCCGTTCATCCGGGTGTTGCTGCCGTTGCGCTTCGCATCTCCCTGCCCACCTCTGGAGCCCCTGAATGGCAAAGTACAGGATCGCCTGGATGCCCGGTGACGGGATCGGCAAGGATGTGATTGACGCCGCTCGCCTCGTGCTCGACGCCATGAAGTTCGACGCCGAGTACGTCCCCTGCGACATCGGCTGGGAGTTCTGGTGCAACGAGGGCAACGCCCTCCCCGACCGCACCGTCAAGGCGCTCCAGGGCACCACGTGCGGCCTCTTCGGAGCCATCACCTCTAAGCCCCAGGACGACGCCAAACTCGAGCTCGCGCCCGGCCTCAAGGACAAGGGTCTGGTCTATTTCTCGCCGATCGTCAAGCTCCGCCAGATGTTCAACCTCCACACCAACATGCGCCCGTGCAAGAGCTACCCGGGCAACCCGCTCAACTACCGCGGCACCGCGCTCGCCAACCCGTCGGGCGGCGAGATCCCCATCGACCAGGTCGTGTTCCGCGAGAACACCGAGGGCATGTACGGCGGCATCGAGTTCCACCCCATCCCCGAATCCGTCTACACCGCCCTGTGCGCGAACCCCAAGATGAAGCCGTGGAAGGACAAGGGCCTCGAGAACCTCGCCCTCTCCACCCGCATCGTCTCCATCCAGGGCTGCACGAACATCTGCCGCCAGGCGTTCGAGTACGCGAAGAAGACCGGCCGCAAACGCGTCACCCTCGTCGAGAAGCCCAACGTCCTCCGCGAGACCGGCGGCATGATGACCCGCGTGTTCCGCAAGATGGCCGAGGAGTACAAGGGAGCGGGCATCTGGGCCGACGAAGCCAACATCGACGCCATCTGCATGTGGATGTTCAAGAACCCCCAGGACTATTCCGTCCTCGTCGCCGAGAACATGTTCGGCGACATCGTCAGCGACCTGTGCGCCGGGCTCGTCGGCGGCCTGGGTTTTGCGCCCTCGGCCAACCTCGGCGACAAGTACGCCGTCTTCGAGCCGACGCACGGCTCGGCCCCCAAGTACGCCGGGCAGTACAAGGTCAATCCCATCGCCATGCTCCTCACCGTCCGCATGATGTTCGACTGGCTCGGCGACGGCAACGGCGGCGGCGGGCCCGCGGAGAAGCAGCTCTCGGCTCGGCTCGAATCGGCCATCGCCCGCGTCGTGAAAGAAGGCAAGGTCCGCACCTACGACATGGGCGGCAAGTCGAGCACGCTCGACGTGGCGAAGGAGATCGCCAGGTACGCGGCGGCGTAACTTCACAGGCGGTGGTGCGCGGACCGACCTCCTAACCGTCTTGGCCCGCGAAGCGGTCCGCCGGTCGTTGCCAGGCGCGCAGCCCCTGGGCACAGCTCCCGCATCGCGGCCGCCTCATTCACGCTGTCTTCGTGCGCCCGTGCAACGGGCGAGCGAACATGTAAATCGGGCTCCGAGTGACGCGCGCCGCCACCGCCGGGGTGCCTTCCCACCAGTGCCCAGTGCCCGATGCCCAGTGCCTTTTTCTCTTCCATCAGTGCCCAGTGCCCTATGCCCAGTGCCTTCTCCTCTTCCACCAGTGGGTTTCACCGGTTTGAGCAACGCACATCGCCCTTTGTGGTAGGCTCGGCCCTGTTTCGACCCATTCTCATGGTCCTTCGTCGAGCCCACTCCGATGCCGCCAAAGCGCAGCAACCACAAAGAGCGTCTCAAGCAGGAAAAGGAACTCAAGCGCCGAGTCGACCGAGCAGAGCCGGTGGACATCGTCGGCGTGGTCGATCCCGCGGGCCCGAGCGGCGGTCGCCGCCTCGGCCAGCGCGACTGGGTTTTCAACCTGACGCTGAGCCCTTGGCGGATCAAGGGCGGCGAGCTCCAGCAGTCGGCGCTGAAGCTCTACGACTGGATCTCCGAGCGGCAGGTGTGCGCCCGCATGAACGGCATCAAGCCGTATTCGATCCGCCGATTCCAAGCCAGAGTCCTGCCGGCCCCGGCCGGCGCTCCGACCCAGGGACGCATCGTGAAGATCACCGGCTCGGGCTCGACCGACCGCGAGCTCGCCCAGGCCGCTCGCACGCTCCGCAAGCCCGTCTACTACCGCGACGAGGTGCTCGGCCGTCTGCGGTTCGACCGCGCAGACAGCGTCTGGAAAGGCACGGTCGCCTGGAAGGGTGCGAAGAACAACCGGCTTCAACTGACCATTGAATCCGGCGGTGAGGCCCCGTCGCCCGCCGCGCTCCGAGCGGCTCGTCTGATCGTCAAAGGTCGCCTCGCCTGGGAGAAGAAGGCTCGCGACTACGCGGTGAAGCATGTCCTTCCGCTCGTCAATGAGTGGACGCGCCGGGACGATCCCGAGGCCGGCCTCATCTCCAAGCCGCAGTTTCTGCGGGGTATCCGGCTCGAGTCGCTCACGGCCGGCGACAAGGGCACGTTCGAGTTGTGGTTCGATGACAGTGCCGATTTTTTCGGGCATTCGCTCGTCATCCGCGGCACGGTCGATAAAGGCCCGACGAGCGATGATCTCCGCGGCTGACCAGTCCCGGGTGACCCGGTTCGACCAGGAAGCAACCGCCGCAAGCGGGTCGTACCGGACTGCTGTTACATACATTGTAACGCTGGCGGCGCGCACACCGCCCGGGTACGTTTCCTCGGGCGGTCGCTGGCCCGCGACCGCGAGAAGGAGGCGCTCGATGCTTCGTCCGGGTACCGCGTTTGGCACACTGCTCTCGCTGCTGCTGTGCTGCACGATCGTGCAAGCGACTTTCGCCCAGGTCCTGCCCGCCGATCGCCGGCCCATCCTCTTCCCCGACACCCCGCAGGCCTGGGGCGGCACGGGTGTGTGCTACGGAGAGTTCCGCGACGGCCAGTACCCCGGCGGGCCCCAGCCCACCGAGGAGCAGATCCGCGAGGACCTGCACATCATCGCTCGGCACTGGAGCGTGCTGCGCATGTACTCGTCGCGCGAGGCGACGCGGCTGGCCTGCAAAGTCATCCGGGCCGACAAGCTCCCGCTCAAGGTCCTCGTCGGCGCGTGGATCGACCAGGAGAGCAAGCCCGGGCCCGACGGCAAGCCCATCGACCCCAACCCGCAGCTCGCCAGGGAGAACCAGGAACAGGTCGCCCGGGCGATCGCGATCGCCAACGACTACCCCGACGTGGTGCTCGCCATCAACATCGGCAACGAGGCGCTGGTCTTCTGGTCCGGGCACCTTGTCCCGCGTTCGGTCATCATCAACTACCTCCGCCAGGCCCGTGCCGCAACCAAGGTCCCGGTCACGACCTGCGACACCGAACTCTTCTGGACGACGCCCGAGAGCCTCGAGGTCGCCG
Source organism: Phycisphaerales bacterium (assembly GCA_022072615.1). Classification (GTDB taxonomy): domain Bacteria; phylum Planctomycetota; class Phycisphaerae; order Phycisphaerales; family UBA1924; genus JAEUJB01. The sequence continues at coordinate 6,784 of JAJVHS010000042.1, forward strand.
CCGAGTGCGACTTCATCGCGCTGCACGCCTACGCGATGTGGAACGGCCAGTCCATCCGCGGCTCGCTGGACTGGACCCGCGAGCAGATCGCCAAGGTCCAGGCTCGGCACCCGGGCATGACCGTCGTCATGACCGAGCTCGGCTGGGCGACCCAGAAGGGAACGCAGGGTGACCAGGCCCGGCTGATCAAGGCCGAGCCCAACGAGCAGGACCAGGAAGTCTTCTTCCGATCTCTGCGCGACTGGGCGGTCGAGGCACGCCAGCCCTATTTCTGGTTCGCCGCCTTCGACGAGAACTGGAAGGGCGGCCCCGAGCCCAGCGAAGTCGAGAAGCACTGGGGCGTCTACCGCACCGATCGCACGCCCAAGCTCGTCTTCCGGAACTACAAGCCCGCAAAGTAGCTGCCGCCCACGGGTCTACGGGGCACGCACCAGCATCCCGTCGCGGATGAGTTCCTCCGCGGCCGCCGCGACCTGCTGCGCGAGGACTGCTCGGTCAATGCCCGTGACCGACGCCGCTTCCGCAACCAGCGCGTCCAATGTTCGCACACCGCGCGCCCGCGTGATGACATCGCTCGCCCCGATCGAGATCGACGCGACCGGCCTGTCCATCGGTCCCAGCACCATCGCCGCGTGCTGATCGACACCCCCGCCCGTCACGGTCGACCGGACCACCCGAGCATCATCCGCGAGCCTCCACGCAAGCGCCATGATCGCTCGCCGCCGCTCGGGTTCGTCCGACCCAAGCCCCGCGAGCACCTCGCGGCCATCCAGATGACGCTGAAGGTCGATCGCGCCAGAATCGATCCACCGGCTCTCGGTATGACTCGCATCGAAGAACGCCGGCGATGCGCGACGGATGACGAGCACGCCATAGGCGATGTGACTGACGCCCAGCGTCTCGTAGTACCGCATCCATTCATCGAACATGCGGGCGAAGGTGCCGGGCGACCAGTCGGATCTGCCCGATGCCGTGTGCCGGATCCACATCGAGGCGTACTCGTCGGTTCGCTGGACATCCGTGCGCATCGCAAGCACCTGGACGTGCGGCGGCGTCCAGCTCCGGACGCGCTCGACCCAGGCATCGGGCCCGTCGCCGGCGGCGTTGAACAGCATGGCCAGCGTACCGCCCTCAGACAGGTGCGCCGGACCGGTCCGAGCGATGGCGGCACAGAACTCATCCCCCCACCGCTTGTGCCCCGCAGCGCCGGGCGGTAGCCGGCTCGCCCCGTCGCGGAAGATAAGCCCGGTTTCCGGGGAGATCACAAACGGCGGGTTGGAGATGACGACGTCGAACGACGCGGTGGCCACCGGCTCGAACAGACTCCCCAGCCGAAACTCGGCGAGACAATCGTTCAGCACCGCGTTGAACCGTCCGAGCATCACGGCCCGGAGGTTGATGTCGGTCCCTGTTGCTCGCGCACCCAGCAGCGAGGCTCGCAGCGCCAGGTACCCGCCGCCGCACCCCAGGTCCAGGACGCTCGCCGCACCCGTGCGGCGCTGCGCCGCCGCCACCAGCGGCAGCGCGACTCGCCCCAGTGATGCCGAACTGCGTCCCACGCCCATCACGTGGTCAGCCGCCGTCTCCACGGGCCCCGTCGGCCGGAGCGAGAAGTCCGCCGCATTGACCACGTCCTCGAACGGCAACAGCGCGAGCGCGGCCCGCACCTGGCCGGACTCGTTTGCCGATTCGATCACGCCGCAGCGCCGGCACGCGTCAAACGCCGGGCCGAGGGCTTCGGTCGCGGCGCGAGCGGGCACATCCGCGCCCGCGATGAAGAGCCGGACGAGCGTGTTGATGGGATTCGGCTCGCGCGTTCGCCACAGGACCAGCGGAGTGCTGGACAGGTCGGCGAACCCCGAGGCCGACACACCGAGCACATCCTGCACGCCCCGGTGCGTAAACCCCGCCCGGGCGAGCGCGTCACGCAGACTGCTCGCGGCGGCGATCATGGCGTCGGGATCGAGTGCTCCGCGCATGGCCGCAGAATAGCCGCTCCTCGGCGGGGTGCACGGGGCCCTCGCGGGCGGCCGCGGCAGGCAGTGTCGGCCCGGCGGTATGCTGCGGGCGTGAATCCTCGCCCAACGCCCGATCCCGAGCACCTGTGGCGTTCGCCCGAGCAGATCGTGCTCGTGCCGCACGACCCGCGCTGGCTGGTCGACGCGGCCGACGAATGCCGCCGCATCGCCGAGGCGTGCGGTCCGGTCGTGCTGCGAGTCGAGCACATCGGCAGCACGTCGGTGCCCGGGCTCATCGCCAAGCCCGTCCTCGACCTGATGCCCGTCGTGCGCGACTTCGAGGAGGCGTTCCTGTGCGTCGCCCCCATGCGCGGCCTGGGCTACTGGTACGCGGGCGAGTTCGGGATCCCCGGCCGCCACCTGTTCGTCAAGGGCTCGCCGCGCACGCACCACGCGCACATGCTCGTCGATGGTTCGCGCGAGGCCCGGCGCCACTTGGCGGTGCGCGACGTCCTCCGCACAGATCCGGCGATGCGGGCGCGGTACGCGGCGCTCAAGCAGGAGCTCGCGCAGCGATTCGGGAGCAACCGCGAGGGCTACGCCGACGCCAAGGCGTCGCTGATGCGCGAGATCTTCGACATCGCCGGCGTCGAGTGATCCGGGCGGCACGCGAGCCGTCTACCGGTGCTCCTGCTCTTCAAGGCGGGGTCGAGGCTTCCTTGGCCTCGGGTGCGAAGTCGTAGCGGCGCGGCGTGCCGCCCTTCATGTAGCCGATGGTGGCGGAGAGCTTGCCGTCCGCGGATAGTTCGTACACGATGCGCTTGGGGTAATCGTGGCGCGGGTTGTCGAAGACAGCGCGTTTGCCGCCGGCCTCGGTGGGGCCGAACTCGGTGAGCACGAAGTCGGTCTTCGGCGCGCCGCCCGGCTGCGCGGCGTAGACCAGTCCGCCTTCGCGCTCGACGATCCGCAGGTATTCGAACGCGACCATCTTGCCGGCGGCGTTGACGGTGCGCGAGACGGCGAGCATCGCCCCGCCCCGCGGCGGGGACCAGCGCTCCTCGATCGACGAGCCGGAGGACCGGGTGCCGACCCAGTCGCCCGCGATCCAGGCCACGTCGGCGATCACGGCCTTGGCGGGCGTGGGCATGGGGATGTCCTCGGCATGGCGGTAGAGCCCGACCGATTCGGACCCGCCGCCTCCCGCCGGCGGATCGACCGCCACTCGGACGATCAGCCCCTCGGGAGTAACCTGGAAGCTCCGTCGTATCACCCCGATCCCGGGCTGGCCGGGCTGGCGGCCGAAATCGACTTCGTACTCGAATGTGCCGTCCTTCCACGAGCCGCGGTACTGCACGATCCGGCCGCTCTGCTCCGCGACTTCGGTGAGCGAGCCGTCGAGGGCGACGCGCACGTCGCGGTGACCCGAGCCGTGGCCGTTGAGGATGACCGCGTCCGCGGCTTCTTCGACGCGCATCAAGAACTTCGATGCCATGGGCGGGCCCAGCCGCTCGAGCGGTTGGTTCTCGGTGCGATCTTCCACGTAGATCCACTCGCCGTCCAGCGCGCGGACGCCTTCGGGTGCGGCCTGAACCGAGGCCGTACTCGGGGCCTGAACCTGGGTCTGATTTGGAGCCTGAATGGTGGGCGTGCTCGGGGTTGCTACGGGCTGCGCTGCGGCGAGCAATGACGAGCAAGCGATGAGCGCGAGGGCCAAGAAAAGGCGCGGACTCATGCGACACCTCCGTTTCGGGTCCGGGAGGTCAGAATACAAACAATCGTCCAGCGCCGGGTCGGGCGCGGCACCCTAAAGGCAAGGTCCGTCGTGGTCGTGATCGGCGCCAACGGCACGCCCGAGACCCGCTGGATCTGCAAGACCTTGCGGCCGGGATCACACTCGTCTGAACCGCGCCGATTGCTTGCGGATCACCGCGTCACTAACGAAAAAGCCCTTCCGCGTGCTCCGCGAAGGGCTTGATCGAAGTCAGGGTGACAGGATTCGAACCTGCGGCCTTGTGGACCCAAACCACACGCTCTACCAAGCTGAGCTACACCCTGGACGAGGGATGGTAGAGGGGCAAGTGCCACCGAAGTGGACAAAGGGCAAAGGAACCGGAGGCACGAAGGCACAAAGGCACGGAGGGGAAAACGACACGCGAGCGAACGCTCGGGTGATCCGGTTGGAGGGCGATGTTGGGTCGGCGGGCGATGGAGCGTTCCCCAAAAACCGACAACCCGCCGACAGGAGAGTCCGGCGGGCTGGTCGGTCGGGTGCCTCGGCTGGCCCGGGCCCTCGTTTCCGCACCGGCCTGCGTGTGAACCGGTGCGGCACGTTCGAGGACCCGCGAGGTCGCCCGCTGGATGTGGCTCTTGAGAAGGCAGTAGGGAGTCGGCAGTCAGCAGTAGGGAGAAAGGCTGTGGGCAGTCGGCAGTCGTCGAAGAGAAGAGAAGAGAAGAGAAGAGAAGAGAAGAGAAAAGCGGGGAAGAGAAGAAGCCCTGCCGTGCGGACGGGTCATCACTTCATCGGCACCTCGCGGAAGAAGACGATGCGGGGCTTGTCGCCCTTGCGGACGACCTGCGACCGGTCCACCACCATCACGTAGCGGCGCTGGATGGAGGGCACCATCGGCGTGGTGAGCGCCAGGCCGCGCACGTCCGTGCTGCGGAAGCCCGCCACCACGAACCACACCGCGAAGTAGTCGCTGCGCGTCGAGGCGGAATTCAGCACCGCGTTGGCGATGAGCAGCTTGTCCTCGGGCGATTCGTAGTCGCTCTTGACGGTGGAGAAAGTCGAGTAGTCGAGGGTCGTGATGCCGCGCGTGGCCTCACCGTTCATGCGCGAGCCCGTCGAGTACATCGACCCCAGGTCCCAGCCCAGGAAATCGATGTTGGAGTTGTCGCTCGCGAGCATGGGCGCGGCGTAGGGGAGCTGGTAGCGGCGGGTCGCGGCGAGGATCTCGCTCGGGGCGATGAGGCCCGGCTGCTCGCGGAGGCCCGCGATGTCGGACCGGCCGCTGCGGCCGTTCCAGTCGGCGTCGACGGTGATATCGCCCAGGGGGTTGCCCGACCCGTCGCGGTCGTCGAAGTTGACAAGGCCGCCCGGCGAAGAGGGGTTGGCCGGGTCGGGCCGGCGGCGGGCCCAGCCCTTCTCGCGGTAGGCGAAGACGGTGGCGGCCAGGTCGGCGGCGGGCGTGAGCTGCGTGTTGTTGCCCGACTGGCCGCGCCACCACCACGAGTAGTCGCCGGTCGAGCCGGGGTAATCCTCGACCGTCGGGCTGAGCATCGGCAACAGCCGCAGCACGGCGAGCGGGGCCGTCGAGAGGTTGATCGTGCCCAGCGTCGGCCGGGTGATGGTCGCCAGGGTGTTGACGGTGTTGAACTGGTCCATGATGGACATCGCCGGCGTCAGGCCCAGCGAGAGGTCCTCGCGGGGCGTGGCGTCGCGGTCGAAGACGCCGTTGCCGTCCTGGTCCACGAAGGGCACGAACGCGCTGAGCGTCTGGGTCGCCGCGCTGGGGGCCGCCGGGTCCTGGTAGTTGGGCGTCACCACCACGCGCCCGCCGTCGGTGGCGGGGAACACGGGCGGGCTGGCGGAGCGGTTCAGTTCACCAAAGCCGTCGTAGAGCTTCCAGCGGTCGCTCGTGGCGAGGTTGGGGTTGAGCGACTCGTAGTTCAGCGCCAGGGCCCAGGACTCGGTGAGGGTGAGCCAGCGCTCGTCGAGCTCGGCCGCGTTGGACGGGGCCGCGTCGCCGGTGCGATAGGAATACTGACCGCCGATCGCCAAGGGGAGCAGGACGTCGGCCGGGCGGAGCTTGTCGGCCGCAAAGTCGGCCCAGAGCATCGGGCGGACGTCATCGAACGCCCGGGTCCCGGCCGAGCCGGCGGGGACCGGGGGGATCTCGGCCGCACCCGACATGAGCTCCACGCCCGTGGCCGTCGAGCTCACGATCGTCCAGTCGGAGGGGGCGTTGCCCATGACGTTGAACAGCGGAGACCCGATCACCTGCTGGCCGTACCAGGAATCGCCGTCGCCGAGGATGCTCTTCTCCTCGCGGTAGAGGATGCGGCCGCCGACGAGGTCATCCTCGGCGAGCGCCTTGCTGAAGCCGGCGGGTCCGTCGTAGTTGCGGACGGCGGTGTTGGAGATGTTGGACGACCCGAAGGCGCTCTCGATGCAGTACGCCGGCAGCATGCCCGTCTGCGCGATCTTGGTCATGTCGCGATCGCCGCGCCGGGCGACCAGCGCCGCGAACGTGAACGTCATGCCGGACGGGCGGTTGTAGTTCTGCTTGTTGAGCAGCTCCTTGGGGTCGGAATCCCAGTCCCAGCCGGGCGCGTTGGCCACATCCTGCAAACCCGGCGTCGGCTCGTGGCGCCAGGTAGTCTGGGCCACTTCGGGGTCGCGCAGGCGGTCGATGAGGATGTCGTTCTCGATGTTCTGATCGGGGACCGGGCCGTAGCTGCCGGCGGTGTCGTCGTCGTCCCAGAGCTCGTTGTTGCTGCCCAGGTCCTCTTCCCAGGGGTCGCGGTAGGCCCGCCACAGGCGGACCATCTTGTTGGTGCCGGCGGGGGTCTGCGTGGTGTCCACGGCGGTGATGTCCACAAACCCGGTGGAGGTCACCGGCTGGCCCTTCTTGGTCGGCTCGAAGGCCTCGACGTAGATGGGCTCGCCGCCCAGGCCCGCGCCGCCGAGCTGGGTCTTGATCCACTGGCGGACGAAGTACGCCGGGTCGCCGTTGCTGTCGATCGGCAGCGAGACGCCGCCGTTGGCGGTGTCGATGGAGTCGCGGAAGCGCTTCTCCATGTCCTCGAGCGGGATGCTCGTGAAGTAGAAGACGCGCGACGCGGAGGGACCGAGCGTGAGCGGGATGGGCCCGGAGTCGACTTCGGTCGTGAAGGTCGGGCCGTTGAGCCAGTCGGCGAGGCGGTAGTAGCGGCCGGCGAACTCGAGGTAGTAATCGAAGCGGTTGCGCGTGGCCGTCCACGCCGGGCCGGTGGTCGCATCACCGGGCTTGCCCACGATGACGTTCCCCAGGGTGATCGCCTTGGGGAAGGGGTTGACGATCTGGACCGCGAAGACCTCGCCGAGGTAATCGGCGTTGCCGCTGGAGCGGTCGCCGTTGATCTGAACGTCGGGCGCGCCCGTCGGGAAACCCATCACCCACGGCTCGTTGTCGGCGGGGTCCACGGTCTGCTGGGCGTCGGTGAAGACCATGAAGCTGGCGGCGGCGGTGATGACGGGCTGGGGCGTGACCGCGACGACGTTGATCGCGTCGGCGCAGAGTTCGTCGCCGGCGTTGTCCGAGGCACTCTGCGAGAGCTTGTGATCGGAGATGGCGCCCTTGCGCTGGTCGTACGGCCAGTAGGACCACTTGTACGCCCGGCTCTTCCAGGGCAGCGGCAGCGTGCTGGGCTTGTCGGCGTCCAGCGCCTGCTTGGCCTGGTCCCACAGGGCGACGGTCATGACCGGGGGCTCGACCAGGCCGTCGCGCATCGCCTGGAAGTTGGCGGCGAGGTGCGCGGCCATGCGCAGGCCGACCTCGGGCCGGCGGTAGCCGTAGTTGAGGAAGCGGTACTGGCCGTAGCTGCCGTTGGTCGGCCAGGAGCGCTGATCGAAGGCGTAGGGCAGCAGGCCGGAGACGTAGGCGTTGATGAGATTGGTGCCGTTGCCCACCGCGTCGCCGCGGAGCTCGTACGACGTGAGCTCGTCGGCGGACACCTTGTACTGGTTGGTGACGGTGTCGAGCACGACTGGGACGTCGCCGGACTTGATGGGCCGGGCGCCGCTGAGGGTGGTGATGCGCTGGCGGACGTCGGCCGCCAGGTGCGCGTAGACCTCGGCTTCGCGCTTGGCGGTGTAGCCGCCGGGGGCGTTGAGACGCTCGACATCGAGCGGCCGGTTATCCCGCAGCGGGCTGTACCGCATGTACGCGGGGTCTTCGGTGCCCGCGGACGGGCCTTCGTACTTGGCACCCGCGGCGCTCTCGAGGGTCGAGGTAAGCGACGGGTCGTTGACGCCGCGGAAGGTCAGCAGCTCGAGCAGGTCGGCGTTGCCGAAGGGGCTCTTGATGTCGGCGGTCAACTGGTCGTAGGTCACGCCGTCGACGGAGCTCTTGAGGGCGTCGTAGTAGTCCGACCGGCCCTTGGCGCCGTTGCTGTCGTCGTTCTTTCCGAAGCGGGCCCGATCGACCGGGTTGTTGATGTCCTTGTAGATCGGCGCGGTGCCGCGGTCGATGGCAAAGCCCATGCCCAGGTAGGCCCGGTTGCCCAGGATGCTCGTCAGCGACATCGTCTCGTTGGTGTAGCCGAAATAGTTCTGCGCGCGGCCGTCGTCGGTCGGCGAGGATTGCGCGAGCTTGCTGTACGAGAGGCGGTCCTTCGCGTTCGCGAAAGGGAACTCGAACCAGACGTCTTCGAGGCCCAGCAGGCGGCGAAGGTCGACGTCCGAGGGCGTCGCGCCCGGCGGGTAGTTGCCCGCTGAGTCGGGCGAGGCGACAAAGTCGGTGGCGGTGTTGACGTTCACGAGCGCCGAGAGGTCGATGGCACGGGCGGCGAAGAAGTACCGGAATCGATCGTTCCGGATGCCCAGGACGTCCTCGGGATTGGTGTAATCCGGGCCGCCGTCCTCCGTCCGCGGGTCGACCATCTCGAACCAGCGCGAGTCGTAGAGGCCGTCGCCGTCGGCGTCGGCCCACTGGTACGGGCGGTAGCTTGGCGACGAAGGCGCGCTGTCGTACATGCCGACCGGGACGGCGGCGCCGCGCTGGCGCATGGTCCAGTAGGCGGGGACATCCGGGTCGGCCGCGACGCCGAAATCCGCGCTGGCGGTGGCGGCGCCGTTGGGGTCGAAGAGACTGAGCCGGTCACGCATCTCTTCCGGCGTGGCTTCGAAGTTGCCGATGTACGCCGCGGTCGACCCGCGCATGTTGTACAGGTTCACGAACGCGCCATCGGGCGCGAAGTTGGAGATCTGCGCCCAGTCGCGCCGCAGGACAAATTCGTTGGAGGCATTGGCGGGGTCGTCGATCGCGTCGAAGTTCAGCCACACCGGCTCGGTCGAGGCCAGCCACGGGTCCGACGGCTTCCACGCGTCGGGGAGCGCGCCGGCGTAGTTCTTCTCCATGATGGGGTCGTAACTGCCGGCGGGATCGAAGAACTCGCCGGGCTGCGAGATCGGCGCGATGGAGGTGCGGGCCCAGTCGGTGTAGGGCGAGTCCGACGCTTCGCGGGTCAGGTTGATGAAGGAAAGCGGCTGGCCGTCGGGACGGGCGGCTCGTGCCGACTTGTCCACGTAGAAGGTGGCGGTGGCGTCGTCGGCGATGACCTGGGCGGCGTAGCGGGCGAAGCGCTCGGCGACGGCGTCGCGGCCGGATTCACCGGCTCGGCCGTCGGGGGCGTCCGCCAGCCCGATCGACCCGCGCTGCACGGCGGAGCTGAGCTGCTGGTCGGCCCGGCCGACGGCGACGTAGATCACCATGAACGCCGAGATCAGCGCGAGCACCCCGATGACCAGGACCAGGAACGAACCGCGGCGGGAGCGGCGGATGAACGCCGTCGCGCCGGAGGCCCGGCGGAGCATGGTCGGTGTCGTCGAGGCCGAGCCGGCCTGGGGAACGCAGGTGCCGGTTGCGTGCTCGAGTGTGGTTGGTGACATGGCGTACTCCGTTCGGTCGTTTGCCCGGGGCGTCGGTGCGCCGGGCCGCTTGTCCACGCACGTCGATCAGCGGCGGCCCGGTCGCTGCCAGCGGTCCCGGGCGGCCGTTCAAGGGCGGGTCAGGTCGTGCCGTTCCCGTTGCCGGGGGTACGGAACACGTACTGGAAGGTCTGCTCGGTCGTCGAGTCCTGCGGGTCGACGATCTTGACGGTCACGCGCACGAACTCCGGCCACGCCCAGGGTCGGCCGTCGGCGCCCGTGGTGTCGGTGTAGCCGAAGTAGGAGGTCAGGCACTGGACGTTGGCGGTCGCGCTGGTCGGGGCCGTGGCGCCGTAGATCAGCGCGGGCGAGACGCGGTCAACGCCGCCCGACGCCGACCAGTCGCCGGTGGTCGCGTTGATGAGGTTCCCTGAGGAATCGATGAAGGGGAAGGTGAAGGGCGGGTTCATCGCCTGGTCGTTGAACGACCGGAACGGGTAGGGCCGCGTGAGCATCGGCTCGTTGGTGTCCTGCACGTCGTCCCCGTCGAGGTCCGCGTAGCGCGAGAGGCCGTACCAGATCAGCTCGCCGGTGGCGGGATCGGGCTCGCCGAAGGACCAGTCGATGATGAACTCGCTGCAGTTGCGCAGGAAGCCGTTGGCCGAGAGCTGGAGCTGGTCGATGCGGTAGTCCGAGGCGAGCAGGTCGACGCCGGAGTTGAACTTGCCTTCCCTGCGGAGCACCTCGAGCAGGTATTCCGGCCGCGGCTCGACGCGGATGCGCCCGCCGTTGGGCACCTGGAGCGCGATGCCGCCGTAAGCGCCGAAGTGCGGCTCAAACTGCGGGTTGCGGGTCTGGTCGGACTGCGTGGGCCACGCCGAGTCCATCCAGAGCTGCGCGCGGTTGGTGTACACCGTTCCCGAAGCGCCGTCGCTGTTGAACACGCTGCCGGCGGGATCGGGGCACACCGTCGAGTACCACTTGGTGCCGTTGCCGACCTGGCCGGGCAGCCCGCGCGAGCACTGGACGACGTCGCGGATCTCGCGCAGCGTGTCGGTCGCGATGTCCACCAGGCCCGACGAGTGCCGGCGCGTGCCCGTCCGGAGCATGATCGCGCTGTTGGTCAGGGGGTACTCCGCGGTGCTCGCGGGCTGGTACTTCGGGCACACCGCCAGGTGCCGGAAGATGCTCAGCGACGCGGGCTGCAGCGCCACCTGGCCTTCCTTGTCCTCCAGGCGCCGGCGATGAGCGGGGTTGGCGGGGTCCAGGCCGAGCACCGGCACCAGGTCGAACTTGGTCTGGCGCGGATCGACGATCAGGCACTGGCTGCGCACCAGCGTCCAGTCGCCGGCGTACTGGTTCAGCGTGTTGTTCTGGCCCAGCCGTCCGGCGCTGTAGTTGAAATCCGTGAGCGTCGCGGGCGCGGGAGCGCCGCTCGGCCGCTGGCGCGTCCCGTGGCCGTAGTAGATCCGGGCTGCCTGCGCCGTGGCCTCGTACGCCGGGTTGACGGGATCGCGAGCGGAGCTGAACTCACCCTTGGCGAAAAAGAGGATCTCGTCGATGCGCCGGGCCCGGGCCGGGTTGGGGTCCGCGGCGTTGAGCGGGACGCGCAGCGGCGTCGCGCTCGCGCCGCCGGTGTTGGTCAACTGCTGACGGACCATCAGGAACCCGTCGCGGGTCATGCGGGCAAAGTCCTGGCGCATGACCGACTCAATCTGCGCCGAGAGCGCCGTGAGCTGGCTGATCCGCCGGCCGCCGGACACCGTCTTGCCGATCGCCGAGAACACCGACGCGACCCCCACCGTGATGATCGCGACGGCGCCGATGGCGACGAGCATCTCCATGAGCGTGAACGCTCGGCGGTCGGCACGGGCTTCTCCCGCGCTGGTTGCCAGGCGGCGAGCCGTGCGGGGGCCCTTGGGCGAAGTCGGCGCTCGGCGGGATGTCGAAGTGGCGGGTATCTTCACGGCGGTCTCCTTGGCCCGGGGGCTTCCTGCCGGCCCCGGGCCCGGGTCGCTACTGCTTCCTGTCGAGGTCGATCACCGTCACGGCCGCGGGGATCTGGGGCGAGACGACGAACGAGATCTCCGCGCCGTCGAGCTTCTGCTGCCACAACTCGCGGCTGAGCGAGGGCTCGATCATGATCCACTGGGTGGCGCCGCCATCGGAGGCCGTGCCCTTGCCGGCGCGCGTGCCGACGACGGTGTAGACGTTGCCGAGGTTGTCCACCAGCTTCTGGCCCAGCGCCTCCATCCGGCGCGTGATCGACGCGTTGGCCCAGTTGTTGGCCCCGTCGTCCATCTCCGCGACCGTGATGAACGCGGGGTCCAGGATCTCGCTGTCCGTCCCGCCCCAGCGGTCGAGCAGCACGGTGCGGAGCCGCGAGTACTCGCCGCGGCCGTTGCCGGTGGGGCGGCCTTCGGGGTCGACCGCGATGGGGAGCCGGTTCTTGGCCGCGGTGTCGGTCCGGCCCGTCACCACGTGCGACAGGTACCACCCGTTGGGAACCGGGATCTGCTGGTCGAGCCGGCGGGTGAAGACGACGACCTGGATGCCATCGGGCATGCGGCGGCGGACCGCCAGGTCCCACACGTACTGGGGATCGACGCCGGGGGAGAAGGGCTGCGGGAACAGCCGGTCGGAGACGGGGATGAAGAACAGGCCGTTCGTCTCGGGATCGGGCAGCACCACGTCGCCGTTGGTCTCGTCGAGGCTGCCCGCACCGCCGCCCTTGGGGCCCCAGATGTACCAGGGCGTGGCGTCGAACTCCGGCGGATCATCCTCGCTGTTGTCGTGGTTGACGTCGTACGCGAGCTCGTTCAGGCCGTCGATGAGCCAGCGACGGCCGTACACGTACGCCGACGCCGACCTCGCCGCAATCTGCCCCTGGATCACGTCCTGGGACTGGCGCTGCGACCGGATCACAACCGGGAACACCGGGCCCACGCCCAGCAGCCCCGGCGCGAGCACCACCACGGCGATCAGCACCTCGATCAGCGAGAACCCGCGCGGCGGACGCTTGCAGGCGGCCTTCCACAGGGCGGCGGCTCGACGCAGGGCCGAGGGGCATGAGTTGATCGGTCGCATCAGCGCACCTCCACCGGGCGACCGCTCGCCCGGTCGATCGAGTACACGAACCCGCCGCCCTCGCCCGCGGAATCGGAATCCGAGGCGTCGGTCGCGAACCACTCGTTGATGGACTTGGCGACGTCGGCGGCGCTGTACGAGGCGAACAGCGTCTTGTCGATCTCGGGCCGGTAGAGGGGGTTGGCGCCGTCGCCGTAGAGACAGCGCGTCGTCCGGTTCAGGCCACGGGCGCCCAGCGCCGCCGCCAGGTCCGTCTCGCGGTACAGCGCGATCTCGGTCACGTTCTGGGCGAGCACCGTGTCGGTCGCCTGGTCGCCCAGGAGCTTCTGCTTGTCCTCGATGGGCAGCAGGCTCTCGGGGGATTCGAGCACGCGCCGCACGACGGACGCGACATCCTCGCCGCGGTTGAACCGGTAGATGCGGTACGGCATCACCGTGCGGAAGGCGTTGGAGGGCGAGGGATCGACGACGAGCACCTGCGTGCGGTCGCCGGTCTTCACGAGACCGGTGCCGGCTTCGAACCGCACCAGGAACGTCTGGCGGACGCTGAACCCCTGGTCGTCGACTTCGTCGGCCTTCTTCTTGTTGTAGAAACCGGTCTCGGGGAAGACCCAGTTCCACCACGGCCGGTTGGAGCCCCCCATCTCGAACTCGCGGTCGCCGGCGATGGGCTCGTACCAGCCGGAGGGCTGGCCGCCCGCGGATTCGTCGTGGAGCGTGCCGACCGGGGCCAGGCCGCGGATCATCCAACCGGTGGGCAGCGAGAAGAGCTGCATGCCCGAGGGGACGAAGACGTCGCGCCGCACGGGGTTGCCGAACGTGTCGACGTCCTCGAGCTCGCCCGCCTTGCGGAAGACGCCGATGCTGCACTTGCCGCCGGGCGTGAAGAAGAACACGGCCGCGCTGTCCTGGCCGGACTCGGAGACGACGGCCTGCGACCGGGCCGCGGACATGGCGACGTCGAGCTGGTTCTTGGCGGCGGCCTCCTCGGTGGACCGGATGATGGCGTTGACCGAGGGCGCGGCGATCGCCAGCAGCAGGGCGATCAGCGAGATCACCACCAGCAGCTCCAGCAGCGTGAAGGCGCGGATCAGGGGGATGTCACGGCGAACGTCAGTGGATCGCACTGCCGACCTCCACCAGGTTGTCCTCCCAGGCGCGGGCCCGGAGAGCGGCCTCGGACGTGCTTTCATCGACGGAGGCGCCGACGCTGCGCAGCGCCTGGACGAGCACGTCGACCGGCTCGTCACCGAAGACGCGGTTGGGCCCCGCCATCACGAACGCCCAGTTCGCGGCGGTGATCCGCGGGTCGGGCTGATCCCGCTGGTCGGCGGGGGTCGACGAATGGAACTTGGCATAATCCGGGCCGACCACCATGGGCGGGATGTTCAGATCGTCCCACGTCGTGACCGTCTTGTTCTTCAGCCACCGGTAGTAGCGGACGGCGACGCCGTTGCGGTCCTGGACCACGGCCGTCGGCATGTCCTTGTCGTCGTTGCGCACCAGCCTGAGCGACCTCGAATCGGCGTCGATGTACGGGCCGTAGTTGCCCTTCTCGAAACCGCCGGAGAGGTTGGGCCTGCCGATGCCCGGGCCGGCGACCATGTCGATGGGCACGTCGGCCTTGTCGCTGCGGATCGGCGCCGCCAGCGCGCCCGCCAGGTAGATGCCCAGCGAATTCTCGCTGTAGCGGCGGTCCCGGTCGGCGTCGAGGGGGTTGTTGAGGTTGAGGGTGAAGTTCGCGCCGCGGAGGAAGTTGGCGTCGGCGGCGGGCGTGTACACGGCGATCGAGTAGAACTCGTCGCCGCCGACGAGGTTCTTCACGATGGTCTTGGGGTCGTTGAGGCTGCGGTCCTTCACCAGGGGCGGGGCGATGTCGAACGAAGCGCTGAACGCCTCGAGGCCGGACTTGATCGTGCCCATGATCTGGGTGTCGGCGCCCCGCACCGCCGCGCGGCGCGCGACCGCCATCGCCGCCAGCAGGATGCCCGCGAGCGTCGCCAGGATCCCCAGCGCCACCAGGAGCTGGATCAGCGAGAAGCCCCGGCGCGACCGGCGGCCGCCGGGGCGCTTCGTCGGGCCGCAACTGTGGTCGGGTCGCATCGCAAGTTCCTTTCGCGCCGGGCCCGGGGCGGCGTGCCCGCGGGCCCACGTGAATCGTCCGGAGTCACGCCCGCCTCCACGGCGGGCGGGCGCCGACCCCGATCGGGTCAGTTGCCCTTGTTGCCGCCCTGGAGCGAGTTGATCATCGCCACCATGGGCATGAACATGGCCACGACGATGGTGCCGACCATGCCGCCCAGCACCACGACCATCAGCGGCTCGAGCAGCGAGACCAGCGCCTCGACCTGCTCGTCGACCTCTTCGTCGTAGTTGTCGGCGATCTTGAGGAGCATGCCGTCGAGCTCGCCGGTCTCCTCGCCCACGTCGATCATGTTCACGACGATGGCATCGCAGGTCTTGCTCTCGCGCAGCGGCCCGGCGAAGCTCTCGCCCTCGCGGATCGAGTCGTGCACGTTGCCCAGGGCACGCTCGAAGACGTAGTTGCCCGACGTCTCCTTGGTGATGTTGATGGCCTCGAGGATGGGCACGCCCGCGGAGATCAGGGTGCCCAGGGTCCGGGTGAACCGGGCGATCGAGGTCTTGCGGAGCAGCTTGCCGAAAATGGGGACGTGGAGGGCGATCCAGTCGGTGACCATCCGGCCGACCTCGGCCTTGCGGATGAGCTTGAGGCCGATCCAGATCGCAAAGGGCGAGACGGCGATGAAGACGGCGCCCGGGATGGACTGGCCGGGGATGTTGCCCGCGACCCAGCGGCTGGTGTTCATCAGCCACAGCGTGATCGCCGGCAGCTTGACGCCGAAGTCGGTGAAGATCTCCTCGAACTTGGGGATGATGAAGATCATGATGCCCGTGAGGATGAGCACCGCGATGGTGATGACCACGATCGGGTAGATCATGGCGCCGCGGATCTTCCTCTTGAGGCGCTGGCTCTTCTCCATGAACTCGGCGAGGCGCTGGAGGATGATGTCGAGCACGCCGCCGATCTCGCCGGCGTTGACCATCTTGACGAAGAGGCGGTTGAAGGCCCGGGGGAACTTGCTCATCGCCTCCGAGAGGCTCGACCCGCCCTCGACCTCGTCGCACACGCCCTGGAGGATGTTCTTCATCAGGCCGGGCTTCTGCTGGCCCTCGAGGATCTGGAGCGAGCGCAGCAGCGGCAGGCCGGCGTCCTGGAGCGTGGAGAGCTGGCGTGTGAAGAGCGTGAGCAGCTTGGGGCTGACGCGGCCGAACCCGCCGCCGCCGCCGCGCTTCTTCTTGGGCTTCTTGGCGGTCTGCGCGGCCGCGTCCTTCTCGGCCTGCTTCTTGGCCTTCTGCTCGCGGACGGACGTCGGGAAGAAGCCCTGCGACCGGATCTTCTGGACGGCTTCCTCATTGGTCGTGGCTTCGACGGTGCCCTTCTGGGGCTTGCCCGCCGCGTTCAGTGCCTCGTATGCGAACGTTGCCATGCTTCACGCTCCAGCTTCACGCACCAGCTTCACACATCCCGCTTGACTTCCCCGGTCGCGACTCTTCCCCCTGCTTCTTGCCTTGATGCCTCTTGCCTTGATGCCTTCCTCTTACGCGTCGTCCGAAAGGGTCTCGCGAACGACCTCGTCGATCGTGGTGATGCCCTCGTAGATCGCGAGCAGGCCCGATTCGCGCAGCGTGCGCATCCCCTTCTTGCGGGAGGCCTGCCGCAGCACGGCGGTGCTCGCCTCGTGCATGATCATCTCGCGCATCTCGTCGTCGAGGGTCATGATCTCAAAGAGGGCCAGGCGGCCCTTGTAGCCCGACCCGTTGCACGCCGTGCAGCCCTTGCCCCGGACGAAGCGCTTGCCGCGCACCTGCTCGGGCGTGAGGTTCAGCTCGAGCAGCTCCTCCTCGGACGGGGAGTACTGCTCCTTGCAGGAGACGCACACCTTCCTCACGAGGCGCTGGGCGATGATGCCCTCGACCGTCGCGGTCAGGAGGAACGCCTCGAGGCCGAGGTCGAGCAGACGCACGATCGAGCTGGGCGCGTCGTTGGTGTGCAGGGTGGAGAGCACGAGGTGGCCCGTCAGCGAGGCCTGCACGGCGATCTGCGCGGTTTCGAGGTCGCGGATCTCACCCACCAGGATGATGTCGGGGTCCTGACGCAGGAAGCTGCGCAGGGCCTTGGCGAAGGTCAGGCCGACCTCCGCGTTCATCTGGCACTGGCACAGGCCGTCGATGTCGTACTCGACCGGGTCCTCGGCGGTGAGGATCTTGGTCTGGATGTCGTTCAGCGACGCCAGCGCCGCGTACAGCGTGGTGGTCTTGCCCGAGCCCGTGGGGCCCGTCACGATCACGATGCCGTTGGGCTTGTTGATCAGGCGGTGGACGGTGGTGAGGTCGTCCTCGCGCAGGCCCAGGCGGTCGAGCGAGAGCTCGACGTTCGACCGGTCGAGGACTCGCATGACCACGCTCTCGCCGTGCATGGTGGGGAGCACCGCGACGCGGAGGTCCACGGGGTTGCCGCCGATGGTGAGCTCGATTCGTCCGTCCTGGGGGAGCCGCCGCTCGGCGATGTCGAGGTTGGACATGACCTTCACGCGGCTGGTGATGGCCGGGCCAAGGTGCTTGGGCGGAGAGTTCATCTCGTAGAGAACGCCGTCGATGCGGTAGCGCATCTTGAACTCGTTCTCGAAGGGCTCGAAGTGGATGTCCGAGGCGCGGTCCTTGATCGCCTGGAGCAGCACGAGGTTGAGCAGCTTGATGACCTGGTTGTCGTCGGCCATCTCCATGATGGCGTCAAGGTCGATGGACTCGCCGCGGTTCTCCAGGGACTTGTACTTCTCGTCCTTGGCGAGCTGCGTCACGACGTCCACGACCGACTCGCTCTTGGAGTAGTACTTCTTGATGAGCGAATCGATGAGCGCCGAGTCGCCGACCACGGCCTCGACGTTGAAGCCCATGAGCAGGCGGAGGTCGTCGACGGCCCGGAAGTTGTCCGGGCTCTTCATGGCGATCTTGAGCCGCTTGCTCGTGGGGTTGTACTCGATCGGGATGACCTGGTAGGACTGGACGTTCTCCGACGGGATCACCGACCGGACGTCCTCGGGGATCTCCTTGCCGGCCAGGTCCACGTACTGCATGCCCGCCTGCCCGGCCAGCGCCTCGGCGACATCCCGGGCCGACACCAGGCCCAGCTCGGTCAGGAGCTGGCCCAGCAGCACCTTGCGGGTCTTCTGGACGGCCAGCGCCTCGTGGACCTGGTCACGGGTGACCTTGCCCATCTTGGTCAGGATGCGGCCGATCTTCTTGCCTTTGAGTTCAACTGGATCGAGCACCGGCATTGTCACGTTTCCCTGTTCTGCGGCTCGACCATTCCGGGGTGCGGGGTCGCGAGCGGAGTTCCGGATGTCGCTTCCCGGATGGCGCCGATCGCACAACCTGCTCGGCGGTCAATCACCCGGGCCTGCGACGTCGGATGGGTTTCGATCGGATTCTGGATCAGGCTTGTGGTGCACGCGAGGCTCGCGTACCCGGCCGTCCAGCCTCCAGCCGATGCCCCTCACGAAAACCCAACGTTCCGAACTCGCACGGGGCCCGATTCGACTGCCCGATCCGTCCGTCACCGCAGACGGGTGGAGCCGAATCGATCAACCGTGGCTGCCATGGCCAGCGCTCGCTCGCGGACGCCTCGGAACCGGGCTGGGTAAAAAACCCGTTCCACAAACGTCTGCCGACCGCGTCGCCAGCCGCGCGCTCGTTCCCGGAACCGGTATGCCGTCGCCTGACTCGCTCCTCGTCTTGACCCCCGCCGGCAGGCGGAAGCGACGATGGCTGGTCACGTGACGGCCCGGGCGGTTCCGAAAACTCGCGCCCGACAGCCTCTTCGACGATACTAACCGTTCGGTCGAACCAAACCAAGCACAACGAATCACAAAAACACACAAGACAGCTGGAGTTTTGAATTTACTGGCGGCTCGCCTCGATCCGAAGCGAGGCTGACGGCCGCTCGGACGTATCATTCCTTCTGCAGATCGAGGTCCTCGTCCCACTCGGCGCGTCCGACCTTCCCGCCTTCCTTGTGAACCTTATCAGTAAGGTCAGCTGGATTTTTGCTCTTGTCGATCATCTCCTCGGCGGAGATCATGCCGCGCTTGAAGAGCGACCAGAGGTGGTCATCCAGGAGCTGCATGCCGAATTTGCGCCCGGTCTGGATCGCCGAGTCGATTCGGAAGGTCTTGGCTTCGCGGATCAGGTTGGCGATCGCCGGGGTAACCACCAGGAACTCATACCCGGCGACCATGCCCGGGGTATCGATCCGCGACAGAAGCACCTGGCTGAGGACGCAGATCAGCGCGGTGGAGAGCTGGACGCGGATCTGGTTCTGCTGGGCCTGGGGGAAGGCGTCGACGAGGCGGTCGATCGTCTTGGCCGCACCGGTGGTGTGGAGGGTTGCGAACACCAGGTGGCCGGTTTCGGCGGCTCGGACGGCCGCTTCGATGGTTTCCAGGTCTCGCATTTCACCGACGAGGATGACGTCGGGGTCCTGGCGGAGCACGCGGCGGAGGGCCTCGGCGAACGACGGGACGTCGTCGTGGATGGCTCGCTGGTTGATGATGGACTTCTTGTGGTAGTGGTAGTACTCGATCGGGTCTTCCATCGTGACGATGTGCCGATCCATGTTCATGTTGACGTAGTCAATCATCGTCGCCAGCGAGGTGGTCTTTCCCGAGCCGGTCGGGCCGGTGACGAGGAAGAGGCCGCGGGGTCGGCGGATGAGGTCGCGGACGATTTCCGGGAGACCGATCTGTTCGAAGGTGAGCAGTTTGTTCGGGATTCGCCGCAGGACCATGGCGAGGTCGCCGCGCTGGCGGAAGACGCTGGTACGGAAGCGGGCGGCGTCGCCGTAGGCGAAGCCGAAGTCGGTCCCCCCCACTTCGGCGAGTTCCTGCTGGTTTCGCTCGGGGGTGATGGCCTTCATGAGCGAGACCATGTCGTCGGAGTCGAGGACCTTGGTCTTGAGGTTCTGAAGGTGGCCGTGGAGGCGGACGGTGGGCGGCCTGCCGACGGTGAGGTGAAGGTCGCTGGCGCCGGTCTTGACGACGGTGTCCAGCAGGCGGTCGATCTGCATCTGCGACATCGTGGGCCCTTGCATCAAACGGCTCGGTCGGAGCGGGTGCTCGTTCCGAGCGGGGGAACGGACGTGGGTTACGCCGCGGCGCCTGCCGAGACGTTGTCGAGGTCAACCTGGGTGGAACGGGCGATTTCTTCGGGGGTGCTCCGGCCGGTCATGATCTTGATCTTGCCGTCGGCGACGAGGGGCCGCATGCCCGACTGGAGTGCCGCGCGGCGGAGTTCGGAGACGGGGGCGAGCTTGAAGGCCAGGTCGCGGATCGCCGCGTTCATGACCATCATCTCGAAGATGCCCTGTCGGCCGCGGTAGCCGGTGCGGACGCAGTTGTCGCAGCCGGCGCCCTTCATGACCTTGCCGACGGCTTCCTCGGGGGTGATGCCGGTGAGCTGGAGGTACTTGTGGTCGGGCTCGGGGTCCACGACCTTGCACTGCTTGCAGATGATGCGGATGAGCCGCTGGGCGAGGACGGCCTGGATGGAGGAAGCGACGAGGAAGGGCTTGACGCCCATGTCGATGAGTCGGGTGATGGCCGAGGGCGCGTCGTTGGTGTGGAGGGTGGAGAAGACCAGGTGTCCGGTGAGCGCGGCCTGGATCGCGATTTCGGCGACTTCCTTATCGCGGATTTCGCCCACCAGGATGATGTTGGGCGCCTGGCGGAGCATGGACTTGAGGATGGCCGAGAAGGTGAGGCCGATGGTCTCGCGGACCTGGCACTGGTTGATGCCCGTGAAGTTGTATTCGACGGGGTCTTCGGCGGTGATGATCTTCTTGTCGGGGCGGTTGAGGGTGTCGAGCGCGGAGTAGAGGGTGGTGGTCTTGCCCGAACCGGTGGGGCCGGTGACGAGGAAGATGCCGTTGGGCCGGCGGATGATCTTGTTGAAGGAGGCGAGGGTGTCGGGCTCGAAACCGATGTTGACCAGGCCGATGCGGACGGATTCGGGCCGCAGAATACGGAGCACGACGCTCTCGCCGTGGTAGGCCGGACAGGCGGAGACGCGGAAGTCGATCTGGACGTCGTTGACGGGCAGCTTGATGCGGCCGTCCTGCGGGACGCGCTTCTCGGCGATGTTCATCGACGACATCAGCTTGACGCGCGAGAGCAGGGCGTTCTGCATGCGCGAGGGCAGGTTGTCGCGCTCGATGCAGACGCCGTCGATGCGGTAGCGGAGCCGGACGCGGTCGGCCATGGGCTCGATGTGGATGTCGCTTGCCCGCATGTTCACCGCCTCGGTGAGGATGCGGTTGCACAGGCGGACGATGGGGGCGTCTTCGCTGGCGATGTCGATGGACTTGTCCATCGACCGGTCGACCGAGCGGTCGACGGTGCGGTCCATGGACTCGGAGATGAGGGACTCGGTCGGCGCGACCTGCTTCTCGGTCTTGGAGCCGCCGCCGTCGAGGAACTTCTTGATCTGGCTCCGGGGGGCGAGCTTGGGCTCGACCTCGACGTTGAGCCGGAAGCGGAGCATGTCGAGCATCTCGAGGTCCATCGGGTCATGGATGACCAGCTGGAGCCGCCCGTTGCTCTTGGACATGGGCAGGACGAGGAACTTCTTGACCAGGTCGTCGGGGACGAGCTTGAGGTCGATCTTGGAGGACATGCCCGGGGCGGCGATGTCCACGTACTCCATGCCGAACTGGTGAGCCAGGGCCTTGCAGACCTGGTCCTCCTTGGCGAAACCCAGTTCAACGAGGGAATCACCCATCCGCTTGCCGGAGGCCTTGGCGGTCTGGGCGGCCTTGTCGGCCTGAGCCGTGTTGATGATGCCCCACCCCACGAGGATCTCGCCGAGCTTCTTCTTGGATCGTGCCATGCAGTTCTCGCGTGAGCCCTTTTTCTCGATTCGAATCCACGAGCGGCGGGGCCGTGAGGCCGTTGCTGCGCGTGTTCAGGCTGGCGGGTCAGTCGATGTCGCGACGCGGGAATCAATGGTTGAAGACCCGAGCGGACGCCTGACGACCCCAGCCCTTCCTCTTTCAGACCCGCATGGTAGCGGGCCGGAGTGCCTGCTCGCTCCCCGCCCAGCCGACACCCGCAGCCGTCACGGGATCGACCGGCGGAGCGGTCGACCTTCGTGAACCCACCGGACGCACATCCGGGCCGCCACGGCTTGGAATCAGGGTCGAGCGGGCATTATGACCGCAAACGTCCCTTCCCGCAATTCGCTCGGCGCGGCCGTCGGGTTCCGTTTCCCGTGGTACGGTGGATGCCCCGGTCTGGATACTGTGCGCTGGTTTCATGGCGTGGACGCAGATCGGAGGGCCGATTCGCATGCGACCGAGCGTTCTCATCACGGCTGGCCCGACGCACGAGCCGATCGACGCGGTCCGATACATCGGCAACCGCAGTTCGGGCCGGCTGGGGGTGGCGCTGGCGAACGAGGCGGGACGCCGCGGCTGGCCGGCCACGCTGCTCCTGGGCCCGGTGCAGGTCGGCCCGAGCGAATCGGCGGTCCGCGTGCGGCGGTTCGTGACGTGCGAGGACCTCCGGGGGCTTCTGGGTGAGGAGGCCCCGCGAGCGGACGTGGTCATCATGGCCGCGGCCGTGGCCGACTATCGCCCACAGAGAGATACGGTGCTCGCGGGCGGGAAGTTCAGAAGGACGCAGGGGCCGCTGGCACTGCAGCTCGAACCGACGCCCGACCTGATCGCCGAGGTTGCGGCGAAGCGGACGTCGGGGCAGTTGCTCGTAGCCTTCGCGCTGGAGCCGGCGGCGGAGGTCGTGAGCTCGGCGAGGGAGAAGCTGGTTCGCAAAGGCGTGGACCTGGTGATCGGCAACCCTCTCGAAACGATGAATTCGGAGCGGATCGAGGCGGTGGTGGTCGGGCGGGATGGCGGTGAAGTGCGTCCCGGCGCGATGAGCAAGGTGGAGTTTGCGGGGTGGGTGATGGATCAGATGGCGGCGTGGGTGAACGCGAAGGGGAGCGGGTGAGGGGAAGCGAGTGAGCGAGTCAGGGAAGCGGTCGTTCGTGGGGACGCTCGGCGCTTGTGGTGGGAGGCGGGAATGGGATGGGAGCCTGGGATGATCCGGCGGCTGCTGCGTTGCCCGGTGCAAAGGCACTTGCGCTGGGGCGTGCTCGGGCTGGTCATCGGGTTCGGGATGTCCGTCCCGGGCTGCGAGCAGGACGCCGGTCCGCCGGTGGCGATGCAGGACGGGTGGCGCGAGTTCGAGGGGACGTGGAGCGGGGCCGGCATGCGGCGGACGATCCCGGTCGGCGGCGAACGACGGGCCTCCATCATCGAACTTCGCGGGACGATGCTGCTCGCCGGCGCGGGGCGCCCGGGGGTTGGATTCCGAGCGGAGATCATCGCCCTGGTTGACAGCGCGTCGGGTCTGGAGGGCCGGGGCGTCTGGATCGATGAACGCGGCGACGAGGTGTACAGCGAGCTCACGGGCGAGGGCACGCGCGAGAACAACCGGATCGTGGGGACCTTCGTCGGCGGGACGGGCCGGTACTCCGGCGTGAGCGGGGGTTACGAGTTTGCATGGCAGTACGTCATCGAGTCGGACGATGGTTCGCGGGCGGGTCGGTCATTCGAGGGTGTGCCGATCCAGGGACGCGCGGTGGGGCTCAAGGGTCGCTACCGCGTCGAACCCTCGACGGCCCCGGGAGCGGATCAATGACCGGCGTCGTCCTGCTGGCCAAGCGCGCGGCGCCGTTCGCGATCGCGGCGGGCGTGTGGTTCTCGCCGGTCCCCGCCGGGCTGACCGCGGAAGCCTGGCACCTGTTTGCGATCTTCGTCGCGGCGATCGCGTGCGTGCTGCTGGGGTCGTTCCCGCTGCTCACGGCGTCGATGCTCGCCGTGGCGACCATCGTCCTCACCAGGACGATCACGCCGGCGCAGGCGTTCGCGGGCTTTGCGAACGCGAGCGTGCTGCTGGTCGTGATCGCGTTCATCGTGGCGCAGGCGGTGGTGAAATCGGGGCTCGGGCGGCGGATCAGCCTGCTCATGGTGAGCCGGTTCGGCGGGTCGCCGCTGGGGCTTGCGTACAGCCTTGTCCTGACGGACGCGGCGATTGCGCCCGCGTTCCCGAGCAATACGGCGCGCGGGGGCGTGCTCTTCCCGATCGTGCTGTCGATCGCCAAGGGCGCGGGGTCGGAACCCGACAGCGCCGAAGGACGGCGGCTGGGCGGGTACCTGATGTTCTGCTCGATGGCGAGCCTCGCGGTCTCGTCGGCGCTGTGGCTGACGGCGACATCCGCGAACCCGATCGGCGTGCAGATCGCCCAGAACGCCGGGATTGACCTTTCCTTCGGGTCGTGGCTGCTGGCGTCGTCGGCACCGACGATCGCGGCGATCCTGGTGCTGCCGCCGCTGGTTCGCCGGCTCTTCCCGCCGGGCGTGGGGAAGACCCCCGAAGCGCCCGCGGCGGCTCGCAGGGACCTGGCCGGCATGGGGCCGATGTCGCGGGCGGAGTGGATCACGGCGGTGACGTTCATCGTGATGGTCGCGGGGTGGGTGTCGGGCAGCGCGCTGAACCTCAACGGCACCGCGGTGGCGTTCATGGGACTCGGTGTGCTGCTGGTGACGGGCGTGCTGACGGTGGACGACATCTGCAAGCAGGGCGACACGCTGGTGACATTCCTGTGGCTGGCGGTGCTGTTTGCGATGAGCGCCCAGTTGAACGAGCTGGGGTTCATGCACTACGTGGGCGAGCGGCTGGCGTCCCGGCTGGGCGGGCTTCCGTGGCCTGCGCTGTACGTCACGCTGGTGGCGCTCTACGTGGGGCTGCACTACTTCTTCGTGAGCCAGACGTCGCAGGTGCTCGCGCTGCTGGCCGTGTTCCTGGATGTCGGCGTGCGGGGCGGGGTGCCCGCGCCGCTGATGGCGCCGGGGCTGCTCTTTGCGAGCAGCTACTTCTCGGTGATCACGCCGCAGGGCGGCAGCCAGAACATCATCTTCGTGGCGAGCGGGTACCTCAAGCAGGGCGAACTGTACCGGCTGGGGCTGTTTGTGACCCTCGCGTTCATGGTGGTGTACCTGGTGATCGGGACGCCGTGGCTGCTGCTGGTGAATCGGTGACGGAGCCGCCTTCCTACCGTCAACCATGGCGAAGCAGGAACGCGGGCCGAGGAAGAACCAGGGGCACGGCGGGCGGGGAACCGGGCCCGGCGCAGGCCGGCGCGGCAGTGACTTTTCCGGTGGGCGGACGGGGGGACGGAAGTACCCACTGGCGGGCAAGCCGCCAGTGGCACGGGATGGTCATCCACGGGCGGACAGGCCGCCAGTGGCACGGGGGAATCGGCGACCGGTGCGTGACCGCGACGACTTTGCGGACGCAAGCACGGCGGCCCGAGATCCGGCGGACATCGGCCTGGGCGTGCGGCTGGTGTATGAAGATGAAGACGTCGTGGTCGTGGACAAGCCGTTCGGGCTGGTGACGGCGCCGATGCCGGGCACGCCGGAGCACGAGAACCCGGAACTCCGCGAGCGGAGCGTGTTCGGCGTCGTGAAGCGGTACGTGAAGGATCAACGGCGCCAGCGCGGGACGCGCGTGTGGATCATCCATCGGCTCGATAAAGAGGCAACGGGGCTGCTGGTGTTCGCGGTGAGCGACCGGGCGTACGAGCAGCTCAAGGAGGAGTTCCGGACCAAGCGGGCGCACCGACTGTACATGGCGGTGGTTGAAGGGGAGATCACGCAGGACGTGCCCGTGCTGCCGGGGCGTACACCGCAGCCCGCATCGGGGATCATCAAGAGCGCGCTGGTGGAAGGACCCGACGGGCTGATGAGGTCGGCGGGGGCAGCGCATGGGGCGCGCGGCAGCGACGAGCGGGGCGATCGGCGGGGGCGGGCGCCGCGTCCGCTCGCACCCGGCGAGGGGCAGAACGCGGTCACACACTGGCGCGTGGTGGCGACGGGGGCGGGGCGGACGCTGGTGCAGCTCCGGCTCGACACCGGGCGGAAGAACCAGATCCGGGTTCACATGAAGGAGATGGGTCACCCGCTGGTGGGCGACCTGCGGTACGGGGGCCGATCGAACCCGATCGCTCGGCTGTGCCTGCACGCGACCGAGCTTGGGTTCACTCACCCGGCGACGGGGCAGGTGGTGCGGTTTTTCTCGCCGCCCGCGCAGGCGTTCTATGGGCTCGTGGATCAGCGGCCGCCGGAGAATTCGCTCGCGGGCGCACGGCCGTCGATCGTGGGCGAGCCGCCGGCGGTGGCGAGAAGTTCGGCTTTGAAGAAGGAGTCGGCGGGCGCACGGGAGGGTGGCCGCGACGCGTCGGATACATCGTGGGATCACGTGGCGGAGTGGTACGACAAGCTGATCGACGAGCGGCGGAGCGACCATCACGAGAACGTGATCCTGCCGGGCGTGCTCCGGCTGCTGCGCCCGGTGGCGGGGATGCGGGTGCTCGACCTTGCGTGCGGGCAGGGCGATTTCTGCCGGCGGCTCAGCGGGCTCGGCGTGCGGGCGGTGGGCGTGGATGCGTCAACGAAGCTGATCGAAGCGGCGAGGAATGCGAGCGAGGGTTCGGCGGGCGGTGCGGATGAGAACGACGGGGGCGAGGGAAACGCTGAGCCGGTGTTCGTGGTGGGCGATGCTCGGGAGCTTGGGGCGGTGGCGGGGTTGAGCGCGGGGGGCGACGAGAAGTTCGACGCGGTAACGAGCATCATGGCGCTGATGAACATGGACCCGCTCGGCCCGGTGCTCGGTGGCGTGGCGGAGGTGCTCAAGCCCGGCGGTTCGCTGGTGTTCGTCATCCTGCATCCGGCGTTCCGGGCGCCCGGGCAGACGTCGTGGGGATGGGAAGGCGAGAGGCATCAAGCAAGAAGGCACGCAGGCACGGAGGCACAGAAGCACGGAGGGGAAAGGCAGTACAGGAGGGTGGATGGGTACTTGTCGCCCGGGCAGATGCCGATCGTGATGAACCCCGGGAAGGCGGCGCACGGGGCCGAGCCGGTGACGACGTGGACGTTCCACAGGCCGATCCAGGCGTACGCGAAGCTGCTCAGCGAAGCGGGGTTCGTGATCGAGATGATCGAGGAGTGGCCGAGCGCGAGGCGGAGTTCGCCCGGCCCGCGAGCGGCGGAGGAGAACCGCGCGCGGCGGGAGATCCCGATGTTCCTGGCGGTGCGGGCGAGAAAAGCGGACGCGATGTGAGCGCGAGCGGGACGGCGGAAAATTCAAAGTTGAAAGTTCAAAGTTCAAATGGGGAACGGGGTCGAGCACTGACCTCGTCGCAGAGCCTCCGAGGTCAGTGGCACGGGAGAAGAGCTGAAGCGATGGCGGGCGAGCCGCGAGCGGCACGGGGCCACGCTGGTTGAGCGGAAGGTTCGAATCAGATCGCGAGCGAGCCTGGCGGGATGGGCGTGTCCGCGTCGACGGGCGCGGTGAGCGGTTTGCCGATCGCATCCTCCAGGCGCCACGGTTCGACGCCTGTGCCCGGACGCTTGATGGTGATGTCGTCGCGGGTGAGCGTTTGCCCGGCTGGCAGGTCACGGGTCGCGACGAGCGACTGACGCGAGACGCGGCGGACGTCCTGCTCGACTTCGAGGATTCGCTTGACGGGCTCGACCGGTGCTCGTGAGAAGGTCGTGGGCGACCCGTAACGGGCGTTGGCCCGGAGCTCCCCCACCGCTTCGCGGGCGAGCTGGACGTACTCGCGCATCTGGGCCGGCTCGAGCGAGGCGGCGTGATCAGGGCCCTTGCCGGCGCGGTCGAGGGTGAAGTGCTTCTCGAGGATGCAGGCGCCGCGGGAGACGGCGTCGCGCCCGGTCTCGACATCGGGCGTGTGGTCGCTGTAGCCGACGGGCCCGGGGAAGATGTCGGCGATCGCGGCGATGCCGCCGAGCTCGGCGTTTTCCCGCGGCGTCGGGTAGCTGCTGACGCACTGGAGGACGGCGACGCGGTCGCGCGAGTCGCGCAGCCATGTGAGGGCCCGGCCGACCTCGGCGAGCGTCGAGGCGCCGGTGCTGATGATCAGGGGCTTGCCGGTGGCGGCCATGGCGGCCAGCAGCGGCCGGTTGATGATGTCGGGCGAGGCCGATTTGTACGCGTCCCAGCCGATCTGGTCGGCGAGCGGCACGAGTTCCAGCGAGAACACGGTGACGATCGCGTGGATCCCGCGGGCGTGCGCGAGCTCGACCACCGCGGCCATCGCGTCGAGCGACAGTTCAAGGCGCGCGAGCATGTCGCGCGGGTCGGTCTCGCCCGCGGCGGACTGGTACGCGGCGAGGGCGGATGCCCGGCTCATCAGCCGGCGCGACTCGAAATACTGGAGCTTGATCGCGTCGACGCCGCACTCGGAGGCCGCGTACGCCAGGTCCATGGCCTTCTTCGGCGACCCGTCGTGGTTCACGCCGAGCTCGGCGATGATGTAGGGCGCTGCGCCCGTGGCGGGCGGCGCGAGGCTTTTCTCTCCGATCTTCATCAGGGGTGCTTTCGGAGAAGAGACTCGGCGACGAGGAAGTCGCTCTCTGAATCGATGTCGAGGACGGATCCTTCCGCGTTGATCACGCCGCGCCGATCGGCGCCGAAGAACGCGTGCGGACCGGGCAGGACACCCGGGACTTTCAGGAACAGGGCTCGGCGGCGGACGACGAGCACGCCGCCATCGGGGATGTAGGCGGGCGGGAGGTCCTGCCGGCGGTAGACGCCGTGGTTCAGCACGTCGCCTTCCCAGGGGCGCACGCGACCGGACTCATCCAGGCGAGCGGTCCACCACGGATGGTTTTTTCCCACCGGCGAATAGCTTTGAACGCTGTCGCAGTCGGTTGATTCGCACAGCGCGACGGCCCGGTCGATGAGACCGGCGGGGCGGATGGGCACGTTGGCGTACAGGATGACGATGGGGTCGAGCAGGGCGGAGGCGGCTCGGTCGGGCTCCTGCATGCACAGGGCGTGGTCCAGCGCCATGACGGCGTGGCGGGCGGCGTCGTCGACGGTGGCCGTGTCGGAGGCGAGCGCGGCAGGGCGTTCGATGTGGCGGACCCCGGCTTCGCGGGCGAGCGACGCGAGGGCCGGGTCATCGGTGGAGAGGGCGATCAGCCCCGCGCAGCCAGCCGCGTTCGCGTGGTCGATCGTCCACTGGGCGCAGGGCCTGCCCGCGAGGGGCCGGGAGTTCTTCCCGGGCACGCCCTTGCTGCCAGCTCGGCCGAGGATCAGGATGAGCGCGGGCATGGGGCGTGCTTACCAGATCAGGCGCATGCGGCCGACGTCGAACATCAACGACCGGCCGGAGTGCTGGATTCCGGGGAAATAGACGAAGAACGCCTTGCCGATGAGCAGGTCGCGGTGGACGACGCCGATGGTGGGATCGATCTCGTGGGCGACCCAGGTTTCGACGCTGTTCCATGCTCGGCCGTCGTGGCTCGCCGGGCTGTTGTCGCCGCAGCAGAAGAAGTGGTCGGGACCGGTGGTGAGCACGGTCTGGGGCGTGACCGCCAGGCCCGACGGGCCCTGGAGCAGCGCCTTGTTGGTCGCCTGGTAGTGCAGGTCGCGCCACACGCCGACGCGATGGAGGGTGACGGGCGAGCCATCAAAGGCCATGCTCAGGCCTGGCAGGCGGTACTTGGTGCCGTCGATGAGCACGCCGGACTTGTTCGATGCGGTCGCGGAATCGGCGATCTGCTGCATGGTGAGGCCGAGCGTGTTCTGGATGCGCTGCGCGGGGCTCCAGTCGTATGAGGCCTCGAGCACGAGTTCGCCGTCGATCCAGACCTGGCAGGACTGGTCCGCGTGCCAGAACTCGACGTTGGTGATGCGGTCCTTCTCGAAGAGGCCCTCCACTGGCGTGGTGGCGAGCTGCTTCCACGGCTCGTCGGCGCCCTCGGAGGCGGGCTGCGGACGCATGTTGATGCTGACGGTGTTCTTGCCCAGGCGCGCCTGGAACTGGTGGCCGCGAGCGACCAGGTTGATCGCCGCTTCGAGGTTCTCCGAACCGGGCTCGATGCCGGCGGCGACGCGGAGGTCGGAGACCGGGTAATAGAAGATCGGCCCGATGAACTCGTACGTGGGGCGCCACCAGCCGCCGAGCAGCACCTGGCTCGGGCCGTGAGGCATGCGGAGCCACGCCTCGTTGTACGAATAGCGATCGATGAGGGGCCAGCGGTCAAGGTCCCAATCAAGGCGCGTGGGCGCCGACTCGGTGTAGACGTAGTCGGGCCGGTTCTCGATCTGCCAGCCGCCGGTGGACGCCTTCCACGGCGGGAAGAACCACCTGGTGTTCTGGACGGTGTCGCTGCGCGGGGTGTAGGTGCTGTCGAAGACGGGCTGCCAGACGGCTCGCTGCACGAGCTCGGGCTTGCGGGCGATGGTCCACCCCGGCTGGGACCAGGAGTCGAGGGATTCATCGTTCGCGGCCGATGCCGGGCGGACAAAGACATCGCCATCGACGAGCGCGATCTGCTCGTTGGGCAGGCCGATGAGCCGCTTGATGAAGTTCTCCTGCGGCTTCTGCGGGTTCTTGAAGACGACGACGTCGAAGCGGGACGGATCGAAGATGGAGTAGAGGTACTTGAGGACGAAGATGCGGTCGCCGGAGATCGTCTTCATGGAGCTGGGCGTCAGCTCGTAGTTGCTCATCGGGTCGTGAACGACGATGGGCACGCCCTGTGGACCGAACTTCTGCTCGGGGCGGGGGTTGTCGTAGCTGGCGTCAAGGTACTCCCAGGGCTGGACCGGCCACTCGGTGCCGGTGACGGGGCTGCGGAAACGCATGTGCGCACCCAGCAGCGTGGGACCCATCGACCCCGTGGGAATCTGGAACGCCTCGACGACAAAGCCGCGGAAGACAAAGGCGAGCACGAGCGAGATCAGGACGGAGATGACCGTGTCCTTGACGTTCGAATGCTCAGCGGGCGGCGAGCCCGCGGCGGAGACCACTCCGGAGATCTGCTTGGACATGGGCGGAGGATAGGTGGGTCGGGAGTGGGCGGTAGGCAGTAGGAGTAGGCACGGAGAGAGAGTCCCTGGAGAGAACGTGCGATCTTCGTTCATGGACTTGGGAGCGACGCGGCCGGCGGTCCATGGGGATCAAGCGCCCGTTGATCAGACCGACGATAACGCTTGCGGGCCTTCACCCAGTACGCGGACGACACCGTGCTCGCGACCATGCAGGGTCCGAGGCGGTCAATACGCCCGGGCGGGCCAAGCAGTGCGAGTCGTTCAGGTTGGCGCGGGCGAGGGCTTTGGCCCGCCCCGCCAGGACTGGATCAGCAGGACGCCGATCGCGATGAGCAGGAACAGGTCGGCGACATTGGACACGTACGGCCACACTTCGCGCGAGCCGTTGGGGAGCGTCCAGCCGAAGGGCAGCTTCACGCCCGGCAGCGGGTGGATGAAGTCGCGCACGCAGGCGTAGACGATGCGGTCGTACAGGTTGCCGACCGCGCCGGCGATCAGCAGGCCGATGGCCGCATGAGCCCCCCACCGCTCAGGTCGGGTCCAACGGGCGAACATCCAGCCCGCGAAGGCGATCGCCGCGACGGTGACCACGATGAAGAACATCCGCTTGCCCGCGCCGATGCCGAAGACGGCGCCGGGATTCAGCACGAGCGTGAACTCGAGCAGGTTGGGGATGACGACCATCGGCTGGTGCGGCGGGATCAGCCGGGCGAGCGACGTGGCTTCAAGGACGTCCTGGCGGGAGAACGTGACGGGAACGGGCGCGATCCTGGCGAACGCCCAGTACTTGGAGGCGAGGTCGGCGGCAAGGCCCAGCACCGTCACGAGGAGGAGGACCGTCCAGGCTCGGCGGCTTCTCAGCGACGTCGGGTGCGGGGCGGCATCGGCACCCGTTGGTGCAGGCTGCGGCGACGCGGGCGCTTGCTCGTCGGGTGGCGTGGTCACAGGCGCATCTGGCGCCGCTCGAGATCACGAGCGGCTTCGATGGAATGGCGAGCCCAGGGGAGCTCTTCGAGGCGTTCCATCTTGATGGGCTTGCCGTTGATTTCACAGACGCCGTAGGTGCCGGCGTCGATGCGCTGGAGCGCGTCGTCGATCTCGCGGATCAGCTTGCGGTCGGCCGCGGCGAGGTCCAGCGAGAGGGACTGGTCGTAGGTTTCCGAGCCCTGCTCGGCGAGGTGCTGGGGGAGACTGGAGAGCGACCCGCTGCCACCCTTGAGCGCCTCGGACTCCATGGAGGAGACGTCGCGGACGAGCTCGGCTCGCTTCTGGAGGAGGATCTGCCGGAAGTGGGCGAGCTCTCGCTTGCCGAAGGGGGACTTGAAGTCGTGGCGCGGACCGTCGGCGGCTCCGCCGTGGTAGCCCAGGGGTTGGGTCGGGCTGGCGGCCGGGCCCGAGGGGATGAGCGGCTTGGCCGACGACCGGCCTCCGTGCATCGAGGGCACGGCGTGAGCGCCGCTCATGGGGGCGCGGGGCTTGGGCTTGGCCTTCTTGACGGGCTTGGGCTGGACGATCGTGATGCCCTTGCGTCCGCCCTTGCCGTTGGCGGCGGGAGGCGGGGCAGCCTTCCCAGCGGGCGCCTTGCTCGCCTGCGGCTTGGCGGGCGGTGCCTTGGCCGCGCCCGGCTTGGTCGCGGCCGGCTTGGTGGCGACGGGCTTGGAGGGCGTCCCCTTGGCGACCGGCTTGGCAACCACCTTCGCCGGCGGTGCCTTGGAGGCGGCCGTCTTGGGAGCAGGCTTTGCCAGCTTGGAAGCCGGCTTCGCCGCGGCCTTTGAAGACTTGGCGGCGGGCTTCGCAGCCCCCTTCACGGGAGGCTTCGGGGCGGAGTTCTTGACGGGTTTAGAGGGCTTCTTCGCCACAATGCCTGCCCGCTAGATTGCCGGAGAATCGGGATGGCCCGAGACGGGCTCCCCACACCCTGACGAAAGGGTGCCAACCGTAGGGAGAACGCCGTTCGGAGTCAAAGAACGGCACCTTCAAAGATCAAGACGCACCACGGCGTTCGGTCGGGAATACGGATTGGATTCGACGACCTGCTCGGGATCCGTCAGGCGGGATCGGCCACGGCGGCCGAGGCATCGGGCGTCTGCTCAAGCCACTGGCCCATGCGCCGGAAGCGGGCGTACCGAGCCGCCATGAGATCGTCCGCGGGGAGCGCGACCAGTTCCTCGAGCGTGTGGACAATCCAGTGGCGGAGGGACTCGGCGGCGGCCTTGGGATCCCGATGGGCGCCGCCCACCGGCTCGGGGATGATCGAGTCGATGATGCCCAGCGCGAGGTTGTCCTTGGCGGTGAGCTTGAGGGACTGGGCGGCCGCGGAGTTGGTCTGCTCGTTGGCTTCCTTCCACAGGATGGCGGCGCAGCCCTCGGGGCTGATGACCGAGTACCAGGAATTGGCGAGCATGGCGACGCGGTCTGCCACGGCGATGCCCAGCGCACCGCCCGACCCGCCCTCACCGATGATGATGCTGACGATCGGGACGGGCAGGCGCGACATTTCGCGCATGTTGACGGCGATCGCCTCGGCCTGGCCCCGCTGCTCGGCCCCCAGGCCGGGGTAGGCGCCCGGGGTATCGACGAGCGTGACGATGGGGACGCCGAACTTGGCGGCGAGCTCCATCTTGGCGAGGGCCTTGCGATACCCCTCGGGGTGGGCGCAGCCGAAGTGGCAGGCGATCTTTTCCGAGGTCTCCTTGCCCTTCTGGTGGCCGACCACCATGACCTTGAACGGGCCGATGCGGGCAAAGCCGGTGACGATCGCGGGGTCTTCGCCGAAGCGGCGGTCGCCGTGCAGCTCGGCGAAGTCGCGGGTGATCATGGAGATGTAGTCGCGCGTCTGCGGGCGGGCGGGATGGCGGGCGACGCGGACGGTCTGCCACGGAGTGAGGCGGGAGTAGATCTCGGTGAGCTGACGCTGGTGCTGTGCCCGGAGGTCAGCGATCTCCGCCTGGAGCCGCTGCGCGGCGGGATCGACGGCCACGGCCTGAAGGTTCGCGATTTCATCGGGCCCCGGTTCGGTGGCAAGGGCCGGGAAGTCGGACTTGAGCCGTGCCTCGGCGGCGGCGAGACGCTGGGCGAGCTCGGCGAGCGGCTTCTCGAAGTCGAGCGAATAGAAGGAGGACATGGGCGGGATCGTAGGGAAAGCGAGGTGCCGGGGTATCGAGGTGTCAAGGTCCCGGGAAGGGGCTTGACAGGGGTGAGACAAATCAATAACCTTTTGGTTAGTGATTCACGATGACCCATTGGACGGGGTGTTCGAGGCGCTGGCGAGCCGCGACCGGCGGCGCATGCTGGACCTGCTGCAGGCCCGCCCGGGGATGAGCATCGCGGCGCTCTCGTCGCACTTTGAGATGTCGGCGGTGGGCGTGCTGAAGCACGTGCGTGTGCTGGAGCGATCGGGTCTGGTGGTCTCGGAGAAACAGGGGCGTGAGCGGCGGCTGTACTTCAACATCGTGCCGATCCAGCAGATTCATGATCGGTGGACGGATCAGTATTCGGAGTTCTGGGCGACTCGGGTGGTGGACCTGAAGGCTCGTCTTGAGTCCAGGGAAAGGAACGTGAAACATGGCTGAGGCGACGGCGGGGACGGTGCAGAAGGTGTTCAAGATCATGATCCGGGCGGATATCCACGACGTGTGGCGCGAGATCACCCGTCGCGACGCGCCGATCAAGTGCTTCTTCAACTCGCGGATGGACACCGGTGACCTGGCGGCGGGGTCGCGGATGGCGATGCGCACACCCGACGGAAAGTACACGGGCGTGGTCGGCGAGATCCTCGAAGTTCAGCCGCCCAGACGCTTCGCCCACACGTTCCAGTTCACTCGCCTTGACGACCCGCCGTGCAAGGTGGTGTACGAGCTCACTCCCGTCGAGGGCGGGACGGAGTTCATCATGCGGATCGAGGACCTCGTGCCCGGTTCCGTGATGGACAAGCAGATGTCGCAGGGCGCCAAGCTGATCATGGGCACGCTCAAGCACGTGATGGAGACCGGACGGCCGAGCATGGGCGTGCGCATGCTCTTTGTGCTATTCAAGATGCTGCAGCCGATCATGCCAAAGCGGTGCTTGAGCGAGCGCTGGCCGGTGTAAACAGCGGCGTCAAAGTGGCAATAAGGAAGGATTGGAACGAAGGCACAGAGGAGCGTGGTACATGGGACGCTTGATTCTCGGGGTCGTTGCGGGGTTCGCGGTGTGGAGCGTGCTGTGGCTGGGCGGGAACGCGGTCGTGCTCGGTGAGGCGGGCCGGAAGGTTCGAGCGGGCGAACCTCTCACGGAGACGGGCCCTCTGGTGACGGCACTGGTGCTGAGCGTGGTGTGCTCGGTCGCGGCGGGCGCCACCGCGGGCTGGATCGTGAAGGAACGGGCGTTGCTTGCCGGGCGGGTCCTGGGCCTTGTGCTGCTGCTGGTGGGCCTGGCATTCCAGGCGTCGGCCTGGAATCAGATGCCGGTGTGGTACCACCTGGTGTTCATCGCGCTGCTCGAGCCCGTCACGGCGACCGGTGCCATGCTGGTGCGGCGGAAGTAACGGCGGCGTGAACAGCGGGGCGTGGCTACCTCGGCTTGCTGTGCTTGAGCTTGGCGACCTCCCGGGCGGTCATGTCGCGGACGTACGTCTGGAACTCATCGTGCAGGATCTTCATCTTGCGGTCGTCGATCATTTTCTGGAATGATTCTTCCTGCTCGAGGATCTTCATGCGATCGACCCAGCTCTGGAAGTAGTCCTCGGGGAGCTGGCGCATGCGGTGGCTGAACCAGACGATCTCGAACACCGAGAGCTGCATCAGGTTGAAGAAGTGCTCGCGGATCTCGGTGTCGGATTGAAGGTCGACGACGTCGTGCTTGTAGATTCGAGCCAGGGAGGGGTCGTCGACTCGCATGCGCCTGAGCTGCATCTGGAGCTCAACCAGCTTGGTGAAGTTGGAGACGTAGGCGGCCCTTCGCCAGTGACGGAACTGGAGTCCGGTGTAGAAAAGGCCGGCGGCGAAGACCAGGACCGTGAGACCCTGGAGCAGGACTTTGAGCAGTTCGTAGTCTGGCGAGGTCGCGGGCATGGGGCGATGGTACGGGGAGCCCTGCCGCCCGGGGATCGTCCCGGTCCGAGGCGGTCCACGAGCCGTCGGCTCGGTGATCAAACAGCTGGTATGCTCCTGGGTAGTTGGGGGCACCATCATGGCCAGGAAGAAACGCCCGAGTCGTCGCGCTTCCCGCGGGACTGTTCCGACCGGTACTCGCGGCAGTCCGCGGCGCGCCGCAAGGCTGGTGGATCACCGCCACGCGCAGCCGGCGAAATCGGCGGCACGGATCCGCAACCTGCGCGTCTTCGCGTACGACCCGAGCCAGAGCCAGAGCCTGGCGATGTGGCGGACCAACGAGGCGGTCATCTCGCTGCCCGACGAAAAGCTTGAGCCGGGGCCCGTCGGCGAGTACCTCGAAGTCATCGACATCGATCCTGCGAGCGGGCTGGCCTACGCGCCGATCAACCTCACCGACGCGGACGTCGCTCGCCGGAACGGGTATGCGCCCAGCGAGATCGATTACCGCTTCCACCAGCAGATGGTGTACGCGGTCGCGATGAACACGATCGTGCACTTCGAGCAGTCGCTGGGCCGGGACGCGTTCTGGAAGCCGCGGTGGGTGGTCCGGGGCGGCAAGTGGAAACCGGTGTTCGTCCAGCGCCTGCGGATTTACCCGCACGCGCTGCGCGAGGCCAACGCGTACTACAGCCCCGACAAGGTCTCGCTGCTCTTTGGCTACTTCCAGACTCCGATCGACGACTACACGACCCACTTCCCGGGCGGGACCGTTTTCACCTGCCTGTCGCACGACGTCATCGCTCATGAGACCACGCACGCGCTGCTGGACGGCCTGCACCCCAAGTTCTCCGACGAGAGCAACCAGGACGTGGCCGCGTTCCACGAGGCGTTCTCCGACATCGTGGCCCTGTTCTCGCGGTTCAGCATGCGGGAGGTGGTGATCCAGGAGATCCGCCGGGCTCGCGGCAGCCTTGATGCCGAGAACCAGCTCGGCGCGCTGGCGGTGCAGATGGGGACCGCGCTGGGCCAGCGCGGCGCGCTGCGCGACGCCATCGGACGGATCAATCCGACCACGGGGCGCTGGGAGCGGCGGGACCCCGATCCGAGGGAGCTTGCGGAGACGACCGAACCGCACGCCCGGGGGGCGATCCTGGTCGCCGCGGTGTTCGACGCGTTCCTCTCCATCTATCGGTCGCGCGTCGCGGATCTTCTGCGCATCGCGACGGGCGGGACCGGGGTGCTGCCGCAGGGCGACCTGCACCCGGACCTCGTCGGACGCCTCACGGACGAGGCCGTGAAATCGGCCCGCCATATTCTGCACATGTGCATCCGGGCCCTTGACTACTGCCCGCCGGTCGACATCACGTTCGGCGAGTACCTGCGGGCGCTGGTGACCGCCGACTACGACATGATGCCGGAGGATGAGCGCAATTACCGCGTGGCGGTGGTTGAGTCCTTCAGCCGCTACGGCATCTACCCCGAGGCCTCGCGGTCGCTCCTGGCGGACGCGATCCGATGGGAGGAGCCCGTCTTCGGAGATCTCTTCTCCAAGCTCCTGGGCGGTGTGAACTTCAGGGACCTGGTTCACGGCACGCTCGGCCAGAGCCGGGCGGAACGAATCCGCGCCACCAGCAAGCTGTGCGCGGAGATCCACGGTCGTCTGTCGAGTTCCATGTGGGCCGAGCAGGTGCTGTGGCAGGCCGGGCTGCAGATCGGCCCGAAGGCCCCGGGGTCGGTGCGCGTGGGGTCGGGCAACGGTCAGCCGTCGTTCCAGGTGGACGGGCTGCGGCCGGCGCGGCGCCTGGGGCACCGCGGATCGGAGACCGTGGACATCGTGCTCGAGATCACGCAAACGCGAGACGGATACCTGGACCCCGACGTGCAGCGCAAGGCGGACCAGCGTCGGCCCGGGCCGACCCGTCCGAAGGATCTGCCCCCGCCCGACTTCACGTTCCGCGGTGGGTGCACGCTGTTCATCAACCCGGACGAGAGAAACATCCGGTTCTGCATCGCCAAGAACATCATGAGCGACCCGCGGCTTGAACGCACCCGCCAGCACTGGCTCAAGGCCGGGCCCATGGGGGCCGCCTTCTACGGCGCCCGGTCCGGCGAACCCTTCGCGGCGCTTCACTGCCACTGACCAACAACCCCGGCGACGAGTACCACGCATGGCAAAGCGACCGACCACCTCGACCGACACGCCGGCAGCGCTCAAGGGCCCGCGGGCGACCGTCCGGATGTACCGGGCCGGGTTCGGCGACTGCTTCCTGGTGAGCATCGAATCACCGTCGCAGCGGCCGTTTCACATGCTGATCGACTGCGGGATATGGCAGTCGGACCGCGCCAACGTGGACCGGCTGGTGAAGGCCGTCGAGCACGTCAAGGAAGTGACGCGAGGGTTCCTCGACGTGCTGGTCGTCACGCACGAGCACAAGGACCACGTCTCGGGCTTCGGCAAGACGCAGGCCGCCGGCACGTTCGAGACCCTGGACATCGGCGAGGTGTGGCTGGCGTGGACGGAGAACATGTCCGACCGCCTGGCTCGCCGGCTTCGCCGGTCGTACATGGAGACTCACAAGAAGCTGACGCGGGCGCTGAAGGGGTTCCGGGCATCGGCGATGGGCATCGACGCCAAGCAGGAGCGCTCGCGGCTGTCACGGCTGGTCGACCAGATCGAGGAACTGCTGGGGTGCTCGGCGCTCTCCGAGCGTGCCATGGGCGCGGCACCCGAAGGCGTGCGGTCGCTCGCGGGCATGGACTGGGTGAAGCAACTGGGCACCCGGACGCCGGCGGTGCCGATCCGCACGTGGAAGCCGGGGCAATCGATCCCGCTTCCGCTTGGCCGGGCGCTGGTGCTCGGGCCGCCGCGCAGGGAGGCGAGCCTTCGCAAGGAGGAAGCCAACGCCGCGGAGAAGCGCGAGGACGAGGTTTACACGCAGAAGCGGTTGGGCTTCTCCGGATGGGCGCTGGGCGCCGATTCGCTGCTGTCGGCGCTCGAGGCGCACTCGTCGCCGGATGCGTGGGACCGGGGGATGCCCTTCCGCAACAACGCGCAGGAGGGCGTCTTCCGCCTGGATCACGCGAGGAACCACCGGTTCTTCCGCGAACGCTACTTCGAGAGCCGGCAGGACTCGCTCGACGGCGGGCAGTGGCGGAGAATCGACGGCGACTGGCTGGGGTCGGCGGCGGAGATGGCGCTCCGAATGCAGGAGTACACGAACAACACGAGTCTTGTCCTCGCGCTGGAACTGGGGCCGTCGAAGAAGGTGCTGCTCTTCCCCGGCGACGCGCAGTTCGGCAACTGGGCGTCGTGGGACGACGTGAAGTTCGAGGACGACCCCGATCTCACGGCGGAGGACCTGCTGCGCCGGACCGTGCTGTACAAGGTCGGGCATCACGGGAGCCACAACGCGACACTGCGCAAGCGCGGGCTGGAGCGCATGACGTCGCACGAACTGACGGCGATGGTGCCGGTGGACGCGGAATTCGTGAAGGCCCAGAAATGGAACATGCCGTTTCCCCCGATGTTCGCCGATCTCGTGAAACGGACGTACGGCCGCGTGCTCCGATCGGACCACGGCCGGGGCGAGAGGCCCGCGAGCGTTTCCGAGGCAGAATGGGCCGCGTTCATCGGGAACACGTCGGTCGAAGACGATCGCTACGTCGAGTGCCGGATCGACCTCTAGACATGCTCATGACCGGGGCAAGGGGTTCTACGATCGGGCTGGACCACCGACAGGGATCGCCGCGCGATGGCAACACCGGCTCACGCTGATTTCGAGAAACTCGGGTCGTTCTACCTGGGCCGCCGTTACGACCTCGAGCGCCGCCAGCGGACGGGCGACCCGGTGCTGTACGACTCGCGCGACCTGGTCACGCACGCCGTCTGCGTCGGGATGACCGGCAGCGGCAAGACAGGGCTGTGCGTCGGCCTGCTCGAGGAAGCGGCCATCGACGGCATCCCCGCGATCATCATCGACCCCAAGGGCGATCTGGGGAACATGCTGCTCACGTTCGAGCAGCTGCGGCCCGAGGATTTCCGCCCGTGGATCAACACCGACGACGCGCGCCGGGCCGGCGTGACCGCGGACGAGTTCGCGGCGGCGCAGTCGGCGAGCTGGCGCGCCGGGCTCGCCGAATGGGGGCA
Organism: Phycisphaerales bacterium; assembly: GCA_022072615.1. GTDB lineage: Bacteria > Planctomycetota > Phycisphaerae > Phycisphaerales > UBA1924 > JAEUJB01. The sequence continues at coordinate 46,638 of JAJVHS010000042.1, forward strand.
GGACGCGTCGCGGATCGGCCGGCTGCGGTCGTCGGCGGAGTGGTCGATCTACACCCCCGGGTCGAGCGCGGGCGAGGCGGTGAGCGTGCTGCGCTCGTTCGATGCGCCGCCCGCGGCGCTCCTGGACGACGCCGAGCTGCTCCAGGAGCGGGTCTCGACGACGGTCACGGGGCTGCTGGGGCTGGTCGGGATCACCGCCGACCCGGTGCAGAGCCGCGAGCACATCCTGATCTCGACGATCCTCGCGCACGCGTGGTCGCGGGGTGAATCGCCGGATCTCTCGACGCTCATCCGCCGCGTGCAGCAGCCGCCGGTGCCCCGCATCGGCGTGATGGACGTGGACACGTTCTTCCCGGCCGAGCAGCGGTTCGGGCTGGCGCTGCAGATCAACAACCTGATCGCGGCGCCGGGATTCTCACGATGGATGGACGGCACCCCGCTGGATCCCGCGAAGCTCCTGTACACGCAGGACGGTCGGCCCCGGCACGCCATCTTCTCGATTTCTCACCTCTCGGACAGCGAGCGGATGTTCTTCGTTTCGCTCCTGCTCAACCAGGTGCTCGGCTGGGTGCGGGCGCAGCCGGGAACCACCAGCCTGCGGGCGCTGGTGTACATGGACGAGATCGCGGGCTATTTCCCGCCGGTCGCGCAGCCGCCGAGCAAGCGCCCGCTGCTGACGCTGATGAAGCAGGCCCGCGCGCAGGGCGTCGGCGTGGTGCTCGCGACGCAGAACCCGGTGGACCTCGACTACAAGGGGCTTTCGAACGCGGGGACCTGGTTCATCGGCCGGTTGCAGACCGACCGGGACAAGCAGCGGGTGCTCGACGGGCTGGAGGGGGCGTCGCCCGCGGGGATGGATCGGGCGGCGATGGACCGCGTGCTCTCGTCCCTGACGTCTCGGGTCTTCCTGATGCACAACGTCCACGACGCCGAGCCGACCGTGTTCCAGGCCCGTTGGACGCTGTCGTATCTTCGCGGTCCGATGACGCGCGACGAGATCCGGGCCGTCTCGGCGGCGCAGCGCAAGGCTGCGACCACGCCGGACACCAGGCCCGACGCCGCATCGCCAACCCGACCCAAGAAGCCTTTCGCTGAAGCGGACACGTCACCCATCGGCCCGAGGCCCCTGATCGCGGAGGCCGTGCCCGAGTTCTTCGTCGCGGAATCCGACGGCGCGGGCGCGGTGTACACGCCGGTGATCGCGGGCTTTGCCCGGGTGCATTACACGGACGCGAAGGCAAAGATCGATGTCGATGAGGCGGTGTCCGTCGCCGCGCCGCTCTCGACCGGGCCGATCGCCCTCGACTGGACCCGGGCCGTCGCGTGCGGGTTCTCGATGGACGAGTTGTCGAAGCAGCCCGCGGCCGATGCGAAGTTCCACCAACTGCCGGCGGAGGCGTCGAAGGCGCGTTCGTATGAGACGTGGGGCAAGTCGCTGGCGACGTACCTGCAGCGAACTCGACCTTTGACACTGATGCGGTGCTCGGCGCTGGGGGTGGTCTCGCGTCGGGGCGAGAGCGAGGCGGAGTTCCAGGCGCGGGTGCGCCAGGCCGCGCGCGAGGAACGGGACAGGCGCGTCGAGCAGATCCGAGCCAAGTTCGGAGCCCGGGTCAGGATGCTCCAGGAACGCGTCCGCAAGGCCGAGCAGGTGGTCGATGTGCAGAAGGAGCAGGCGGCGACGGCGAGCGTCTCGGGAGTGCTCTCCATCGGATCGGCGCTGCTCGGCGCGTTCCTTGGACGCAAGCCGGTGAGCAGTTCAACGGTCGGCCGGGCGGCGACGGCGGCGCGGGGGGCGGGTCGAGCGATGAAGGAGAAATCGGACGTCGGCCGGGCGATGGAGGATCTGGCGACGGCGCGGGAGGAACTGAACCGGGTCGAGGAGGAGCTTTCGCAGCAGGTGCAGTCGATCGCCGGTGAGGTTGAAGCGCAGATGCTCGACGTTGATCGCGTTGAGATCAAGCCCAAGAGAGGGTCCGTGGCGGTGCAGGCGGTGGTGCTGGTGTGGGTGCCGGGCCCGGCGGAGGTATCATCGTCTGAAGGTGCTGCGCCGAGCGGCGGCCCGGGATGATTGATGTGGCGGCGCCGAATCGACCGAATGGATGGCATCCAGTGACACAAACCAGGAGCGACTCATGGCAGCTGGATTGAACCGTCGGCAGGCGATCATTCATGCGATGGCGGTAGGCGGCGGGCTGATCGCCGCGTCCGGGGTGGGGCGTGCTCGGGGCGGGATGCGGGCCTGGCACGAGGCCGGGCTGAGGATCGCCGCGGCGGGTGAGTTCACGCTGCCGCCGCTCCCCTACGGCTACAAGGACCTGGAGCCGTCGATCGATGCCGAGACGATGGAGATTCACTATTCGCGCCACCACAAGGCGTACGTGGACAATGCCAACAAGGCGCTGGCGGGAACCCCGTTCACGGACTGGACGTCCGACCGGATCGTCGCGTCGCTGGACGAGGTGCCCGAGGACAAGCGGACGGCGGTGCGAAACAACCTCGGCGGGCACGTCAACCACTCGATGTTCTGGCTGATGATGGCGCCGACCGGCAAGGGAGGCGGCGGCGAGCCCACCGGCGCGCTCGCGGACGCCATCGCCCGGGACTTCGGTTCGTTCGCCGCGTTCAAGGAGAAGTTCGCCGAGGCCGCGGCCAAGCGCTTCGGATCGGGCTGGGCGTGGCTGGTGTCGCACGATGGCAAGCTCTCGATCGCGTCGACCGCCAACCAGGACTGCCCGCTGATGACGGCGAAGTATGCGGGCGATGGCGCGACGGGCACGCCGGTGCTCGGCCTGGACGTGTGGGAGCACGCGTACTACCTGAAGTACCGCAACAAGCGGGCGGACTACGTGACGGCGTGGTGGAACTTGGTCAATTGGACGAAGGTGGCGCAGCTTCACACGGCGACGCTCGGCGACGGCGCGGAAATCACGAAGTAACCGCGACCAGACGGGACGCGGCGGGAAACCTGAGCCGGGCACGCGCACGCCACGCTCGCGCGGCGAGCCTGGTTCTTTCGCGTGCGCGTCGGACCCTCATGGGCGGCTCCGGGCGGACGCCACCTGCTCGCGGCGCGCGCTCGTCTCTCGCATCCAGCCCGACCGGCGTGTGCGACGCCGCCGCCCGGAGGGTCCTCCCGAATCTGACCGTACCGGGCGACCTCGCCCCGGACGGGCATTGACCCTTCCAGAGACCTGATCTTCCGGCGGGTCCGCGCCGGGAGGGCCGCGAACACGGGTTTTCTAGGACTCAACGCAACCCGGTTCAACGGATCTCCGTATCTGCTTTCTCAAGAGCCGGGCCCGCATTCGCGGAACCCAGTCGCGTCGGCATGGGGTCCCCCGGCCATTCCGTCCGCATCACGGGGTGGCGGATCAAGTCGCAGGAGAGAGTGATCATCATGAATCAGAAGCACTTCGCGTCAGCGCTGTTCGTCCTGGTTGCAGTGGCCGGCGCGGCGGCGGCCGAGTTCACCGTCAACGGCGGGTTCGAAGCCGGCGATCTTTCCGGCTGGACGTCGTTCCCCACGACCAACTCGACCTTCAAGCTCACCAACGACGCGAACAGCGGCAGCTTCGCGGCGGAAGTGTTCAACAACGACGTCGCCGCCGCGGCCGTCGTCAAGCAGGCCAACATCGGCAAGGGGATCATCAATGCCGGCGATGAGATCACGATCTCGTTCGCCGTCAAGGGCAGCACGGCCAACGGCGGCGTCGCCTTCGCGGAGTTCTTCTCCGAGATCGACGGCGGCGGCGTGTCCAAGTCGGAGATTCTCGGCGGCGGGCCGCTCCCCCTGACCGGTTCGTACCAGACCTTCACCTTCCTGACGACGGCCGGCCCTGATGTCTCCGGCGGCGTCACGCTGCAGTTCGCCGCCGTCACCGGCGCCGACGTCGGCAGCGTCACGGTGCTGTTCATCGACGACGCATCGGTGGTTCCGGGCCCCGGCGCGCTGGCGCTGCTCGGCCTGGGCGGCCTTGCCTCGCTCCGTCGCCGCCGCTGATCGTGGTGCGGATGTACCGGTTGCGTGAAGATCGAGCTTGAGTGACCCACCAGGGCCGCGTGTGCGGCCCTTTTTTCGTTGGCGAGCGGATCGCCGCCCGCTCGCAGATTCCGCGGAGTTCTTGCGCCAGCCCGCCGCGGGTTGCGGCTGTCTCGGATCGTTCCGGCCCACGCCACTAGCGAACGGCGACGATGTACGCCAGGTGAACCGGGCAGACCTCGGGGTTGGTCGCCTTGCGGTAGATGCCGTTGCCGCCGCCGTTGTCGTCATCGCCCTCCCAGTAGACGATCGACTTCCGGAACCCCGTTTCCGCGAGGAGCTCGCGGATCTCGGGGATCTGCCACTGGCGCCACTTGTAGATGAAGGCGTCACGCATCTTCGTGCCGTCGGGGAACTCGAAGTGGATGCGGCAGTCAAAGTCGAACGTCACGGGCCCGAACCAGCGCTGCTCCCACAGGTACGTGAAGCCCCGGCAGCGCTTGCGATCGGTCTGGGCTCGCATGGCCTGCCAGCCGCCGTAATGGTCGAGGAAGAAGACGCCTTTGCTGTTCATCGACCCGTGCACAACCTCGAAGTAGCGGCGCAGGTCGTCGCGGGTCTTGAAGATCCAGTAGCTGAAGTTCATCGCCAGGACGGCGTCGACGCGGGAAGTCTCCGGCCCGGGGTTCAGCACGTTGCGTTCCAGCAGCGTGACGCGGGAGCGCTGATCCGGCGTGAGCGGCGCAACGTGCCGTTTCCTGCCCCAGTCGAGGGTTTTCCGGTCAAGGTCTAGGCCCCAGGCGGTGTTCGCCGGGTTGCGCCGGACCCACGTCGCGCTGGTGTACCCGGTCCCGCAGAAATCCTCGCGGATGGCCTGGGGCGCGCGACCCCGCTCCTGCCGGTACACGCGGGTGACGAAGTCGAGGTCCGCGTCCGGGTTCTGCACGGCGGCCTCGTAGAGCTCGTGCTTGTCCGCGGTCCGGGCGGTGTAGCGGAGACGTGTGCGGGCCTTCGGCATAGGGCTCGGAGAATAGGCCGGGCCAGTTCCGCGACCGGACAACCGAGCGTCGCGAGGGACGGGAACCAAGGCCCAGTCGCCGATGGCCGATGGAAGAGAAGAGCCTGCGGGCGGCGCGGAGGTCTATCCTCTCGTCCCCGCCGGGCTCGAAGGCGACCGGGCGGTTCGGAAAGGACGGGACACATGCGTCTGACGATGGTCGGTACGGGTTATGTGGGGCTGGTGACGGGCGTCTGCCTGGCGAATACCGGCAACACGGTGACGTGCCTGGATGTGGACCCGTCCAAGATCGAGAAGCTCAAGAAGAACATCTGCCCGATCTACGAGCCCGGGCTCACCGAGCTGATGGTCCACAACGCCCAGGCGGGCCGGCTGCTGTACACCCTCGACAAGACGGCGGCCTACCGCGACGCCGACTCGATCTTCATCTGCGTGGGAACGCCCAGCGACGAGCGCGGGCACACGGACCTATCGTACGTGCTGGGCGCGGCCGACGACATCGCCGACGCGCTCAAGCAGCGCAAGGCGGGGTCCAAGCCGTGCGTGGTGGTCGTCAAGTCGACCGTGCCGGTGGGGACGACGCTGGAAGTCCAGAAGCGGATCCTGTCGAAGCTTGGGATGCCCCCGGAGGCGGCGCGGGCGCTGTTCCGGATCGCCGACAACCCGGAGTTCCTGAAGGAAGGCGACGCGGTCAACGACTTCAACAAGCCCGACCGCGTGGTGTGCGGCGTGGAGATCGGCCCCGACGGCAAGCTCGACGAGTTCTCGTCGCAGTTCTTCCGCGACGTGTACGACCCGTTCGTGCGCAACGGTCACCCGATCTACATCATGGACATCCTCTCCAGCGAGATGGTGAAGTACGCCAGCAACAACTTCCTGGCGACGAAGATCTCGTTCATCAACGAGATGGCGAACCTGTGCGAGGCGTACGGGGCGGACATCGCCAAGGTGCGCGAGGGGATGTGCGCCGACAAGCGGATCGGCAACCAGTTCCTGTACCCGGGGCTGGGGTACGGCGGGTCGTGCTTCCCCAAGGACACGCTCGCGTGCATCATGATGGGCGACAAGGCCGGCATGGAAGCGACGCTGAGCAAGGCGGTCCACCACGTGAACGCCCGGCAGCGCGAGCGGTTCTTCGACAAGATCCAGGGCCATTTCAAGGGGTCCGGCGGGCTGGCGGGCAAGACGCTGGCGTTCTGGGGACTCTCGTTCAAGCCACGGACCGACGACATCCGCGAGGCGCCGGCGCTGACGCTGATCCGCAAGTCGGTGGGCTTCGGCGCGACCGCGAAGGGCTTCGACCCGGTGGCGGCGGAGAACGCGGCCAAGGAGCTGGGCCCGGCGGCGAAGGTCGTGCCCGACATGTACGAGGCCGCGACCGGCGCCGATGCCCTGGTGGTGTGCACGGACTGGGACGAGTTCAAGAGCCCGGACTGGGAGCGCCTGGCGTCGGTGATGAAGGGCAAGGTCATCTTCGACGGGCGGAACCTGTACCGCCCGCAGCAGATGCGGGACCTTGGCTTTGCGTATTACTCGGTGGGACGGGCGCCGGTGAAGGCTCGGTAACAACTCACGCCGGGCTCGTCGGCTCGATGACCACCGCTGTCCCGTAGCACAGGACTTCGGTCGCCGCGCCGCGCCCGCCGACGTCCGACGCGTCGTAGCGCAGGCCGACAATCGCGTTGGCCCCGACCGCTCGTGCGTGGTCGATGAGCAGTTCGTAGGCCTGCTGACGGGCCTGATCGCACATCTCGGTGTACGCACCGATCCGCCCGCCGACGATCGACTTGAGACCGCCGACGATGCCCTGTGAAATCGTCGGTGCTCGGACGATGATGCCGCGGACCACGCCCCGGTACTCGCGGATCCGGTACCCTTCGATCGTGAACGTTGTCGTGACCGGGATGCTCATGGTCGGATTCCCCTCCGCAAAGGCGGTGCCCGCCCGGGCGGGCATGATACCGCAACGCGCAGGGACGGGCCGCTGGCGGCCAGGGCGTCACGCAAACCGGCAGGAGGCAGTCGCGCCCGCAACCGTGCGGGGGAACCCATGAGCGAATCGTCCACGGAATCGCCGCAGCACTCGAGCCTGGGCATCCCCGTGGTTCCTCCCCGGGTCCACGGGTCCCCGTCGGACCTGCCCGCGCCGCCGCTCGACGCGCTGAGCCCCGAGTTCGTGACCTTTGATGGGGATGTGCCCTTCTGGCGGCCGGGCGTCACGGACATCCTCCGGGGGATCGGGTGGTTCTGGCTGCTCCTGTTCCCGGCGCTGGCGCTGGTCGTGCTGATCCCGGCGTCGCCGCTGATCTTCTGGCGGGGCGGGCTGCTCGCGCAGTCCATCGGCTGGACGTACAAGCTGTGGATCCTGGCGGTGGGCGTCGTGATCACGATCGTGGTGCGGTCGGTGCGACGGGGTGTGCAGGTCCGCAAGGACCTGTTCTGCATCCACTGCGGATATTCGCTCGACGGCCTGGCCGAGAGCGGGTCGTGCCCGGAGTGCGGGCGGCCCTATCTGCTCTCGGTCGCGAGGGAATACAAGAAAGACCCGGGCTTCTTTGTCACCCGGTACAAGGCGTCTCGAAAGGTGCCCGAGCACACGGTTTTCGCGGCCGGTACCGGCCCGACTCCGGGCGATGGGACGCGATAACAGGCACCGTTCTTCCGCGGGCGACCCGTCATTGCCGGGTTACCGGTTGACCCGGGAGACCCGGGAACCGATGATGTCACCGGTGAACCGGGTCACGCTCATTTACACGCTGCTGGCGCTCGCGGCGTCGGTCATGATCGGCCGTGCGTGGGCAGGGCCCCGTGCCGACGCGGTCGCGCCCCCACCGATGGCCGACGGCTGCTGCGGGCCCTCGGGCTGCTGCTGCTGCGATTCATCCGGCGGCGCCCCCTGCGGCGACGACGGCGAGCTGTCGGCGGAAGCAGCGTGCAAGGTTCAGTTGACGTGCGGTTTGTGCGAGTGCGACGGCGGACCGCACGAGGATCCCGCGCCCGTGCCATGTCCGGCGCCACGCGTCAAGTGCCCGCTCGCGCCGATACGAGCCGCGGATTCGATCTGGTGGGCCGAGCAGTTCTTCAACCGAGCCGTGACCGGCGGAAGGATTGATCCGCTGGCTGCTCGGCTGGCCGAGCGACCTCCCGAGCCGTTGCTCGAAGTCCTGTGTACCCGGCTGGTCTAGACCGCGGAAGACCGACGGCCGCTCGCGCCCCTTTGGTGGCGAGCGAAATCCATCCAGTCTGAACTGCGCCGGTTGTCTTCCATCCCTCGACACACGCCGAGCGATGCTCGGCCGTATACAGGAACTGATCATGAACATTGTCTGGGCCTTTCTGGCCTCGCTGTCGTTGGTTGCCATCTCGGGGTGCGCCGCGTCCAAGGGCGCGTCCGAGGAGAACGCCGTCGTGCACACGGTGAGCGCCGAGGAGAAAGCGGCGACGCAGAGCAGGACGCCCATCAAGGCCGATTCCGCGGTTCTCTACGTCAACGGGCTGGGCTGCCCGCTATGCGCCACCAACATCGACAAGCAGTTGCTGCGGGTGGATGGCGTCGAAACGGCGACCGTCAATCTGGGCGACGGCACCGTGGTGATCACGCTGGCCGGCAAGGCCAGGCCTTCGCCGTACGACCTGTCGGAGTCGGTGCTCGACGCAGGTTTCACACTGATGAAGATCGAGACCCGCTAACCCCGCCACCGAGGACGCCATCCATGAACCGACCGACAAGCGCGGCGGTCGCCGCGCTGCTGTTGCCCGCTGGCGTCGCCAGCGCCCAGGAAGCCATGTACACCGAGGCCGCGACGATGCCCTCACCCGGTACCGTCGTGGTTCGCGAGCAGCTCCACTACACGAAGTTTGGGTACCACCCCGAGCGAGGAACCAGGACCACCGAGGAGATCGAGTGGGAGTCGATGGTCTATGTGGGCGTGGCCCGAGCTTGGTCGCTCCGACTGACGCTGCCGGCGGTCTGGCGGACCGACGAGTTCCCCGACTCCACGGGCAGGGAGAACGACTCGGACCACGGCGTCGAGGATTTCGACCTGCAGTTCAAGTGGCGGGTGTACCAGTCCGACACCGGCGGCGTCAACACGTTCCGCGCGGCGCTGCTCGGCGGCGCCGAGATCGCCAGCGGCGACGACAGCGACTTCTCGAGCAAAAGCGTCAACCCGTACATCGGTGGCGTCGTGACGAAGGTGTCGGGCAGGCACGGCTTCAACCAGGACCTGATCTACCAGTTCAACACCGGCGGCGACAAAGCGGACAATTTCGGCGGCGGAGGACCGGATGATGCGCTGTACTTCAACTCGGCGTACCTGTACCGGATCGCGCCGGCTCAGTACACGGCGGATTCCACCGGCGCGTGGTACGTGACGGCCGAGATGAACGGCCTGTACGAGACCGGCGGCGACACCGAGCTGCGCTTCGCGCCAGGCCTCATGTACGAGGGGCGCACGTTCGGCTTTGAGATCATGGCCCAGCTCCCGCTGTGGCACGATCTGGACGAGCGTGCTGAGCTCGACCTGTCGATCGGGGTGGGAATCCGGCTCCTTTTCTAGCGGGCCCCGGGCCGGCGGAAGAGCACCGCGAACTGGAGCGCGGTCGCGATCGCGGTCATGGCGAAGATCACGACGCCGATGGCCGCCGCGTAGCCCAGGCGGCTCTGCTGAAACTCCCGGAACACCGACAGGTTCAGGACGACGGTCGCGTTGGTCTCGGTGCCGCTGGTCATGGCCCAGATGATGTCGAAGACCTGCAGCGCTCCGATGACGCCGGTGACCAGCAGGAACGCCGTCATCGGTGCCACCTGCGGCCAGGTGATGTGACGCAGCACGCGCCAGCGGGAGGCCCCGTCCACCTGCGCGGCCTCGTACAGGTTCTCGCTGATGTTCTGCAGCGCGGCCAGGTACAGGACCATGCAGAACCCGACTGACCGCCACACCTGCACCGCGATCACCGACACCATCGGCCATTCCAGCCACGCCAGCCATGCTCGGCCCCCGAATGTGAGCACCGGGCCGCCCTGGAGGAAGTCCGGCGGGTCGATCGAAACCGCCCGCAGCAGACCCGGAACCAGCCCGCCGTGCGGGTCGAGCATCCACCGCCAGACAAAACCGATGGCGACGATCGAGACGACCGTGGGAAGGAAGAGCGCCGTGCGCACGACCGTCTTGCCCGCAAACCACCGGGCGTGCACCGCGACCGAGAGCAGGAAGCCGGCGATGACCGTCAGCGGGACCGTGCCGACGGTGAACACCAGCGTGTTTCGCACCGCCGGGGTGAATCGCGGGTCGTCGACGAGGCCGCGGAAATTCGATAAGCCGACAAAACGCGGCGGACCCGACCCGGACCAGTGAAAGAGGCTCAGGCCCAGGCCGAGCACCGTGGGAAGCAGCGTAAAGACAAAGAGCACCGCGAGGGGGAAGGCAAGGAAGAGATAGGCATTGCGCCGCCCGGGCATGGTCCTGCGAGTGTACCGGCACCGCCGGCCGGGAGGCACGTGCCCGGCGCGAGCGATCACCGCGCCGGGGCGTGCATGGCGAGCTTGTCCTGCAGGCGCTGCTTCACCGCGGGCCATTCTGAATCGATGATGCTGTAGAACACCGAGTCGCGGATGTAGCCGTCCCACATGATGCGGTGGCGCCTGAAGACGCCCTCTTTCACGCCGCCGATCCTCTCGATCGCGGCCTGGGAAGCGAGGTTGCGCAGGTCACACCGCAGTTGCACGCGGATGCAGCCCATCGTCTCGAAGGCGTACCCCAGCAGCAGCAGCTTGCACTCGGTGTTGATCGACGTGCGCTGCACGCGGCGCGAGTACCACGTCCAGCCGATCTCGAGGGCCCGGTTGGCGGGGTTGATCTCGAGGTAGCGGGTGGACCCGCACGGGCGGCCGGAAGAAAGGTCGATGACCGCGAAGGGATACGCGGCGGGGTCCTTGAGGGCGGCGTCGGTCACCGCTCGCATCTGGTCGACCGTGGTCGGGGTCGCGGCCGGCATGTACCGCCACAGCAGCGGATCATCCACGGCCTCGAGCAGACCTTGCGTGTGATCAACGGTGAGCCGTTCCAGTCGTGTTCGCCCGCCCGGGAGTTGCAACCCCGGCGCGAGCCCCTCGGTAGACATTGCCATTCAGTATGCTACGTCCAAGTGGCCCATCGCCCGGTGACCCAGGAGTCATGACTCACGCGCCAGTTCCAAGGGTCTGCTGCATCTGCGGCTCGGACGCCGGAAGCACGCCGGCGTCGCGCGATGCCGGCGGGCAGGTGGTGTGCGTGCGTTGCAGCGCCCAGGGCCGTCGTCCGGCCCGACCGCAGGCCGCGCCCGTGGCGGCGGATGACGGCCCGGTGGAGGTCGAGGGGCTGACGCCGGAGCAGCTCGCAAGCCTTCAGAAGGCGGTGGAATCCCCGGTTCCGGCCCCCGCGATCCACCCGGCCGAGATGATCGCGACCAGCCGCAAGGCGGCTCGGTGCGCGGCGTGCGGGCATGACATTTCGACAACGGAGGGTGAGGTATGTCCCAAGTGCGGGAACCTGAGCCGACCGCGCTCGTCGCAGGCCCAGACGGCGGCCGCCAATGCGCGGCAGTACGCGGCGGACGATCGTGTTCGGAACCGGCGGACCATTGTGTACGCGTCCGCGGGGCTGGCGGTGACCGTCGGGCTGAGGCTTGCCCAGCGGAGCCCGGAGCTGCTCCTTGAGGACGCTCGGTACCTGGTGGTCGGGTCCGCGTGCGGGATGGCGGTGTACTACCTCTGCTGCCTGATTTTTATCGGGTTTGACCAGCCGCTGTGGGTGCAGCTTCTGCGGCTTCTCTCGGTATACCTGGTGCTCCTGGCGGTGCTGGGGGTCATCGTGGCGCTGCCGATGTCCGCCTGCATGACGCTGATCATCGCGCCGGCGGTCTTGGTGGTGCTGTATGTCATGCTGCTGAAGCGGGAGCTGGAGCTTGACCAGCTCGACGCCGGCATCGTGGGAATAGTGTCGGGGGCGGCGGCGTTTGGGGGTATTGTCGCGTCCTATTACGTGTGACGCACATGGCCGCGGTCCGCACCGTGGGGGAGGGGTTGACATGGCCGAGTCGGTGCCGGCGGGCAAGATCTGCATCGTCTGCAAGCAGGATTGTTCCAGGAAGCCGCGCACGAAGGACGCGCACGGGCGGTACATCTGCGGCCCGTGCGAGTCGGCCGCCGTCGCCCGGCGAAAGTCGCCGCAGACGGGGGTCGGCGAGGCTCCGCGGACTGCGGCGCCGGCGGTCGAGGAAGACGAGCCGTTCGAGCTCGAGGGCTTTGATCCGGCCGCGATGCAGGACCTGCTGAAGGTCGAGGCCGGCGCGGCCCCGGTCGGCCCGCCGCCGACCCTGACATTCGAGGAGCCGACCTCCGCCGACGTGGCGGAGCAGGGGCGCAAGTGCCCGAAGTGCGGTTACAACCTCCGGGGCCTGAAGGGCCGGACGTGCCCGGAATGCGGGGCGGAGGCCAGGTATAAGTCCGGGCGGACGCACGCGATGGAGTCGATCGAGGAGGAGCGGCGCACCACGGTCCGGATGGCATACATCCGCCCGATCTCCCTCGCCGTGGGGGGAGTCATCGCGTTGGCGGTGATCCGCGGCGCCCAGGGCCGGGGAGAGGACCTGCCGGGCGAACTCGTGCTGCTTGGGATCCGAGTCCCGGTCGGGATCGTGGCGTACCTGATCTGCTGCGCGACGTTCCTGGGCTTCAACGCTCCGGTGCACCTGACGGCGCTGCGTCTGGCGGGGGTTTACGCCGTCATGGCGGCCCTGTGGGCGCTGGTGAGCGGGTTTCCGATCGGGCTTTTCCGGCTCGCGCTGCTGGCGGTGTACATCATCCTGCTGATGACCGAGCTCGAGCTTGACCGCGGGGACGCGATCATCATGGCGCTGCTGACGGGGGGCGTTTCCATCGGGATCACCATCCTGATCGTCGTGATGTTCCCCGGGCTGTTCTGACGCACCCAGGGGGAACTTGCCCCCCGGGGACTTCCGTTTCAGACGGAACAGACGGAACGACCGTTCGAGCGGGCCGTGGTCGCCTTTGCATGCTCACAAGTCATTCAAGGTCCGGGCCGATGACCTGTTCGCACCGACAGGGCTGTCGGTCACGCGAGCCTTCGCTCGTGTGCAAGCGAGCAGGGAGGCCGCATGGGGCCGTCAAACAAGGCGTATAACGAGGTCAAGGCAATTCTGGGCAAGCTCGATCGGTCGATCGATGATGCTCGAAAGCGTCGCCTGGACACGGGCCCGCGTTCGGTCGCCCCGACGCCGGTTTCGCCGACGTCGATCACCGCCACGCCCTCGACGCTGCTGGGCTCCGCCTCGGCGACCCCGCCGGTTCCCACTCGCCCGACGTCGGTGTTCGGGCGCGCTCAGCCGCTGCGTCCGTCAGGGAACTGACGGGCGGGGCCGGAGCGTCGGCAGCAGCGCCAGGCCGAGCGCCGCCGCGACGCCGAGCGCTGCCGGCACCCAGAACGCGGCCTGCGGGGACACCTGATCCCACAGCAGCCCGCCGATCACGGATGCGGGAAACAACCCGACTCCCTGCAAGGTGCCGTGAAGACCCAGAAGGGTCGCTCGAAGTTCGCTCGGCGCAAGATCGCTCACCAGCGCCTTCTCCACCCCATCTGTCAGCGCCGGAAAGAGCCCGTAGATCCCGAAGAGCAGCCAGCACGCCCAGGGCGCGGTGTTCACCGCGAAGCCGGCGTAGACGGCGGCGTACAGCGCGTATCCGGCCACGAGCACGCGCTTGCGGCCGATGCGGTCGCTCAGCCGTCCGAACGGGTATGACCCGGCCGCGTACACCAGGTTGTACAGGAGGTAGAGGAGGCACACCTGCGCGGCGGCCTGGGTTTGAGACAACCCGCCCGATGAGAGGACCTGCTGGGCTCGGAGCAGCAGGAACTGGTTCGTGGAACCCGCGAGGGCGAACACGAACGTGATGATGAGAAATAGCTTCAACCGGCCCGGGAGCATCCGCCAGGGCGTCCGCTGTCCCGGCTGAGCCTGCCGCGGCCGCTGAACGGCCGGCGCTTCCCGCACGAACGCGAGCACCCCAACCGCCAGCGCCGCGGGGACGAGCGAGAGCCAGAGCACCGAGCGGAGGGGTCCCTCGCCCCCGCCGGTTGCGGAGGTGAGGATAAAGAACGCCGCGAGCACGCCCAGCGCGGCTCCGGCCGTGTCCATCATGCGGTGAAAACCGAACGCATGGCCGCGGTGCGACGCCGGGGTCGCATCGGCGATCAGCGCGTCGCGCGGGGCCCCGCGGATGCCTTTCCCGAAGCGGTCGGTCACACGCCCGGCAAAGACGGCGAGGGGGGCGGTCGCGATTGCGAGCAGGAGCTTGCCGAACGTCGAGCACGCGTACCCGGCGACGGCCAGCGGCTTACGCCTGCCGACCCGGTCCGAGACATGGCCGGCGAGGACTTTCGTCAGGGCCGGCACCGACTCGGCGAGGCCCTCGATCACCCCGAGCACGGTCACCGACGCGCCCAGCGACCCGACCACGAGCATCGGGAGGAGCGGGTAGACCATCTCCGAGCTCAGGTCCGTAAGAAAGCTCGTCGTACCTACCAGGACGAGCGTTCTCGAGATCCCCGGTCGGGATGAGGCCGGCGCCGGGCCGGCGCTGGGTTGGGCCATTCACGCCAGTGTACGACCGGCCGGCGCGTGGAGGAAAGGCCCGGCCTGTTTCATGCGCCCGGATGGTTGCAAAGTGGGTTGGAAGTTGTCACGATGACGTTCCGCGGGTGTTTGCCACGAGGAGTTCATCCATGAGCAGCCGTTCCATGTTTCCCGTTTCCCGCCGGACGTTCCTGAAGTCGGCGGCGCTTGCCTCACCAATGCTGGCGATGCCCGCCGCGAGCTGGGCTCGGATCGCCGGTTCGCTCGACCGCATCAACATCGGCATGATCGGGACCGGCGGGATGGGCACCGCGCACATCGAGAGCCTGCTGCGCAAGAGCCAGGCGGAGAACATCCAGCTCACGATGGTGTGCGACGTGTACCGCAAGCGGCTGAACAACGCGGTGCGGCTCATCGGCGGCAGCGAGTCCAGCGGCGTGATGGAGTACGAGAAGGTTCTGGACAACAAGGACGTGAACGCGGTCCTGATCTCCACGCCGGACCACTGGCACACGAAGATCGCCATCGACGCGATGAACGCCGGCAAGGACGTGTACGTCGAGAAGCCGCTCTCGCACACGATCGAGCAGGCGCTCGAGTGCCGCGACGCGGTGCACAAGACCGGGCGCGTGCTGCAGGTCGGGCCGCAGCGCACGAGCGAGAACCGCTGGTGGGAGGCGGGCAAGGCGATCAAGGCCGGCCGCATCGGTCCGGTGGTCTGGTCGCAGGGGTCGTACTGCCGCAACTCGCGCGAGGGGCAGTTCAACTGGACGATCGACAAGGGCGCCGGGCCGCAGAACCCGCCGACCAGCGACGGGTACATCGACTGGGACCGGTGGCTGGGCGTGAAGTACAACCTCGCCCCGAAGATCCCCTACAACGAGGATCACTTCTTCCGCTTCCGCAAGTATTACGCCTACAACGGCGGCGTGGCGACGGATCTCATGTACCACTGGCTCGCGCCGCTGCTGCTCTCGATCCACGGGCCCGACGGCGCCTACCCGCGGCGGGTGATGTCCGGCGGCGGCCAGTACATCGAGAAGGACGGGCGTGACATCGCCGACACCATGCTGCTCACGGCCGACTACGACACGCACTCGGTCTTCCTGGCGAGCGTGATGGTCAACGACGTGGGCGTCCCGGAGATGATCCGCGGCCAGAAGGGCCAGTTCGAGCCGACCGGCGACGGCTGGAGGGTCACCGAGCAGGGCACCTGGAAGCAGGAGTTCCGCGAGGCCAACAAGGACATGCTCAAGGGCGAGGTGCCCAAGGACAAGGCGGCGACGTTCAACATCAGCGCTCCGGGCAACAAGGACGGACGCGACCACGAGGAGAACTGGATCGACGCGATGCGCGGCAAGGCCAAGCCCAACTGCAACATCGAGCTCGGCTGCGCGGTCATGGTCGCGATCAAGATGGGCGTCGAGAGCTACCGCCAGAGCAAGGTCTTCACGTGGGACGCCAAGGCGAAGAAGGCGGTCGGCGCGTAATCGACGTGGCAAGGGTCGGTTCGCGTCGCGGCGCTGGTCGCGAGCGTGAAGGTGGTCTTCGGTCGGTACAGGATCCCAATGGGACCGGTCGGGCCCGATCCCGGAGTTTGAGACGATCTCGGCGGCCGTCTGTGTGTGCCGCCAGTGGAGCTTCCTATGAACGCAAATCGCACTGGGGTTGCGGGCGTCACGCGGCGGGAATTCGTGACTTCCACGGCAGGACTGGCGGCGGGCGCCGCTGTCATGGGCGCGGTGGCCCCGTCGGTGGTTGCTCGGATGGCCAACGTCGCGGGATCGGATGAGATCAAGGTGGCGCTGATCGGCTGCGGCGGACGCGGCACCGGGGCCGCGGTGGACTCGCTCGCCTCATCGCCCCGCATCCGCATCTGGGCCATGGCCGATGCGTTCGCCGACCGGGTCGAGTCGTGCCACGGCTACCTCTCGGGATCGGACGACCTGTCGGAGGACTTCCGCAAGCGCGTGGATGTCCCGGCGGAGCGGCGCTTCATCGGCTTCGACGGTTTCAAGCCCGCGATCGATTCGGGCGTGCAGATGGTGATCCTGGCGCAGCCCCCCCACTTCCGCCCGGCCCATTTCGCGGCCGCGGTGAACGCCGGCAAGCACGTATTCATGGAGAAGCCGGTCGGGGTGGACCCGGTGCAGATCCGGCAGGTCATCGAGGCCGCCGCGGTCGCGGACCAGAAGAAGCTGGGCGTCGTGACGGGGACGCAGCGCCGCCACGAGCAGTGCTACCTCGAGGCGATGAAGCGGGTGCAGGACGGCGCGATCGGGCGCATCGTCGGGGCCCGGGTCTACTGGAACCAGGGCGGCCTGTGGAGCCACGATCGCAAGCCGGGGTGGTCGGATCTCGAGTACCAGATGCGCAACTGGCTGTACTACACCTGGCTGTCGGGCGATCACATCGTCGAGCAGCACATCCACAACCTGGACGTGATGAACTGGGCGATGGGCGGGCCGCCGGCGAAGGTCTGGGGGACGGGCGGCCGGCAGGTCCGGACCGAGGTGCCGCGGTACGGCCACATCTTTGATCACTTCGGCCTCGAATATGAGTATCCCAACGGCGTGGTCGGTCACAGCTGGTGCCGGCAGATCGACGGGACCAAGGGCGACGTCAAGGAAGTCATCATCGGCACCGACGGCGAGCTGCGGACCACCTCCGGGTACGCGGAGATCGTCGGCAAGAACCCGTGGAAGTTCGCGGGCAAGCAGGCCAACCCGTACCGTCAGGAGCACGTGGACCTGATCCAGAGCATCGAGGCGGGCAAGCCGCTGAACGAGGCCAAGCGGACGGCCGAATCGACGCTCACCGCGATCATGGGCCGCATGGCGGCGTACACCGGCCAGGAAGTCACGTGGGAGTTCGTGACCAAGCAATCGCAGCTCAAGCTCGGGCCCGCGAAGTATGAGCTCGGGGCCGCGATCCCCGTGGACGAGGTGGCCATGCCCGGGCGGACGAAGCTCGTTTGAGGCAGGTATCCAGTTGTCGAGGTGTCGAGGTGTCGAGGGTGCATCCATGATCCGACGTGAATTCATCGCCGCTGCAACCACTGCGGTCGCCGCTTCGGTATCGGTCGCCGCGAGCCGCAGGCCTGAAGACTCCGGTCAGCCCGCGGGCGGCGGACCGGCGAAGGGCCCGTTCAAGCTTGATTACGCGCCGCACTTCGGGATGTTCCGGCACCACGCCGCCGACGACCTTGACCAGATCTCCTTCGCGGCCGACCAGGGCTTCCGGTCGTGGGAAGACAACGGCATGAAGGGCCGCGGTAAGGAGTTCCACGAGAAGTTCGCGCAGCGCATGGCCAAGCACAACATGCGCATGGGCATCTTCGTCTCGACCTGGATCGACTGGGAGCACCCGATGCTCTCCGACGGTGACCAGGGCCGGCGCGAGCGATTCGTCAAGGAGATGGGCGAGGCCGTCGAGGTGTGCAAGCGCATCAACGCGACGTGGATGACCACGCCCGTCGGCCGCGTGAGCCAGCACCTG
The DNA here is from genome assembly GCA_022072615.1 of Phycisphaerales bacterium. Lineage (GTDB taxonomy): Bacteria > Planctomycetota > Phycisphaerae > Phycisphaerales > UBA1924 > JAEUJB01. The sequence continues at coordinate 64,766 of JAJVHS010000042.1, forward strand.
CCGTGGGGCCACCAGTTCACCAATATCGTCGAGACGCTCCGCCAGGCGGCGGCGGTGTGCGAGCCGGCGGGGAAGGTGATGGTGCTCGAGCCCTTGAACTGGCGCGACCACCCGGGTCAGTTCACGGCGACCAGCGACACGATCCGCGCGCTGGTGAAGGCGGTCAACAGCCCGGCGTGCAAGATCCTCCAGGACCTGTACCACCTGCAGGTCACCGAGGGCAACCTGATCGACAACATGAACCGGTCGTGGGATGACATCGCGTACTTCCAGCTCGGCGACAACCCCGGGCGGATGGAGCCGGGCACCGGCGAGGTCAACCACCGCAACGTGTTCAAGCACATCTACCAGCGCGGTTACAAGGGCATCCTGGGGATGGAGCACGGGATGTCCGGGCAGGGCAAGGAAGGCGAGATGGCGCTGATCAAGGCGTACCGGGACGCGGACTCGTTCTGATGCCGCGGCATCGCATGGACGGGATTCCCGCCGCCCGGCGGCCCGTCGGGTATGTCACTGGCTGATCTGGGCCTCGAGATCGTTCATCGCGGCGACCACGCTCTGCCGGACCTGGGCGGCGTAGGGGTTGAACCGTTCGATCGTGAGGAACAGGTCGAGCGAGTCGTTCTGGAGGTCGGCCTTCATCTGGAGGAACCGCTCGTACGCGCGGGTCGCCATCGGCGTCCGCGGCAAGTCGAGCGACCCCACGGCGCGGCTGACGAAATGGGTCAGGGCCTGGACGTAGGCCATCTGGCGGTCGTGCTCGTCGGGTGTCGTGTCGATCACGCGGAGGCGCAGGTCGTCACGGAGGAACGCGCGTACCTGATCGACGAGCGTGGCGTCAGCTCGTGCCGGGCACAGCGCGATGGGCAGGTTGCTGATGCCATCCCGCCCGCTCTGCGGACCGAAGAGCGGGTGCAACCCGATGACCGAGCAGGACGGCGGGAGCAATTCAAGCATCAGCTCGATGGGCGCGAGCTTGACCGAGCACACGTCGAGCACCGTCGCGTCCGGGCGGACGAGCGGGCCGATGCTCGACAGCAGGCTGCGCAGCGATTGAACCGGGACGGCGAGCACGATGAGGTCGGCGGCGGCGGCCTGGGCAAGTCTGGCGGAGGTGACACCCAGCTCGCGGGCCTGGTCGGCGGTGTCGTGCTGATCGTGGACGCTCACGTGAAAGTGCGGGCGCAGGTGCGGCACCATGAAGCGCCCGAAAGCGCCCAGGCCGAAGATCGCGAGCGAGCGGTGGCCGGTCATCGGCGAGAGTGTACAGCCTGCGATCGTCGGCCCCGCGGCCCCGGACGGCTCTCGTGACAGTCACCCGCCCAGCCGGGCGAACTTGCGGTGAATCGGGGCTCACAGAGTCGCCGCGGCCGGAGGTTTCAGTCGCGAGGGTGCGCCGCGCGGGCCGTTGCCGGCGTCATTCCGCGTCGGGATCGGCGGGGGAAACGCCGACGATCTCGAGCAGGCGAGGATCGGACCGGACCGGTCCGAAGAGTAGCGCCGGCGTCGCCGGGTCGGTCGTGCGTCGCACGATGTACGACTCCGCGAGCACCTTGGCTTCCGGGGCGGAATCGACCTTGCCGGGTTCGGGCTGAGGGACAAAGACCAGGCCGCCCGGCGTCGTGCACAGGAACCCAGGGCGGGAGGCCGACGACCACGGCACCGCGGCGATCGAGGATGGAGCCAGCGGCATCAGCGCGCCGGTACGGACGTCGAACGCCGCCATCCGGCCCAGGAGCGGGCTGAAGATCGCGAGCACGCCGTCATCGACGATCGGCCCGGGCGCCGCCGGCCCGGCGGGGAACGGGGCCTGAAACGGCGCTGCGACCTGGTACGCCGTGGCAATGTCGCGGGCGCTTGAGATGAGCCGCCGTGCCAGCACCGGGCCGAACTTCGCGGCGTCGCCGCGCGTGCTGAGCCCGATGGCCTGAAGCTCGATGCCTGATTCGGTCAGCAGCAGCGTGTAGATCGTGGCCGGGTCCTGCGTCGCCAGCGGCATGGCGTAGGGCCGCGAAGAATCCGACCGGACATCCACCGCGCCCGAGGGCGACTTGACGACCAGGTCGGCTCGGGTGCCGTCGATCGGGCGACGGGTGTACACGAGCAGGCCCTCGGGCGTCAGCATCCCATGGGCGGACACCGCCTCGTCGCTCGCGAGCCACTGGATGTTCCCCGCCTGCCACGACGCCAGCCCGATCCAGCGCGCGCCGGTCGGTCGCACCGACTCGATCAGGAACCCCCGGTGATCGGCGGCTCGACCGAGCAGCAACCCGGGTTCGGCCGAGAGTGAGCTGCCAAGTCGGGTCGGGGGCGAGGTGGAAAGGTCATAGACCGCAAGCGTGTTGCCAAGCGGCGGCTGCGAATCCGGCGCGGCGAGCAGCGTGGACCAGGTGGGCGGATCGCCTTCCTGGACCGCGCAGAAGCGCCCGTCCGGCGACGTGAGCGGCAGCACGTGCCCGTCGTAGGCGATCCGGCCGACCGGACGCAGGCCGATCAGCACCCGGGAGGTGATCGACACGGCCCGTGCGGGTGCGGCGATGGGACCTTCCGGCAGCGTCGCGCCGGTCGTCGAGGTCCGTGTGGGTCGGGGAGCGTTCTCGGTGACGCAGCCGGCGAGGGCACAGGTGAGGAGCAGGGCGGCGGCGGCCCGGGGATGGACGCGAGCGAGGTTCACGGTGAAGTGTTGGCCGCCTGGGCGCCATCCGCGGGTTTGCCATCGTCGGGGGCCGGCGGGCGGTCAACGGTCGGGTCCTGGCCTGGCTTGCGCTTGTCGGCGGGGATGGACTCGCCGGTGGAGGGGTACGGGCCCTTGGGCGCGCCGAGCTCCTCTTCCTGCTCCTTCAGCCACTGGCGGTAGGGCGAGTTCAGTTCCTCGGCGGCCTCGGTGTTGTCGATCACGATGGGCGTGATGAAGACAAAGAGCTCGGTGGCCTTGTTGGTCTTCTCGCGGCTGGTGAAGAGCAGGCCCAGGAGAGGGATGTCGCCCAGCAGCGGGACCTTGCGGATGACGTCGGTGAGCTCGTTGCGGATGATGCCCGAGATGACGATCGTCTGGCCGTCCTTGACGATGAGCTGGGTGGTGGTCTGCCGCCGGTCGACGATGGCGCCGCCGAAGAGGGTCACGCCGGGGACGATGGACGAGAGCTCGACGTTGACGCGGAGGTCGATGTCGCGCTTGACGGTGATCCTCGGCCGGACGCTGAGGTTCAGGCCGACGGCCTTGTAATCGAACGACTGGAGCAGGTTGCCGTTGTTGTTGGGCTGGCTCTCGGTGATGAACGGGATGTCCTGTCCATCGAAGAACGTGGCCTCCTGGTTGTCGCTGGTAAACACCGTCGGCCGGCTGAGGACCTTGAAATCCGTGGTCGTGGAAAGCGCCTGGATGAGAACGTTCAGGTCCGCGTTGACGGTGAGCGTCGAGGTGTCGAAGAGCGAGTCAAGGAAGTTGTTCTTGGTGCCGGTGCTGGTGCTGCCGATGCTGAGCGAGTTCTCCGCGTTGGTGGGCGTGATCTGCTCGCTGGACCAGCGGATCCCCAGCGCCAGCGCATCATCCGTGGACATCTCGGCGATGATGGCCGAGATGAGCACCTGCCGGCCCGGGCGGTCCAGGTCGTTGATGAGCTGCACGATCGAGTTCTTGTACTCCGGCGGCGCCAGCACCATCACGGCGTTCTGGCGCCAGATCGGCACGATACGGACCATCCCGACAATGTTGGACGGGCCGCGGTTGGCGGTCGGCGGGCGCGACCGCTGCCACCAGAAGGGGATCGTGTCGGAGGACACCTGATCGGTGGTGGTCTGGCCGTCGTCGGAGGTGGTTGTCGTCTGCGAGAACGGGCTGGCCTGCGACCCGGTCGTCAGCCCGGACTCGGCCCGGCGGATCTGCGCCAGCGTTCCGTCCTGCGCGAGCAGCGTGTTGAGCTGCTCGGAGAGGTCCTCGCTGTTGGCGTGCTTGAGCTCGACGATCGCGGGCAGCCCGACGGTCTGGGGGGTGTCCAGGTCGGCGATGAGCTTGTCGAGCACGTCGAAATTGTCGCGGCTCTTGGAGAGCACGACGAGCTTGCCGGAATCGGGCATCGCCTGGAAGGTGAACTGCCCGGCAAGGCGGCTCTGCGTCCCGGCGGATGACGACGATGCCCCGCCGGAGGGCTGCTGCTGGCCACCCTGGTTGGCCCGGGCTTGCGTTGCTCCGGCGCCGGTCGCCGAGCTGCTGAACATCGAGTTGAGCAGATCGCGGACCTTGATCGGATCGCTGTTCTTGAGCTCGTAGGTCTTGGGGACCACGTCCTCGACCTTGAGCGGGAGGTCCCACTGGTCCTCGATCTGCTTGGCGATCTGGTCGAGGACGGGCTGCTCGGCAACCACGGTCACCGAGTTCTGCTGGACGTTCGCCGAGACCCGCATGCCCTCGGAGGTGGCGGCCTCGGCCTGCTGCGGCTGGCCCCACGGGTTGCGGTTCTGGTTCTGCTGGTTCTGGCGACGCGAGGAGGATCGCTGACCGGACGGGCCCTCGCCGGCGAACAGGTCCTGGATCTGCTGTGCGATCACCGTGGCGTCGGCGTACTTGAGGCGGTAGGTCTGCGACTTGAACGCCCCGGCGCTGGGCCGGTCGAGCGCGTCCAGCAGGCGTTCGACCCGCTGGAGCAGCGCGATGTTGCCCATCACGCCGATCTGGTTCGACTCCTTGTCGACCGTCAGTTTCGCGTAATCGGGCACCGAGTCCTTGAGCATCTCCCCCACCGCCTCGGCCGTGAGGTTGCGCAGCGTGTAGACCTTCTGGGCCATGGTGCCAAGGTCGCCGCGCGCCAGCGCGGATTCGTCCGGGCCGATCACCGGCAGATCGGCCTTGGTGAGCTCGGCGATGTCACGGAGCGAGATGATGCCGTTGTTCTCGACGACGGCGACGCCCACCTGCTGCAGGGCCATCAGCACCAGGTCCAGGGCCTGCTCCCTCGGGACGGGCTTGTCGTTGAGCACCGTCACCTTGCGGGACATGACGTCCTGCTGGGGAACGACGACCTTGCCGGTGGATTCCACGATGAACGGCACGATCTGCTCGACCGTCACGTTCTTGAACGCGAGCACCGTCGGCGGCCCTTCGACGACGCGCCGGCCGCGGTCGTCGAGTTTCTCCGGCGCCGGAGCGGGAGCATCGGGCGCGGGGGCGGGGTCGGCGTCCTGCCTCGCCGACGCGACGCCGCACGCCAGGGCCAGCGCGAGCGCGGCGCCGGCGGCTCGGAGTGGAAGGTGAGCTCGACGCGTCAATTCTGTCATCGGGTTCCCTCCCTCACGGACAACTTCGGCTCTTCTGGCGGTGCGGGCTGGTTCGCGGGCGGGTTCTCGTCCCCTCGGGGCGCTTCATCCGGCGGCGGAGGCGGGGGGCCTCCGGAATCGCCGGGCGGAGGCCCGTCGGGCGGCGGCGCCGGCTGATCAGGTGCCGGCGGATCGGTCGCCGGCGGCGTCGGCGTATCGGCGGGCTTGGGCGCTTCGCCGGCGTCGGCGGGCGGTGGCGGCGGCTCGGCGGTGCTCTCGATGGGCTCGGCCGCGCTACCGGAGCTTCGCTTGGCGAGCACGACGCCGTCGCGCTCGAAGAACGGGACGACGAACTCCTTGCCCTTCCACTCGAGCGTGGCCTCCCACGGGGCGCGGAGGCTGACAACCTTCACTTCACCGGACTTCTCGCCGACCTTGACGCGCGTGCCGTCGTTGAACCAGAGCGTGTCGTTCACCGTCGCGATGATGGAAGGCCCGCCGTAGGTCGCGGGGGGCGGCGCCGGCCCGTCATCGTCCGCGGGACCTTCCTCGGCCTTGGGTTCGTCCTGCGGAGGGGCCGGAACGTAGAAGACGGTTCGCCCGTTGAACTGCGCGATCTGCTGCGCGAACTTCTCTTCCAGTTCGGCGAGCCGGCGCTTCTCGTCGGCCTGGGCCGATGCGGTGCTCGCGGCCGGCAGGAGCATCGCCCAGATGAGCGTGCTCAGCCACCAGACCAGGGCGACCGCGGCGAGAAGCCCCACGACGAGCGCCACACGGCCGCGCACGCCGAGGCGTTCATAGACGGCTCGGGCGGGGTCCGAGCCGGGCATGATCTGGTTGGACTGGCTTGGGTTCAGCGGACCTTCCCCTTGCGTGCGACGACCCACGTCTCGACGGAGATATCAGCCTTGACCTTGCGTCCCTGGCGCTCGTTCTCCGTTGGTTTTCGGATCTGCACTTTCGAGACCGTGGTCACGATCGGCAGCCGCTCGAGGTCGGCCAGGAGCTGGATCACCTGCTCGGGCGTGGCGGTGATCTGGAGTTCCTTGACGATGCGCTCGATGCGCTTATCCGACCCGATGACCCCGGCGAGCGGGCCCGCGCCCAGCGTGGCCGTCCGCGTGGTCGCGTCCTCCTTGAGGTTGTGCTTGGCGATGATCTCCGAGATCTGTCGGTTGAACTCGACCGACCGCACCTCCGGGTCGCCGGGGAACTCGACGTTTCCGAAGCGGGCGATGCCCGTCGCGATGGTCTGCTCGGCGCCGGCCCGGGCCTCGCGCTCGGCGTCGAGCCGCTGGAGTCGCAGCGCCATCGAATCGGATTCGATGTTGGTCCGGGTGACGTAATCCACCGCGGGCTCGACCACGAGGAAGTACGCCGCGAACCCGGCGGCCGCAGCGACCAGCCAGCGCAGCGACCGCGGGAGTGCCTGGAAGCGGCCCACCAGCGCCGACCCGGATTGGAGGCTGGCGGTGGTCACTTGGGCGCTCCACTGGCCGGCGCGGCCTGGGCCTTCTTCATCTGCTCGCTGAGCTTGGTCGCTTCGCTGTTGAGACGATCCTTGGTTTCGGTGTCGAGCGTCGGGTTCTTCTGGATGTAACTCTTGCGGTTGGCCCACTCGCGCATGGCGGTGTTGCGGTCCATCTTCGCGATGTCGGCGTCGGTGACCGCGGCGGGCGGGCCCGCATCGGCGGCGCGGCGCGAGGACCCGGATGCTTCCTTGCCGGTGTCGTCTCCGCGCTCGGCGCGCGACGTCCGGCGGGCGGCGGAATCCGCCAACGGCGCTTCCTTGAGGTTGTCCGCCCCGGGTCCGTGGAGCCGCTCGGCCAGGTTCGTCTTGGCGAAATCCTCCATGCCCGTCACTTTGTTGTGCGGGCTGGCGATTCGGGCGGTGAGGTCGAACGCGACCTTGCCGCCCTCGAGCGTCTCGGTGCGGCCCACCTCAACGTTGCGGAAGAGCTTGGTCGAGTTGAGGTTCGCCTGGAGCATGTTGACCAGGGCCTGTGAATCCGCTCGGCCGGAGAACTTCAACCCCAGCTCGTTCGAGATAGTGACCGCGTCGGCGCTGACGCCGACGGGCGTGGCAATAGAGACATCTGACAGGAGCTTGGTCACCGGCCAGCGCGATACCTCGAGCTGCTCGTACAGCGCCGCCACCCGCTGGGATTCCTCGCGGGAGGTCTGCTGCTCGTCCAGTCGCGAGACCTTGGACTTGAGCACCGAGTGCCGGGCGAAGGCGAAGCCGACGGGTCCGAGCACCAGCAGCGCCAGGCCGGCGGCGATCACGACTCTGGACCGGTTGCCCGTGGTCAGGGCGGTCGCCGCCCGCAGCGCGAGGGGCTCGCGGACGAGCGGGGCGTGGGGCGCGAGCTGGGCGAGCGGCCTGAGCGTCGCGGGACCCGCGGCGACGATCGCGGCGGCGACGCAGAGCCCGTATTCCGCGAGCCAGCCGTCGTCGGTCGGCGCGCCGCGCACGGCGCCGCGGAGCTTGGCTCGGAGGCTCGGCGAGGCAAAGAGCCCACGTGCCGAGCCGATGCCGGCCGCCGGCGACGGGGACGCGTGATCAAACCCGGCCGCGACCGTGGTCTCCGCCGCGGCAACCTCGACCGATGTCGTCCACGCTCGGGACGAGTCGGACTCTCCCAGGAGCTGGCGGGCGACGGCTCGTTCCGGCCCGTTCGCGAGGAGCGCAATGGTGCGGGCATCGGGGTCGATCCACGCGACCAACCCTTCTCCGGCGGCGGCGCCGGCGAGCGCTCCGACCTGGGTGATCCATCGGGGCTCACGTGTCCCGGCACGGCGGGACGCTTTTGCCGGAGCCGGGGCGAGCGATGCCTCGGCCTCACCGATCCACGCTGTGGCGACGACCCGGGAGTCGGTTGACCCCGGGGCGCCGGCGATGACGCCGGCGCCCCGGCGGTGCGCGGGGAGATCCGCGGGCAGGAGGGCTTCGGCGACCAGCGCCGCGGCGGCGACGGTATCGGCATCGTTCCCCGACGCGACCGTCCCGCTTCGGCAGACCGAGCGCGGGCCGGGCACGATGCGCAGTTCGCGGCCGCGCCCATGCTTCTGCCAGAGTTCGTCGAGGGTGCGCTGGACCGGCATGGGCGACGAGGTCGCCGCGACCAGGGTCAGGTCCGATCCGTCGAGCAGGACCATGAGGATCCGTGCCGACGATTCGCCGGGCTGCACCACCGCGAGGATGCGGTCGGAGAAATTGTCACGGGCTTTCGACGGCATCGGCATTGGGCGGAAGACTAGCGGATCACGACCGACATGATGCGGGCGGGCAGGGTAGATCGGTCGATCGAGGTCGTGATCTCCACCTCGATCCCGGTCCCAGTGTCCCGGCCGCGAGAAGTTACCACGAACACGTTCGAACGAAGCTCGACGAGGTCGTACAGCGCCGCCAGGCGGTTGTTGTTCATCCCCGGGATCGAACGCAGGTCCGCGAAGGATACAAAACCCTGGCGGCGGGCGTCACGCTCGGCCATGATGTTGTCCGCCAGGGCCGAATCGATGGACGGCAGGTACTCGAAAATCTGCGAGTCGCAGGTATTGATGTTGAGCTTCCCCGGCGCGGGCGGGGCCGCCGTGTCGCGGATGATCGTGCACTCGTTGAGCAACGCGCCGAGCTGTTCGTCGTTGAGAGATTGCACCCGCGGGGCGCCGGGCTGCGCGCCGCCGATGGTCGCCTGGAGCTGGGCCAGGGACCGCCGCACGAAGTCCGACATCACCGCGTTGGATTCCAGGGTCACGTAATCAACGATGACCTTGGCCTGCTCTGCCGTCACGTTTGTCCTGGCCGCCACGTCCGACTCGCCGGCTTCGGTCAGGTTGAGACGCTCCTCCCCGGTTGCCGAGAGACCCCCGTCGATGCTGTCGCACGTGATGATCGCCGACCACCCCGCGTCCAGGATGCCGTCGGCGTTGTCGTGCGGGGGGGATGCGTCGCCGTCGTTCTCGGATGGGTCGAGAATCCCGTTGAGGTTCCAGTCTTCCCCGCGCACGTACCACGGGTCGACCCCGGCGACCAGTTCGAGCTCCTGGTAGGACTGGATCGGGGCGTTGCGCGGCTCGTACGGGAACGGCAGGCCCTGGTAGTACCCGGCTTCGGCCCCCAGCACGTTGGGGTCTTCATCGGCGTCGATCCAGTCCAGGATCGCGTCCGCGACGTCTTCCGTCATGAAGGGCAGCGTCATCAGGTCGTCGAACGTCATCCGGTTGATGTTGATCTTCGAATGAGCGTCCACCGGGCCGTCGTAGTCGCCGGTCTCGAGGCTGTGCATGATGCTGAACGTCGCGCCGTCGAGATCGCCGGCCGAGGCGGCGTCCAGGTCCTCGATCAGCGTGAAGGCGTCGTCGGGGTCGGGGTTCTGCGTCCCGGCTTCCATCACCGCGAGCTGGAGCTCGACCCCCGCCCGCGCGGCCCAGTACGCCCGGACCCTCGCCAGCGCCTCGCGACCCGAGGTCGCCTGGCCGAAGGACGACGCCTGCACGATCGACAGCACGGCGGATGACAGCACGATCACCCAGAGCACGACCAGCGTCACGAACGAGCGGCGCGGGCGAGTGGTCATGATCCACCCCCCGGACTGCCCGTGCCGCCGCCTGAGTCCGTCGACTCGGTGGTGGCGGCCGACTCGGTCGAATCGGGCGGGGTGGGCACGCGGTCCACGGCCGCGACTCGGCGCACGACCGCGTCGGCGGTCCCGTCGTCGGATTGGGCCCGGATCTCCACGCGGATGGCGTGCGGGATGCCGTCGGAATCAGACTCCCAGGAATCAAACCAGGCGGTGCCGTCGTAGGCCTGCACGCTGAAGGAGACGACGCCCGGCGCCAGGAGCGTGGCGACCCCGCCGGCGTCGTGGGCGCGGTCGAACCCGGGATCGACCCGCCGCCACAGCCCGGCGGACTGACCGCTGCCGTCCACGCGGTACTGGGCCTCGTACTCGCCGCCCTCGGGCATGTCCTCCCGCCCGCGGACCGGCTTGAGCGATCGCATCAGCACCAGCAGGCCGTCCCGTTGGACGGGCCCGGCGCCGCCGTCGAGCACCTGGAACCGGCAGCCGGCCAGATCGGACGACCGCACCGCGGCGGCGACATCGGACGCGATGCGGGCTCCGGCGGCGTCGGCCCGGGCGAACGCCTGCTGCCGAGCAACCGACTTGTTCTTGGTCTTCACCATGTTGCTCAGGGCCGAGACGATCGCGCCGCCGATCACGGCGATCACGACGCCGCCGACGATGAGCTCGACGAGCGTGAACCCGCGGCGGGCCCGGCAACGGACGGGAGTTGGCACGGTCGGTCGGGGCATCAGAACTCGCGGGTCACGGTTTCCTCGGGCCGGCGAGGAGGATCGGGATCGTCGCCCAGGCGCGGGGCGATGTACGTCTCGCAGGACACGGCTCGTTCCCGGCCTGCCGAGACCCAGCTCACCATCGCCGCCACGCGGTAGGGATCGCCGCCCTGCCCGCCGTCGATCGTGAGCTTGTACCGGTACTGGCTGAACGGCGCGTCGCACGGACCTTCGAGCGGGTACTGCTTGCCGTAGGAATCCGGTCCGCGGGCGAGCACCAGGTTGAGCTGCTCGTCGATCAGCATCGCCGCCGTCTGCAGCTCCTCGCCCTGCGTCTGCGAGGAAATCGCCCGACCGAGCATGCCGAGCATCACCGCCAGCGACACGCCCAGCAGGATCGTCCCGACGATGGCATCGACGAGCACCACGCCGCGGCGACGGGCGACGGGCAAAAGATCAGCGGAGTTCACCGCGCTGGACCTCACCACGGCTCCTCCGCCTTCCCGGCAAGATCAAGGTCAACCGAGGTGATGTCCATGTCCGCGAAGCGGTCTTCGCCGGAAGTGATGCGAGCGCGGAAGGCACCGGGCGTGAGCGAGACAGTCCAGGACGACGTCCCGGTGGCCTGCGCGAGCACGATGACAACGCTCGGCCGCTGGCCCGCCTGGCGGAACTCGATGTGGAATCGCTCGGGGTTCAGCTCCGCCCCGTCCGCGGAGGCGCTGACGATCCTGGCGTTTTCGAATTCGACCGGCAAGGCGAGCGGGTCCACGACCCACTCCGGCGGCACACCCCTGGCCGCGTCCGCCGCCGATGGCATCTGCAGCTTCATCAGCCGCAGCGACTGACCGTCGTGATCGATCGCCAGTTGCTGGCTGGTCAGCGTGTCGCGGCGCCCGGCGGCCGAGATGAGTTCGGCGGCCTTGTGCACCTCCGACTCGGCGGCCCGGGAAGCGCCCGACGCAAGCCGGGGGGCGATGACGCCCGCCATGATGGCGAGGATCACGAGCACCACGATCAGCTCGACGAGCGTGAAGGCACGCACGCCCGAACGCGGGAGGGCGGGAGCGGTGATGGGAGCCGGGGGAGGCATCAAGGCATCCAGACATCAAGGCATCAAGGCATCGAGGCATCGAGGCATCGAGGCGTCGAGGCGTCGAGGCGTCAGGGCATAGGGCGGATCTCAGGGAGCGATCACATCGGCGTTCTCGCCATCGCCGCCGGGCTGACCATCCGCCCCGTAACTGATCACGTCAAAGTCGACGTTCTTCTCGCCGGGGATCCGGAGCACGTACTGGTTCCCCCAGGGGTCCAGCAGCTCCTGGGCGTTGTTCACGTACGGGCCCTTCCCCGCCCACGCGGAATCCTCGATGTTGCCGGGCTTCTCCCACAGGATCGTGATGGGCGTACCCGCCTCGGGAGGACCGAAGTCGGCCGAGAAGAGCTTGATCTGGTTGGCGAGCGAGGCCGCGTTGGCCTTGGCCACCGCCTGCTTGGACTGGCCGATGCGGCCGATCAGACGCGGGCCGATCACCGCGGCGATCACGCCCAGGATCACGACGATGACGATGACTTCGATGATCGTGAAGCCCGGGCGGGAACGGTCGCGGCGGGCACGGGACGAGGGGTTCATGGCATTCTCCGTAAGACTGGGGTCGCGCCGGGGCGCGGAAAGATTCATCGCAGCGAATCCTGCATCTGGAGCATCGGCAACAGAATCGCGAGCACGAGGAACCCGACGCAGCACGCCAGGATCACCACGAGGATCGGCGGCAGCGCGGTCGTGAACAGCTTGACGCTCGTTTCCGTGCGCTCCTCGAACGACTTGGCGGCCTGGCGGAGCATCTCGTCGAGCCGCCCGGAGCGTTCGCCGAGATTGACGATCTGCACGAGCATGGGTGGGAAGTAGCCGCTCTTCTCCATCGGGTCGGCGATCGTGCGGCCGCCGGCGACCTGCTCGGATACGTCGTCGATCACGCGCTCCATGGCCTTGTTGCCCAGCGTCCCCTTGGTGATGCGGAGCGACTGGAGGATGGGGACGCCGGCCGACGTGAGCGTGCCGAGCGTGCGCGTGAACCGCGCCACCGCCACGTCCCGCAGCAGGCGGCCGAGGATCGGGACCTTGAGGATGAACGTGTCGAAGGACATGCGGAACTCGGGCTGGGCGTACAGCACGCCGGCGCCGTAGACCGCGGCGATGCACCCGGGGATGATCGCCCACCAGTACCCGCCGAAGAACGCCGCGATTCCCTGGACGATCTGCGTCGGCACCGGCAGCTCGGTGATCTGGCCCTTCACGGTCTCAAGCACGCTGGGCACGATGAACGTCACGATGACGATGATGCCGATGACCAGCAGCGCCAGCAGGATGAGGGGGTACAGCGTCGCCGAGAGGATGCTCCGCCGCAGCTTCACGTCCTGATCGAGCAGGTCGGCCGCCTGGTGCAGGACCTCTTCAAGCTTGCCCGACGCTTCGCCCGCGCGCACCATGTTGATGATCAGATCGCTGAACTCGCGGCCGCACGAGGCGAAGGCGTCGGCCAGGCTCCGGCCGTGCTCGACCTCGTCGATGATCTTCTGGAGCACTTCCTTCTGCCTGGCGCCGCGGCCCTGACGGGCGATCGTGCGAAGTGCCTGGACCAGGGGCAGCCCGGCCTGCACCGCCGTGCCAAGCTCGCGCACGAACGACGCCATCTCGCCACGCGACAGCGCCTTGGACGCAAACGGCGAAGCGGCTAGTGCCTCGGCCCGGGCGTCGCCCTTCCTCGTGGGGCTGGGGACGGAAACCGCCACCGGCTCGACCGACACAGGCGTGATGCCCCGGCGCATCAGCTCGCGCACGGCTGAGGGCCGGTCGGCCGCCTGGATGGTGGCGCCGTTCCCGCCGGAGATGGTCTTGTACGCGAAAGTGGGCATTGAGAACGTTCAGACTGAAAAGCTGAGAGACAAACCGAGCCGCAGCGCCGCCGCAGGCTCACGCGAGCGGGATCTCCTCCGCGTCCTGCGTGGCCTGGAGCACTTCCTCGACGGTCGTCAGGCCCTGTGACGCCTTGATGATGCCGTCGCGCCGCATGGTGACGTAGCCCGATCCGACGATCCTTGTGAGCTGCTGCGTGGTGGCTCGTTCCGACACGGCGCGGCGAAGATCACCCGTCATCGGGGCCATCTCGTAGAAACCCACGCGGCTGCGGAAGCCCGTGCCGTCGCAGCGGTCGCAGCCGGCTCCCTTGAAACCCATCCCCGAGGGGAACATGGCCGTCTCGGCGGCCGCGAGCCGGTGCCGCGACGCCTCGCCGATGGGCGCGGGGGTCTTGCAGTTCTGGCACAGGCGCCGGCCGAGGCGCTGCGCCATGATGCCCTCGAGCACGCTCGACAGCAGGAACGGTTCGATCCCCATGTCCAGCAGCCGCCCCACCGCCGAGAGCGCGTTGTTGGTGTGCAGCGTCGAGAAGAGCAGGTGGCCGGTCAGCGCGGCCCGGACCGCGATCTCGGCGGTCTCGGCGTCGCGGATTTCGCCGACCATGATGACGTCGGGGTCCTGGCGGAGGATCGACCGCAGGCCGGAGGCGAAGGAGAGGCCCCGCTTGGGATTCACCGGGATCTGGTTCACGCCCGAGAGCTCGTACTCGACCGGGTCCTCGATCGTGATGATCTTCAGCTTGGGGTCGTAGAGCTTGGTGAGGGCGGCGTAGAGCGTCGTCGTCTTGCCCGACCCGGTCGGACCGGTGACCAGGATCATGCCGTGGGGCAGGTCGATCCACCGGGCCATGATCTCCCGGTCCGGGGTCCGCATGCCCAGGGTCTCAAGGTCGAGCTTGATGGATTCCTTGTCGAGGATTCGCATCACGACCGATTCGCCGTAGATCGTCGGCACCGTCGAGACGCGGATGTCGATCTTGCGGCCCTCGAACCGAAGGGTGATGTGGCCGTCCTGCGGGGCGTACCGCTCGGCGATGTTCATCCCCGCCATGATCTTGATGCGGCTGGTGATCGCGGGCTGGAGGTGCCGCGGGGGAGATTCCTGCGTCACGAGCACGCCGTCGACGCGGTACTTGACGCTCAGCGACCGTTCGAACGGCTCGACGTGGATGTCGCTGGCCCGGGCGCGGATCGCCTCGAGGATGATCAGGTTGACCAGGTTGATCAGCGACGGCTGCTCGGCCATCCGGTGCAGGTCGGCCGCCTCGACGGACTCGAGGTTTGCGGACAGGTCGTCGGTGGGTTCGTCGCTGCCGGCCAGCCGGGCCGCCATCTGGGCGGCGGTGATGCCGTACGCATGGCGGAGCAGGAGTTCGAACACCTCCGCCGTCGCCCCGACCCGCTGCACCGGCCGCCGGGCCGTGACCGAGATCTCGTCGGCGGCGGAGAAATCCATCGGGTCGAGCATCGCGACCAGGAGCTTGTCGCCGCTGAAGCCGTACGGGACCGCTCGCAGGCGGACCGCCTGCTCGGCCGTCGCTGCCTTGGACGCACCGGGGCTGATCTCGGGCAGTTGCTCGAGGATGGTCCGGGTCGGCCCGGACGAGGCGGTAGCGGCGTGGTCACCGCGATCCTGCGCGAGTGTCGTCATCCGTGAACGCTCCGCACCCCGTCCGAACGCCGCCACGGGGGAGGCCAATTCCCCTCGACCGGCGTGGACCAACCGTATCCCCGCGTGATCAACGCATCCCCCAACGCGTCATTGCCTACTCCTCGCCTTCATCTTCATCGACGGGCATGAAGTCTTCCATGGCGTCCATCTGCTGGGCGTTGACGCCCTGAGGCACAGAGTCTTCCTTCGGGAGCTGCTGCTTCTGGTCGTCCTTGAGCAGCGCCAGCAGCCGGTCCTTGAACTGGTCGTCGAGCTCCCGGCGGGCCTTGCGGGCGGCCGTGACCGGGTTGTCCTTCTGCTCGCCCTGCCAGTTCATCATCGCCAGGTACGGGCTGCCTTCCTTGTCCTCGCGCTCGGTGATGGCCGCCGCCCATTTCTGGTTCAGCGGCGTGGCCTCGCGCTCGTAGCCGGCCCTGAGCTGCTCGATGTCGGCCTTCTGCTGGTCGTCGAGGCCCTTGATCTTGACGGCGGCGTCCATGGCCCGGACGACATACGGAGTCCGGTAGACGCGCGGGTAGCTGCGGCGCTGCACTTCCTTGTCGAACTTGGCCCGGGTGTCGTCGGTGAGCAGCGCGGACACGCGCCGGGCGCTGTCGCGGTTGATGTTGCGGATGAGGATCGCCTCGTCGCTGAACTTCTTGAGCATCTCCTGGATCTTGGCAAAGTCGAAGTTCGCGGCCATGTCGGCGGCCTTGCCCTCGGCGTCCTTGACCATGCGCTCGACGTCGGAAAGCTTGCGATCCAGGGTCATCTCGTACTCGTCGAGCGCTTCCTTGACCTCGGCGGGCGCCTTTCCTTCTTCGGGCGCCATGCCGACTCGGCGAGCGCAATCAACGACGTCAACCGAAACGCCCGCGACGAACGGCAACCGCAGGTACACCTCGCGCTTGCGCTGCCGCTCGACCGCCGGCCACTTTTCCTCCTGGGCCGGCGTGCACAGCCCCTTGACGTCGTTCAGGAACGACGTCTGGGCCGCCTGCATCTGCTTGGCGAACTCCTGTTGCTTCTTGGGGAGTTCCTTCTGCCAGACCGTGAAGTCACGGGTTTCCTCGAACTCCTCCTGGAGTTTCTTCATGAAGGCCTGCTGCTCGTCGCGGACGCGGTTGTGCTCGGCCTGGTAGCCCTCGTACAGCGTCAGCGCCGTGTCGAGCTGGTCCTGCTCGAAGCCGAGCAGTTTCGCGTACAGCTGGACGCTGCGCCGCGAGATGAGGCCTTCGTTCCCCGCGGCCTCCATCTGGAACATCTGAGCGCGGGCAGGCGCGGACGCCCCGATCAGCAACCCGGCCGGCGCCAGCAGCAGGATCGCACCCAGCAGCGCGGTGGCAATGTGCCCGACAACAGCGGCCGCTCGTCGAATGACGGTCATGACTCGACTCCCCAATGACAGGCGGTCCGGAAGCACGCGCCGCCGTTCCGCCTGCATTGTACTGGGATTCTCCGAAGACCGTTGCAACTTGCCCGGGTCCGGCGATGCCGGCGCGGATCACCGACTGATGAACACGCCGCGGGGGGCGACCACCACGTCCTCGTCCTCGGTTTCCATCTCGCCCATCGCGCCCCCGGGGGTCGGCTTGGGCAGCCGCTCACGCTGGGCGGGGGAGAGCGCCGCGTTCAGCCGCTCGCGGGTCTTTTCGTCGAACTCCCGCCGAGCCTTGCGTGCCTTCGCGAGCGGCGATTCGTCCTCCTCGCCGCCCGGGCCGCCGATCTTGATCTGCATGGACCCGTCGCCCAGCGCCATGTTGTTCGGGTCCTGCTCGTCTTTCTCGATTGCCGCGGCCCAGGCATCGTTCAGGGGCGAAACCTCGCGCTCGTACGAGTCTCGGAGGCTCCGGAGCGTGTCCTTCTGGCTGGCGTCCAGGTCGTCAAACTTCAACGCCGAGTCGATCGCCTTGCTCACCTGCGACGGCCGGTAGACGCGGGGGAACGACTGCCGCTTCACCGCCTTGCCGAACGCCGGGCGGACATCCTCCGGCAGGAGCTGCTCGATCTTGCGGGCATACTCCTCGTTCACGTTCTTGATCTTGCCCCCGGCCTCTTTCGCATCGGCCGAACGCTTCTGGATATCCGACAGGTCGATCGCGCCGGGCTTGAAATCGAACTCGCCCTGGGCGTCGAGCATGGCCTTCTTGGCCAGGAGCGCACGGTCCAGGTCGACTTCGTACTGGTTCAGCACCTCGACTACGTCGGCCTCCGGCTCGGAGACGTTCAAACCCTGCACGATCTCGGTGAGATCCACCGACTCCCCGCTGAGCGTGCCGCCGCGAAGGACCGTCTCTCGGCGGCGAGCCCGTTCGACGCTCGGCCAGGCGGCGAGCTGCGACTCGGTGAGAATCTGCTTCACGTCGTTGAAGAACTCGGTCTCGGCCTTGGTCGTGCGCTCGCGGAACCGCTGCCTGGCCGCGGGGAACCGCTCCGCGAACACGCTTGCGTCCTCGGTCTCTTCGAAGGCCTGGCGGGCCTCTTCGAGATCCTTCTGCATGTCGGTGGAAGCGTCGCGGAAGGCGGCCTGGTACCCCTCGTGCAGAGCCTTGACCGTCTCGGCCTGATCCTCGGTCAGCTTCAGCAGCCTGGCGTACTTCTCGACGCTGCGCGTGCTGATCTGGTTGCTGCCGCCGCCCCCGGGGGCGCCGACAAACGACCTCGCCACGACCCGCTGCTGAGCCAGCGCCGTCGTCGAAACCAGCAAGGGGGCCGAGATCGCGCAGGCGATCGCGATCGACCCGACCCGGCCAACAAGGTGCATTGTGCTGCGCATGACGTGCTCCGTACCGCGTGTCCCCGGTCGAACGCCGGGAATGAACCACAAGGATGCGCCCGCCGCGCCCGTCCGTCAGCCGATCCGGCATCGTTACTGGGACGGAGTGGCGTTCTCCTCGGCGAACATCGCATCAACAAAGGAATCAGGGTCGAACGGCTGCATGTCGTCGGGGGTCTCACCGACGCCGACGAATTTGACCGGGATCGAGGTCACATCCTTGATCGCGATCACGATCCCGCCCTTGGCCGTGCCGTCGAGCTTCGCGAGGAAGATGCCAGTCACCCCCCCGCTGCCGGGCCCACCAGCCTGGCCGCCCGCGGCCACCGCCCGGTCGAACTCCTCGGCCTGGCGGAGCGCGTTCTGGCCGCTGGTCGCGTCGAGGACCAGCAGGACCTCGTGCGGCCCTCCCGGAATCTGCTTCGAAACCACCCCCCGGATCTTGGAGAGCTGCCTCATGAGCGGATCCTGCGTGTGCAGGCGACCGGCGGTATCGAGGATCAGGAAATCCACCCCGCGGGACTTGGCGGCGGCGCACGCGTCGAACGCGACCGCCGCCGGGTCGCCCCCCTGCTGCCCCTTCACGACGTCCACGCCGAGCCGCTCGGACCAGATCTCGAGCTGACGGACCGCGCCCGCCCGGAAGGTATCGCACGCGCCCAGCAGCACCGAGGCGCCCTGGTCGCGGAGGTTCTTGCAGAGTTTGGCGATGCTCGTGGTCTTGCCGACGCCGTTGACGCCGGTGACCAGGATCACGGTGGGCTTCGAGCCTTCGGGAGCGGTGAGCAGCTTCCGCTCGGCGGGCGGCCACATCTTCTTGAGTTCCGCCTTCATGTACTCGAGCGCCTGCTCGCCGCGGTCCATCTTGCCGGCTCGGTACGCGTCACGGATCCCGCTCACCAGGCGGGTGGTGGTCCGGACCCCCACGTCGGCCTCGAGCAGCCGCCGCTCGAGCTGCGCGATGACCTCCTCGTCGAGCCGCTTCCCCAGCAGC
>JAJVHS010000026.1 GCA_022072615.1 Phycisphaerales bacterium
GCTGCAGATCCGGCACAAAGGCCATTTTTCCCGCTCCCTGTATGAGGAGTCGCGGACGATCGCATCGCGGTGCAGGCAGGCCGGCGCCCAACTGGTGATGGATGATCGCGCCGATCTCGCCATGCTGCTCGAAGACATCACGCAGTTGCGCGAGCGCGTCGACATCGTCCTGGTGGCATTGCATTGGGGGGTGATCTGGGTGCCGCGGGTGATCGCGGACTACATCCAGATGCTCGACAGTCAGAGCAGCAGCAATCCCGGCCGTGCTCTGTCCAAGCCCACCCGCAAAGTCCACCTCGCGGCCATCCGTCTGTTTCTGGACTACTGCGTCCAGCGGCACGCGATCATCCTGAACCCTGCCCTGTCCGTTCGGGGTCCGCGTCACTCGGTGACCGAGGGCAAGACGCCCGCCATCGACCCACGCGAGGCGCGGACGCTGCTCGACTCCATCGGAGCTGCTCGCCCGATCGACCTCCGCGACCGTGCCATCATCGCCACGCTCATCTTCACCGCGGCTCGTGTCGGCGCCGTCGCCAAGCTCTCCCGCGGCGACTTCTTCACCGACGGCCGCCAGTTCTACCTCCGCTTTGACGAGAAGGGCGACAAGCAGCGCGTCATCCCCGTTCGGCACGATCTGCAACTCCTCATCGAGCGCTATCTCGGGGAGTGCCCTTCCTCCGACCCGGGCGGACCCGTCTTCCTCACTGCGGCCGGTCGGACCGGGAAGCTGCTCCTCCGCCGCATGAGCGCCAACGACATGCTCCGCATGGTCAAGCGCCGGCTCCTCGCGGCAGGACTCCCTGCGTCCAGCCTGTGCTGCCATTCCTTCCGAGCGGGCACGGCCACCAACCTCCTGGAGCAGGGTGTGGACCCGGCGGAGGTGCAGTACCTCCTGGGCCACAGCGACCCCCGCACGACGCGGCTCTACGACCGGCGCCAACTGCGCGTGAGCCGCAACATCGTGGAACGAATCGCGGTTTGAGGCGAGCCCGCTCGCGGCCGCCGCCCCCACTTGCAAACGGCACGTGTTCCGTGCTTTGGTCCACAACGACCAATAGGACCGGTGGCATTTCACGGTTTTCCAAGGTTCTCAAGCCCATTTCGAAAGGAGTTCACGATGAAGCAGGCACTCACCCGTGCCAGTCAGGAGCTGTTCCGCCGCACGCCCGACGAGAGTTTCGCAACCCTCGACGACCTGTGGCAGAACTGCCAGACCCAGCAAGAACGTTCGCGCGACCTGTGGGAGATGCCCGACGACCTCGAAGCGTTCGCCGATGGCGGGAGGCTCGCGCTCCGCATCGGCGAGGACCGGAAGTTCCGCCTCAACAGTTGGAGCTTCGGCCAGCTGTGCGGCCTCGCGGGGATCAACCGCGACACCATCAACCGCCTCTCGGGTCCGACGGCGTCGTCGGTGTTCGCCGAAACGCTGCCTCGGGGCACCAAGCCGCTGCAGGTGTACGCGGCGGACGACCTGGTCCGCTCCGTCCACGGCGCCAGCTACACCCGCCTGCACGACATCGAGTTGCTCTCCATCGTGCGGGAGTTCGCCACGGACTTCCAGCCCCCGCAGCAAGCTGGGGGGGCGGGCGGCGGCGAAGCCCGCGGCGGTACCGGGCTCTATCGGGGCGAGCAGGACATGTTCTGCTTCCTGATCGACCCGACCGGCTGGACCGAGATCAACGGCGAGGCTTTCGCACCGGGGTTCTTCCTCTGGAACTCTGAGGTGGGCAAGCGGTCGGTGGGCATCCAGACGTTCTGGTTCCAGGCCGTGTGCCAGAACCACATCGTCTGGGACGCGGTCGAGGTCATCGACTTCAGCCGCAAGCACACGGCCAACGTCCGCGACGCTCTCCGCGACATCCGCGCGCTGATCCACGAGTTGGTGGAGCGTCGGGACGTCCGGCGACACGGATTCGTCGAGGTCATCAAGAAGGCGATGAACACGACGCTTGGCACCGAGGACGAGGACGTGCTGAAGGCGCTCGGCATCCACGGCGTGGGCAAAGCTCTCGCCAAGGAGGCCCTGGAGATCGCCCGTCGGAACGGACGGTTCACCATCTTCGCCCTCGTGGACGCGATCACCCGCATCGGGGCCCGCGCCACCAACGCAGGCGACAGGGTGGAGATCGACGCCGCGGCGGGGCCGCTGCTGGCGTCCGTTGCCTGATCAAGCCCCAGAAGGACCCGCCACCGGTCCTTCTTCAAGCCGCAACGGATTCCTACACGGACGCTTAGTGCCGACGATGGCTGGTTTCCGAATGCCATTGTCGGAGCCGTACCTCTAGGACGGGGTGGAGATTCTCCGTGATCAGGACCATGACGCCCACGAAGACGTTTAGCCAATGCGAACTACGGGTGCGCAGCGTCGTGACTCGGAACCGCGAGGGTTGGTGTGTAGTGCTCCATGGCGTCACCACTGACGATGTAGTTGTTGAAACCACGCTCTGTGACCCTATCAGACCCTTTCGATCTCTGGCGGCAGCATACGAGGCGGCATTCCTGCTCTCCTCCATGATCGAGGAGAATGGCGTCGGTTTGCCCGTTGTGATCGAGAAACCACAGCAACGGAGCCGTGGCACTTGAGCAGCGCTTCTGCCACAGCGATTTCGGACATGGCCGACCGCACGGAGACCGACGCCGTGGCCGGGCCGCTGCTCGCTGCCATCGCCTGAGGGTTGCCACATTCTCTAGGACCCGCCACCGGGTCTCGTTCAGCCGAACCCCGTTCATACTCCGTACCTATAGCATTTGCGATACGACTGTACTTCGTCACGGACACGAATACACTGTGTTCATGGTCTCCAGTCGCAGTATCGCACGCGACAGTATGAACGACGCCGTTTTCGCGGCCCGGCTGCGTGACCTGCGCGGGCGACTCGGTCTGACACAAGTCAAGATGGCCGAGTTGCTGGGAACATCCTTCGCATCGATCAACCGCTGGGAGAATGGCCAACGCCCCTCCAGAATGGCTTGGGACCTCCTGTGCCGCGCTGAAGAGCGATACGGAGCGGCAGAAGGTCGCATCGCGATCGAGTCTGGCGCCGCGGCTTCCACCATACCGCCATCGGTCGATTTCCTGGCCCCAGCCGAGGAAGTCCGCTTGGTCACCGAGGCTGAGCGGCTGTCTTTTGGGCATCTCGCCAACCCAGCCTTCGCGACCGAAGTCTCGCTCATCGATCCTCTCCCGCACCAGCGAATCGCGGTGTACGAGCACCTCCTCCGGCAGCCACGGCTGCGCTTCCTCCTCGCGGATGATGCCGGTGCCGGGAAGACAATCATGGCGGGGTTGTACGTCCGTGAGATGCTCGCCCGTCGTCTGATTCGACGCGTGCTCATCATTCCGCCGGCGGGCTTGGTCGGGAACTGGGAGCGAGAACTCCGCACGCTTTTCAGTTTGGACTTCCGGATCGTCCGTGGCAGCGACATGCGAGCCAGCAACCCGTTCGTCGGCACGGACGGTGCTCGCGTCATCTGCAGCGTTGACACCCTTCGCCAAGACCAGGCATTCGCCCGGCTTCAAGATGCGGCGGTGGAGCCGTATGACCTGGTGGTCTTCGACGAAGCCCACAAGCTCTCGGCCGACCGGGAACCCGACCTCACGATCCGCAAGACCGACCGCTACAGACTGGCCGAGGCACTCGCCGGAGTGCTTCATCGTGACGGGAAAACTCCCGTCGCCGCTTTCGTGCTCGCTGTGTGCGCCCGGCACCACCCGTAGCGCAGCGAACGACCCCGCCACTGCCTTGCAGCGGCGTCGCCGGACTCCCGTCCGGTCCTACTTGCGGCACTCTCCCAGGCTCCAGCGTTTGAATCACCCTGGCGACCAGCCAGGGCACCGGGAACCATCCCGGCCGCATAAGCCCTTCCCGAGTTAGTGATGCACTCCGTCCGAACGGTCACGTCGCTTGGAGGCTGACCTCCGGCCTGTTGTCGTACGTCCGCCCTCCCGGGCGGCGCAGTTTCCGCGAGGATGGGCCCTTCGCCCGTGCTCGCGATTTCAGCGGGAAGAAACGAGAAGCGCCCGCTTACCCATCGACAACCGGCTTGAGCGGTTCGGCACCGTCTCCATCCGGACTCACCGGCAAGCCCTTCCCTCGCCCGTCGGGCGGGTCGGGCCTTTCGTGGTTGAGCTTTTCGCCGTCGAACGACTTGCGTTCGATCGCCGAGCCTGGTTGTGGCCCGGTCGTGTGCGTCGCCGCACACGAGCTCCCCACGCCGGCTCAGGTTGAACGGACCGTGCATCGCACGGCCCGGACCCCCTGGGGGGATTTTCACCCGCTTTGTGCATCACGACCCGCGCTGGTTGAGCCAGCGCCGGGCGTGTCCTCGTCGCCCCGGCTCCTACAGCCTCCGGGAACACCCATCGGATAGAACGCCGGGATTGGACCTTGTGGAGGGAACGTCCCTCCAACAGCAAGGCATTACTCCGACGAGCCTCCGTCGAACCGGACGAGCGTGTCTCCACGCATCCGGCTCTACGGGACCACACCGCCGCGGTTGGTTAGACCGCGCCCTTCGGCCGCTGGTGAGGCGACCTTCCCGGGTGGTGTGGCCCGCCACGATGGCATCAGCACAGCGTTGGCGTGTCTGACAGCCGCGGCGTTCCCGCCGCTAGGCGTCGATCTTTACCGTACCGGCTCCGGGGAACAAGCCGACCGCGGCCAACCCGCTCCCGCTGTGAGTCACGCTGAAACGGCCTGAGACTTCAACCAGCCCGAAACCCAAGCGGGCGGGGAACTACCGTGGCATGGAATGCGTACACAGCATACAGTGCTAACAAGGAGTCCACTCATGGCGAATCACCCCGCCCAACCCACGCCCCAACCCATCGGCGATGCCCTTCGCCAGAAACGGATCGAGGTTCTCGGCAAGGGCCTCCGCGAAATGGCGGCGATCCTGGACATCACCCCCGCACACCTGACCGACGTCGAGAAGGGCCGGAGGACTCCCTCGGAGGCCCTCCTTACGAGAATCTCGGAGCAGTACCAAGTTGACGCAGCGACGCTTCATTCGGGATGGAAGAAGCTGGACGAGGGTGCAAAGAGGATCATCACCAAGACCCCAACCACGGCGGAGAAAGCCCCCGCGCTACTCCGCGCTGCCGAGGAGCTCTCGTCCGATCAGTGGGATGCGCTGATCAGCCGAGCGAAGCAACTCGCGAAGGAGAGTCGAGGGAAGAAGAAATGACCACCGAACCCGTCCACCTTTTCGCCGAACCGCGTGACGACCTTCTCGAGGCTGAACTGGCTGCTGCGGCGTGCCTCCACGGGTGCCTTGCCGCCAAGGCCCTTCGTGAGCCTCCCACGCCAATCCCAGCGGAGCTTTGGGTCGAGAGTCCTCTCGGGTATGACTTCGGCTTTGAGCAGATCCAATCGAACAGGCCGGGCTTCATGACCTGCGGATATGCCATTCTGGGCATGAAAATCATCCGTATACACCAGGACCTCGCAGACGACGAGGCCAAGGTCCGCTGGACGACCGCCCATGAGGTTGGCCACCACGTCCTCCACACACGTCCGACACATCAGCAAGCCCCGGTCTGTTCTTCCGATCCCGGCTGGCGGTACCGAGACATCTGGGAACGCCAGGCCGACCGATTTGCAGCCGCCTTCCTCATGCCCCCTCACCTGCTGGTCCGGGAGTTCTTCGCTGTCTGCCGCTTGGCAGAATGGGACCCGGAAAACGCGATCATCGACCTCCTGTCGGATACGCCCCGCGCCACGCACATGTGGACCCACACCGTCATCCCGCACCTTGCCCGCGTCTTTGGCGTGCACGATGCGGGCGTGATCTACCGGCTCTGCGACCTACGGCTCTTCGACGATGGGCCACTCCTGCTCCCAAAGCACGCCCACCGCATGGGCCTCCTGCAACGAGCCCTCTGAGGAATCGCGCCACCGGGAGCGCCGGTTACTGCCGCAAGTTTCCAGCCTTCAGTATGGAGATCACCATGTTGCTCAAACCTGCCACATCGGCGCCCGAACCAGACCCGAAGAAAGGCACGTTCAATACCCTCGAACTTGCGGCGTTTCTCGGCGTGAGTCGTGCCACGGTGTGCCGAATGAACTCTGCTGGAAAACTGCCCAGACCCATCCGACTGAATCGGGCCGTGCGGTGGGACCGCTGGACAATCGAAGAATGGGTCAGCGACGGATGCCCCCCCCGTGACAAGTGGGAGGCCGAGCGCGGCCACCGGTAGAAACGCCCACAAGGAATCACCAGGCGACTGTTCAAATCGAAGCATCGAGACCAGGAGTCCGTGGGATGAATGCACCTTCCACCAGAACGAGTTCCCTTCCTTTCCGTCTGCTTGCACGGCCGCTGTCATTAGTCCGGGCCCTTCTCATATCACTCAAGACTGCCATCTCCGGCACTGAGCTTGATCGGCGCAAAGGCACTCTTACGGCCAACGAGCTCGCTGCGTTTCTCGAGCTGAGCCCCGCCACGCTGTGGCGCCTGCACTCCTCGGGCAAGCTGCCCAGCCCGACCCGATTCAATCGGGCCGTGCGATGGGACCGCAGGACGATCGAAAAATGGCTCAGCGACGGCCGCCCGCCCCGCGACAAATGGGAAGCCGACCACCCACCCCGGTAGACCGCCCTCGATTCCGCGGAAGGATCCCTCATGCGATTGTTCAAGACCAAATACCGAGACCGCTCCGGTCGCTCCAAGACCGCGCCGAAGTGGTACGTCGAGTTCCGGGACCAGCGTGACATCACACGAAGGCTCCCCGCCTTCTCCAGCAAGTCCGCCAGCGAGGAGCTGGGCAAGAACCTGGACCGGCTCGTGTCGTACCACGTCGCCACCGCCGGCCAGACGGACCCGGCCCTCCAGGGATGGCTCGCGGACCTGCCGAAGGCGATCCGCCGCCGCCTTCTGGAGATCGGCCTGATCGACTCGGAGCGCGCGTCGATGTCCAAGCCGCTCTCGGAGCACGTCGCCGACTTCCGCAAGGCCCTCGAATCGAAGGGCAACACGGCCAAGCACGTCGAGGCCACATGCACCCGCATCACGCGGATCTTCGAGGAGTGCCGCTTCACGTTCTGGCCGCAGATCACGGGCACCAAGGTCCAGTCCTTCCTGAACGGACTCCGCGAGGGCGAGGAGAAGCTCAGCCCGCAAACCTTCAACTACTACCTCGGCTCGCTCAAGTCGTTCTGCCGGTGGATGGTGAAGAACCGCCGAGCCACGACCTCGCCCGTCTCCCACATCGACCCCCTCAACGTGAAGACCGACAGGCGCCACGACCGGCGGGCGCTCTCGCCCGAAGAGATGCTCTGGCTCCTCAGTGCCACAGCCCAGGGCGAGCCCCGCTCCAACATGACGGGATTCGAGCGGGCGATGCTCTACCGCGTCGCCATCGAGACCGGCCTCCGGGCCAACGAGATTCGGAGCCTGACGACCGCGAGCTTCTCGCTCGACACCGACCCGCCCACCGTGACGGTCTCGGCTGCGTACAGCAAGCACCGCCGAGAAGACGTGCTCCCCATCCGCCCCGCGCTCGCCCGCGACCTCACCACGTTCTTGGACGGCGGCGAGAAGGGCAAGATGGCGTTCGCGATCCCCAGCGAGTCGCGTGTCGCCGGCATGCTCCGCAAGGACCTGGTCGCCGCACGTGAGGCGTGGATCGCCGACGCCACGACCGACGCGGATCGGGAGGAGCGGCGGAAGTCGGAGTTTCTCGTGTACCGCGACTCGGCCGGCAAGGTCGCCGACTTCCAAGCCCTCCGGCACACGTTCATCACCTGTCTCGCCACCGGCGGCGTGCATCCGAAGACCGCCCAGACACTCGCGAGGCACTCGACCATCACGCTGACGATGGACCGCTACTCGCACACGCTCAAGGGCGCCGAGGTCGAGGCGCTCAAGGCCCTGCCCGAGATTCCCACCTCCCGCGCGCGAACCGCCGACACGAACGGCCGCGTGACAGCGAACGGGCAAAATGTCTTGGCGTCCTGCTTGGCGCAAAACGGGAGTTTTCGTGATTCCGGAGGGGACCGGGTGAGACCCGAGAACGAGCCCGAAGCCGCCCCAGTCGATAATGCAAAAACGCCTCAAAACACTGGAGATATCGTGCGATCCCATGAGGCGCACAGCGACGTAGAATCACCATCGGGCCCGTGGCGGAACGGCAGACGCAGCGGACTTAAAATCCGCTGCCGCGCGAGCGGCGTGTGGGTTCGATTCCCACCGGGCCCATTGACGGACGCACGCCCCGATCGTCCTTCCCGGCTGGGTCAATGGCTTGCGGGGGGCCGCGGCTTCACCCACAGGCACATCATGATGTCGTCGCAGTAGCGCCCGCCCGGCAGCTTGAACTCGCCCGCTCGACGGGCCTCTTCCACGAAACCCAGCCGCCGGTACAGCTCGACGGCTCGGTGGTTCTCGCCGAGCACGCCCAGGCGGATCTTCTCGATATGCGGGTGTGCCCGGGCCCAGTCGATCATCGCCCGGATGAGCGCTGTTCCCACGCCGCATCCGCGCCAGTCGCGGGCAACCGCGATCCCGAAGCGCCCGCGGTGGCGGATGCGTCGTTTCGAGGGCGCGGCGAAGTCGAGCGTCCCGACAATCGAGCCGTCGTGCTCGGCGAGCAGCCGCAGGTGCTGCGGGTTGGCGGCGTCCGACGCCAGCTCCCCTGCGAGCGCGTCGACATCGGCCGACGACTCGTCCGCCTCGACGACGGTGAACTCAAAGTCCGCCATCGCGCAGTTGAACCTGGTGATCGCGGCCGCGTCGGCGGGCGCCGCCGGCCGGATCAGGATCTGGGCCGTTCGCAGCGAACAGGTGATTGGAGCGATCACCGCCATGGTGCTCTTAGTCCGGCCGTTTCGTCCAGGGGCATGTTCTCACCGCTGCTTGCGCACCAGCGCGATGTAATCGGTCGTGGCGCGACGCCCGCCGGCTTCGGTGACGAGCCGGGCAACCTGGCCGCGGTGGTAGGTCGAGTGGTTGTATACGTGCGTCAGAACATCCCCGACACGGCTGGTGTACGCGACGCCCTCGCTGCTGGTGTACTCGATCTCCTTGCGGAAGTCGTCCGCGCCTGCGTGCATGATGAAGTCGTGCCAGCGACGGTCGAACTGGTCGGCGGTCTGCACAAGCTGGTCGGGCCTCCACGCCGGGAACCAGTCGTCCGGGCGATCGGGCCGGCCTTCCAGCCGCGACAGCCACACCCGCCGGGCAACCTGGATGTGCCCGAGGATCTGCAGCGCACGGGTGAACGCCGGGCCCGCGGTGTTCTCGGCCGGCACCGTCGCCAGCGAGCCCATCACCTCCTTCATGGCCCACGTCTCGTACGACTGGAGCGCGAGGTAGTGGGCTTGCATCGGCGAGTTCATCGGGCGAATCCTCCGGAATGGTTCCTGCCTGCCCCTGGGGATGGTGGTTGATTGCTCGGGTGTGCGGGCGCGGTTCAACCCTTCATCGCGGCCTTCATGTCCGCGACGGCGGTGCGCAGGCCGGCGAACACCGCTCGGGAGACGATCGCGTGGCCGATGTGCAGCTCCGCGACCTCCGGCAGCGCGGCCACGGCGCGCACGTTCTGGTAGTTCAGCGCGTGGCCCGCGTTGAATCGCATGCGGTTGGCTCGGATGAATTCGCCAGCATCGGCGACCTTGGCGAGCTCATCGCGCAGGTTGGTTCGGGCGAAGTCGCCCCCCGCGGCGGCGAAGGCGGCCGCGTACGGGCCCGTATGGATCTCGCACGCGTCGAAGCCCGCGTCCGCGGAGGCGGCGATCTGGTCGGGCTCCGCGTCGATGAACGCCGACACCATGACGCCGGCCGCACGCAGGCGCCGCACCGCCGTCGCGAGCCGCTTGCGCTCGCCCGCGACGTCGAGTCCGCCTTCGGTCGTGATCTCGTGCCGGCCTTCGGGGACGAGCGTGCACATGTGCGGCCTCAGGCGCCGCGCGATCGACACCATCTCGTCTGTGGCGGCCATCTCGAGGTTGAGACGTACCGCGATGAACGGGGCGAGCCGCTGGACATCGTGGTCCTGGATGTGGCGGCGATCCTCGCGCAGGTGCACGGTGATGATGTCGGCGCCGCCGAGCTCGGCCTCGTGCGCGGCCCGGACGGGATCGGGCTCGCTGCCGCGTCGAGCCTGGCGGATCGTGGCGATGTGATCGATGTTGACGCCCAGGAGTGGCATGGGCGGATGGTAGAACGGCGCGGGCAGGGCGGATCACGGCACGGCGACCGGAACCTGGGCCGGTTGGGCCGCCCGCGTGCGCACCCGGTGCGTGAGGTACCGGCCCAGCGCGCGGACCGCCTGGTCCGCCGACCGGAACACCGGAATCCCGCGATCCCGCATCAGGCGCACGAAGGAATGGTACTCGGCGCCCGAGTCGACCACCGCGATCACGGGCTTCCCGCACCGGGCAGAGACACGTTCGATGACATCGGCGAGCGACCCGCGTCCCCGTTCGAGTTCGGCGGCGGTCGCCGAGAGCGTGGGCGTGAGCGGCACCGCAGAGACCAGCAGCGCGTCGATCCCGGCGGCCTGGGCCAGCGTCATCGCCGCGGCTTCGTACGCGGCTTCCGACGCCATCGGCGTCAGATCCAGCGGGTTGCGGGCATTGACAAGGCCGGCGAGGCCGTGCTCGCGCAGCGCCTCGATGAGCCGTTCGCGAGCGTCGCTCTGCAGCGCCGGCAGCGCCACATCCTCGGGGCCGCCCTGCACCCGGTCCGCGATGCCGACGGTTTCGTACCCGGCGTTCGAGATCGCCGCCAGTCCCGTTCCCGTCACCGGCGTCCCGTGGAACGCCGCGGAGAGTTCAAGAAGCCGCTCGAATTCGGTGAACGAGTCGGCAACCAGCGCGCCGGCGGCGGTCGCGCCGGCTTCGCAGATGTCGTAGTCGCCGGCGATGGAGGCGGTGTGCCCGGCGGCGGCATCGCGGCCCTGGGCCGATCGCCCCGCCTTGTAGAACACGGTGGTCTTGCCGGCGGAGGTCGCGTCGCGGATCGCCTGGAGCATGTCCAGGCCGTCGAGATCGTTGAAGCCTTCGACGTACGCCCCGATCGTGTGGATGTCGCTCCGGCCGGCAACGGACCGGATGATGTCCGAGATCGTCAGGTCGGCCTGGTTGCCGATGGAGATGGTGAGGAGCGGGTCGAGCGTTTCCAGGTTGCTTAGCCGGGTGATGATGAAGGCTCCGCTCTGCGAGATGAGCGCGACGCCCTTGCCGGGCCGGTCGCGACGCTTGTCCAGTTTCGCATCGGGGATGAAGAACGTGTCGTACTTTCCCGGCCGTGATTGCACGCCCAGGCAGTTGGGTCCCAGCAGGATCGGTCCGCCGCCCGGAAGCTGCCGCGCACGCGCGAGCGATTCGCGCACGCGTTCCAGGATGCCCTGGCTGCCCTCGGTCTCGCCGGCTCCGCCGGGGATCACGATGAGCGACGAGACCTTGCCCGATGCGATGCACTGATCGACAAGGTCGGGAAGCTGCGACGCTCCGGCCGCCACGACCAGCAGGTCCGTCGGTCCCGGCAATCGGTCGATCCCGGGCACGCAGCGAACCTCGTCGATCTGCGCGACCCCTTCCTTCACGACCGTGAGGTGCTCGCGCGGGAACCCGCACGCGAGAATGTTGCGCAGGATGATCCGCCCGAAGTTCTGCTCCTTGGCCGACACGCCGAGCACCGCGATCGTCTTGGGTTCGAGCATCGCGCTGACGGTGCCGATCGGCCTGGGGAGCGGGCGCCGGGTCGCCGTCGCCAGCCGTGCCCGGCCGTCGAGGGGAACCAGGTGCTGGCGGCGGAACGCAAACGGGTTGACCTCGAGCTCGGCGACATCCGGGCCCGCCTGCCCGCGGTCGACGCAGAAGCGCCGGGCAACGGCGATGAACGCTCTGAAGCACCGCAGCAGTTCTCCGTCCGAGACGATCCGCCGGTGGCCCCGGACCCCGCCGGAGATCATGTCGTACGCCGCCGTCCGGCGGAACAGGTCGAAGAACTGCTCGGCCGTGGTCTCCGTCGCCACCGCCTTGGCGACGCCCACGCCCGGGCGCAACACCCGCGCCAGGTACTCGGTGTCGACTCCGCCGAGCCCCGCGGCCATCACCGGGCCGAATTCCCGCGTTGCCCGGATCCCGACGAAGAGTTCCTCGCCCAGTCCCTGCCTCCCGCGCTCGACGAACTCCACCACGAGAACACCATCGACCCGAGCCTGGCGGGACCGGTGCAGGCTGATGAGCCGGTCCACCTCGCGTTCGACCGCCGCCGGCTGCTTGGGACAGAAGACCACCCCTTGCGCGTCGGACTTGTGTACGACATCGGGCGAAACGATCTTGAGCACCACCTGGTCGCCGGGGAACGCGGCGAGAGCCTCCTCCGAGAGGAGGTTGTCGATGCCCAGGAAGACGTGGTGAGGCGGCGAAATCGCCCCGACGAGCTGGACGATCTGGTACACCTCGTGCTCGTAGAGCTGACGCCGGTCCGACTCGTACACGCTTTGGAGCAGCCGCTCGACCGCGTGCGACTCGGCGCCGGAGAGGTGATCGTCATCCGAGGAGGGGTCGAACGAGGGATGTTCGGAGGCGTTCGTGCTCAGCAGCGAGTCCGGCGCGAGGGAATCCACCCATCGGCGGACGGCTCGCGAGGTTCCGCCCCGGTCGAGCCCTTCCAGGTACGCCGCGGCGCTGGCCCGGCCGAGCGCAAGGGCCTTGATATTCGTGCTGACGACCGCCTGCCCCTTGCCGTCGAGCATCGCCGAGATCGCCCGGTTCAACTCGTCGGCGCCCAGGCACAGGAACGCCGAGGCGGCGCCGAGCAGCACGACGTTGGACGACCGGCCGGACCCCGCGGCCTTGGCGAGGCGGTCGGCATCGACGACCACGTGGCGGGGAAGGGCGGAGATCCGGTCGATCACCTGCTCGACCGGCGGGTAGTTCGGGATGTTCACGAAGGCGTTTGCCGACGCGACGACCACGCCGTCGGGGGCGAGCATGTGGACGTACCGCAGCGCCTCGAGCGGCTCGACCGCGAGGATGAGGTCGACGCGCCCCGACGGGATCAGGTCGGAATAGATGGGCTCGTCGGACAGGCGCAGGTGCGACTGCACGGCGCCGCCGCGCTGGCTCATGCCGTGGACCTCGGCCTGCTTGACGTTCAGACCCCGGGCCACCGCGGCTCCCGAGATCGCCTTGGCGATCGTCAGGATGCCCTGCCCGCCGACACCTGCCAGGATGATGTTCTGCTGCACGGTGTGCTCCGATTGAGTTACGGCTCGCGGGTCAACGGCACCGTGTCCGACCCGCCGCACCCCGCTGCGCACGCCGGCCCGCGGTCGCGGGCCTGGCGTTTGACGTGGATGCACGCCCGGCGGGGGATGATGACGCTCAGGCCGCGGTACTCGAGCTCGCGGCGGATGAGCGCCACGTTCGCGGCGTGGTTCTTGGGAAGTGGCTCGATGACGTGCAGGTGGTCGGGATCGACGCCCAGGCCCCGGACGATGTCGATGAGCCGTTCGCCGCAGCTCATCGACTCCTGAGCGCCCGTCATGCCCACCGTGGCGTTGTCGAGGATGAAGATGGTGATGTTGGCGTTGGCCCGGGCCGCCCCTATGAGCGGCGTCATGCCCGAGTGCGCGAACGTCGAGTCTCCGATCGTGCAGATGATGGGATGAACGCCCGCCTGCGCGGCGCCGAAGGCCATCGCGATCGAGGCGCCCATGTCCACGCACGAGTGCACCGCGCGCAGCGGGGGCATCGCGCCCAGCGCGTAACACCCGATGTCGCTGAACATGTACGCGTTGCCCAGCGCCGCCGCCGCCTCCACGATCGCCTTGAAGCTGTCGGAATGCGGGCATCCCTTGCAGAGCTGCGGCGGCCGACCGGCCAGGCCGTCAACGGGTTGCGCCGAGTTCACGAACGGCACCCCCAGCGCGGCCGCCACGCTGTCGGGCGTCAGCTCCCCGTCGCGCGGAAGATCGCCCGAGAGGCGGCCGCGGATGGTCTTGCCGGGCACGCCAAGCAGACCTCCGATCCGCTCCTCGATGAACGGGTAGCCGTCCTCGGCGACCAGGATGTCGTCGCAGTGATTGACCAGTTCGCGGATCAGCGACTCGGGCAGCGGATACCGCTGGACGTGCAGCAGCGAGTCGGTGGTCCTCGATCCGAGGGCTTCGAGCACGTAGTTGTGGGCGATCCCGGCGGCGATGATCCCGCGACGCCCCGCCAGCCGGAGAGAGTTGGCCGGGGACTCTTCGGAATCGCGCAAGAGGCGCGGCTGCAGTTCCAGCAGCCGCCGGTACCTGCGGCGAGCGTTGGTGGGAACCAGAACCCAGTCGCTGGGGTCCGGCCGCGGCCGGCCGGGCACACCGGCGGCGATCTCGGCCGGTCCGCGGGTGATGACGGTCGACCGGCTGTGGCACAGGCGCGTCACCAGCCGGACCATCACCGGCAGCCCCACGTCCTCGGAATACTCGAATGCCTCCCGTACGTGGTCGTAGACCTGCTGCTGGTTGCTGGGTTCAAAGAGCGGGAGGTGCGCGAACTCGTGGTAATACCGGGAATCCTGCTCGTTCTGCGAGGAATGCATGCCCGGGTCATCGCCGACCACGAGCACGAGTCCCGCGTTGATCCCCGTGATGGCCGAGCTCATGAACGGGTCGGCGGCCACGTTCAGGCCGACGTGCTTCATGCTGACCAGCGCGCGCCGGCCCGCGTATGACATGCCAAGGGCCTCTTCGTACGCGACTTTCTCGTTGGCGGACCACAGCGCGCTGACCGAGGACCCTCCCCCGGCGGCGTGCTCCTGGATGTACTCGAAGATCTCGGTGGCGGGAGTGCCCGGGTAGGAGAACGCCCCGCCGATGCCCGAGTCCAGGGCGGCCTGTGCCGCCGCTTCGTCGCCCAGGAGAAGGTCCGCGTTCACTGTCGCCTCCGGTCAAGAGTGTTAGACGACAATAGGACCCGTAATTCCTGTATTCTCGCGACGGAGACGAAGAAAAACCCGGTAATTACCCGGGTTTTGGTCGTGACGAGGATAAGCCGCGTCGTGCGTCTGGATCGGGTCGAGCTTTCGGGATCCGTGCTGTCGCCCGTCAGGCTTGGAGCACGGATTCCACTCGCTGTACCCGCCGTTTGTGTTTATCAGTTCCGCGGCGAGCCTCGTCGCTGTGTCGTTTGGCGACCGCCGATAATGCACGCTTGCGCCGATCACGGGGTGAATGTGTCGTGAATCTGCGTTCAGCAGAAACCATGGCTTGGGCGGTCATGAGAAGCGCGGAGTCGGCGAAATCGATGCTCCCCCGGTGCGGGTCGCGCGACATCGGGCGTCATTGGATGATCGTGGATACCGGTCTTTGTGAGTGAAGAACGAGCGGTGGGCGAGGTTTGGCCGGCGATGATGGTGGTGAGCCGCAGTGAAGATAGGAATATTCCTCAGCCGCCTGCGCACGCGGCTGCCGGGTCGAACACCCTGCTTCAAGCGAAAGATCGCGCGCGGACTTGCCCTCGCGCCCGCGCGTGATGTATGCTCTGTTTGTCCTCACTCAACTGTGACCCCCACGAGACCCGGTACTTCGGCTTTGCCGAGTGCCGGGTTTTTTCATTGGCACGCACGGGGCAGCCCGGAACCGCGATTTCCGCCGGGTCGTACCATTCCTTCCCGCACGCAGCGCGGCCTGGAGGCTTCTCGACGTGGCGAACCTCGGTGTGAAAGTGGATGGACTTGTGCTGCCGAACCCGTTCATCATCGGGTCCGGGCCGCCGGGCACGAACGCCAACGTCATCGCCAAGGCCTTTGACGAGGGCTGGGGCGGGGTAGTCGCCAAGACGGTCTGTCTCGACGCGTCGAAGATCGTGAACGTCACGCCCCGGTATGCCCGGATGCGGGCATCAGAGCACAAGGAAATCATCGGGTGGGAGAACATCGAGCTCATCTCGGACCGACCCCTTGAGACCTGGCTCGACGAGTTCCGCGAGCTCAAGCGGCGTTATCCGGACCATGTGCTCATCGCGTCGGTCATGGAGGAGTACCGCAGGGACGCGTGGGTCGAGATCGTCGAGCGCTGTGCCGAGACGGGTGTGGATGGATTTGAGCTCAACTTCTCGTGCCCGCACGGGCTTCCCGAGCGGCGGATGGGGTCGGCCATGGGACAGGACCCCGCGATTCTCGAGGAGGTCTGCGGGTGGGTGCGGGGCGTCACCGACAAGCCGGTGTGGGCGAAGCTGACGCCGAACATCATGCACATCGAGGAGCCCGCCCGGGCGGCGCTGGGTGGCGGGGCCACGGGCATCTCCGCCATCAACACGATCCTCAGCATCATGGGCGTGAACCTCGACACGCTGCGTCCCGAGCCCACGGTCGCCGGGTACTCCACGCCGGGCGGCTATTCGGGCAAGGCCATCCGCCCGATCGCGCTGCGCATGGTCATGGAGTGTGCCCGCCTGATCCGAGCCGAGTTCCCGGGCCGGAGCCTGAGCGGGCTCGGGGGAGTCG
Organism: Phycisphaerales bacterium; assembly: GCA_022072615.1. Classification (GTDB taxonomy): domain Bacteria; phylum Planctomycetota; class Phycisphaerae; order Phycisphaerales; family UBA1924; genus JAEUJB01. The sequence goes on from JAJVHS010000026.1 coordinate 16,444, forward strand.
AGACCGGCGGCGACGCGGCGCAGTTCCTGCTGCTGGGCGCGAACACCGTGCAGGTGTGCACGGGGGTCATGATCCACGGCTATTCGCTCATCCACCGCCTGCGTCGCGAGCTGTCGGCGTTCATGGACACGCACGGCTTCACGTCCGTCGACGAGTTCCGCGGCTACTCGCTGAAGTACCTTTCGACGCACGCCGACCTGGTTGACCGCCAGGCGGCGGCCAAGGCGCAGTCCAGGCGCGACCACGGCATCCTCCAGGACGGGCACTGGATCGGCGACGAACTTGTGACGCAGAGCGAGAAACTCGTCGCCAACCGCTAGCTCGGGGCGTTCGCGCTGGTCGCCGCGGGTGACGCGCCCAATCCGGGCCATACGCTTGACGCTCGTCGCCGCGTGTCGTTCCGGGTGCCCCGGATGGAGAGCGCATGGCCCTGCTGATCAAGAGCGGTCGCATCATCACCGCCACGGACGACTACACCGCCGACATCTACTGCGCGGATCATGCGATCACGCGGATCGAAAGACACATCGATCCGGCCGCGTGCGGGCCCGGGGTCGAGGTCGTGGACGCCGCGGGAAAGTACGTGTTTCCCGGGTTCATTGATCCGCACGTCCACGTCTACCTGCCCTTCATGGGCACGTTCGCGAAGGACACGTGGGAGTCGGCATCCCGAGCAGCGCTGGTCGGCGGGACCACCACCCTGATCGAGATGATCTGTCCCGGCCGCGGGGATGACCCGGTTGACGCCTTCGAGCTGTGGCTGAGCAAGGCACAGGGAAGATCCGCGTGCGATTTTTCGTTCCACATGGGCGTCACCCGGTGGGACGACTCGATGCCGGGCAAGCTGCGCTCGATCGTCGAGCGGGGCATCCGGTCGTTCAAGGTGTTCCTGGCGTACAAAGGGGCGCTGGGCGTGGATGACCGGGAGCTGTACCACACGCTCAAGCTGGCGGCGGATCTGGGGATCGTGGTGACCGCTCACTGCGAGAACGAGACGCTGGTTGATGAGCGGCAGAGGGAACTGCTCGCCGCGGGAAAGACGGGCCCGGAGTGGCACGAGCCGTCGCGGCCCCCCGCGGTCGAAGCCGAGGGCGTGCATCACCTGATGACGTTCGCCCGGCTCACCGGGACGGAGGTGTACGTCGTTCACACGTCGTGCTCGGAAGCCGTGGAGGAGGCCCTGCGCGGGATCGCCGCGGGCGTGAGGGCGCACGTGGAAGTCGTGTTGCCGCACCTGGTGCTGGACAAATCCAGGGCCGAGGGGCCGGGCTTCGAGGGGGCCAAGTTCGTCATGTCGCCGCCGCTGCGCGAGGCGAGTCAGTGCGAGTCGCTGTGGAAGTCGCTCCGGTCGGGGATCATCTCGACCGTCGCCACGGACCACGCGCCCTTTGATTTTGAGACCCAGAAGTTCCTGGGACGCGACGCGTTCACCCGGATTCCCAACGGCATCCCGTCGGTCGAGCACCGCGTCGACCTGCTTTACACGCACGGCGTGTGCGAGGGCAGGATCGACCTGCACACCTTCGTCGCCGCGGCGAGCACGAACGCCGCGAAGATCTTCGGGCTTCGCAACAAGGGCACGGTCGCCGTGGGGTCGGACGCCGACCTGGTCGTATTCGACCCGTCCTACCGGGGCACGATTTCCGCCAGGTCGCACCACATGGCGACGGACTACTCGGCCTTCGAGGGCTGGCCGGTCAAGGGCCGAGCCGACACGGTGTGCGTGCGCGGCGGGGTGATGGTGCGTGGCGGCACGTTCGTGGGCAAGGCCGGGCACGGCCGGCTCGTCCCGCGGGGATGAGCCTCGCGGTCACACCTTCGCGATCTGGGTGTACGTCTCCGGGCGGCGATCCCTGTAGAACTGCCACACGTTGCGCACTTCCTGGATCATGTCCAGATCAAGATCGGCGACGACCACCTCGTCACGGTCACGGGATGCTTCAGCGATGATCCTGCCCCGGGGGTCGCAGAAGTAGGACTGGCCGTAGAACTCGCCGATGCACCAGGGCTTTTCGGTGCCGACGCGGTTGATCGCGCCGACGTAGAACTGGTTGGCGACGGCGTGCGCGGGCTGCTCGAGTTTCCAGAGGTATTCCGAGAGCCCGGCGACGGTGGCGCTGGGGTTGAAGACGATGTCCGCGCCGTTGAGCCCCAGTTCGCGGGCACCCTCGGGGAAGTGGCGGTCGTAGCAGATGTAGACGCCGAGCTTGCCGAAGCGCGTCTGGAACACGGGGTAGCCGAGGTTCCCGGGCTTGAAGTAGAACTTCTCCCAGAACCCCGGGTGGCAGTGGGGGATGTGATGCTTGCGGTACTTGCCCAGGTACGTCCCGGTGTCGTCGATCACCGCCGCCGCGTTGTAGTAGACGCCGGGCATGTCGACCTCGTAGATCGGCACGATCATGACCATCCCGTAGCGACGGGCCTGCTCCTGCATGAGCCTGATCGTGGGCCCGTCGGGGATCGGCTCGGCCATGTCGTACCAGCGGGTGTGCTGCTCGGCGCAGAAGTACGGGCCGTAGAAGATCTCCTGGAGGCAGCACACCTGGGCGCCATGTTCGGCCGCGTGCCTGATGAGCGGGAGGTGCTTCTCGATCATCGCCGACTTGATCCTGGCCAGGTCCATCTGGTCTTCCAGGGGGTTCGAGCACTGGATCAGCGCGGCTCGGGTGATGCGTGGCATGCGTGCTCCTCGGCGGCCTGTTCGATCCGGCCGATTCCCGGGCCGCAACATCCGAGCCCGGGGACCATAATGTAAGGCGCCAGCGTGGAACCCATCGGCAAGGCACGGCGGGGTTCGAGCTCGCCGGGGGAGGTGCGGCGATGGACATGGTCGCGATCACTCGGTCGGCGGCGTTCGGGAGGCGGCAGCTCCGAAGCGAGCAGGTGCGCTGCGCGCTGCTGGGCTCGGCGTGGGCGATCATTCTCTGCCTGGTGGCGCTGCGGCGCGTGCTCGGGGACGATCCTCTCGGGCCGGGACTGTTCCGCTTCACGACGGCGCTCATGGGCGGTGCGATGCTCTTCCAGGTGGTCGGCTATGCGCTCGCGACCATGGATCTGCGAGCCGGGCGTTCGCCGCCGGTGTGGCGCGGCGTGGTGAGCTCCGCCGTCGACCTTGCGTTCCCGCTGGTGTCGCTGGCGAGCCTGGAACTCGGCGCCGGCGGACGGCGCGCGGGCGGGATGACGGCCCCGGCGGTCGTGATCGTTTCGCTCGTCATCGCGCTGACGATCCTGAAGCTCCGGCCGGCGGCCACGCTGGCCTCGGGCATCGTGGCGGGCCTGGGGCACTGGCTGATCGTTGTGCTCGCGATCAACGCGGGGACCATTCTTCCGGCGCAGGCGCCGGTGTTCATCTCGTACGGTCTGGCGTTCGTGCTGGTGGGGATCGCGTGCTCGTTCGCGGCCAGGGAAGTCCGCGGCTACGTCGCCGACGCGGTGGCGGAGGCGTTGATCGCCGAGCAGAAGGAGCGAGAGCTGGCGCAGGTCTCCCGGGGGCTCGCGGTGGCCAGGGGGATCCAGATGGGACTCATGCCGTCCGCGCCGCCGTCGCTCGCCGGCTTTGACATCGCGGGTATGACGCGCCCGGCCGAGGCCACCGGCGGCGACTACTACGACTGGGACGAACTGCCGAGCGGCCGGCTGCTGGCGTCGATCGCCGACGTCACCGGTCACGGGATCGGCCCGGCGCTGGCGATGGCCGCGTGCCGGGCGTACGCCCGTTCCGCCGCGCCGACCATCAGCGATCTCCCGCAGCTGCTCGGTCACCTCAACCAGCTCATCTGCTCGGACCTGGGCACGACGGGCCGGTTCATCACGATGGCCACGGTGGTGCTCTCGTCGACGGGGCAGATGCAGCTCATCTCGGCCGGGCACGGACCGTCGGTGCTCTACCGTGCCGCGACAGGCCGCGTTGAGATCTTCGCGGGAAACGGGATTCCGCTGGGCATCGATCGCGACGAGACTTACGGGCCGGTCGCGGACCTGCAGCTCGCCGCGGGGGACGTGCTGGTGCTGCTCACCGACGGGTTCGTCGAGTGGAAGCGCAAGGACGACCGCGAGCAGTGGGGCGTTCAGCGGCTTTCCAGCGCGGTCCGCGAAGCCGCGGGCGGCACCGCCGCGCAGATCCTCGCGCATATCGATGCCCGGGTGCAGGAGTTCAGCCTCGGGGCGCCGCAGCTCGATGATACGGCGGCGGTCGTGATCAAGCGGACGGGACGGTGAGGGTCAACCGCTCCCGGTTGCCGGCGTTCCGGCGTTCCAACAATGGCCGCCATGAGGTACGAGATCTCGCTCGACCCCGCTCGCATGGACCTTGACGTGATCCACGGGTACCTGTCGCGATCGTACTGGTCGGAGGGAATCCGCCGGGATGTCGTCGCGGCGTCGCTGAAGTCGAGCATCGTCGCGGGCGCGTTCGAGGCGGCGGCCGGCCAGGTCGGGTTCGCCAGAGTCGTGACCGACCGGGCGACCTTCGCGTGGCTGTGCGACGTCTTCGTGCTGGAGGAGCACCGCGGGCACGGCCTGTCGAAACACATGGTGCAGGCGCTCATCTCGCACCCCGAACTCCAGACGCTGAGGCGCTGGTGCCTGGCGACGCGGGACGCGCAGGGGCTGTACGAGCGGTTTGGCTTTGCGGAAGTGCCGGCCGGCCGCTGGTACGAGATGCGGCTCCCCGCGGAGCGGTGGAAAGAGGCTCCGCGAGGACGCTGAGCCTACTGCCGCGTGCTCGACAGCCTGCCGTTCCAGGTCTGCTCGCCGGCGGCATCTCCCAGGTTCCGGCAGCACGTGATCATGTCGCGAATCAACTCGTCGCGGATCTGCCTGATGGTGCCCGGACTGCTGTAGAACGCTTCCCATCCGCGTTGCAGGTTGCGGGCGGCGTCGTCCCATTTGCCCCGCTCGGTCAGCACATGCCCGCGCACGAAGTGCAGGTACGCGAGCTGGTCGAGCGCGGTGGCGACGCTTCCCAGCCCCATGTCGAGCGCCGAAGCGGAGAGTTCGTCCGCCTCATCCAGCTTGCCGAGGAACGCGAGGCTGTACGCCTTGCCGCTGCGAGCGAGGGCCACGACGTGGTGCCGCTTACCGAAGACGGCCTCCAGCCCCGTGACGGCGGCGGTGAAATGACTCAGGGCTTCTTCATGACGCCCCGCCAGCGACAGGTAGAACGCGGTCAACCGCTGGGAGTTCGCCGCGAGCCCCGCGTCCCGGGCGTGGGCCGGTATGGATTCCCAGATGCCGGTCACACGCGACGAGATGTCCGCGGCGGCGTCGGGCTGACCGCTCAGCAGCGCTGCGGTCGCGGCTTCCTGGAGCGGAACAAGCACGGCCAGATCGTCGGGTCCGAACTTGCGGGAGATGATGTCCGCGGCTCGCATCGCCGCGGCTTGCCGAGCGTGGTGATCGCCCTCGGCCGCGGCGGCGTTGGCGTGCAGCATGAGCGCCCCGACGATCGAGAGATCGTCAGGCCCGACAAGCATGGATTGGAGCGAGACCAGCCTGCTCAGCGCGGCGGCTCGGCCGTGGGCCGGGGAAGGCACCGCGGGCGGCGCCTCGGGCTGGGAGAGGATGGCGATGTCGGCGCGTACCTGGTCGGCGAGCGAGTGCTTGCCGGTCCATACCGAGCCGAGCAGCGGCCGAAGGGCGCCATCGGGATGCTGCTCAACCGCGTCGGCGGCGGCGCTGAGCAGCGCCATGATGTCCGGATCGGTGGCCGACAGCCTGCGCATCCGACGGATCATCGCCTCGCGCAGGAACGGCTCGCTCGATGCCGCGTCGGAGTCGTCGAGGCGGATCTGGGCCTTGAGTCCGAGCATCGCGGCCACGAGCAGATCGGCATCGGGTTCGGCGTCGGGGGTCGAACCCGCGGCGGCGACGACCTCGCTCGCCGTTCGCTCGGCTTCGCTCTTGACCCCCAGGTGGTACAGGATCCTCGCGAGCAGGCCCTTGGAGTTGAGGGTGTCGATGTGGTCGTCGCCCAGGAGAGATCGTCGGGCCTGAAGCGCCTGGCGGCAGTAGTTCTCGGCTTCGGTCGGGCGGTCGCGGACGAGCAGGAGCCCCGCCAGCTCGTGCATGGTGGCGGCGATTTCCGCGTGGTCGCCCTCGTGCTGCATGCGCAGCCGGACGAGGCCGTTGCGAAGCGAGAGTTCGGCGTAGGCGACCTGGCTCGCACGCTTGCTGCCAAAGCCGGTGTACACGCTGCCCCAGAGTCGCCGCAGCGCCTGTTCGAGCGCGGGGTCGTCGGCGAGCGACCCGGTTTCGAGCCGAGTAAACAGGTGCCCGAGGCCGGTGTCGATGGCCTGGGTGACCTCCGGGCGCTGGCGCTCGGCCTGTGGGAGTGTTTCGCGGAGCAGCTCGGTGACCGCGCGCGCCCGGACGTTCTCGGCGCGAGCCGCCTGCGCCTGCTCGCGAGCCTGCTTCTCGCTGGCCGCGGCGCTGGCGAGGCTGAGGATCACCGCCGTGACGGCCGCGACGGCCAGAACGATGCTCACGGCGATCACGGCGAGCCGGCCCCGGTTTACCGACACGGCCTTGCGGAGCAGGTACCAGCCCGACCCGCTGCGGGCCTCCACGGGCCGGCCCTGGAGGAACCGCTCGACGTCGCGCCCGAGGCTCGCGGCGGACTGGTACCGGCGGTTCTTCTCCTTCCGAAGTGCTCGCAGGATGATGGCGACAAGGTCCGGGTGGATCTGGGGATCATGGACGCGGGGGGGCGTCGGCTCGCGGTCGGCGATGGTCCGAGCCATGTCGAAGATGGAGCCCTCGAGTTCGTAGGGCAGCTTGCGGCACACCAGCCGGTAGAGGATGACGCCCAGCGAGTACACGTCGGTCAGGGCGTCGACCTCGTCGGGGTGGCCGCAGACCTGCTCGGGCGAGCAGTACGCGGGCGTGCCCGCGAACTCGCCGGTCAGGGTCGCGGGCAGGCCGCCGATCTTGGCGATGCCGAAGTCGACGACGACCGGCCGTCCATCGCTGGTGACGAGGATGTTGTCGGGCTTGAGGTCGCGGTGGATGACGCCGCTGAGGTGCGCGTGGTGCACCGCATCGCACACGGTGATGAATACCTCGAGCAGCTTGCGGAAGGGGTCCTCGCCGCGGCCCGGGGTCCAGGTATCGAGCGGCGACCCGTTGACGAACTCCATCACGACGGCGATCCGGCCGTCGGAGAGAGCGCGGGACTCGAACACCGTCACGATGTTGGGGTGGCGGAGTCGAGCGGCGATCTCGGCTTCCCGCTCGGCCCTGGCAAGCTGGCGGGGAGATGCGGTACGGCCGTCGAGAAGCGTCTTGATCGCGACGACGCGCGAGGTGGATTCCTGGATCGCTCGGTAGACGACGCCCTGGCCGCCGGAACTGACGACCCCGATCGTGCGGTATCCCCGGAGCTTGGGGGCGCCCTGCGGCCCGAGGTCCTCGCTGGTGAGCGAGCGCACGCGTTGGAGGAACGCGGCGTTGTCCCTGGCGTCGTTCACACGCTCCTGGCATGCGCCGCAGCGTTCGAGGTGGTCGGCGATCTCCGCCGGGGCTTGTTCACCGGTCGCGATGCGTTCGATGACATCCGTGCCCGGGCAGGACGAAGCAGGGAGGGTCACCTTACCGGTCCTCCTCGAACGCCGCCGTCAGCTCTTCCACCAGCGAGCGCAATCGCTTGGTGACCCGGCTGCGAGCCACGTACACCTGTTCCGGGGACATGCCGCACTGCGATGCGGTTTCCGCAACGGGCACCCCGCGGAGGGAGGAGAGTTCGAACGCGCCCAGCGTGCGGTCGTCGAATTCCGACTCATCCCGCAGCATGCCCAGCGCCCTTGCCAGGACCGCGCGGTCGCGCTCGTCGGTCCAGATCATGCGGAGTTTCGGCTCGTCGATCTGTTCGTCCACCTGCGTCTGCGAGAGCCGGCCTTCCGACTGGCGCTTGCGGATCATCGCGAGGGTGGTGTGGTGCGCGATCCCCAGGATCCAGGAGCTCAGCCGTCCCTTGGACCGGTCATAGCGGCCTGCTCGGTAGCAGCGGAAGAACTCGGTGAGCGTCTGCTGGCCGACTTCGTCCGCGTCGCTGTCATCGAGCCCCAGCCGGCGAGCAAGCCCGGCGACCACGCCGCGGTACCGGGCGTCGATCTGGAGCCATACCGGCTCGTTGCCGACTTCGTGGAGCGCATCAAGCAGCCGCGTCGTCGTCCGTGTCGCGAGGATGGGGTCGGTCCGTGACAAGCGTGCTCCCGCACCACTATGAACATCCGGGGGGCCTGTGGCAACCATCAACTGGGAGGAGTCCCGGGTATCGGCCGCCCACCGGAGAGCCGAGCACCCCGCTCTGGCCTCCTGTTCGAGTCTGTTTGTATTCCGTCAGGAGCCGCGCTCAGCGGGCGATCTCGAAGCCGGATTCATCGATGACCGAAAGCCCGTAGCGAGCCGTCTCGCCCTTGATGAAACCTCGGAGCTGGGTTCGGACCTCAACGACGAAGGCGTCCACGTCGCGGATTGCCCCCTGTACTTCCAGGCGGACGGTGCCGTCTTCCTCATTCCGGACCCACCCGGAGACGGCGAATCCGGCGGCCACGCGGCGGGCGGTTGCTCGGAAGCCGACGCCCTGGACTCTGCCGCTGTAGACAATCTCGCGTCGTTCCATGGCGTATTCCTGATCGTCCCGATCCAACCGACCAGGTGATGTTATGGGTCGGGAATCCTCCTCAGGTCACCTGTGGGCCGCCACCGGTACAGGCGCTACGGTTTTCCGTCAGAGGTGCCGACGCTTCGAAACCAGGGATCCCGAGCGAGCCGCGAGGCTCCAAAGCCCGTGTGATCAACCCCACCCTTCGAGCGTCCGGAGCCGCCGCGAACAATTTTTTATGGGCAGGAGGCCCGTGGTGGCGGTGGTCGTTTTGGTCAACACCAACGAAGTTCCGGGTCGTGCCGTCCATGGTCTTGTGACCGTGCGGCGTCGCGTCCGTTCGGCCCGTTGCGGAGCGGGGCAGTGAGACCGTCGGCCGGCTTCGACAACACCGATCGGGAGCGCGTGCGCGAGGCCGCGGACATCGTCCGCGTGATCGGCGAGCACATCGCCCTCAAGCCCAAGGGCCGCGAGTACGTCGGCATCTGCCCCTTCCACGACGATCACTCGCCGTCGATGGGCGTGGTTCCGCACAAGCAGATCTTCAAGTGCCACTCCTGCGGCGCGGGCGGCGACGTGTACACGTTCGTCCAGCGGTACCTGAACATGGATTTCCGCGAGGCGCTCGAGTACCTCGCCGAGAAGTTCCAGATCAAGCTCCAGCCGCAGAAGTCGTTTGCGTTCAGGGCGGCCCACGACACCCAGACCGACTCGGCGCCGGTTTCCAGGTCCGACCTTCTGGCCGCGACCAGCACCGCGGCGGAGTTCTTCCGGGTGATCCTCGGCCACGCCGAGCACGGGGCGGCCGGGCGGCAGGTGATCGCCCGCCGCGGGATCTCCCCGCTCATGCAGGAACAGTTCATGCTCGGGGTCAGCCCCGCGCGCTGGGACGGGCTGCTCCTGACGCTGCGAGCGAAGCACATGTCGGAGGCGGTCTTTGCCGAGGCGGGCCTGCTGAAGCGGCGGGACGACGGTTCGGGCTACTACGACGCGTTCCGCAACCGCGTCATGTTCCCGATCCAGGACAAGGCAGGCCGGGTCGTGGCGTTCGGGGCCCGCAAGATCGACGACCAGGACGAACCCAAGTACCTCAACAGCGCCGAGTCACGGATCTTCAAGAAGTCCTCGACGCTCTACGGGCTGGCGCTGGCGGCGCGATCGATCCAGCGCGAGCGGACCGCCCTCATCACCGAGGGCTACATGGACACCATCGCCTGCCACCAGGCGGGTTTCACCAACGCGGTGGCGACGCTGGGCACCGCGCTCACGACCGAACACGCCGACGAGCTGCGCCGCCTGTGCGAGACCGTCGTGCTCGTCTTCGACGGCGACCAGGCCGGCCAGCGTGCCAGCGACCGGGCGGTCGAGGTGTTCTTCGCGCAGCCGATTGACGTGCGGATCTGCACGCTCGCGTCGGTCACCGACGCCAAGGACCCCGACGAGCTGCTCAAGCGCGAGGGCGGAGCCGACGTGTTCCGCCGCGCGATCGCCGCCTCCACGGACCTCCTCGAGTATCGCTTTGCGCGGATCCGCGAACGCGTCGCCGATGCGGGAACCTCCGCGCTTGCCCGAGCGATCGAGGAGGAGATCGCGAGGCTGGTGGACCTGGGCCTGGCCGAGCTCTCGCCGGTGCGACAGGCGCTGGTGATCCGGCGGCTGGGGGAACTTGCGAGGCTCGATGAATCTGTCATCCGGGCCGCGATCCCGGCCGGCAGGGGCGCCCGCCCGAGGCGGTTTGAGAAGGACACGGCCGCGGTGCGGCGGTCGGTGCTGGCGTCGGGCGCGCTGACGGCTCGCGAGCACGCGATCGGCTGCGTCCTGTGCGACCCGGCGCTGTGGCTGGCGGTGCCCGATCCGCTGCGGCCGGTGATCGGCGCCGATCACCGCGAACCCGCGATCTCGGCGGTGGCGGAGGCGGTCGCGGCGATCGCGGCCGAGGGCGGCTCACCGGACCTGCGTGCCGTCATGGGACGCCTGGATGAGGACCCGGTGGCGGTGGAGGCCGCCGTGAATCTCGCGCAGCGCGTCGAGGAAGAGACCGAGCACAAGCCCGACCGGCTCCGCGCGCACTGGGGAGAGTGCATGCGACGGCTCGAGCAGGATGCTCTCAGGAATCCTGCCGCGCCGCACGAGGAACGGCAGGACGCGAAGATCGACGTGACGGTGCTGGAGCAGCAGGTGAAGAGAATCCGGGAGCGCGGGCCCGATGCGCGGGTATTCCCGCGGAAGTCGTAGGAAACGGTTTGCGGGGGAGATCCGTCCGCTGGTGGTGGCGGCGGCTGAAGGGTGTTGATAGTGTTCCCGACCGGCACGCGGTGCCGGGAACGGGTTTCTCGGAGAGCACATGCACATTGCTGATCTTCATCCGGCGGTCGCGGAGCTCATCCAGCTCGCGATGCGCCGCACGTGGCTGAGCTACGAGGAACTCAACAACACGCTTCCCGACGAGATGGTCGATCCCGAGCGGATCGACGGCCTCCTGGTCCTGCTCGACGGCCTGGGCATCGAGCTGATCGACGAACTGGAATACCGCGCACGCCTGCACCGAGCGTCGCTCGCCGGCGGCGATGATCCCGCGCCGGCCATCTCCACGGGCATCGGCCCGTTCAACCGGCCGCTGCGGGCCATGTCCGTCGCCGGCGGCGAACGCCGGGCCGAGTCCGCGTGGCTGCAGATGCAGCTCCGGGCCGCCGCCGACCAGGACAAGGAAGAGGAATCCGACGAGGACGCCGCCCTCCGCCGCGAGCTCGAGGACGCCGTCACCGAGGACGATTCGGTCAAGCGCATCGACGATCCCGTCCGGATGTACCTCTCGCAGATGGGCACGATCCCGCTGCTCTCGCGCGAGGAGGAGATCCGCCTCGCCAAGAAGATCGAGACCACGCGCATGATCTTCCGGCGCCGCTGCCTGGAGAGCGACTACGTGCTCGCGCAGGCGGTGGAAACCCTCAAGCTGGTCGCGTCGGGCGAGCTGCCCTTCGACCGCACCATGCGGATCTCGACCGCCGAGAGCAACGCCAAGGAACGCATCGCCAAGCGGATCCCCGGCAACGTCGCCACGATCGAGAAGCTCCTCGAGCACAACCGCGGCGACTGGGCCGAGCTCGAGCGCGCCAAGGCCAGGGGTGAGGACGCCGAGGCCGCCCGGCTGCGCAGCCGCATCATCGTCCGCCGCCGTCGCATGGCGACGCTGACCGAGGAGCTCAGCCTCCGCACCGGCCGCATCATCCCGCTGATGCGCAAGCTCCGGGCCATCGCCAAGAAGATGCACGAGCTCGAGCACGAGCTCCGCCGCGCCGCCAAGCAGCCCCGGCGCTACAACGCCGACGACGTCACGGTGATGAAGGAGGAGCTCACCGGTCTGCGCTCGCTGGTGCTCGAGGAGCCCGCCGAACTGCTCCGCCGCGTCAAGGATCTGGCCACGGTCTTCTGGGAATACGAGCAGGCCAAGCGCGACCTTTCGGGCGGCAACCTCCGGCTGGTCGTCTCCATCGCCAAGAAGTACCGCAACCGCGGCTTGTCGTTCCTGGACATCATCCAGGAGGGCAACACCGGCCTCATGCGAGCCGTCGACAAGTACGAGTACAAGCGCGGCTACAAGTTTTCCACCTACGCCACGTGGTGGATCCGCCAGGCCATCACCCGCGCCATCGCCGACCATGCCCGGACCATCCGCATCCCGGTCCACATGATCGAGACGATGTCGCGCCTGCGGCAGATCCAGAAGCAGATGCTCCAGCAGAACGGGGTCGAGCCGACGATCGACGAGCTGGCCGAGAAGGCCAGCCTCTCCGCGGCCGAGGTCCGCCGGGTGCTCAAGATCAGCCGTCACCCGGTCTCGCTGGACCGGCCTGTGGGCGAGAGCGAGGACAGCTACTTCGGCGACTTCATCGAGGACGACCGCCAGGCCGCGCCCGACGAATCCGCCGCGCAGGACATGCTCAAGTCGCGGATCGAGATGGTCCTCAAGACCCTCACCTACCGCGAACGCGAGATCATCAAGCTCCGCTACGGCATCGGCGACGGCTACACATACACGCTCGAAGAAGTCGGCCGCATCTTCAAAGTCACCCGCGAGCGCGTCCGCCAGGTGGAGGCCAAAGCCGTCCGCAAGCTCCAGCATCCGGTTCGGGCACGCAAGCTGCAGGGCTTCGTCGACGGCAGCCATTACCGGGAGTCCAAGGCCGAGGCGACCAACGGCCACAACGCCGCCATGAGCCCGCCGCCGCCGTCCTTCGGCCTCCCGGCGCCGGGCAACCCGCCCGCGTAGTTGTCCGGTACCGGTTAGCCCTCCGGTTCAGGAAGTCAAAATCGGCCACGCGCGGGGCCGAGCGGATTGCGACCGTGCAGCGCCCTTCTTAGACTCCCTCCGCGCCGGCCGGTCAGCAGCGATACGTCGGGTACGGGATGTCGAACCCGTCCGCCCGCCGCGGGCCGATCGGTCACACTCCCCGCCGCCGTGACCGACTCCTCCTCCCAAGCCACCAGCTCGAACCGTCCGGAAACGGGCGCGTCGCAATCGGTCGACGTCGGGCAGGTGCTCCGTCTCTTCGAGACCATCAACGAGGGCGTGTGCCTCGCGACGGACCAGGGCGAGGTCGTGTGGGCCAACTCGGTCTTCACGGCGATCGACGGGCCGACGCGGGCGCGGATCATGGACCTGTGCCGGACAATCGCCCAGCTCCACGCCAAGGACGTGCTGCCGACGCGGTCTCCGCCGCCCCGGGCCCCGGCGCGCCGCGAGATCCCTTCGGCCGATGAATCGCGGGTGTACGAGGTGACCCTGCGGTCGATGGGGGTCGACCCGTCGTCGCCGGACCGCCGGTCTCACCGCTACGCGCTGGTCACGCGCGACGTCACCGACCAGGCAAAGACCCGACGCGACATCGAGGCCATCGAACGGGCCGGGGACGAGCTCGTCCGGATGGACAGCGAACTGGTCCGCAAGATGAACGCCGTCGAACGGCTGCGGCACCTCGAATCCAAGATCGTCGACGCCGCGCGGCGGCTGCTGCACTTTGACCACTTCGTCATCCGCCTCTTCGACAAGCGCTCGGGACGGCTCGAGCCCGTGGTCCTCTACGGCCTGCCGCCGAGCGTCGCGGACATCGACATTTACCCGCTCCCCGAGGGCAACGGCATCAGCGGGTACGTGGCCGCGACCGGTCAGTCGTACATCTGCCGCGACACCGCCAGCGACGAGTTGTTCCTGCCGGGGCTCGGCGGGGCGAGATCGTCGCTCACCATCCCGCTGCGCCTGCAGGACCGCGTGCTGGGGATCATCAACGTCGAATCGCAGCAGCCCGACGCCTTCGACGACGACGACCGCAGGCTCGGCGAGATCCTGGCGCGGTACATCGCGATGGCCTTCCACATGCTCGATCTGCTCGTGGTCGAGCGATCGACCGTCAACCAGTCGGTGACCGGGCGGATCGAGGACGACATCGGTGAACCGCTGGAGGACATCATCCGCGAGGTGATGGCGCTGGGCCAGTCGCCGGGGTCGGACGGCAGCGCGAGGGCGCACATGGACCGCATCCGGGCCGACGTCCAGACGATCCGCGAGCGCGTGCGAGACCTTGCCGCGGGTCCCAACACGCTCCTGGGCGTAGGGAGCACGGTCGGGCCGGCGCCGCACGACCCGGCGTTCGTCGGCAAGCGCGTGCTTGTCGCCGACGACCACGCGAGGATCCGGCGGATCATCGGCGACGTGCTGCGTCACCGGGGGTGCGACGTGCGGCTCGAGGAGTCGGGCGTATCGGCAATCTCGACGCTCCAGCACGTTCGCGACGGCGAGATGCCGCCCTTTGACCTGGTCATCAGCGATATCCAGATGCCCGACCGCAACGGGTACGAAGTGTTCAGCGCGTCCAAGCAGATCATGCCCGGGACGCCGGTGATCCTGATGACGGGATTCGGCTACGACCCGCACCATTCGATCGTCCGGGCGTCGCAGGAAGGGCTGCAGGCGGTGCTCTTCAAGCCGTTCCCGGTGGACCGGATGCTCGAAGAGGTCAAGAAGGCGTTCGCGCCGGCCAAGCCGTGACCGCGCGGAGAAGCGTGCCTCACCAAGGCCATGGGACGACGGCGTCTCGATCCCCCGATCGTCGACGCCTTGATGCCTTGAGGTCTCGATGCCTTTCTTACGTAACTCCCACGGCCTGGGCGTCGCGATCGCTGAGCAGGCCGCCGTCGGAGCGTTGCCTGACCGTGCCGTCGCGCTTCCACGAACGCTCGCAGCGCGGCTCACCGCGCAGATCCGCGACCGTGGTTACCGCGTCGGCGCCGCCGACGATCACCCTGCTGACGCCCAGGAGATCGGCAAGGTCATGCGCGTCGAACTGGCCGAGCGTTCCGCTGGTGTCCGCGAGCGTCACCGCCATGTCCAGCGGGTTCTCCACGCCCTGGTCGCGCCGCGCCCGCTCGATCGCCTGGAGCGCCATCTGGCGGGCCTCCATGACGTTCTTCCACCGCGGATCGGCGAGCACCTCGAACTTGTCGGGGAACCGCTGGAGGTGGACGCAGGTCGCGGCGTCGTCCGCGGGCACCTTCCACAGCGCGCGGTAGGCCTCGTCGGCCGTGTGGCACAGGACCGGGGCGAGCAGGCGGCACAGGCCGTCGGTCAGGTCGAAGAGCGCGGTCTGCGTGCGCCGGCGACGGGGAGAATCCGGCCGGTCGCAGTACAGACGGTCCTTCACCGCCGCCAGGTAGACGGCGCTGAGCGTGTCGTTGCAGAAGTCGTACAGCTTCTGCTGCGCGGTGCGGTAGTCGAACGCCGCGTAGGCCTCCGTCACCGACGCCGCCAGCGCGTTGAACTCGGAGAGCACCCACGCGTCGATGGTCGAGGAGGAGAAGTCCTTGAACGGCACGCAGTTGCCGGCTCCGCCGGGCGCTGAAGAGCAGGGCGTGAAGTCGTAGAGGTTGCTCAGCATGAACCGCAGGGTGTTGCGGACCTTGCGGTAGCTCTCGCCCGCGGCGGCGAAGAACTCCTTGTCAACCTTGACGTCGTTCTCGTAGGGAAGCGACGCGACCCACCAGCGCAGGACATCGACGCCGTACGCCTGCGTGAGGTTCTCGACCTCGTAGTCCTTCGCGTCGGGCCGGCTCTTGCTGAGCTTGCGCCCGTCCTTGTCGTTCATGAACCCGTGCGTGAGCACGGTGCGGTAGGGGGGCACGCCCATCATGCCCAGCGAGGGGAGGAGGGACGACTGGAACCAGCCGCGGTGCTGATCCGAGCCCTCGAGGTACAGGTCGACGGGGAAATCCGACCCGCCGGAACGCTCGCGCATCACGGCGTTCCACGTGCTGCCGGATTCGAACCACACATCGAGGATGTCGGGGCCCTTCTTGAGCTCGTTGAGCGCCGGGCCCTGCAGCGGGCGCTCGCGCAGCGAACGCGGGACGGAATGATCGCGGTCCTGCCGGACGTCGTAGTACTTCAGGAGCGTCTCGGGCGTGCCCGTGAACCAGGCGTCCGAGCCGTGCTCGCGGACGACCTTCGCGACCGCGCGGACGGACGCCGGCGTCAGGAGCACCTCGCCCGCCGGCGTGAAGAACGCCGGGATCGGCAGGCCCCAGGCCCGCTGGCGGCTGATGCACCAGTCCGGGCGTGATTCGAGCATGCCGCGCATGCGGTTGCGGCCCCACTCGGGGACGAAGCGGACGTCACGCTCGGTGTGCTCGAGCGCGAGCTGCCGCAGCGTCCGGTTGTTGTGGGTGGTGGGCCGGTCGACGCCGACGAACCACTGCTCGGTGCAGCGGAAGATCACCGGCGTCTTGCTGCGCCAGTCGTGCGGGTAGCTGTGCGTGAACTTGTGGTCGTAGAACAGGTGCCCGGACGTGCGCAGGTGCGCCACGATCATGTCGTTGGCTTTCCAGATGTCGACGCCCCGAAGCCACCCGGGCACCGTCTGGTCGTACTGGCCGTTGCCGAGCACCGGGCAGTACACCGGGAGCCCGACCCGCTGACCGGTCGCAAAGTCCTCGGCGCCGTGGCCGGGCGCGGTGTGCACGAGGCCGGTGCCGTCTTCGAGCGTCACATACTCGGCATCGACGATGCGGAACACGTGCGCGAGGTTGACCGACGGCGACGCGGACACGTCAGTGCCGGCGCGCAGCGCCGCCGCACCCTCCTGGCGCGAAAGGTCCACAAACGGGTGGCGATAGCCCAGCCCGACGAGCCGGTCGCCCGTCGTCGTCGCCAGGGTCTTGTACCGATCCGCCCCGGCGGCCTTCATCACGCGCTCGACGGCCTCCGCCGCGAGCACCGTCACGTTGCCGTCGACCCACACCAGCGCGTATTCAAACTTCGGGTTCACTGCGATCCCGAGGTTCGCCGGGAGGGTCCACGGCGTGGTCGTCCAGATCATGAAGCACGGGCGCTGGCCCAGTTTGACGCCGGCCTCCGGGACCCGCTCCGACTCCGCCCGGCCCGACGCTCCATCGGCGTCGTCGGTCTGATCCTCGGTCGGCTCGTCGTGATGGTCCTCGAGCCCGAACGCCGAGTACACGGCGTCGGGGTCGGCCGCCTCAAAGTCGACGTAGACCGACTGATCTTCACGGTCCTCATACTCGAGTTCGGCTTCGGCGAGCGCCGTCTCGTTGGCGATGGACCAGTGGACGGGCTTGAGTGCCCGGTAGACCAGTCCCTGTTCCACCAGCGCGGCGAGCACTTCGAGGGTCGCCCCCTCGAACTCGGGCTGCATCGTGAGGTAGGGGTGCTGATAGTCCGCGAGGGTCAGCAGGCGCTGCATCTGGCCGGCCTGCAGCTTGACGTACTTCTCCGCGTAGGCCCGGCATTCGCGGCGCACCGCCATCCGCCGCTGGTCATCGGGCAGTGTCTTGAGCTTCTCGAACTTGCCCTTGGCGACCATGTCGGTCATCACGCGGTGCTCGATGGGAAGACCGTGGCAGTCCCATCCGGGGATATACGGCGTGTCGAAGCCCGCCATGGTCTTGCCGCGGACCACAAAGTCCTTCAGGCACTTGTTGAAGAGGTGACCCAGGTGGATGTCGCCGTTGGCGTACGGCGGGCCATCGTGGAACACGAACTTGTCCGATCCCGCCCGAGCGGACCGGACCCGCTCGTACAGCCCCATCTGCATCCATCGCTTCAGAGAGGCCGGCTCGTTCTGGACGAGGTTGGCCTTCATCGGGAACGAGGTCTGCGGCAGGTTGAGGGTGTCCTTGTATCTGTTCTTGGCGGGATCGGCCGCCTGGCCGGTCTGGGGAGCGGCGGGAGCAGCGGACTTGGACGCGTGTGAAGAGGGCGTGGTCTGTGACATGGTGCAGCTTGGGTCAGGAGCGAGACCGCGCGCATGCGGTCGGCGCTGGGCCATCCGTCTTCCGGCGTACGGCGTGCGAACACCGGGGCGGGATCGTATCGGGAACGTCGCGTTCGGGATGTTGATGGGGTTGGCACTGCCCCACGCCGACCGACGCCGCGATGGGGCGTCCTCAGGCCGACCGGGGCCTGGTAATTCGAATGAAGGGATTCACGCGCGGACGTGCCATGACCGGCAATTCTAGGCCGGGGCGTCGGACCCAACGACGGGAGCCCGGGGCGTGCACGGTGCGGAGCGAGAGCAGAGCTCAGCGGCCGGGATGCATGCCCGCAACCGAAGAGGCGGGGCTTCAACTGTGTTCGAAGATCGTCTGGGATCGGAGGACGAGCCCGCCGTTGGCGATCAGGTGGTACGCCTGGATGTGCGCCTCACGGTTGAGGGCCTGCATGGCGAGCACGGTCAGGCACTGGCCGACCTCGTCGTTCCAGCGGTGGATGAGGGCGTTCATCTTGCGGCCAAGCTCGAGCAGCTCCTCGAACTCGGCGGCAAACAGGTTCTCCGAGAGCGTTTCGGTCTGGACCGAGGACATGTAGTTGACCCGGTCCTTGGGGAAGCGGTGCTCGAACTCGTGCTCGCCCGCACACAGGAAGGATGAGACCAGGCCCTGGGTCGGGTTGCGGTCCACGTCGGTGATGAGCTCGCAGCAGCAGAGCGTGTGGTACTCAAAGCGCAGCAGGTGGCTGCCGTTCATGGCCCAGGACTCGATCTCGTAGTCGCCGTTGCGCAAAACCTGCCGGCCCCGAAGCGGGAAGAGCTCAGGGTGCAGCGCCCGTCCATACAGGAGCACCTGGTGCGACTGGACATTGTTCGACTTGGCCGTGGTGTTCATCGGTTCCCTCGTTTGCCCCGCGGCGGCGGAGAATGAGCAGGCCGTAGCGCCCACCCGCCACGCTCCACGAGCACGGATCAACATTCGGGCGTATCGGACGGGTGCACCGTCCCTGAGGTACCCGCGTTGCGCAGGCGCCTTCCCAACCAACGCCCCGTTCCCCTGCCGCGCGACTCCCCGGCACGGCACAACCTCGATGTCGAACAATCAACTGCTCAAGCCGCGGATGGCACCCGTCAACCCGCGACCAAACGCTGAGCACGATCAACCGTTCGACGTCGAGCCTTCGCTTCCCCTTCCCTGCGGTCATCCCCACTAGAGCATGAGTACGGCTTTCAGTTGGCACTCCCCGCCGTACTCGTAAACCCGTCAATCATTCAACTTCACGCCCCACCAACTTGTTCCGAATAATCTTGGATTCGTCTGTACTTGTCGCCTATGACCGGCCGATTGGCGGATAGACACCGAACTGAGTACCATATGTAAGCACAGCTTCGCTGATCGCACAATAGGTAGTTGACCTAAAACTTGAAATATTGCATTCGCTTTTCGTTCGGTTTGTCGCGTGCTTCAATCGGGGTCCCGCGTGTCGTTCAAGACGCTCAAGCGAATCCTCGGACGACTCCCGGCTGACCGGGAAGCCCGGGCCGCCGCGCTGAGCGCCGCGATCCGCATGGCATCCGGTGATGAGCAGCCGCCGCTCATCGAGCGGCTGGTGGAGTGTGCCACCGCGCCGCCGCTCCCCATCGATCGCCTGGTGCGGGCGGTTCATGCGATCACTGGCCCGCTGGGTGTCACGCACCAGGTCGATCACGGCCGCACGATCGTTCATGTGGTCGCGGTCTGGGATCATCTCACGCACGATCTTCGACGGCTGCTGCTGGCTTCCGCGGGGCGTTCCGTGCTCACCGCCGCGCGGGCGTGCCGGGGCGCTGCGAATCCCGCGGTGCGCCGGGCGACGGTGCTCGCGCTGCACGACATTGCGACGGCCGAGTCCTTCACCGAGCTTGTTCAGTTTCTCACCGACGACGACGCGGCGGTGGCGGGGGCCGCCGACCGGGCGCTGGTCGCGCTCATCGAACGCTGGTCGCAGGACTGGAGCGCCGGCCCCGACCGTCGAGCGATCGGCGAGGCGCTGGTCGCCGCGATCAACGCGGTCGGGGACGAGCGGCTCGCCGGGCCTTACACCGCGTTGATCACCCTCGGCTCGCCGCGGCATCTCTCGGCGGCGTCGGCGGACATGATCCCCGCGGTTGCTCGGTGGCTCGGTGATGCGTCCGCCAGGAACGTGCACCTGGGCCGGATTCTGCGCGCATCGCGCACGCCCGAGTCCCGAGCCCGGGCGTGGCAGTGGCTGAGCCGCGGCCCGGTGGCCTCCGCATGCGTGGACAGGCTTGAACGTGCGTACACGATCGAGGACCACGAGGTCATCCTCTCGGCGATGCACCTGGCGGTGAACCCCCGCCGTTGCGCGGCGATGCGAGCGATCGGCAGGTCGGTCTGGACAGGCGCCGCCCGGGCTCGGGTGAGCGGCGGCGAAGTTGCCGCGGCGAGAACGGCATCCATCCGATCCGGCGGGCCGGTCCCCAGGCCCGACCAGGTGCCGGAGCTCTCGCCCCGGAGCAAGTGGGGATTGTCGCAGTGGGTGGGCCTGATCGCCGCGCCCGCGTCGGTCCGGCGTGAGATGCTCGCGCCGCTGCTGAGCGACCCGTCCCCGGGCGTGCGGCTGAGCGCGGCTCGGCATGTTCCCGCGGCCGATCTCGCGGATTTCTGCTTCGACGAGGATCCGGCGGTCGCGCGATCGGCGATGATCCGCTGGTCGCTCATCGGAGCCGAGGGCCGTCTTCGGAACGCGGCGCTGCGGGGCGGTGACCGTGACGAGCGGATACGACTCCTTGGCCGCCTCGCGCGGTCTCCGCACGCCTCCCTCCGCCGGGCGGCCCACGTGGACATGGCTCGCATCAGCCCCGCTGGCGAGATCAACGGCCCGGAATCTTCCTGCGCATGGGTATGGTGCGCGACGGAAGATCCATCCCGCGTCCTGCCGTCGCTTGAGTCTCTGATCCTGCAGGACGACGCCCAGGTCGCCGCCGCGGCGGTCCGCACCGCCCAGCGAGCCGGGTTTTCCGCGGCGCTCCAGGAACGGCTGATCGACCGGGCGAACGCCGAGCAGTCTGCCGGACACGGCGACCCGAGCATGTCGGAGCGACTGGTCGCGACGATCATCGCCGCGCTCTCGTCGGTCGCTCCGGCGGATCGGTCGCCGCGGTGCGAGCGCACGCTTGCCGGGGCGCTCGCGCACACCGATGCCCGGGTTCGGTCGAACGCGGTCGACGGGATCGCCCGTGATGCTCGGCGGCAGCGTCTTGCCGCCGATGCCACTCCGCTCATTGAACTGAAGAATGACGCCCACCATCGCGTGCGCGGCAGTGCGCTGCGGGGCCTCATCTGGCTGGCGGGGCCGACCGAATCATCCGCGTTCGAGGCGATGATGGGAATGCTCGACGATCACCGGGCCGACCACCGCCTCGCCGCCGTGTGGCTGGCGGAGCGATGGACCATTTCCCGCGCGGGCGGGACGGGCGACTTCGACGCCGTGGTGCACAGCCTGCAGGAGCGGGCCGAATCGGACGATGATCCGCGTGTGTCGGGTCGTGCGGCCCGGGCGCAGCGTCGCGCACGGCTGATCGCCGGCCTTCCGGAGTCGGAGGCGTTCCTCGAGCACTCGGCATGAATCCCACCAGCATCGCAATCCTGCTCGTTGCCGGGCCGCCCAGGCTCGTGATGGAGCCGGACGCTCAAGCTTCTCAGGCGTGGACCATCGCGGCCGCGCTGCTGGGCGCGGCGGCGGTCTTCGTGCTGCTCATGGCCGCCGCGTTCGCGTGGGTGTGGTCGATCGACCGGCGTCGGTCGACCGATCCGACCGAGCGCGGATTCATCGCCCTCAGCCGCGCCGCGGGCCTCAGCGCATCGCAGCGGTCGCTTGTGCGGCGACTGGCGGCGAACCTCGGTCCGCACGCCGCTCCCGCGGGCCTGCTGCTCAGCAAGGCGGCGCTGCGACGGGCCGTCGCCGCCGAACTGGAGCGCAAGCCCGAACCGGCGAGCGTCCGCCAGCTCCAGAAGCTCGTCGAAGCCCTGGTCGGCGACATCGCGTCGCCGCCGCAGGCTGACCGGGAACCCAAGCCGCCTCCCGCCGCACGAGTCGATCCGCGGAACGGCGGACGCTCGGCGTCAGGCGGCTGACGTGACCTGATCAAGACCCGGTTCGCCGCGGAGGCGACGGGCAACGTCGACGATCAGGGTGGGGTGGCGGTGGGACGAGAAATGGCTGAACGCCGCGCTGAACGGGCCGCGAGTCCTGACCCAGCGCAGCTCGTGCCCGGGCGGAGCGGCGTTCCACGTGCCGATCCACCAATCCAGCCGCTGCACGTAGCACACGATCTCCTCCGGCGCGCGCGCGGGGTCGCCGCATGCCTCGTGGAGCTGCTGTATCAAGGGGGAGCCGGGCATCATGGCCGCCGCCGCGCGGTCCGGGCGTATCCATCGCGCGAGCATCGCACCCGCGTGCGGCGTCGAGAACGTGAACAGACGGCAGATGCGGACCTCCGAGTACTCGCGCGGATGAGACGCGATGTACCTCGCGACCAGCCCGCCCATCGATATCGCGACCACGTCGACTTCGCGGAGTCCTGGAGATTCCGGCCGCCAACGCCCGAGCCGCCTGCGAACCGCCGATGCCGCGGATTCGACCGACGCCGCAAGCGGGTACGACACGCACAGAAAGTCGCCCCGGTCGCCGCTGGTGAGCGATCGGATCCGCCGGGCGAGCGCCCCCGCCATGAAATGCGGCGAGCGCCAGCCGCCGAGCACGACCACCGGCCTCACGAGCGGCCGCAGATCACCACGCATCCGGTGCAGCTCGGCGTTGATGAGCGAGTCCGGTGCTGAGAGCTCGAGGCGCTGGGAAGAATCCGCCACGCTGCAGGATACGCCCGGCGCGTCAGCCATCGAGGCTCTCGGCGAAGACGAGCGGCACGTCGGGGAGCTCGATGCGCCCGCGGGGCGCGAGCGCGACCGGCAGCACCGCACCGCGATCGATGGCCAGGACGAGCAGCGGCTGGCCGCCGGGCAGGCCCGATCTCATCGGGATCACAAGATCACGCACGACGCGGCCGGATCCGAAGTCGAACTGCCGGTACACCTGGCGGGCGCCCGGGATGCGGGTCGGAGGGCCGACCGACGCGGGCCCCAGGTGCCGCTCGATTGCTCGCGCGAACTGTTCTGGAAGTTCTTCTCCGCCGGGCAGGCCCGCGAACGCCGCGGGCGACCCGTGCCGGAGCGGAACTCCGGGCGCGGGGAGCATGAGCGTTCCGGCAAATCCCGCCGCGATGAGTTGGTCCGCCAGTTCAGCCGGATGCTCGGCGATGAGCTGGTCATCCTGCACGGTCCACTCCGATCCCGCCTCGGCGGCCCCGGCGAGCGCGAGCCGGGCATCCTGGATGAGCTCGACGAGCCCGGGATGCAGCGGCTCGTCGTGCCAGGCTTGGTGAAGACGGGTGGCGCACGCACGGATCTGCAGGTCGGCGCGGTCGAGCGCGACCGCCCGCTCACCCTTGCGTGAAAGCCGGTCGACCTCGCCGAGCGCGTGCGTGATGGCCTGCAGCTCGATGATGTCGGGGACGGCCTTGCGCCACCGCGCCTGCGGGCCCTGGGTCGGGAGCGCGACCGACGCCCGGGCGAACTCGGTCCAGTGCGCGACCAGGGCGGCCCACGTCAGGAACGCGCTGTCGGGTGTTTCGCTCACAAGCGATCGTAGTTCCCGGGGCGTGGGATCGTGCCCGTGGACCGCCGTCGCGGGCGTACGCTTGGCTCGATGGAGTTCCTGCCAAGCCAGCTCTCCCAGCCCGACCGGTACAAACTCATGATCGGCGGGATCGTGCCGCGTCCGATTGCCGTGGTCTCCACGGTGTCGGCCGACGGGCGGCCGAACGTCGCGCCCTTCTCCTTCTTTAACGGCGTGGGCTCGGATCCGATGATGCTGCTCTTCTGCCCGGCGAACAAGCCCGACGGGTCGGACAAGGACACGCTGAGGAACTGCGCTGCGGCCGCCGAGGGCGGGGCCGGGGAGTTCGTGGTCAACATCCTGCACGCCGCCGATGTCCGGCGGATCGCGGCGTGCGCCGAGCCGCTGGAGTATGGCGACTCGGAGTTCGCGCTCTCGGGTCTCACCCCCGCGCCGTCGACGCGTGTGCGTCCGCCGCGCGTGGCGGAAGCCGCACTGAGCTTCGAATGCCGGACGGTCCAGGTGATCCGCACGAACCCAGGCGCGCCATCGGGCGGGAACGTGGTGCTCGGCGAGGTGGTGTACATCCACGCCGCGGACGGCCTTGTCAACGAACGATTCCATGTCGACCCCGTCCGGCTCGACGCGGTGGGCAGGATGGGGGGAATCGAGTACTGCAACACTCGCGAGCGTTTCCAGGTTCCGATGGGCCGGGCGGCGCTCCAGCAACCACCCGGATGAGCAACGCATGGGCTTCATCAAGCACATCCCCGGTACGAACCCCATCATCACGCCTCCGCGTGATCCTCGGTCGCTGGGCCTGGGTGTCGTCGGGCTCCACGAGGGCCGGACGCTGCTGCTCGCGATGAACCGGACCGCGAGCATCCACCCGGTGGCGGGATGCGATCTGAACCCCGAGAAAGTTCAAGCGTGCCGGGCCGAACTTCCTGGACTGTTCTATACGTCGGACTACCAGCAGATGCTCGCCCGGCCTGATGTGCAGGTCGTCGCGATCTACACGCCCGACTCTCTGCACGCCGACCACATCGTGGCGGCGTTCGACGCCGGCAAGGACGTGATCTGCACCAAGCCGCTCGTCAATTCGCTGGGCGATGCGAGGCGCGTGCTCGACGCCGGACGCAGGACAGGCCGGCGGCTGATGGTGGGGCAGTCGACGCGGTTCTTCGAGCCGTTCCGCCGGCAGCGGGCGGCGTACGAACGGGGTGAACTGGGCACGGTCGAGCTGCTGGATGCGCACTACATCCATCGGATGGACTGGTACTACCAGAAGAGCCCGTGGGTGGCGAAGGAAACGGACTGGGTGTTTCTCGGCCTGTCGCACCCGCTGGACCTCTTGTGCTGGTATCTCGGGCCGATCCGCAGCGTGCAGGCGATGAGCGTTCGCTCCGAGCTCGCGGCGCGCTTCGAGACCAGGGGCCCGGATGTGTACATCGTCAACGCGGTGTCGCAGACCGGAAGGCTGGGCCGCGCCATGGGCCACTACGGCTGCCACGAGCTGCCGACGGCTCGCAACTGCATCGAGCTGATGCTGTACGGGTCCAGGTCCACGAGCCTGGCGCAGTACCACGACATGCGGTATGTCTACGCCGCGCCCGATGGGACCGAGGTGACCGAGGACCATCTCTACGCCGGGCGGCACTACTACTTCAACAGCGAGGTGCACGGCATGCATTACGGCGAGTTCGCGAACTATGCCGAGGCGTTCGCCCGGTCGATCCTCGACGGCACGCCCAACAGCCCCGATCTCGAGGAGGGCGTGCGGACGTTCTGCGTGATGGACGCGGTGCGCCGATCGGCCGTCGAGGGACGGCAGGTGGAAGTCCAGGACATCACGTGCTCGTGATGCTCCTTCGCGGCGCATGAAAAAGGGCCGGCTGCTGCCGGCCCTTGAAGAACATTCTGGAGAGGCTGTTACGAACGGCGGCGACGACCGGCGAGCAGGCCGCCGAGACCGACGAGGGCGAGGGTGCCCGGGGCCGGGACCGCCTCGAGGCCGTCGATCTCCTCGGTGTCGATCCCGAACAGCGCACCGACCTTGTTGGCGGTGTCCCAGACCACGCCGCCGTGGTTGAGGAAGGTGCCGACGGGCGCGCCGGTGGCGTCGCGGGTGATGACCCAGATCTCGCCGCCGTCAAAGAACGTGTTGGCGGCGACGCTCACGAGCATCATGTCGCCGACGCCGAAGGAGTGGATGTCGCCGTCGAAGTCGTTGACCATGAGTCCGTCGAGGTCAAGATCGGAGATGGTCGGCGCCTTGATGGCAAGCGCGAGCTCCTGCGAGGAGAAGTACACGCCCCCGCCCGAGCGCACCGCGGCCCCGCCGAGGTCGCCGCGGTCCGACCAGTGCGTCGAGTCGTTGTCCGGGCCCCACAGTTCGATGCCGTCCACCTGGCGCGGAAGGTTGAGGGGATCCACGTTGGCGGTCGTCGCCCACACGCCGCGGCCCGAGCCTTCGGGCGTCGCGCCGCTGTACCACAGCGGAGCGTTGGGAACGTCGAGCGAGCCCGCCGCCGACGACGGGGACGTGCTGAACGACAGGATCATCGAGAACTTGTCGGCGATGACTTCCTGCATGAAGGCGTCGCCGAAGTTGGCGATGGCGTCCACTTCCTCGGAGGGCAGGAGAACGCCGTTGGTGACGGGCACATCACCGACCCACGCGAGGACCTGGCCGGGTGACGCCAGACCGGCGGCGTTCATGTCGAAACGCGACGAGTATTCCTTGCCGGGGACGGCGCCGTAACCGATGGGGCGGGCAATCGCGGTGGTGGCGGCCCCGGCGAGCGCAGCGAAAGCGACATACCGAACGAGTTTGCTGTTCATGGACACTCTCCTCGCGCGCCGCCCCGACGGAGATGCAAAGGCGATACTTGATACCGGTGCTGGGAGGAGGTCGTGCGACGCCGCAAAACGCAAATCACCCCCAACATCCCGACGCGCCCTGTTAGAGGACCATTTCGCGTCCGGACCCGGGGAAGTTCCCTGATTTTCATGCTTTGGTCAGCTTGGAATCACATTTGTTATTTGTTTGGATCACTGTTTCTTGTGGCGGCGCTGCCCATAAAGCGCTTTCACCGTCGACCTCTCGCGTCATTTCGTGGAACTCCGTTGATACCCGCGCGGCGGGGCGATGGCCGATCGTGAGGCGGCTCTCGGTGCCGAGGCGTTCTCAGGCGGAGACCGGCGACCAATGAAAACCGGCCGGCAAACGCCGGCCGGTGCGCCCCAGGGCGAAGGGAAGAAATCAGGAGTAGCGGCGGCGGGTCGCGGCGAGGCCCGCGAGGCCCAGCAGCAGCACGGCGCCGGGCGCGGGCACCGCTTCGAGACCGTCGATCTCCTCGGTGTCGATCCCGAACAGCGCGCCGACGCTGTTCGCCGTGTCCCAGGTCACCCCGCCGTGCTGGAGGAAGGTTCCAACCGGCGCGCCATTGGCGTTGCGGGTGATGACCCAGATCTCGCCGCCGTCGAAGAAGCCGTTGGCCGCGACGCTCACGAGCATGATGTCTCCGATGCCGAAGCGCTCCATGTCGCCGTCGAAGTCGTTGACCATGAGGCCGTCAAGGTCAAGGTTCGTGGTGGAGGGGGCGTTGATGGCGATCGCGAGTTCCGCGCTCGAGAAGTACATTGCGCCGAACCCGGTCCGGACTGCGGCTCCGCCGATGTCACCACGGTCCGACCAGTGCGTCGAGTCGTTGTCCGGCCCCCAGATCTCGATGCCGTCCACCTGGACGGGCATGTTG
The DNA here is from genome assembly GCA_022072615.1 of Phycisphaerales bacterium. GTDB lineage: Bacteria > Planctomycetota > Phycisphaerae > Phycisphaerales > UBA1924 > JAEUJB01. The sequence continues at coordinate 43,763 of JAJVHS010000026.1, forward strand.
ACCGGATCGACGTTCTTGGTCGTCGCCCACACGCCGCGCCCCGAACCCTCGGGCGTCGCACCGCTGTACCAGAGCGGAGCATTGGGAACATCGAGCGAGTTCGCCGCCGACGACGGCGAGGTGCTGAACGACAGGATCATCGTGTACTGGTCGAAGATGACCTGCTGCAGGAATGCGTCGCCGACATTCGCGATCGCGTCGACTTCGTCAGAGGGGAAGAGGACCCCGTTCCCGACGGGCGTGTCGCCGATCCACGTGAGCACCTGGCCCGGCGCCGGCATTCCCAAGGAGTTCATGTCGAACCGGGCAGAGTACTCCTTGCCGGGGACCGAGCTGTAGCCGATGGGACGGGCCAGCGCGGCGCACGCGGTCCCGGCAATCGCCAGCAGCGCGATATGACGATACATCCTCGTATTCATGGCACTCTCCTTGCGCGTGAGGCAACGGGCAATACCGAGTACCGGTTGTCGGGGACGCTGCGACGGGGCAGCAATCAGATGTTCTCCCCCCCTGATCGCCCACGCGCCCTGTAATCAAGAACTGATTGCAGTCTAGCCGTGCGCCGATGCAAATGCGCCATGTTTTCACGCATCCGAAGCGTTTTTGCCACGATTTGCGATCTGTTCGCGGGCGCGTTCGCGAGGATGAAACTTCTTATGAACAGAATGCAATCGCGTTCGATCGACGTGCGTGTAGATCTGCGTGGTCGCGATGTCGGCGTGGCCGAGCAGCTCCTGCACCACGCGGAGGTCCGCGCCCCCCGTCAGCAGGTGTGTCGCGAAACTATGCCGGAGCGTGTGCGGGTGCACGTCGCGCAAGCCCGCCGCCGAAGCGTACTTGCGCACGATCTGCCAGACCGCGACGCGGTCGAGGGGGCGGCCGCTGCGGGACAGGAACACCCGTCCCTTGTCGCCCAGCCGGCCCGGCGTCCCCGTCGACGCCGCCGCGAGCACCGGCCGGCCCTGGCGCAGGTACTGATCGAGCGCCGCCCGCGCGGGCGCTCCCATCGGGACGACGCGGTGTTTCGTTCCCTTGCCGAGCACGCGCAGCGCGGACACCGACTCCAGAACGTCGGTGAGCGAGATCGTCGCCGATTCGGTGGCTCGCAGCCCGCTCGCGTACATCAGCTCGAGCAGCGCGCGGTCGCGAAGCTGGAGCGCGCGCCTGACCGCGGGCGCTGAACCGCGGGTCGTCGCCCGCTGCCGTGACCCGGCCTGCGACGCTGCACCGGGGTCGCTCGAACCTTGCGGCGACGACGCGGCCGCCAGCAGCGATCTCATCTGGTTCGGTGTCAGCACGTCGGGCAGGTTCCGCCAGCGGTGGGGGCGCTCGAGCACGTCCGTCGGGAGCTTGTCGATGAGACGCATCGCCAGGGCCCAGCGGAAGAACATCCGCACGGTCGCGAGGTGCCGCGTGACCGAGCTGGGCTGCATCTTCCGGGACGCCTTGAGGTCGGCGAGGTGCGACGCGAGGTGGCGCGGGGTGACCGCGCCGATCCCGGGGACGTTCTGTGTGACCAGGTCCTCGAGCAGGTCGAGCATGTCGCGGGTGTACGCCGCGATGGTGTTGCGCGAAAGCCCGCACTCGACCCGCAGATACACGAGGAAATCCCCCAGCACGTGCTGCCACGGGCGCGGAAGCTGCTGCCGCGGGCGAGGTTTGCGCCCTCGGCGGGTACGGGGGGTCGGGGAGGCCGTCATGGGCTTGCCAAGGGTATCGGGCGAGCGCCGCCCATCGCCGCACATTGCGATCATGCTGGCATGCACCTTGCGTGAGAGCCCGGCGATGAAATTGCGCACGCTCCTGGGACTGATCGTGCTCGTGTGCTGGCTGATCCCGCCCGCGCATGCCACCACCATCAAGGAAATCGCCAGAATCAAAGGTGAGGGCGAATCGGTCCTCCGCGGCACGGGGCTGGTGGTCGGCCTGCCGGGGACTGGAGATTCGGGCAAGGAGCCAGCGCTCGCCCGCCCGCTCTCGGAGTACCTCAAGAACAGCGGGAACACGATTGCCAAGCTCGAGGAGCTCGCCGCCACCAAGTCGGTTGCTCTCGTGTCGCTCAGCTGCGTTATTCCCGAGGGAGGGGCCCGGGCCGACGACACGCTCGACGTGCACGTTTCGACCCTTGGCACGGCCAAGAGCATCAAGGGCGGCCGGCTGGTGATCTCGCCGCTGGTCGGACCCTACAAGGGCGATCCCGTGTTCGCGATGGTCGAGGGCGCGGTGACGCTGGACGACGCCGCGATCCCGACGGTCGGCCGCGTTCGGCTGGGCGCCCGCATCCTGCGCGACATCATGATGCCGCCGGTGGGCGACACCTTCGACCTGATCCTCCGCCCGCACTTTGCGGGGTGGAGCGCCTCCACGCAGGTCGCCGCGTCGATCGATTCGCTGTACCGGGCCGATCCGCTCGCCGCGGGGCCGACCATCGCCCGGGCCATGGATGAGCGCACGATTCGGGTCTATGTGCCCGAAACCGAGCGTTCGGACCGCGCGGCGTTCATCGCGGATGTTCTTTCGGCGGACATCAACACCACGCTCCTGCGGCTGCCGGCGATGGTGGTAGTCAACCCCGCCGACGGCAGCATCGTCATGACCTCCGACGTCGAGATCGGCGCGGTGGCCATCACGCACAAGGACCTGACGATCACGACCACGATCCCGCCGCCCGTTCCGAGCCAGTTTGATCCCCTGGTCGAGCGGTCCCACTGGACCGGCCTGCAGGCGCCCGCGCCGGCCGCGGCCAACGCGAAGCTGTCGGACCTGCTCGCCGCCTTCAAGCAGCTGGATATCCCCGTCGCCGACCAGGTCGACGTCCTGGTGATGATCCAGAAGATGGGCAAGCTGAACGCCAAGCTGGTGATCGACTGAGCGAGTTCCCGCATGCGACCCGTTGATTCCTTCGCCATTCCACCGCGCGGGCCCGCCGAGATGGCCGTTTCCACGCTGCCGGCGGCGCCGAGTTCGCAGCAGGACTTTGCCGCCGTGCTCGGCCGGCACGGCGTCGGCGTCGCGATCACGCGGCAGGATCAGCTCGAACGAGCCCGGACCGCGGCGCAGGATTTCGTGGCGGTGTCCCTGGTCCAGCCGGTGCTTGATGAAGCCCGCGAATCCTCGATGGCGGCCGAGCCGTTCGCCCCGTCTGCGGCCGAGAAGCACTTCCGGGCACTCCAGGATGCAGCGCTTGCGCAGCGGATCACACGGGCCGCGCATTTTCCGCTGGTCGACAGGCTCGCACAGACGCTGGTTCGGCGCGGAGGTGAGACCGGATGACGGCCGCGAACAAGCCTTCCCGCGACGCCGTGGCCGAGGGCCACGCCTCGACCCCGCTCACGCACGCTTCCGCGCTCGAATCCCTGCTCAACGACCTGCTCGTCGCGCACGAATCGCTGGTCCAGGTGTGCGCCGACCAGCGTGAAGCCGTCCGGACGGCCGACCCCGCGTCGGTGCGGCTGTGCTCGGATCGCCACGCCGAGCTCCTGGATCGGATCGCGGCGCTTGATTCGACACGGTGCGAGCTGGTCAACGCCATGACCAGGTCGCTGCCGAGATCGGCGCTGCCCGCGGGCCCGGTCACCCTCACGCACCTTGCGGGCATGACCCCCGAGCCGCACCGCACGCGGCTGGTGGAGCTCGCGGGCCGCGTTCGGAGTGCCATCGAACGGGCCGCGGACCAGCAGCGCACGCTGAAATCCGCGACGGCCTCGCTGGTCGCGCACATGGGAGGCCTCGTCCGGCAGGTCGCCCAGCGGCTGAGCCACGCGGGGACGTACGGGCGCCGCGGCGTCATCGAATCGGCGCCCGTCGTGGTATCGGGGCTGGATCTTGTGCCCTGACGCGGGGGCGGGGGTGGCACGCGGATCGCGGAGGAGTCCCGGACCGCCGCGGGGCCTTCACCCGCCATGGAGTCATTGGACCCGCCATGAGCCTGACCGCCGCCATGAACATCGGCCGATCCGCGCTGAGCGCCAGCCAGATCGGGATCCAGGTCGCGGGCAACAACGTGGCGAACGTCGCCACGCCCGGCTATTCGCGGCAGATCACGCATTTCTCGCCGATCGGCGGGTCCGACCCCTATAGCCGGCTCTCGACCGGTCGCGGCGTCGGCGTGCGGGACGTGCTGCGCCAAGTGGACACGGCCCTGCAATCGCGCCTGTGGCTCAGCAACTCCGACCGAGCCGCCGCCCAGCAGAACCTGGACCTCATGACGCAGGTTGAAAGCGTCCTCGGCGAGCTGTCGGGCAACGACCTGTCGAGCGAGCTCTCGGCCTTCTTCAACGCCTGGAGCGAACGCGCCAACAACACGCAGTCGTCGGCGACGGTGGTCCAGCAGGGCGACAAGCTCGCAGGGATGTTCCAGCGGCTGCGATCGAACCTCACCACCATGCGCGGCCAGATCGATCGCCAGCTCGGCGGGGCCGTCGAGGCCGCCGACGGACTTCTCAGCCAGATCGCCGACCTCAATTCCGCGGTCTCCGCCGCGGAACTCTCGGGCGGGTCGGCCAACTCCCTCCGCGACCAGCGGGATCAGCTCATCTCCGAGCTCTCGCAGCTCGTCGATGTCTCCGTGGTGGACCGCCAGAACGGAGCGGTCGACGTGCTGGTGGGGTCAACGCCGGTCGTGCTCGCGGGAAAATCCCGCGGCCTCACGCTCAAGCATGTCGCGAACGGGTCGAATGTGGACACGACGGTCGCCGTGAGGGACGACGGCGAACCGCTCGCCGCGACCGGGGGCAAGATCTCGGCGCTGCTCGCCTCGCGGCAGACCGCCGTGGACGGCACGATCCAGCGGCTCGACGCGGTCGCCAGCCAGCTCATCTTCCAGGTCAACAAGCTCCATTCGACCGGCGCGAACCAGACGAATCTCACGCGCTCGGTGGGGTCGCTGGCGATCACCGCGGGGGATCGGACGCGGGCCATCAACGACCCCGCCAACCAGACCTTCGGGTCGCTGCCGTTCGCGGCCACGCACGGGGGTTTTTCGGTGCGCGTCAAGAACCTTGCCGACGGGTCGTTCCAGTCGGTGCGGGTCAACGTGGATCTCGATGGTCTGACCGCCGCCGGCACGCCCGGTACCGCGGACGACACGACGGCGGAGGACATCCGGGCATCGCTGGACGCGGTCGCGGGGGTGAACGCGACCTTCAACGCCGACGGCAGGCTCGAAGTCACCGCCGACGCCGGGTTTGAGTTCTCGTTTACCGACGACACTTCCGGCGCGCTGGCGGTGCTGGGGCTCAACAGCTACTTCACGGGCACCAACGCCGCCGACATCGCCTGCCGCGAGGACCTCAAGACCGATCCGTCCAAGCTGATGTCGGGTCGATTCACCAGCGCCGGCCTGGTCCAGAACGCGACCGCCCTCGACATGGTGGCCCTCCAGGACCTTTCGAACGCCGCGCTGGGCGGGCGGTCCATCCGCCAGGGATGGATCGATGCCGTGCAGGTCGTGGGAATCCGCACCGCCGCGGCCGACAGCCAGAACCAGGCGCTCGCGGTCGTGCAGGAAAGCCTGGAAGCCCAGCGAGCGGCCATCAGCGGCGTGAGCATCGACGAGGAAGCGGTCAACCTTCTCAACTACCAGCGCCAATACCAGGGCGCGGCCCGGGTGATCAGCGTCGCCGACGAACTCATGCAGACCCTGCTTGCGATGGTGTAACGCGACGGAGCACGAATGACACGCATCTTCTCAGGCATTTCCCGAGCCCCCGACCTGATGATGTCGCGCCTGGCCCTGTCGCGCATCACGCAGACCAACGTCAGCCTCCTACGCGTCCAGAACCAGCTCGCTACCGGCAAGCTCATCAACAACCCCTCCGACGACCCCGTCCGCATGGCCGCGGTGCTGGAGCTCGACGATCGCCTCGAGCGCTCCGAGCAGCGCACCCGCAACATCTCGCACGCCCAGGCGGCGCTGGGAGTGATGGACACCGCGATCACCGAGGCCCACGACCTGGCCCTCTCGGCCAAGGAGATCGTCCTCACGCAGATCGGCTTCGGAGCCTCGTCCGCCGAGCGATCCGGCCAGGCCATCGTCGTGCAGTCCATGATCGACACCCTGCTGGGGCTCGCCAACCGCAAGGGCGTTGCGGGAAGCGTCTTCGGCGGGTCCGAGCCCAACGGAACGCCGTTCGTCCAGGACGGTGCCGGCTTCCGGTACACAGGCTCGGGGACGGGCCTGATCACCGAGCTGTTCTCCGGCAGCCAGATCCCGATCACCACCACGCCCGATGGTATCGGCGGCCTTTCGGCGCGGATCCGCGGGTCGGTTGATCTTGACCCCGGCCTGACCGCAGCCACGCCGCTCGCCGACCTTCGTGGCGGACGCGGGCTGGGCGTCGCGACGGGAACCTTCGAGTTCTCCTTTAGCGGCGGGCCGCGGGCAACCGTCGACCTCAGCGGTTCGCAGACCGTCCAGGACGTCGTCGGCAGGCTGACCACCGCCATCCGCCAGTACGAGACCGACAACTCGGTGACGGTGCTGGGGCCGGGCGCTGTCGGCATGACCGGCGGGTCGTTCACGATCGATGTGGCGGCCGGCGGGCAGCTTGACTTCTTCGAAGTCGGCACCGGCACGACGGCTCGCGACCTGGGTTTCACGGCGGATACGCCGCTCTCCTTTACGCCCGCGTCGGCGACGGGCGTTGAGCTTCAGCCGACGCTGACCTGGAAGACCCCGGTATCGTCGCTCGCGGGAGTGACGGGCCCGCTGGGGTCGATCGTCGTGTCGAACAACTCCGGTTCGCACGTGATCGATCTCTCCGGCGCCGCGACGCTGGAGGATGTCAAGAGCCTGATCGAGTCGTCGGGCACGGGCGCGCGGGTCCAGATCAACGAGACGGGCACGGGGATCGACGTGTACTCGGAAACCTCTGCCGGCACGCGCGGGGCGCTGTCGATCTCCGAGGTTCCGGGGTCAAACTTCACGGCGACGCGCCTGGGCATCCGGTCGTTCTCCTCGTCAACGCAGATCAGCGATTTCAACTTCGGACAGGGAGTCTCGGTCGTTGACGGGTACCACGACCCGGTCACGGGGCTGCCCGATCCGTCGAAGGACGTGGATTTCACGATCGTGCTCGGAGATACCGCCGGCACCAGCATCAGCATCGACCTGCGGCCGCAGGACATGACGAACGTCGGCGCGATCATCGGAAGGATCAACTCCCAGATCGCCGCGGGCCTCTCGGCGGCCGGGTTGCCGGCGACCTCGCTGGTGGCGGGGCTTTCCGATGGCACCAATGGAATCCGCCTGGTCCAGGATTCGACGTTCACCGGGCCCATGCGGGTCGTCGCGACCAACGGATCGACCGCGGCCGAGCAGCTTGGCCTGCTGAAAGGCACGTACGACCCGGCAACTTCGACGCTGGCCGGCCAGGACCGGGCGACCGTGCGCGTCGACGGGCTGTTCAGCGACCTGATCGACCTGCGGGACGCCCTGAACAGCAACGACACGAATGGCATCGCGCTTGCGGGAGAGAAGCTCGAGGCGACGCTGACGCGGCTCGCGGAGAAGCGGGGCGCGGTCGGCGGGCTGGCCCGGCGTGTCGACGGTGCTCTTCAGGAAGAAGAGGACCGCACGGCGCTGGACGAGCAGATCCGCAGCCAGCTGCGCGACGTGGATTTCGCCGAGGCCGCTTCGCAGTTCACGCTCCTGCAGACGCAGCTGCAGGCGGGGTTGCAGGCGACGGCCGCGGCCACCAGCCGCAGCCTTCTGGACTTCCTGGGCTAGCGCCCGGGATGGCGTTTGGATCACGTGAACCTCCCGCCGCCCCGGCCGCGGCGTGAGGTGACCAGACAGGACGTCGCCGGGCACCTTGGAAGCCCGGAGGTCGATCCGTGCACTGCAGCAACTGGCCGAGGGATCGGAGCGCACCATGGAAGTGCGGACCACACGTTTCGGGGTCGTGGACATCGCGGAAGACCGCGTGATCAGCTTCCCCAAGGGATTGCTCGGCTTCTCCGAGTTCAAGCGGTTCTGCCTGCTCGAGCCCGGGGAGGACGCGTGCTTCTTCTGGCTCCAGTCGGTGGATGATCCCGCGCTGGCATTCGTGGTGACCGACCCGGCGCTGTTCGTGCCGGAGTACTCGGTGCCGATCCGCCAGGACCAGATGGGTGACCTTGGGCTGGGCAAGCTCGAGGACGCCCAGGTCTTCGTGATCGTCAACAAGGTCGATCAGCAGCTGACCGGCAATCTCCAGGGCCCGCTGGTGGTCAACACGCTGTCGCGCGTGGGCGAGCAGCTGGTGCTGGCCGAGAAGCGATGGACGACGCGCCACCCGCTGGTGAAGGTTGCTTCGGCGGCGCGAGCGATCGCCTGACCGACCAGTCCGCGACAGGCGGCGCGTGCGTCGATCCGCGGCCGCTCGATTCTGACGCCGTTCAAGGTACGGAAGTGCGCCGGACCACCACCCCCCGTTCGCAGGGATGCGCTCGGGCGCCGGCCGCACACGAGGAGTTCATTCATGCTCGTCCTATCACGCCTTCGCGACGAGACGATCATGATCGGGGACGACATCGAGGTCACCGTCGTGGATATCCGCGGGGACAAGGTGCGGCTGGGGATCAACGCCCCGACCCGCATCGCGGTCCACCGCAAGGAGGTCTACGAGGCGATCAAGAGGGAGAACCAGCAGGCAGCCAGGGTCGACCAGGCCGCCGCCGGAGCCCTTCGCGATGCCGCCCGATCCGTCACGCCGCAGCGCAGCAAGAACACCGGGGCCGGCCGTCTGTGCGTCGTCCCCGTCGCCCCGCAGACAGCGACGCCGCCCGCCGTGGGACGGCGCGAACTCGACCCCATGGCGCCGGTCGCCTGACCGTCGCCAGGGGCATGCGGAGGACCGCGTGCCCCGCACCCGACAGGACCGCCTGGCACGAGCCTTGCGAGCCTGCCCCGGGTCAACCTGACACCACCTGGCCCAATCAGGGAGGATTGCCGTGGCTCGGATCAACTCGAATATCCCCAGCCTCATCGCGCAGTCGAAGCTTGCGCGGACCCAGCAGGAACTGCAGATCCGCCTGGAGAGGCTCTCCACCGGACTGAGAATCAACCGCGGCGCCGACGACCCGGCGGGCGTGATCATCTCCGAGCGGATCCGCGCCGACCTCAAGGGCGTAGACCAGGGCATCAAGAACGGTGACCGCGCCTCCGCGGTGATCTCCACCACCGAAGCGGCGCTCAACGAGGTCGCGGACCTGCTCAACTCCATCCGCAGCCTGCTGGTCGAGTCCGCCAACACCGGCGCCAACTCCAAGCTCGAGCGCGACGCCAACCAGCAGCAGATCGACTCGGCCATCGAGTCCATCACGCGCATCTCGAACACCGCCAGCTTCGGCGGTCTGAAGCTGCTCAACGGCAGCCAGGACTACCAGCTCTCGGGGCTCAAGACCAGCGCCATCGCCCAGGCCAAGATCACCAACGCCAGCTTCGTCGGGGCCACCAACCTCCAGGTCGAGGTCGACGTCGTCGCCAGCGCCCAGACCGGCGCCCTCTATTACAACGGCAACACGACGCCGTCGGGCGTCACGCTCTCGGCCACCACCCTCGAGGTGACCGGCCCCGCCGGCGTCCAGGTCATCACGATCCCGTCGGGACAGTCCCTGTCGCAGGTCGTCGATGCCGTCAACCGCCTCACCAGCCTCACCGGGGTCGAGGCCTCGCTCATCAACAACAACGCCAACTCGGGCATGGTGTTCCAGTCGGCCGAGTTCGGGTCCGGGTCGTTCGTTTCGGTCAAGCGCATCGGCGGACCCTCCAACGCCACCTCGGACTACTTCCAGACCTACAAGATCGTCGACGGCCAGCCGGTCCCCTCCGGTACGCCCTTCCCCTGGTCCGCGCTGCTCACCGCCGGCACCCTCTCGGTCGCCAAGCGCGACGACGGGCAGGATGTCCAGGCCATGGTCAACGGCAACCTCGCCACCGGCGACGGGCTCAAGCTCAAGGTCAACTCCGGCGCGCTGGGCATGGACCTGCAGCTCACCGAGGACTACGCCACCCGGCCCGGGGGCACGGTCAGTTCCTTCTATATCACCGGCGGCGGGGCGCTGTTCCAGCTCGGCCAGGACGTCAACGCCCTTCAGCAGGCCAACATCGGCATCCCGTCCATCTCCTCGTCCAACATCGGGGGGACGCTGGTCAACGGGTCGCTGTACTTCCTCAACTCGCTCAAGTCCGGGCAGGCATTCAGCATTGCCAATAACGTTGCCAGCGGTGACTTCACGGCGTCCAACGACATCCTCGGCAGCGCGATCGACGAGATCGCGGGGCTCCGCGGGCGGCTGGGCGCCTTCGAACGCAACGTTCTCCAGACCAACACCCGCTCGCTCCAGTCCGCGTTCGAGAACCTGACCGCCAGCGTGTCGGTGATCCGCGACGCGGACTTTGCCGTCGAGACCAGCCAGCTCACGCGGGCGCAGATCCTGGCAAGTTCCGGAACGTCGGTGCTCCAGCTGGCCAACCAGCAATCCCAGCAGGTGCTCCAGCTCCTCGGGTAGCGTCCCATAACACGCCGTCCCCGCGCAGGCACAAGGGGCGGAAACCTCACTTCGAATCCCAAACCCCGCTCCATCGGCGGGGTTTCATCATTTTCGCTCTCAAGACCTCCTTTGCCGGCTCAACAGGCGCGGGGTCCCGGCCGATCAACACACCGGGCCGACGCATCACGCGTTGGACCAACAGCGCCGGGAAGGGATTCCCGGCAGCCTGGGGCCGCGTGCGTCAGACCGGCCCTCTCCGCGCGTCGTCCGCGTGGAGGTGCCGGGCCGCACCTTGGGGGTGTGGCCCTCCGGAGTGGTTCACGGAGGATCGCCAGTCATGAGTCGCATCAACACGAACGTTCAGTCCCTGATTGGTCAGCGGGTTCTTGGCATGAACCAGGGCGGCCTGAGCACCGCGCTCGAGCGCCTCAGCACCGGCTTGAAGATCAACCGCGGCAAGGATGATCCCGCCGGCCTGATCGCCTCGGAGAACCTGCGCTCCGAGATCAAGTCGATCAACTCCGCCATCACCAACGCCGACCGCGCCGACCAGGTCGTCAACATCGCCGAAGGCGGCCTGCAGGAAGTTTCGAGCCTGCTCTCGGAGCTCCAGGGCCTCATCACGACCACCGCCAGCTCGGCCGGCCTCTCCAACGAGGAGAAGAAGGCCAACCAGCTGCAGATCGACTCGATCCTCCAGACGATCGACCGCATCGCCAGCTCGACGTCCTTCCAGGGCATCAAGCTGCTCAACGGCACCTTCGACTTCAAGACCTCCGCCGTCGCCACCGGCGTCTCGGACTTCCGCGTCAACGCGGCCAAGTTCACCGGCGACTCGATGAAGGTCGACCTCATCGTCACCGCCTCGGCCCAGCAGGCCGGCCTGTTCTCCGACTTCGGCGGAACGCAGATCGACCTCACCAGCGGGTCGGCCTTCGTCATGGAAATCGCGGGCTCCCTGGGCTCCCGCCAGCTGAGCTTCAGCTCGGGCACCGCCCTCTCGGACGTCGCCGCCGCCATCAACACCTTCTCCGACGTCACCGGCGTCGAGGCCACGGTGTCGGGCAACGGCCTGCGGATGGTCAGCTCGCAGTACGGGTCGGATCAGTTCGTGTCGGTCAAGGTCGTCGGCGGCGACGCCTCCGGCAGCGGCATCGCCAAGTTCGCGGCCAACGACGACGTCGCCAGCGCGAGCTACACGACCTTCGCCAACGCCAACAACGGCGTGCGTGACACCGGCCAGGACCTGGGCGCCACCATCAACGGCGTGGCCGCCACCAGCCAGGGCCGGACGGCTCGGATCAACACCGACTTCCTCGACGTCGAGATCACCCTGGACCAGTCGACCGCGACCGCCCTGGGCGCAGTGAACTCCAACGGCGCGTTCAGCATCACCGGCGGCGGCGCGGACTTCCAGCTCGCCGGCAAGGTCGATATCGCCGGCCGCGTGTCGCTGGGCATCGGCGACGTCGCGACCCGCAAGCTGGGCACCAGCAGCCTGGGCTACCTGTCCGAGCTCGCCAGCGGCAAGGGCAAGAACCTTGTCGATGGTGACCTGGACGCGGCCCAGCAGATCGTCAGCGAGGCGATCCGCCAGACCTCGTCCCTCCGCGGCCGCCTGGGCGCGTTCCAGAAGAACACCATCGGCGCCACCGTCCGAAGCCTGGGCGTCGCCAGCGAGAACACCGCGGCCGCTCAGTCGGTGATCCGCGACGCGGACTTCGCCAGCGAGACGGCGAGCCTGACCCGGTCGCAGATCCTGGTCTCGGCCTCGACCAACATCCTCACCATGGCCAACAGCCAGCCCCAGACCGTCCTCCAGCTCCTGGGCTAAGCCCGCCGCAGAGGAACCTGAATTAACCCCAAGGCCCGGGCCTCCGCCCGGGCCTTTTTCTTTTTTTCGCCCGGTCGCCCGGCCGTTCGAGGAAACTCCCCTGATCTCACGAGTTGCTCTGGACCAGCTAATTGCAGACAATATAGTCCTCTATCTCGGCGTGAGGGTCTACAACGGGAGTCAATCCATGAGTTCACTGCAGATCGATCGCGGGGTCGGTCATCGGCGTGGCCACTCGCTGCTGGACAATCCGCTCCGGACACGAGGCACCGCTTTCGACGAGGAAGATCGAGCCAGATACGGACTTGTGGGCCTTCTGCCCCCGCGCGTGGAAACGCTGGAGGAGCAGACCGCCCGGGCCTACGAGGCGTTCCAATCCAGAACCACCGACCTGGACAAGCACATCTACCTGCGAGCTCTCCAGGACACCAACGAGGTGCTGTTCTACCGGCTGCTCCTGGACCACATCGAAGAGATGATGCCCATCGTGTACACCCCGACCGTCGCGGCGGCGTGCGAGCAGTTCTCGCACATCTACCGCCGCCCGCGCGGGCTGTTCGTCTCGTACCCGCTGAAGGACCGCATCGGGGAGATCCTGCAGAACCGATACGGGCGGGAGATCGACATCATCGTCGTCACCGACGGCGGGCGGATCCTGGGGATCGGCGACCAGGGCGTCGGCGGCCTGGGCATCCCCATCGGGAAACTGTCGCTCTACACCCTCGTCGGCGGCATCCACCCGGCCCGGACGCTCCCCATCGTGCTCGACGTGGGGACCAACAACGCCGAGCGCCTGCGCGACCCGCTCTACCTGGGCTGGCACCACGAGCGGATCAGCGGTCCCGAGTATTTCGACTTCGTGGACCGCTTCGTTCAAGCGGTCAAGGCCGAGCTGCCCGGTGCGTGCGTGCAGTGGGAGGACTTCCCCAACTCGATCGCGTACACGCTGCTTGACAAGTACCGCAACGAACTGCTGTCGTTCAACGACGACATCCAGGGAACCGCGGCGGTGACGCTCGGCGCGATCCTCGGCGGCATCGCCGTGACCGGTCGGCCGCTGCGCGACCATGAAGTTGTGATCTTGGGCGCCGGTTCGGCGGGGATCGGCGTCGCCGACTACCTGTACCGCGCGATGGTGCAGGACGGCCTTGATCCTCAGACGGCCCGGCAGCGTTTCTGGATCGTCAACCGCGGCGGCGTGCTGCACACCGGGAGGACCGACCTCTCCGCCGAGCAGCGGGCGTTCGCGCAGCCGACCGAGCGCCTGGGGACGCTGGGCCGTTCAGCGGCGGGCGTCGTCGGGCTGGAAGAGGTCATCCGCGGGCGGCCGGCGACGATCCTGATCGGGCTCTCGACGCTCGCCGGTGCCTTCACCGAGCCCATCGTGCGCGAGATGGCCCGGAAAACACCGCGGCCGATCATCATGCCGCTCTCCAACCCGACCTCCAAGGCGGAGGCAAAGCCGGTGGACCTGATGCAGTGGACGCAGGGCTGCGCGCTCATCGCCACGGGTTCACCCTTCCCGCCGGTCAGCGTCGGGACCTCCCTGATCCCGATCGCCCAGTGCAACAACGTGTTCGTCTTCCCGGCGATCGGGCTTGCGATCGCGGCATCCCGCGCGACACGGGTCAGCGACGAGATGATGCTCGCCGCGGCACGGGCCCTGGGCGAGAAATCCCCGGCTCGGACCGACCGGAGCGGGTCGCTGCTGCCGCCGCTGCGCGAGCTGCGGAGCGTGGCCCGTCACATCGCGGCGGCGGTGGGGCTCCAGGCCATGAAGGAAGGGCTGGCGCCGCCGATGGAGCGGGAGGAGCTTGCCCGGAAGATCGCGGCCAGCCAGTGGACGCCGGCGTACGAGTGAGAGTTGAGCACGCGGCACACAGGCTCGGTGACACCTTTCGACGGAGGCACGGTGCCTCCGCGCGGGTGATCGCTTGAGCGACGCTCACGCAACGGTCGGCCTGCCGAGCACGATCTCGCAGACGCGAGCGGTGGCCTGCGCAGATGTTCCCGTCACCCCGGCGATCGCGTGCCGGGCGGCATTGATCGCGGGCTGGAGACTGCGCCGGAAACCGGACGGATCCGCGCACACCGCCGCGAGAAGTTCGCGGAGCTGCGCGGCCGTGTGGGCCAGGGGGAGGCCGAAGCGCTCCAGGGAGACGAGCCGATCGATGTTCCGAAGTTCGCCCAGCGCTGCGGTGATGACTGGCGTCCCGAGCAGAAGCGATTCGATGTTGGTCGTGGAATGAAACGTGAGCAGCGCATCGGCGGCGCTGAGCAGGTCGTGCAGCGGCGGCCGAACTCCCGCGATGATCCTGGCGCGATCACCCCCGGGCATCCCGAGGCATGATTCGTACAGGTCCTGCGACTCGCGCGGATGGGTCTTGACGATCAACGCCGCATCGGGATTGGCCAGGACCGCGGCGGCGACCTCCGCGAACTGGGTTCGTGAATCCTGCTGCGTCGTGACCATCACCCAGCGCAGCCCGGGGTTCAGATCCAGCTCGACCGCGATGCGAGCGCGGATCGAGCGACGGTCGGCTTCATCCGGTGGCCGGAGGGAATCCCAGGCGGGATTGCCGGTCGGGACGATCGGGCCCGGCTTCGCGACGGTCGCCTTCTCGAGGATGGCTTGACGCTGATCCGTTCCCCACGCGCACACCGCGTCCACGCCATCGAACGAGCCGTCTTCGAACACGCGTTCGGGGACTCGGCTGACGTGGCCGTGCACGAGCATGACGGTTCGGGCCCCCGCGCGCCGAGCCGCCGAGCAGACCGCAATCTCGGTCAACCGCCGCAGCCTCGCGCAGACGACCACCTTCACGCCGTGCTCGTGGACGAGCCTTTCCCCGATTTCGGCGCAGCTCCGGGCCGCGGGCACGCAGTCAGTCGCCACGTGCTCGAGGTCGACGTGGACAAGCGGCCACAGATCAATGCCCGCGACTTGCAGGACCGGCGCCAGGGTGGGTGCGCGGGAGGCCCAGTCGTTTGCCGCCGCCGAACGCCAGGCAGAATGCCGCTCCGCCAGGTCCGGCGTGACCAGGTCTTCGAGGTGAATGATCGTGGCGCGCGCGTCGATGCGGGCGGCGTTTGCCCAC
Source organism: Phycisphaerales bacterium (assembly GCA_022072615.1). Classification (GTDB taxonomy): domain Bacteria; phylum Planctomycetota; class Phycisphaerae; order Phycisphaerales; family UBA1924; genus JAEUJB01. The sequence goes on from JAJVHS010000026.1 coordinate 59,171, forward strand.
GCCGAAGACTCGCGGGGCAGGATGACCGCCGTGTGGACACCACGCCCGACCAGTTCCGCGATCACCGCGAGCATCGGGTTGAGGTAATTGTCCATCGTCGCGATGAACGCGACGTCGAACCGGCCGACGGCCGTTGCGTCTGCGCGCCCGGCCGTCAGGAGCTCGACCTCGTGTCGCCGGAAGCCCGGCGTCCTCGATCGAGGAGGATGTGCGCGGGCGAGCAAAGCGAGCAGGGCGCTCCAGGGCGTTGAGGACCGCACCCTGCCGCGGGTGCTCGTGAAGTGCTGCAGGAGGAAGTACTCGCCAAGACGCAGGTCGCCGTGCGGGAACTCGAGCGTGTCCCCCGCGCCGATGCCATGATCCGTGAGCCACCGCGCGGCCGCGGCCCTGGCTCGCAATGCCCGGCGCACGACCTGGTGCAGGTCCGCGTTGTATCCGGCAACCTTGTGGACCAGGATGGAAGGGAGTTCGATGCCGGGCGGAGACGGGAGCAGCGAGAGCCACCGCCGCGCGAGCGTTTCGGCGGTCGCCGCGGCGACGGATTCATCCAGCGCCGCCGTCCGCACCGCCGCGTGAAACCGGCCGCGGTCCTCCGCGGTGAACGTCATGGCACGGGCGGTCGTCGTCACGTGTGCTTCCGTGCTCCTGTGCCCGGTCCGGCGCTTAGCCCGCCTTCGCCAGCGGGGCGTCCGCGCCGCCGACGAGCCGCAGTCGCTTCATGACGGGCAGTTCGCTGTCGTACACGCGCTTGACGCCGTCGCCCATCGCCTGCTCGACGACGCGGATGTCTCGCACCAGGCGAGAGAACCCGCCGGGCTCGACCGACGCGGCGTGGTCGCTGCCCCACATGGCCCGGTCGAGCGTCAGGTGGCGCTCGATGAAGCAGGCGCCCAGGGTCGCGGCGGCGACGGTCGTCTGAAGCCCCGACTCGTGGCCGGAATACCCGACGGGGACCTTGAACTCCGCTTCGAGCGTGAAGATCCCTCGCAGGTTCAGCTCCGCCGGCGGGCACGGGTACGTGCTCGTGCAGTGCAAGAGCACCAGGTTCGAACGATCCAGAAGCGACACGGCGTGGCGGACCTGCTGCATCGTGGACATGCCGGTCGAGAGCACGACCGGCCGTCCCAGCGACCGGGCCTTCCGGAGCAGCGCGTCGTCCGTCAGGCACGCGGACGGGATCTTGATGCACGGTGAATCGAACTGCTCGAGGAACTCGAGCGACGGGACATCCCAGGCGGACGCGAACCAGGCGATTCCCTTGTCGCGGCAGTAGCGGTCGATGCAGGCGAACGCGTCCGCGCCGAACTCCATCCGACGGCGGTATTCCATGTAGCTGATCAGGCCCCAGGGCGTTTCGCGAGGAACATCGCGCATCGCCGCCGGGACGCAGAGCTCGGGGGTGCGCTTCTGGAACTTGACGGCATCGCAGCCGGCGAGCGCCGCCGCATCGATCAGCTTCTTGGCCAGGTTCACATCGCCGTTGTGGTTGATGCCGACTTCGGCCGCGATGTACGCCGGACATCCGGGCCCAACCGGCCGGCCCCCGATCGTCACCGGGCGGATCTTGCTGCGAAGCTGCGTGTCAGCCATGACCTAGACCTCCGCCCGTTCCATGGGCATTTGAGCAACGCGGTGACGCTCCTGCGATCCCGACCGGCACGACGCCAGCGCCTCGCAGATGTGGAAATCCTCAAGGGTGTCGATCTGAAACGACCGGACCTGGTCCATGACGTACAGCGCTACCCGGCCGAAGAGCCGGCAGCGGTGCTCCATCAGGCCGGCGGTCTTCATCACGTACAGCGACCCGTTCTCGCGAAACTGCGGCGGGAGATCCTGCCGCCGCGGGCGAGCGGCCGGGTCGTAGTTCAAGGGCAGCGCGTGGCCGTCGCGCAGCGTCCAGTGAAAGTCGTGCGACGGGCACACCGAGAGCAGCGAGTCGGCCCGGGTTCGATCGAGTTCCGCGACGGCCGCGTCAATGTCGCCGGGGTCGCGGATCGGGCTCGTCGCCTGAAGGAACACGACGAGCCTGGGCCGGGTGCGGGCATCGGGGTAGACCGCTTCGACCGCGTGGAGCAGGGCCGGCTCGCTGGGCGCGGCGTCGCCCGAGATTGCGGCGGGCCGCGTGCAGGCCTCGGCGCCGGCGGCGGCCGCCGCTTCGGCGATCTCGGGATCATCGGTCGAAACCACGACCCGGCCGACGCGGCTGCTCGAGAGAGCGTGACGGATGGAATGAGCCACCAGCGGCTCGCCCAGGAACGGGCGGAGGTTCTTCCGCGGGACGCCCTTGGATCCGCCCCGAGCGGGGATGATGGCCACGGCGTCTGCGGTCACCTGTGCGCTCCAGGCGAGGTGGTCTCGAACCATGCATCCATGTACAAGGAGTCGTTGGGGTGACGGTCGAACGCGTCGGACCGCAGCTCCGGGAGCAGGCTCGACCGGTACGAGCTCCTGCGGCATTCGTCGAAGCCGTGCTTCTGCAGCCAGTAGGCCAGGTAGTCGTGATCGAAGCAGTGGACGTGACCGTTGCCGACAGACGAGATCGAGTAGAACCAGGACGCCAGCAGACCGCCCAGCGGCGCTTCGCGGTCGCGGACCGTGACTTCCGACCGGTCGAAAAACGTGCGATCGTTCTGCGTGTACGCCCGGATCGCCAATGAGATATCGGGGACCGCAACGCGGAGCAGGCCGCCGGAGAACTGCCCGTCCTTCAGGCGCCCGGGCTTGAGCACGCGCCGGAACTCGTCGAGCACGAAGCCGAGCCTGGCCGGGAGGATGTGCTCAAGCGTGTGCGACGTGAACAGGACGTCCACGGAATGGTCGGGGTAGGGAAGGGGTGCGGCGGTGATGTCGTGGACCAGGTCGGCGGTGTCGCGGAGATCGACGATGGTCCACCCCTCCAGGCGAGGGTGACCTTTTCCGCCGCCGATGTTGAGCTTGGCCACTGCCGGACTCCGTATCAACCGCACACGGACAACACCGCCCCCGCGGCAGGTTTTCACTCCCGCCGTGCGTGTCCATGACCTATCGGCCGTTGAGCCTTATCGGTCCAGCAAATGGCCCTGTTTCGGGATTTTTGCGGCCGGCCCGGGGGGAATTACCCCGCCGCTTCCTCGCGGTCCCTGGCCTGGCGGTCGGCCCGCTTGCGCATCGATTCGTCGAGGATCTTCTTGCGCAGGCGGATGCTTTTGGGGGTCACCTCGACCAGTTCGTCGTCCTCGATGTACTCGAGGGCGTACTCGAGGGTGATCCTTCGCGGGGCCTTGAGGACGACCGTGGCCTCCTTGCTGGCCGCCCGCATGTTGGTGAGGTGCTTGAGGCGGGTGACGTTGATGGTCAGGTCGTTGTCGCGGTTATGCTCGCCGACGATCTGGCCCATGTACACCGGGTCGCCGGGGGAGACGAACATGACGCCGCGGTCGGCGAGCTGCTCGAGCGCGTAGGTCGTGACGGCGGCGGTCTCGAGCGAGATCAGCACGCCCTGCGACCGGTGGGGGATCGCGCCCGACACGGGCATGAAGCGCAGGAACGAGTGGTGCATGATCGCCTCGCCCTGCGTGGCGGTCAGGACGCGCGAGCGCAGGCCGATGAGGGACCTGGAGGGGATCTCGAACACCAGGTGCGTGACCGTCTCGCCGCGGGGCTCCATCTTCTTCATCTCGCCCTTGCGCATCCCGATGAGCTCCATCACCGGGCCCAGGTGCGTGTTGGGGCAGTCGACCACCAGCTCCTCGATCGGCTCGTGCGGGACGCCGTCGATGTGCTTGATGATGACCTCGGGCTTGCCGACGGAGAGCTCGAAGCCCTCGCGGCGCATGGTCTCGATGAGGATGCCCAGCGAGAGCACGCCGCGGCCGGAGACCATGAACTCGTCGGCGGTCTTGCCGGAGGTGACCCGCAGGGCGACGTTGCGCTCGAGCTCGTTCTCGAGGCGCTCGCGGATCTGGCGGCTGGTGACCTGCGACCCCTCCTGGCCGGCGAAGGGCGAGTCGTTGATGCGGAAGAGCATCGTCATCGTCGGCTCGTCGACCTTGACGGTCGGCAGGGCGACGGCGTTCTCGGGATCGGCGACGGTGTCGCCGATGTCGATGCGGTCAAGGCCGACGATGGCGCACAGGTCGCCGGCGTCAACCGCGTCGACCTGCTGGCGCTTGAGCCCGGTGAACTGCAGGAGCTGGCTGACCTTGCTGGTGGAGGTCGTGACCCCGTCGCGGCGGATGATCGCGACCTGCTGGCCGGACCTGATGGACCCGTTGAAGACGCGGCCGATGCCGATGCGCCCGACGTACTCGTTGTAGTCGATCGCGGTGATCAGGACCTGCAGCGGCCTGGAGCGGTCGCCGCGCGGCGCGGGCACCTGCTGGATGATCGCCTCGAACACGTCCCGCATGTCGGGCTTCTTGACCGCCAGGTCGCGCGTGCCCCAGCCGTCGCGGCCCGAGCAGTAGATCACCGGGAAATCCAGCGCGTGGTCCTCGGCGCCCATGTCCACCAGCAGGTCGAACACCTCGTCGACGACCTCGGACGGACGCGCGTCCGGGCGGTCGCACTTGTTGACGATCACGACAGGCTTGAGGCCGGCCTCCAGCGCCTTGCCGAGCACAAACTTGGTCTGCGGCATCGGGCCGTCGTACGCGTCCACGAGCAGCAGGCACCCGTCGGCCATCCGCAGCACCCGCTCGACCTCGCCGCCGAAGTCGGCGTGGCCGGGCGTGTCGATGATGTTGATCCGGTACGCCACGCCGTCGGCGCCGGCGTACGAGACCGCGCAGTTCTTCGACAGGATCGTGATGCCGCGCTCGCGTTCGAGCGGGTTCGAGTCCATGATCAGGTCGTGCTGGCCGCCGGCGAGCTTCTCGAGTTCGCCCGCTCGGAACATGCCCGATTGCTTGAGCAGCTGGTCGACGAGCGTGGTCTTGCCATGGTCGACGTGCGCGATGATCGCGACGTTGCGGATGTGCGCGACGCGGGACGCGTCGACCGGTTGAACGGGAGTCGGCGAGGTGGTGGACATGGTCGGGCCTGGCAAGTGGGTGGCTGGGAGCGTCGGTGCGGGCGTGGGGCGAACAAGGGCAGGGACGCGACGGACGCCCTTGATCAGGACGGTGCGAGCAGGTGATCGGGTTACGTCTGGTAGTGTTCTCGGACGTCCTGAGCTTGCCGGATCCTTTCGGAATCCAAACCCGGACTCCGCGAGCGCGCGGGATGCGGTCCAACGGTAGGCGCGCAAGGCCCAGAACACGTGATCCGCGGCCGCGCAGGCAGCGCCCGCGGCACATGCGGCGCGGCGCCCGCGTGCGGCGGCGGGTTCGAGCGATCCCGCCTGTCACCGGGCCCGGTTGCGTGGCACAGTTGCCGCAACACGCCGGTTGAGTCCAGCAGAGCCGAGGGTTGGCGGAACTGGATGTGCCGGCGGCACGCGAGCGATCCAGGCCAGGGTGGGTGACGGGTCGCTCGGAAGTTTCTGCACGGCAGAGACTTGCAAGCGGGAAACGAAAGACCAGGAGGTTCCGATGGCGCGCTCACGGACGAGCGGTGTCATGACGGGTTTGGCGGGGCGTCATTGGCTGCTGCTGGGCCTCGTCGCGGCGATCGGGACCACTGCCCGGGCAGACCGGATCGTGGTGTTCGCGGACGACATGGAAGGCGGATCGCTGCGGGAAGAGTGGAGCGGTGGGCGGATCGAGCAAGCGCCCAGCTTCACGAAGTACCTGGGACGGATGACAGACCAGACGCTGGGACTGAACGTGCCCGCGCCCGCCGAGGTTTCCGTGCGCGGCGGCAAGGTCATGTACTACATGCGGTTTGACCTCTTCACGCTCGACGGCTGGAAGGGCCGTTCCGGAGAGGAAGACACGCGGTTTGAAGTGATGGTTGGGGAACGGCTGATGTTCTCGCACTCGCTCTCGAACCAGAAAGGCGGAACCTTCCGCGAGCCTTCCGAAGGCCCGGCCGTAATGGAGTACGGAGCGGCCGAGGACTGCGTGTACCGCGGCGTGCTCGTGGCCTTTGAGCTCGACGCCGACGACGAACTGAATGTCCGCTTCCGGGCGCTGGGGCTCGCGTCGCAGCGGGATTACTCGGAGCTGCGGGCCGCGCTGGGCGCCGCCGGTGCGGAAACCAGGATTGACATGCCCGCGTGGGGCATCGACAACGTTGAGATCTGGTGCGATACGGATCATCTCGAGGGTGGCTCGGCCGGGAGGGAGGTCGAGCCGCCCCTCTTTGACGGGTCGCTGGGCGCGATCGCCGGCGGCGGGGCTGATCCGTTTCGGACACAAGGGACCGCGAGCGCAGGCCAGAACCCCGAGACCGGGTACCAGATTCCCGGACCTCGCGAACTGATGCCCATGGAGTTCGGCAGCGGGAAGGACGATCCGGCCCCGTTCGTGATGCCGTCCAAGACCGAGAACCCGGCGACCGAGACCCCGTCCAAGGACACGCCTGTCGACGACCCCGTGACCCCCGAAGAGACGTCGCCGCGTCCCGACCCCACCCCGACGCCGAGTCCGACGCCCGACCCCACGCCGACTCCGTCGCCGGAAGTGACGCCGGTGCCGGGCCCCGGGTCGCTGGCCCTGTTCGTGACGGCTGCGTTGTCGACGTGCGGCCGCAAGAGGAGAGCCGCCTGAAGAAGTGACGAACCCGGCGCGATCGCGCCGCCCCATAACCGGATCGCGATTACCCCTGGTCGCATCCGGTTCGAGAGCCTGAGCCGCGTTCATGCCCACCCAACCCCGCGCGCCGGCTCGGCTCTCCCGCGAACCCCTTGCTGTCGGCAGGGGGTTCGTTCTTTTTCTCGGGCGCCGGGTCGTTATACGGGCGCTGCTACGGCCCGCGCACGCGGCATGCAGCGCGCGGTGCACCGGTGAAAGCGCCGGACCGGGGAAGTTGAGGGTGAAAGCCGCGGGCCGTGTGGCACCTTTGCGGCAAGTTCGCCGCGCTGCCATGGACGGCCGCCCGCGCGAACCACAGTTCAAGAGCGGAGGAGAGAGAGACATGGACCGTCAGACTGCCACGCGATCCCTCATCGTCATCCTGCCCCTGGCCCTCGCGGCGGGCGCCGCGTCCGCCCAGCAGAAGGTTCTATTCTCCGACAACTTCGAGTCGGACACGGTGAAACCCCAGTGGACCTGGGTCCACCTGTCGGAGAGGTCGCCCTTCACGCAGTTTTCCGGGCGGTACTCGTACAACACCATCAAGCTGAACCTGGATGCGCCCAAGCCCCCGCCGGGCAACAGCGGCAACGACGGCGGCGGCAGCGGAGACGGCAGCGGTGGGGGATCGGGTGACGGCGGCGGCAGCGGGGGCGGCGGCATCAACGCGATCCGCTACACCCTGAGCTTTGACTTCTACGCGATCGACTCCTGGGACGGCAACGACACGCGGTACGGCCCGGATCGGTTCGAGATCAGCAACGGAAAGAAGAAGCTCTTCTCCGAAACCTTCGGGAACGTGTGGGGGCAGCAGACGTTCCGCGAGCCCGATGTCGGACGCTTCAACATGGCGTACGGGTCGGCGGCAGACGCGATCTACCGGAACATCACGGTGCAGTTCGACCAGCCGCTGGGCGAGGCGGTCAGGCTGTCCTTCTACGACCTGGGTCTCCAAGGCCTGAGCGACGAGTCGTGGGGCATCGACAACGTCCAGGTCAAGTATGAGTTCGTCCCGACGCCCGCCACGCTGCCGATGATCGCCGGTGGCGGCCTGCTGGCGCTCCGCCGCCGCCGCCGCTGATCACGCGGACGGCGGGTTGAACTGGCCAGCCGAGAATCCCAACAATGCGCGGTGTTCTATGTCGCCGCATCCATCGTTGTGCTGATGTCGCTGGTCGGCATCGGGCTCACGCTGCTGACGCTGCCGGGCGCGTGGCTCATGCTCGCGGTCGCGGCGGCGTGCAACCTGTGGCAGCCGGGGATGTTCAGCTGGTGGACGATCGGCGTGCTGGCGGGGATCGCGCTGTTGGCCGAGTTGATCGAGTTCGGGGCCTCGGCCCTGGGCGCCGCGAAGACAGGGGGAACCCGGTCGGGCGCGCTGGGGTCGGTCGCCGGAGCGCTGCTGGGGGCTCTCGCCGGAACGCCGTTCTTCCCGCCGGTCGGAACCATCGCCGGCGCGATCCTGGGAGCGGGTCTGGGCGCCCTGATCGCCGAGCGGGGGATCGCCAATCGCCGCTGGAGGGATTCGGCGAAAGTCGCCGGCGGCGCCGCGGCGGGCCGCCTGGTCGCGACGGTCGTGAAGGCCAGCGCCGCCGCCGCCATCGCACTGGTCCTGATCGTCGCGCTCTTCATCGCGTGAGCGCCTGTCGGCCGTGGCCGCGGGAACCCGGGCGTGCGTACCCTGCGCGATGGAACGACCGATTCAGCGAGTTTGTGTGTTCTGCGCGGCGGCCGACGGCGCCCGCCCGGCGTACCTCGAGACCGCCAGCGCCATGGGCGCGATGCTGGTCGATCGCGGCATCCAGCTCGTGTACGGGGGCGGCGGGCGCGGCCTGATGGGGGCGATCGCCGAGTCGGTGCTCGGTCGGGGGGGAGAAGCCGTCGGCGTCATCACCCAGTTCCTGGTTGACAAGGAACTCGCCCACCGCCGGCTGACGGCGCTGCACGTCGTGCAGACGATGCACGAGCGCAAGATGATGATGGCGACGCTCGCCGACGCGTTCATCGCGATGCCGGGCGGCCTTGGGACGCTCGACGAGCTGTTCGAGATCCTGACGCTCGCGCAGCTTGGCATCCACGACAAGCCGGTCGGCCTGCTCAACGTGGAGGGCTACTGGGACCCGATCATGTCGTACCTGGATCACGCCTCGGCGGAGGGCTTCCTGCGGCTCAATCACCGTCGCCAGGTGCACATGCAGTCGGACCCGGGTCGCCTGCTCGACGTCATCACGGGGAAGGCGATGTCCTGATCAGGACGCGGGGCGGCGCGGCGCCGCCGCCAGCGCACGCAGGCGAGCGTTGAGCTCGGTTGCGCGAGCAGCGGATTCGGAGGTGAACTCATCCCCGCCGAAGCGCACGCGGTAGTACAGCGACACGATCTCCTCGAATACCCCGCCCAGGTCGCTGTCCAGGTTCCGCACATGGCGGGCAAAGGCCAGCGGCGGCATCGAGGGCGGCTTTCGGTGTCCCGCGTTCCCGAGGGACTCGAGCGCATCGCCGTGGAAGCCGTTCATCGCGCGGATCCCGGTTGCTCCGGCCCCGCGACGCGGGATGAGGCCCGCCGAGCGGCGGATGAAGCGGCCGACGTCGGTCGCGGCGCGGAACGCGATGACCGAAAGGCCGACGGCGAGCACCAGCACCGCCGCGGTGGCGATGGTGTACTTGAGCATCGACCGGCCGCGGGAGGCCCGGAACTCATCGCCGGCCTGGCGGCTCAGGGCCTCGACCCACGTGAAGCGCAGCCGGCCGAAGTCGAAGACCTGGTCCTGCTGCTGGTTGTCGAACATGACGACGCTGTTGGTCCATATGTCGTTGAGACCGTCCATGAGGCGGGCCAGCCGCGTGGTCCACCGGGGATCGGCCTCGTGGGTGGTGATGAGGGCGATCGGCGGCGTCGGGTCGAAGGTCAGCCACACGCCGGGCGCGGCCTCGATCTCCGTCCACGCGTGCGCGTTGCTCTCTCGCACGGTATAGGTGTCGGTGCTCTCGTCGTACTCCATCGCGACGTAGCCGGCGATCACCCGGGCGTTGACGCCCACCGACCGGCACATCGCCGTCAGCGCGGACGCGAAGTACTCGCAGTGGCCCTTGCGCTCGGTGGTGAGGAACCACTCGATGGGGTCCTGGCCATCGGGCGGGCTGCCGATCTCGGTGGTGTACTGGAAGTGGCCGTGAAGGTGACCGGTGAGAATCCGGGCGACCGACGTGTCATCCGCCGGCTCGCGGAGGTCGCGCTCGGGCTCGATCCCCGCGTTGCGGAGGACTTGCGCCGCGTAATCGCGAATGACGGCCGACGGGAAGGTGACCTCCTCGAGGCGATCGGGAACTTCCCGGGGGACCGCCTGGAGCACGGAGGTGACCCGGTACTTGAGCGGCCCCCGGCGGTTGGGATCGCGGTACCAGATGCCGTTCCTCTGGTCGAGTTTTTCGCCGGTCTCGACCGTGATCGTTCCGGCCCGCCAGATCGCAAAGAGCGGCGAATCTTTGCTGCTCGAGACGGACTGGCGCAGGTCGATGTCCTGGACGATCGTCCGGTCGCGCGTCGGTTCGACGAGCGCGAGCTCTCTGGGGGCGACGGATGTCGAGGCCTGCCACAGGCCCTTGGAGTACCGATCGAGCACCGCGCCGCGCAGGTAGAAGACCTGCTCCGGGCCGCCGACCGACCGGTTGTTGCCGTCGCTGAAACGCGCCTGGAGCACCGTGCGCTGCGACTCCGTGAGCAGGCCCGCTCGACCGAGCTCGACGTCCTGCGTGAAGCCCGTGCGCAGAGTCGCCGACGGCGTTCCCCATCCGCCCCAGTTCCTGGCGGCGACGCCGCGGGGGACGATCAGGAACACGACCAGCGCGACCGCAAAGCCGATGGCGGTGGTGGCCGCCGTCACCGGCAGCAGCCGCCGGGCGGTGCCCAGGCCCAGGCGCGGGCCGCGCCCGGCGTCGGGAATGGTCAGGTTCAGGCCGCGCGAACGGGCGGCGGCCTGCTCGGCAAGGAGCCCGGCGTCGGCGGCGCGTTCCATCCCGGCCCCGATCTGCAGCGCCATGACCGCCCAGGCGGTGAGCGGCATGGAGATCAGGACCACGACGCCGACCGCGAGCACGTTGCTGTCGAGGATCGCGCCGATGATCAGGAACACCGACATCGCGATGAGCTGGGCGACGTCGCGCGACCGCTTGCGGTCCCATGACTTGGCGACGAGCACCAGCGTCAGGAACTCGCAGAAGAGCGTGACATCGAGCTGGTTGCCGCTGGTCTTGTACACCGTCCAGAGAACCACCGATCCCACAAGGCCGAGCACCGCCCAGCGCGGGAGCGATTGCCCGCCGGAACGCTCGCTGTGCCACCAGCCCACGAGCACCACGCCGAACGACCCGATGAGGAGCGGGATCTGGCCGTTGGCCAGGCAGAAGCCGGCGATCGACGTCAGCACCAGCAGCAGGGCCGGCAGCTTCCAGTTGGTCAGCCGCCTCATGGCGGGCCTCCCGCGCTCGATGCGGCCGTTGGCCCCTGTGAAACGAACCGCCGGCCGAACCGGCCGAGCAGCGATCTGAACCGCTCGGTCCCGGTCGCGACCGCGATCGGGCCTGGTTGGTCGCCGATGACTTCGGCCGGAGCCGCCACGGTGCCGCTGCCGGGCCAGGGTCGCCGGAGCGGATCGATGATCACGACCGCCGCTCGGTGACCCGAAATCGGCCCCGGGGGGCTGTGCTCGGCGGGGTTGATGGCGGCGAGCAGGTCAAGGATCTCGTGCAGCGCCCGGTGTCCCTGTCGAGCCGCGGTGGAAGGCGACTTCTCCGAGGCAAGCAGTCCGACGGCGTACCCAAGCGCCGTGGCGCCGCTGGCAAGGCTCGCCGCGGCATCGATCGCGTGCTCGGCGTGGTCCGCCGGAACTCCGTCAAGACCCGCGATGCCGATCCACAGCTTGCGGTGCACCGGACGAGCGGTCTGTCGGACGAGCAGGCGGTCGGAGGTCGCGGAGCGCTTCCACGCGATCGAGCGCGGGGCATCGCCCTCGGCGAATTCCCGCAGGCTGTGGAACTCATCGCCGCTGCCGGTCCGGCTCGTAACCGTCGCCGAGATGCCTTCGATCGCCGGCGCGAGCATGGCCAGAAACTCCGGGCGGAGCGGGAACAGGCGCGGCCGGACGAGCGCCGCCTGCGTCCGGGCCTGGAGCATGGTCTTGCGAGAGAGGCCGAACGGGAAACTCGTCCAGACTTCGACGGCGTCGAAGATCGCCTCCCCGCGCGAGATGGCCGCGACCTCGGCGTGGACGGTCACGGTGCCGCCGCGCGGGATGTACTCGGCGAAGGCGATCCCGCGCGTGAACCGAGCCGGCCACGTCGGCGCCGGCCTGGACGGGCGGACGGCCCTCGGTCGATCGGGCAGTTCCGAGACCGACACGGCAAAGGCCGGTATCCACCGGCTGAGATTGGTGATGCGGTAGGTGATGCGCGTGACCTCGCCCGCGTGGCAAGGGGGCAGCGGATCGCGCTCAACCCGGATGCTCGCGATGGTCCAGGCGCCCATCACGCCCGACCCCAGCAGCGCGGCGATGGCCAGGCCGAACACCCAGAACAGCAGGTTGTTCTGACCGTTGATCGCGCCGATCGGGAGCAGCATGGTCGTGATGATGAACACGACCGCCGGGAAGTGGGGGACCATCCGCGGGCGCAGTCGGAGCAGCTGCCGGGAGGAGTCCTGCACGAGGCCGCTCGGGGTTGATGAGGCGGTCAACGACGTCATGGAGCTGTTCGCTGTTCCCTTGCCGAAGGGTACAGGCAAACGCCCGGTGAGGCGACAGGGCCGACCTGGGCCGGCGGCCGCGCGGGCAATGGCCTGCTACACGGGCGCGGCCTGCACGTTCTCGGCCGTCGTCGGCACGGCCGGCAGGACCACCGTGAATGTGGCGCCCTTGCCGACCCGGCTTTGCACCTCGAGCAGGCCGTTGCTGGCATTGACGATGGAGTAACACGTCGCCAGCCCCAGCCCGGTTCCCTTGCCGCCGGGCTTTGTGGTGAAAAACGGCTCGAAAAGGCGATCGAGCGTGTGCTCGTCCATCCCTTCGCCGGTATCGCTGACGGAAAAGCCGACATAGTGGTCGGCCGGAATGGCTTGGTCCGTCGGCGGCATCAACACCGCGTCTTGCGGCCGTTCGAAGGTCTGGATCGTGAGGGTCCCACCCCGCGGCATCGCGTCCCGGGCATTGATGACCAGGTTGAGGAGCACCTGCCGGAACTGCGAGGCATTGACCCGGGCCAGCAGCGGCCGCGGAGCAAGGTTTGTGCGCAGCGTGATCGACTTGTCGACCATGCCCGAAAGCAGCGGGAGCATGGTCTGGAGAAGCTCGTTGAGATCGACGACCGCGGTGGTCGCGGGCTTGGGCCGAGCGAGTGAGAGAAGCTGACGCGTGAGCGCGGACGCGTGCTCTGCCGCCTCCCGGATCCGCTGGAGGGACTGGTGCTCGGATGTTCCCAGCGCGGAGCTCGCGAGCCCGAGCTCGGCGTAGTTGAGGATCGCGGTGACCCAGTTGTTGAAGTCGTGCGCGATGCCGCCGGCGAGCCTGCCGAGCGACTCCATTTTTTCAGAGGCGACGACCTGCCGTTCGAGCCGCTTGCGCTCGGTGATGTCCTGGAAGGCTCCGAACGCGCGGACAGGCCTGCCGTCGCGGGCTTCGACGACGCCCGACGCTCGGACGTCGATCCGCCGGCCCTTGGCGGTGGTGAGTTCGAGTTCGAAGTCCCAACCGACGCCCTCGGTGCGGGCACGTTCGAGCGCGTGGGCGATGATCTCCTGCGACGCGGGCGTGTAGAAGGCGATCGCGGATTCAAGCGACGGCGTGTACTCGGCGGGCGAGGTCTCGTGGATGCGGTAGGTCTCGCCGGTCCAGAAGAGCGCCCCGGTGACCAGGTCGAGCTCCCAGCCGCCGACGCGGGCAAGCCGCTCGGCCTGCTCCATCAGTTGCCACTGGCGGGTGAGATCAAGAGGCTTGGTCTCGGTGAACCTGCTTGAACCGGGCGGGATCGATCCCGCCGCCGCACCGGAGTCGGCGCTCTCCCGGCCGGTATTGGCTCGATGTTCGTGCATCAGAACACCGGTCTTGTCGCGGACATCGTAGAGCAGGGTGGTGGTCGCATGCAAGGTGAAGATCGGACCACAACGAGCGGTTTTGATGTTCCTACAGTGCGTCCACATCGGAGGACGCTCGGATGCCGCCAGCCAAAGCCATCAAGGGACCAGTCGTCGGGGTTGACCTGGGTGGAACCAACATGCAGATCGGGGTCGTCTCGCCCGACCGTGCGCTCATCGGTGAATCCAAGCGCAAGACCAAGGCGGACGAAGGATTAGACGGCGTCGTCACGCGCCTGATCTCGGGGATCGAGGAGGCGTGCGCCTCCGCCAAGGTCAACCTTCGCGAGCTGGCGGCGGTGGGTATCGGTGCTCCGGGAGCGGTCGACCCCGAAGAGGGAGTCGTGCTCGAGGCGGTCAACCTGCGGTGGAACGACGTGCCGCTGGCCGACATCCTGACAAAGAGGATGGGCGTGCCCACTTTTCTGGACAACGACGTCAACGTCGCGGTTTACGGCGAGTACCGCATGGGGGCGGGAGCCGGGAGCAAGCACCTGCTGGGGGTGTGGGTCGGAACGGGGATCGGCGGCGGGCTGATTCTGAACGACGCGCTGTACTACGGGCACTTCATGACCGCGGGTGAGATCGGCCACACGCTGATCCTGCCCGGGAACCCGCCGGGCAGCCGGTCGCTCGAGCACAACTGCTCGCGCACGGCGGTGGTCGACCGGCTGGTCAGGCTGATCCGGTCCAACCGCAAGAGCGTGCTGACGAAGCTGACCGAAGGGGATTACGAGGGCATCAAGTCCAAGACGATCGCCGAGGCGTTCCGGCGCAAGGACGAACTGACGGTGGAGGTCGTCGAGGAGACGGCGCAGCTGCTGGGAGTGGCGATCGCGAACTGCGTGACGCTGCTCTCGCTCGAGCGGGTGGTGCTCGGCGGCGGCCTGACCGAGGCCCTGGGCGACCCGTGGGTGGAGCTGGTGAAGCGGCACGCCCGGAAGTTCGCGTTCCCCGAGCGGTGCAAGAAGGTGGACATCGTCGAGAGCAAGCTCATGGACCACGCCGGGGTTTACGGTGCCGCCATGATCGCGATGGACCGGATGAACAACCGCTGACCGTTCCACCGAGCCGCTCGCATACGCTCCGTGGATGCATTTCCGACTCGCTACCATCGTGCTCGTTGGTTCCATGCTGACATGCGCGGCTGGCGTGCGGGCCGGCCCGGTCCAGGACGTTTCGCCCGAGCGGGTGGAGGCGACGCTGCGATCGCTCCCGACCAAACGGGCAGCTCTCGGAGACGAGGAGCACGTCAAGGGTCTCCGCCAGACCGAGAAACTTCTGACCGAGAAGCTCCGGGAGATCGGCTACGACCCGATCGTCCAGAAGATCGAATGGGTTTCACCCGTCCAGCGGCTGAACAGCGCGGAGAAGGACACCGCCCGGGAAGGACCGCCTCCTGAGTTCTGGAACAACCTGATCGTGGAGATCAAGGGCGGAGAGCTCGCGAGCGAGGTGGTGCTGATCGGGGCGCACTTCGACGCTGTCGCCCAATGTCCCGGGGCGGACGACAACGGCACCGGGACCGCGGCGCTCGTGGAGCTGGCGCGGGTCCTCCGGGATCACCCGATGAAGCGGACCGTCCGCCTGGTCTTCTTCAACCTGGAAGAGATCGGGCTCATCGGGTCGCGCCACCACGCCGCGACGCAGGCCGCCGAGAGGCCCGACGAGCGGATCGTCGCGATGGTGAGCCTCGAGATGCTCGGCTATTTCTGTCTCGAAGAGGGCTGCCAGAAATCGCCGGTGGGGCCGATCAAGGGGGTCTTCGAGCCGCCCACCAAGGGTGACACGCTCGCGGCGGTGACGATCTCGGCGCACCAGGAGTTCAACCGGCGCTTCTCGGAGGGGTTCGAAGCGGGATCAGACGGCATCAAGATCACGCGGTTTGACTTCATGCCCGTCCCGATCCCCGACATCCTGCGATCGGACCACGCGCCGTTCCTCGCCCAGGGCGTGCCGTCGATCATGCTGACCGACACCTCGAATTTCCGCAATCCGCATTACCACAAGCCCACCGACACGATCGAAACCCTCGACATGGATCGCTACGTGCGTTCGGTGCGGGGCGTGGTGTCGGCGACGCTGGCGCTAGCCGAGGAAATCGACGCCGCCAGTCCGGACGCCGACGCCAAGTGAGCCGGCGCGCGAGCCCTGGCCGGTCGCGGCGCTAGAAGCCGATGCGGTCGAGCGTGTCTGACACCTGCTCGCCGTAGTGCCCGCCGAATAGCCGGGCATGAACGAGCAGCGGGTAGAGGTTGTAGACGTGACGCCGCGATTCGAAGAAGCCCGGCCTGATCGGCCGGAGCTGGCTGTAGCGTTCGAAGAACGGCCGCCCGAAGGTGGAGAAGAGGGTGATGAACGCCAGCTCGATCTCCGAGTGCCCGTAGTACACCGCCGGGTCGAGGAACGCGGCAATGCGCCCGCTATTCGCGAGCACGTTGCCGGTCCACACGTCGCCGTGGAGCAGGGAGGGGCACGCGGGCTCGTCGATCAGGTCCGTGAGCCTGGCGGCCAGCGTGCCGATGCGCCGGCGCGTGCCTGGTCCGATGCCGCCGGTTGACGCCGCCGCGTCCGCCATCGCCGTCAGCCGGTGGTCGCGGAAAAACCCGACCCACGACGAGCACACGGTGTTCCGCTGCGGGAGCGACCCGATGAGCGTGTCGCGTTCAAGCCCGAAGGACGGCCCGTGGACCTCGTGAAGGTCCGCGAGCAGCTCGGCGGCGTGCCGCTCGGACGCGTCATCGAACGACGAGCGGCCTTCCACATGCTCCATGATGAGGAGGTCCGGCGAGGCGTGGATCACGGCCGGCACAGGCAGCCGAGACCGATCCGCGAGCAGCCCGAGCATGAACGCCTCGATATCGAGAGTTCCTTCAGGGCCCGCAGCCTTGGCCACGAGATCCGCGCCGTCGGGGAATGACGCTCGGTAGACGTCGGCGATGCACCCGCCCGTGAGCCGGGTGAGCGACCGTGGGCGCCGTCCGACCGCCGCCTCGATCCTGTCGATGATGGCGCTGATTGACTGGTCGTTCATGGGGCGGCCTGGGACTCGCCGGGACGTGCGGCCGCGACGGCTCGTCCGTACACGGCTTCAAGCTCGGCGACCATGCGTTCGGCGCTGAACCGTTCCGAGCAGCGGTCGCGCCCGGTGACGCCCAGCGCGGCTCGCAGCGCCGGATCGACCGCCAGTTCCCGGACGGCGGACTTGAGCTGGGCGGTGTTGCCGGGCTCGACCAGCTTCCCCGTTTCACCGTCAACGCAGATCTCGCGCGTGCCGTCGACGTCGTACGCGACGGCCGGGACGCCGCACAGCAGCGCCTGCGGCACCGTCCTGGGGAGCCCCTCGCGGTAGCTGGGATGCACGAGAATGTCCATGGCTCGGATGAGCGAGGGGACCCGCTCCGAGGGGACCAGCCCGGTGAGCACGAGCTGTGCGTTTGGTCGAACGGACGACGCCGCCTCGGCGGACGCGTGCCGGCTGAGCCGATCGAGCTCGCGCACGGCCACACCGAGCTGCCGGGCGCGCTCCGTCAATCGCGCGCGCCACCAGCCGTCGCCCACCCACAGGAGCCGCCAGTTCGGGTTGGATTTCAGATCCTCCGCAAGGGCGTCGAGAATGTCGTCGTGGCCCTTGTGCTCGGCCAGCCGGGCCACGGTCCCGATGACGATGTCGTCCTGTTCAAAGCCCAGCGCGGACCGTGATGACCTGCGGTCTTCGCCCGGCGCGGCATCCAGGAACGCGTCCACCTCCATCCCCGAATAGACCGTGATGTACTGCTGGGGCCGGCCGATCCCCCGGGCGAGGAACTGTTCGGTCATGGCTTCGGCCACCGATGCGATCAGGTGGCACCGCCGCGCCGCCGAACGCTCCGCCAGCGCGTACGCGAAGTTCTTCGCTTGGGTGATGGCCCGGGCGACGGCGCCCCCCTCGAGCGGCATGAACGGGGGCCCGTGGATTGTGTGAACAACGCCCGGAGCCTTGTGCCGGAGGGGGGAGGTGCCGCGGGGCGACTGGAACTTCCACGCGGCACGGCGACCGAGGATCCCGGCCTTGCTCGAGTGCGTGTGCACGACATCCGGGCCGACGCGTTCGATCAGGTGCCACAGCTCGCGCGTGCAGAGCCAGTCCGCCACCGGCCGGACCTCGCGCACCAGGTGTGGCACCTCGTGCAGCACGATCGGGACGACCACCTCGCCCTCGGGCCGTGCGGGCACGTGACGCCCGACCGCTCGGACCCGCTCCTGCCCGGATTCGCACCGCGCGTTGAACGCCTTGATCCGGTCGAGCATCGACCCTTCGGGGCCGTAGATGGGGCCGTAGGCGAGGTGCACCTTGTGCCCGAGCCGAGCCTGCCCCTCGCACGACAGAACCGTGTTCTCCTGTGATCCGCCGAGGATGAGCCGGGTTGAGATGTGGAGGATCCGCAATCGATTGGCTCACACCGAGAACATCAGAAGTTAATGACCAAGGACGCCGACGGATGCGGCACCGCCACACCTCGAACCAAGATAGCGGGAGATGGGCGGCCCGGCTCGGCCGCCTGATTCATCGCGGACACCAAGGTCGTGAGATCAGGTGTACCGCACCCATTCCAGGCACAGCCCCGCGGGCGGCAGCGTCGGGCCGGCCTTGCGGCGGTCGCCGGTCCGCAGCGCTTCGCGGATGTCGTCGCAGGTCAGGCGCCCCTTGCCCGCTTCGACCAGCGTTCCCGCCACGATCCGCACCATGTTCCAGAGGAATCCGTTGCCGCTGATGTCGATCCGCAGCCGCGTGCCCGCCGCAAGGTCCGGGGGCGTGGCATCCGAAACCGAGCACGAGTACACCGTCCGGACGGTGGTCTGCCGTCCGTGGCCCGCCGCCGCGAACGCCGCGAAATCGTGCTCGCCGACGAGCACCGCCGCGGCCTCCTGCATCCTCGACAGATCAAGCACGTCCCACACCTGCTGGACGTACCGGCGATCCCACAGCGGCCGCGTGCGCGAGGCGTGGATCGTGTAGGAGTAGCCCTTGCCCGTGCAATCCCCGACCGGATCAAAGGCCGCGTCGACGGCTTCGATCGCGGTGACGAGCACGTCGTCGGGGAGCCTCCCGTTCAGTGCTCGCAGGAGCGGGTCGGTGCCTCGTTCGACCGGCCAGCCGCTCCCCCTGGCGAGCTGGGCGGGGTCGTCGGTGGTCGTGAACGCGGCGACCTGGCCCCGAGCATGCACGCCCGAGTCGGTCCGGCTTGCCCCGAACAGGATGACCGGTTCTCGAACGACTTCACGGACCGCTTTCTCGACGACTGCCTGGACGGTGCGGAGCGCGACGCGACCGGGCTCGCCGGCCTCGAGCGACTCTTCGACGTGCTTCATCGACCCGGTGCCCTCGGCGTGCTCGAGCAGCGGCTCCTGCTTCTGCCAGCCGCAGAAGTCGGTTCCGTCGTAGGCGATGGTGAGCTTGTAGCGTGGCAACCGCGAACGGTAGGGCGGGCGGGTTCAGCAGCCCGCGACGAACGCCAGCACGAACGTGTCGAAGTCGTCGGTGTCGACGAAGTTCGAGTCGTCAACGTCCGCCGCCGGGTCGCCGGCCTCGAAGGCCCGGACGAACGCGTCGAAATCGTCGGTATCGGCGAAACCCGAGCCGTCGAAATCGGCGATGCTCACGCACGAATCGCACGGGTCGATCACGCCGTCGCCGTCAAGGTCGGTGACGGCGCCGTCGGCCAGCTCCTGCACATCCCACATCCCGTTGGCGTTGCAGTCGTTGGCCGCCAGCAGCACACCAAGCGACCGCGCCGCGTTCACGCGGCCCCAGCCCATGAAATCATCACGCCCGGGCGTGTCCTCGGTCGGCGGCCCGACCAGGTCCTCCGCGCCGGCCCGCAGCCATTCGAACATCTGGTCGTGCGTCGGCATGTGCATCCCCAGCTCGAGCGCTTGGCCGAGCAGGAGAGCCGCGACGCCCGCGGTGATCGGCGTCGCGAACGAGCAGCCGCTGACCGACGAGGTGGAGTCGGCCGCGGTGCCGAACGCGCTGGTGATGACCTGCGAGCCGGGGGCCACAAGATCGAGCGCGGCGCCGGTTCCTGAAAAGTTTGCTCGGGCGTCGGTCCGCGTGGTCGCGCCGATGGACATGGTGAGAGGCGACGCTCCGGGAAAGCTCACGTCCGCGTTGCCCGTGCCGCCGTTCCCGGCGCAGGAAATCAGGATCTTCCCCGCGTCCCGCGCCGCCTGCATCGCGTTGAGCAGCGTCGCAATGCCCGGGTAGTTGATCAAGCTCATGCTGATGATCTGCACTTCCGGCCGGCTCGCCGCGTGGTTGAGGCCCTGCGCGAGGTCGAACGTGGTACCGCCGTTGTTCTGGTTAAGCACCTTGATGTGCATGACCTTGCACGACCAGTCCACGCCGGCGACGCCGAAGTTGTTGTTGGCGTTGGCTGCCATCACGCCGTGGCACCACGTGCCGTGGGGGTGGTCGCCCTCGGGGTTGTTATCCTCGGCGACGAAGTCGTACCCGCCCGGCGCGATCCGACCAGTGAAATCCGGGTGGTCGGAGTCAACGCCCGAGTCGAGAATCGCGACGGTGACCAAGGCCGATCCGGTGTATTCATCCCAAGCGCTCGGCGCGTCGATATCCGCGCCCGGCACCCCTCCACCCTGGCCGGTGTTGCGGAGATGCCACTGAGCACTGAAATGCGTGTCGCTGGGGATGATCCCGCCCTGGCCGATCCAGTTGAGCTCGGCATAGTGAACGCCCGGTCGAGCGTTCAGACGCTGACGCCACGCGTTCTCCTCCCCCGCCGGGACCGCCACGAGCAGCACCCCCGAGATCGAGTCCATCTCGACCAGCGGCAGGCCTTCGGTCGACAGTTCCTGTGCGAGCACCCGTCCCCGAGCGACCGGGTCCGCCCCGGGCGCCGCGGCCGCCGACGCCGCCACGATGACCACGCCCGGCTCGTACGGCGGCGGCGGTGCCGTCAGCGCGAGCGCAAGCCCCACGGCCGAAAAGAACATGTGCATGCAAGGGTCTCCACCGGAATATCGCGAGACTACCGAGCGGCCATCCTCGATGCAATACGGGATGCATGGAGAGCGGTACAAGTTGCGACCGGACAAGGCGATACAAGTCCGCGGGGCGCATGCCCACGTGAGAGGACAACCCTCCTCGGGCGTTCATGGAGGCGCCGGGCTGGCCGGCGGGACCACAAATTACGGGCAGCCCAGCTCGAACGCCTCGACAAACGCCGTGAAATCCTCGAGGTCCACGAAGCCCGACGCGTCGAAATCGGCATCGTCTCCGCCCGCTTCGAACGCGAGCACGAACGCGTCGTAGTCCTCGAGGTCGACGAATCCGGACCCGTCGAAATCCGCCGGGCAGCAGCCGGCGTCCGTCAGCGAGCACAGGTCGATCACGATGTACTCGGTCGCGTCGAGCGTCGTATTCGAGTTGACGGTCGCGGGCACCTGGTACTGCCACAGGAGCGCCCCGCCGTCCGCGGTCGCGAACGGCCCGACCGCCAGCGCGATCGATGCCGGGATCGTGCCCAGCTCGCCCGCCAGATCGATCGTGCCCTCGAGGACCCCGCCGTTGGCTCCCGTCGCGGCCTGTGTCGCGCCCGCCGCGTCGAACCATCCCTCGTAGTCGTTGTTGTTCTCATCGGCGAGGAACGCCGACCATGCCGCCACCTGCCCCGACTTCGCCCACGGCGCGGCGCGGAGAGCACCCGGCGACTGCGCAACGAAGATGAAGTGGTCGTTCCCTTCCCCCGCGTCGTTGGTCGCGACGTAGAGCACGGAACCCTTCAGCCCCGCCCAAAGGCTCATGCCGTTGCTGGAGGCAACGAGCACAGACCCGGTGTCCCGCACGCCGTCCATCGTCCAGCCGTCGGACGTCCCGCCCTGCACCGGGAAGTGCCAGTCCTGACCGCCGTTGTTGTCCCAGGTGGACGACCCGTTGTTGAACACCATGTCGAGCGAGGTCGCCGACGATGCGACCGGCACCGTGATGACCCACTTGCCGCTCGCGAGCGTCATCGCGGGATCGGGGCTGATCACGGTCTGCCAGTGATCAAAGCCGTAGTGGAGCTTCACCAGCGGAGCGCCGGCGAGCGGCCGGCCCGCCGGGTCGTAGGTGATCGTCACGTCTTCGCCGGCCACCGCGGGGTTGGGCGAGATGACCACGGTCTGGCCGCCGCCCGACGAACCGCTGCCGTCGCCCACCCACACGTGCTGGATCGGGCTGCGGCGGACGTTGCCCCGAGCATCCACCGCCTCGATGTAGTAGTCGAGCAGCGCGGACCTGATGCCCGTGAGCTGGATCGAGTACTGGTCGGCGATGTACTGGGGCATCTCGAAGAAATCGATCGACGGGTTGTTGTAGACGTTGCCGGCGGGGAATGTCCTGC
>JAJVHS010000077.1:0-17413 GCA_022072615.1 Phycisphaerales bacterium
CCAACGCAAGATCCAAGTTGCTGCCGTTTGCCGAGGCGCTGATTGACCATCCGTTGCTCGCACTAGGCGGCAGCAAGCAGTGTGCGGAAGCCGCCCGCCACACTATGGAGTGCTATGGCAGCGCGCTCACGCATGTCACTGCGGTTGTCGATGGGCTCGAGGAGCGAGGCTCAATTGAGGCAGCCCGACGATTGATGGCCTGCTTCCTTCGTCTTGATGTGGCATTTGTTCAGACAGTAGACGAGATGTCGGCAATTGCTGCTCCTACCCATCCATTCCACCTGTGGAGGTGGCTCACGCTTCATTCATTCTTGAGCGAACATCGAGACGAGATGATGCAGATCGGCCAGGATGCGCTTGAGCCGCTTGTGACCGATCCACCAGTTGCCTGTCCGCAGTTGGTCCTGTCATCCTTCGGGCCAAGGTTGCAGAGCGATCGGACACGGTCCTTTGTTCCAGTAGGGACGTTTGCCTCATTGCCACTATTCTGTGAGGCGTCTGGTAGAAGCCGTGGAAAGTTTCGTCCGCGATCCCTGGGTCGCATTGCGGAGCGATTGCTTCGACTGTTGCCTCATGCGTCATATGGTCTTCGGGTCATTCTCGTCGATCCGCCCTCCGCCGTCAGCGTGCTCGATGAGTTGATGGACCTCGAAAGCGCCTTTGACGACAACCAGCCCGTACCCATTCACGCTGCTGTGCTGCGGACTCGCCTGAATGAGGATTCGACGGACGAAGAAGAGGTCGAAGTCGCATCGCTTGTACGGGAGTTGACTGATCATGGCGGCAGCCTGTCTGTGTTGCCAGCGGTGAAGGGTCTCGATGCCGCAGCGAAGGAAGTGGAGGACTTCCGCCCTCACCTCACTGTGGTGTTTGATCCCGGCGAAGGTGAGGCCGTGAGCGTTGGCCTGTCCCACCCCCCGTCGCTATCCCCTCTTGTCGTTCCGCGTGCATATCGCTACGACGCCTTTGACGATCGACTCGACGTCGTAATTGCTGGCAACGCTGAACCGTTTGCAACATATCACACCATGCTGTGTCGTTCTATTGGGGTGCCGCGCACCGACTTCATTGGCCGTCGTTCGGGAGCTTCCCAAAGTCTTCGGCAACTGGAAGCTATCTCACGACGATCGCTGTGGACGGTCGTCGTTGACCAAGGAGTTGAACCCACCTTTCGACTCGGAAGCACTCGGCAACTCGATGTGCAGTCTGAGTCTGGTCGGGATATCGTGACTTTCACTAGTCACCCAGAGACCGTAGAAGACCTCATTGCCGATGCTATTCGGCAAGCGGGGATGGTACCCGACCCGGATTCTGTGGCGCGAGTCTTGCGTGATTTGTTTCAGCTCAATGGACAGGCTGTGCTCGCCCTGGCGCGAGCGAAGCCCGGCGGATCTCTTGCTGATCCTCGAATCGCAAAGGGCATCTTGGGAGTGCTGACAGCTAGTCGTTGGTACACCGAGCGTTACCCTGATGCACTGATCATCTCACTTGACGATCCACTCAGCCAGCGATGGATTCTTGGGGTGAACGCCGACGACCGCCACGGCGATCTGGTCGGCGTCCGGCCATCTGAGAGCGGTATTGTGCTGGAAGCAATTGAGGTCAAAACTCATGACGACCCGTCGACGCCATATTCCTTGAACAAGGGCATCGTGAACGGTAAGGCTGCGGTGCAGATCGATCAGACGCTTCGATCTCTCAAGGCGATATTCGCTGAACCACCGAGTTCGCCGGTCATCGCAGCTCGTCGCGATATTCTTCGTGATCAACTGTATAGGGCGGTGGCGTCGAGGCCATATCGACCTGAGCAGCGAGCCAGATTTGTTGGCGTTCTCGACGAATTGTTTAGCAAAGGCCCTGGGGAGTTTGCCGGCGTCATCTGCCGCGTTCGCAACACCAGTGGCGGTGAACGTGACTGGCCGGAATCGGGACTCCCTGCGCGTACCGGTGACGGCAACGCGGTCAAGATTGCAGAACTCGCTGAAGGCACAAGTGCAGTCGTGCTCGGCTCAAGTAAGACGAAGGCATCAACGCAATCGAGAGAGGCGAAGGTCGGTGGCGATGAAGTCACCGTGGCGGTGAATGGGACAGATCCTGATCAGGCTGCTGGCGGTTCACCAGGCATGATGCCTAGCGCCGTGAAGGAGCCGGCAGAATCGATCGACACGGATACGCGCGTACCAACACCGACACGGGCGTCAGGAGCGGCTCGTGTTCGCGTGCTTGTTGGGACAACCGATTCGGGCCGAGAGATCTACTGGGATCCACAACTACCAGAGAATCCCCTGAACAACTTTGGAGTGTTGATCACAGGAGATCCAGGCTCCGGAAAGACCCAGATGATTCGTGCGATGTTGGCTGAGGCATGCAATCGCAGCTTGCCGGTGTGTGTGTTCGATTTCAAGAACGACTACACAGACACAGACGATGGCCCAAATGGGCCGGACAGATTTGCCAGTCGTCATGGTCTCGTGGTTCACGACATCGATAAGAGTGGGTTACCTTTCAATCCGCTTGCGTTGCTGGCTGACGCGAAGGGCGAATGTCAACCGATACGGCAGGTCCACGAGTTAGCGTCGATCTTGCGTCGAGTATTCTCGCTTGGCGACCAGCAGGAAGCTCGCCTGAAGCAGGCCATGTCGGCGTGCTATGAGGCAAAGGGAATTAGGCCTGGGAATCGAGTTGTTGTGTCGACCATCAAGCAGACGCCGAGTTTCAGCGACGTGAAGGAGCATCTGGAGCACGACGACAAGAACGAGGCGCTTCTGAATCGACTTTCACCGCTATTCGATTTGGGACTGTTCCCATCCAGCAAATCGGCCGCAACCACGTTTGATGCGATGATGCAGACTCGCGTTGTGCTCGATCTACACAGTCTACCCGACGATCGCATCAAGGCCGCGATGTCGGAGTTCATCATCGTGCGATTGCACGGCCTGATCCTCAGGGGGTCTCAGCCACGCGAGTTGCGTCGACTATTGGTATTCGACGAAGCATGGCGTGTGAAGGACAGCGTGCGGCTCCAGGAGTTAGCCCGCGAAGGTCGAGCATTCGGTGTTGGAATCGTGGTAGGCACGCAGTTCCCGGGTGATATTCCCGAGAACCTTGCCGGCAACCTGGCGACCCAACTTCTGCTTGCGAATCAGGACCCCGATCACCAGCGAGTTGTTGTTCGCACGCTCTGTGGTACAGGTGCGGGGTCAGAAGCAGCACGACTTCAGCGACAGGTGGCCGTGCTGCAGAAGCACCAAGGTTTCTTCAGGAATCAACAGATGGCTCCTTTCTGTCTGGTTACGACGCTGCCATACTGGCGGCGAGTGCCATCTGGTAATGCGTGACGCCGAAATTGAGGAATGGTACTGAGTGTACGTGTGTCACCGAGGAGTGTGTTACCATGGGTGCTGCCGATCTGGATGTGTTGAGCGGGCAGATGCCAGAGTTGTTCCAACCTCGGGAGTTGTCGCCGGAATGGAACGATGGCTTGATCATTGTCCCGATTCGCGACCCGGAATGGAGAGGCGAGCATGAGTGGCGCGCTCCGCTCGACTGTTCTGTCAGTGAGGACGAGCACGTAGATATTGAGTACGCGGGCATCGAGTTGATCGAGCCAGGTGCCGGACCTCCGAACATGTCTCCTGTGATAATCGAGGCGCTTGGCGGAACCTACGGCGGTGCGCCTATCCCCTATGTGGGCGGGCCCGCGATGCCACCTCCGGATTGCCTTGCGTTCTACTTGCCGTTTCACTATTACCACCCGACATGGTGGGGCGTGTATTTGCTCTTCGAAGGCGTGCTATGGCTGGCCTCAGAGATCATCCGCCGCTCGAACGGAGCGGTTGGTAAGCTAAGGGCAATGCAAGCGGCTAGGCTGTTCCTTTACCACCACGAAGCCTTTCATCACAAGACAGAATGCTTTGCAACCCGTATGGAACTGACGCATCGTCGACCGCTCTTTAAGACGGGATTCGAGCGTTTCTACCAGCAGACCATCGGCACGCCAGGCTGCTTGGAGGAGGGCCTGGCCAATGCGTCCGCATTAAATGACGCCAACAAGAAACTCCGTGACGCCGTCGTCGACCGGGCACTCGTGGGCTACGTTCAGGCATCACCACCAGGCTACAACCGCGGCGACCAGATCCGAGGAGTATTTCAGGAGAAACGCTGCGAGTTTGCAGAGGCGAATCAGCGCATCTGCCTGCCTCACCTCCCGCCCAAACGGTCTGACGTCTGGCGCACAACCGCGCACATGTTCAATGGGATTGCAAATATCAAGAGTCGCGTGAACTATGTCATACCGCGCAACTCGCCGCTTTCATTGCGTTTGCCGTTCCGGCCATTGCCATCGCCGTCTCAACTGGCGAAGAAGTTGGGCGCACTCGCTGGTGTTCAATTCGTGAGGCATTGCGGCAATCGCGACATCTATCAGACACCCACCGGCAAGAAGATCCCGATGCCGCAACATCCGCGTGACATCGGGCGGGGACTGCTTCGCAAGATCCTGAGCGAAGCCGGAGTCGATATGGGGATCGAGGAGTTCCTCAGGCACTGAGTCGGGAGAATCGAATCGCCGATGTCGTCTGATCCTGGCGTGGCAAGAGCGGTAGGAGTGCATGTCTAGGTTGATGCCGAGCGATGACGCAATCCAAGAAGCGAGCAGGCCAACCGCAGCATGAGTTCTATATTGGCAGCGACTACTCCGGCGCGAAGGTGCCCACGTCGAGCCTCCCAAGTTTGCGCGTCTACACGGCCAACCGACATTGCGCCCCCTGGCAAAGTCGGCCCACGCCGGCCTGCCGTGGATGAGGTACATCCGCCAGCGACTGCCCGGGCGGGTGCACTTCTGGCCGTTTGACGGTTGGGCTCCAGGCACCGGACGGTCCGTGATCGCCGAGGTGCACCCGTCCCTGTGGAACGCGGTTTCCCCAGGCGACGTGAACGCGCTGGGTTCAGGTCGGCCTCTCGCCCGAACCTCTCAAACTCTCTGACTCTCTCGGTTGGCACACCCGCCGATTTGACGCGGGGTTCCGATCGAGTGTTCCTGCTGGCAAGTCGCCGCGCATATCGACGGGCGTTCGGGTATGGGAGTGCTGGCTGCTCCAGCATTGCCTCTGGCAAAAGCCGGCGGAGATCACGGCGCTCGGCAAGTGGTACAAGGAACGCGCCGGTGCAGCCACGTCGCGTTCCCAACGCGACGATCGCCGTCGTCGCGACAGCACGAAAAGCGCTGCACCTGCGCGTCCACGGCCTGCACACCGGCGCAGGGTGTTGTGCGAACCCGTTCAGGTGTTCAAGAACTGGTATGCGCTGGGCCGAGCTTGCCACGGCTGAATGTGGTGATACCGGTCCGCATGGCGAAGCTGATCGGTTGACCTTCCCGTTGCTCTCACCCCACTCGCGCGCGACTTCGGAATCGCATCGCGTGGGTAACCAGTAGCCGGCTGCGGCGTGTCGCGGGGATCAAACTCCACTCGTCATGACCGACCACAGCACGAAACAGCCCTTAGTTCGCAGTCTGCGCCAGCCGTCAGCGCGGTGTTGCGCGGTGTAAGACCGCGCTCGGACGCGAAAATCGCCAAAAAATGCCCCAACGGACGAAACGCTTGCAATCCGCAACCCGCGTTGGTATCGTCGTTTACGCGTTTGGCCGATGCGTCCCGGCGGGTTCGCAATGATGAGGTCGGGAGTGCGACTCTCCTCCGCTCCACTTGGAAAACTCGGCTGTGTACAGGTGTTCTCTGTATAGTCCTCCCTCTAAGGAGTGCGGCCGGAAGGCGTCGGATTCGGGTTATGCGCCCAAACCAGCGCCGGAGACCGCACCATGCAGACTCGCGTTCAGCCGACGAGTGATATCTGCGTTCTCCTTGGCGTTTGAGTCTCGAAGTACCGCAAGCACGCGGCTTCCGCACAGGCTCGCGTCACTCTCAGCGGAGTAACTTCCTACTTGGGCAAGTGTCAGTCGCCCGAGAGCGAAGCCCAGTACAAATGAGTAGTGAGCGAGTGGCTCGCCATCGGGTGTCGCCTCGCTGGCCCTCAGCTCGGTCAGCTGGCGGTCATTAAAGTGCTCGACGCTTGTTGGCGCGATCTTCAGACGCGGGAACCGTCTGGCGGCACCCTTGACCGCGTCGGCAAGTCATTCGGCTCATGCGCGACGACTGTGGCAGCGTGGCAACTTCCGAAGTTCGTGAAGCTCATGCTCGCGGTGCTGTGAGCGAGCGTGACGCGGCCGTCGTGGCGGTGGGCTGGCGCCGTCCAACGACATTCGCGAGACGTGGGCGGAGCGCGACAAGCTGCTCGACGCGTGTGGGAGTTCACCCCCGACGACGCTGTGGGGTGACGGGCGTTCGACTGCGAGTCGTGGCACCGCAGCAACCGGGTGCGTACTCGCTCGTCGCATCGCCACCGAACGCGCTTTAGTCCGAACAAGCGAGAAGTAGCCTTCGCTAGCCGCGTACCGCGTAACCCTCCGCGATGGCATCCGCACGGGCTCGATGGTGATCATGCGCCGTTCGACGGGGAGCCTCAGCTCCGAGGCGGGAGCGAAGACCCGTTCGCGCGTGATGCCGGGCAGGAAGGGGCTCCGGACTTGGAGGCCGCCGGATCACGGGGTGGGTGCGGGATCCTCATCGCCTCGGGCGATGGGCGTGACGAGGCTGCTCAGCGACATGATGGAGGCGTTGCTGACGCATCCGCCGGCGAGGTGGTTGTTGACCTGGACGACCAGGGCCTCGGCGGCGCACTTGGAGGCGGCGATCTGGAGTTCGCGCAGCTGGGGCTAGTAACTGAGTGTCTTGTAGCTCGCGAAGCGGTCGAAAGGGGCCGGTCCTGTAGTCGGCGATCGGGCACACGACGCCACGCTCGAACATCCGGGCGGGAAGCCGGTGGCGGGCTGCGCGACGATAAGAACGATCGGCTGCGCCGGCTCAGGAGTCCGTTTGACGCCCGGGAGCGTGCAGCAGAACATGTTGAGGTCGCCGCCGGAGCGGAGATGGTGAGACTCACACGCGCCCGCGGCAGGGCGTTGCGCTCGACGGTGCTGAGCACGGCGTCGGCGAGGACCGAGAGGCGGAACGAGTTGCTGCGACCCAGTTCCAGGGCCGAGCCGTCGAGCCGCTCGAGGTAGTCCGCAAGCCACAGGACCACACGCGCCGCCCGATTCGGCGACGAGGCCGGTCGTGGTCACGAATACGCCGATCCCGTGCTGGAAACTGGGTGTCGAAGGCCGAGGTCCGCGTCCCGGTCTGGGCTCTGACCGTCGAAGAACCGGCCGTTGAGGAAGTTCGAGGAATAGGAGCGTGGCTCCGGCGAGCGGGTTTACGTTCCGCCCGCGCGTGTACGGGAAGTGATTGACCGGTCGCGTGCCGAACCTGCGCGGTCGGTTTGTCGCGCGGCGCGTGCAGCGCGGAGTGGGGTCCGAGCGCGACGAGCCGGACAGCATGCGGCGTCGAGTGATTCGAGCGATTCATGCTATAATTCGCCTTCATTCATGAAGGCCTTGGCCGGAGGATGCATGTTGGGTCCAAGAAGGCTGCTCAGGCTTGAACTGGACTTGGCACATCCGCCGCGCGAGGGCGACGTCGCCGGTCCGGTGGATCCGACCGATCCATTGAGCGGCGCGCGGGCCAACGACATCGGCCCTGCGGTGCTGCTTTGGCCGCGGTCTCCGATTCAACCACCCGAGGTTCCGGACGCGATCGTGGTCTCCGTCGACGGCGACCTGGTGCGTCTGCGTCCCCCCGGCGCCCGGCTCTCGGAGGTTGCGTCCGTCGGTGAGTGGCTGGTGATCCGCGGATCGCACGTGCGCGTGACATGGGGGACGAGCGTTCACGAGTCGGGGATCCTCGACCCGGGAGAGCAGGTGCGTGCGGCGGGGGGTGTGCCGCACATCGAGATCGACGCACGCGGGCCGGTGCGGTGCGTCGCGCTGCCGACGATCCCCGGGACACGGCTGATGATCGGGAGCCGCTCGGCGGGGGCCGACATCGCGATCGAGGACTCGATCGCGCAGCGCGTGGTGTGCCGCATCACCTTCGACGGGCGCGATTACCGGGTCGATTCTCAGGACCCCAACGCGATGATCCGGCTCAACGGGTCGGAGATCTTCTGGCCCGCGACGCTGGCGCCCGGGGACCAGATCACGATCGGCCTGGCCAATGTTCGGTTTTTGACCACCGTGCCGACCGCGGCGCTCGAGACCGCGCCCCCGCCCGCGCAGCAGACGCCCGCATCGGAGTCGCCACGCCGGCCGAAGCGAAAATCAGTATTATTTTCGACGGCGTGGGTGAAGGTCTCGATGGCCGCCGCGGCGATCGTGGCCGTCTTGGCGATCATCCTCATGCTGCTGTACGCCGCGGCCAACCTGCTCTAGTCGCACGACCACGCAGGCGGGGCATTGGGTGCATCGCGGAACGCGGGAGGGGTGGGGCGAAATGGTCGATCCATTTGCGAATCGGTTGCCCGGCGAGCGCGTCTCGGGTCACGGGGATGACCGGGCGTCCGACGCCGGCGAGGCCGCTGTCCAGCGGCTGATCGAGGAGAACCTTGATTACGTCCGGGCGCTGGCGCACCAGCTGCTCCGCGCGGTGCACGGCCTGGTCGACGTCGAAGAACTGGTCTCGATGGGCAACCACGGGCTGGTGAAGGCGGCCCGCGAGTACGACCCGCTGCGCGGCGCGGCGTTTCGGACGTACGCCTACTACCGCATCCGCGGAGCGATGTTCGAGGGTGTTCGTTCGCTCTCGTGGAGCCGCCGCAGCCGGGCGGCGCTGCGCGAAGAAGAGGCGCGCGACGCGGTCGCCGAGCAGTTCGCGGGGGCCGCGGACGTGGGCGAGTCCGTCGAGGCGCAGGTCGCCAAGGTCGAGCACGACTTCCTCACCGCGATCCGCCGGTTGACCGTGATCCGGGTGGTCGGTGAGTTTCACGAGGACGAGCAGGGCGAACAGGAGCGGGCCGATCCCGCCGAGCACGCGGACGACCTTGAGATGCGGCGTGCACTCAAGGGCGCGATCGAGCGCCTCTCGGCCGAGGACCGCGACCTCGTGACGAGCCTGTACTTTGAGTGCAAGTCGATGACCGACGTGGCGCGGGAGTGGAAGGTCCACAAGTCGACGATCACGCGGCGGCATGCGGACATCATGGAGTCGTTGCGCCGCGCGCTCTCAGGGGCCGCCGACGAGGCGGGCGGGTAGCCCGGCGCGCCGGAGGGGCGGGCTCAGGCTGGCGTCCCGCTGCGGATGAGCCCGATCGAACGCTGGTAGAACGAGCCGGCGATCTCGTCGGTTGCCAACACCGCGACCTCCGGGAAGGCGTCGGCGAGCGTCTGACGCAGGGGCCGGCGGAGGATGGGCGGGACCACGATCACGGGGTCGTAGGTCCAGTGCCGGCCTGGGTCGATGCTCGCCGCGACGGCGTCGTAGAGGCCGCGCCGTTGCTCCATTGTGAGGGCGATTGGCTGCTCGGGCGGCGTCGAACGGACCCACTCGGTGAACTGGCGGCGCAGATCGTGGTCCAGGGCGTAGTACTCGATGACGACGCCGGCGGCGGCGAAGCGGCGGGAGATCACCCCGCGGAGATCCTTGCGGACCCACTCGACGGCCAGCGGAATGTCCTTCTGCTTGATGTTCTTCCAGCGCGAGAGCGACTCGAAGATGAGCCGCAGATCGCGAATCGGGACCTCCTCGCGCAGGAGCCGCTGCAGGACCTCGGTGATCTCGACCGAAGTGAACATGCGCTGGTAGACGGCCTCCACCAGGCGGGGCCGGTCGCGTCGCATGCGGTCGATGAGCTCCTCGGCCTCCTGGACGCCAAAAACGTCGGCGGCGTGGCGCCGCAGGGCGATCTGGGCGTGCAGCAGCATGAGCTGGTCGGCCTGGTAGACGCGCATCTCGTGCTGGAGGGCCAGCTCGAGCTGCTCCACGGGGATTGCGGCGAACTCGCTGCGGCCCCAGGGGGCGACGTAGGCCACGGCGTCGAGACCCTTCGCCGCCGCCTGCGCGGCGGTAGCGATCACGATCGCCTTGTTTTCGGGGACCGCACCGCGGGCCAGGGGCGTTTCGTAGACCGAGAGCGAGTATCCGTTCTGCGGCGCCGTGGGGCGGTCGCCGCCGTCGATGTCAAGGAGTACCGGCGGGTAGTTGATTCCCATCGCCTTGCTCAGCCGGGCCCGCGTCTCTTCGAGCGACCTGACGATGGCGGGCTTGGGGATCGCCGGCTCGCCAGCGGCGTCGGGGTCGCAGACGATGGGGGCCATGTCCGGGTGGAGGCGGATCACCACGGGCAGGACCATCTCGTCGGTGAGGGCGAAGGCGGACTTCTTGGTGAGTTGCTGGTCGGCGAGCGTGCCGACGAATGCGGTGTGCTGGAAGGCGACCAGCGACAGCCCGCCGACGACGATCGCGATCGTGAAGAAGATGATGGACGGGAAGCCGTTGACAAAGCCCAGTGCCAGCGCCAGGGCCGCCGCGCCCGCGACAGCCCAAGGGTGGGCCATGAGCTGGTCGAGCATGTCTCGCGCCACGGGGGTTGGTGCCGCGCCGGGGTCGCCCGAGGAGGAGGCGACGCGGGTGACGGCAAGGCCCGAGGCAAAGGTCACGAGCAGGGCGGGGATCTGCGTCACCAGTCCGTCGCCGATGGTGAGCAGCGTGAAGGTCTCGGCAGACTCGCGGGCCGTCATGCCCATCTGAGTCACGCCGACGATGATGCCGGCCGCGACGTTCACCAGCGAGATGATGATCCCCGCGATGGCGTCGCCCTTGACAAACTTCATCGCGCCGTCCATCGCGCCGTAGAGCTTGGACTCGCGTTCGAGCTCGAGCCGGCGTGTCCGTGCGTCCTCGGCGGTCAAGAGCCCGCTGCGGAGGTCCGCGTCGATGCTCATCTGCTTTCCGGGCATTGCGTCGAGCGTGAAGCGGGCGCCGACCTCGGCGACACGCTCGGCGCCCTTGGCGATCACCAGGAGTTGGATCACCACCAGCAGGATGAAGACCACCGCCCCGACCACCAAGTTGCCGCCCACGGCGATGTTGCCGAAGGCGAAGATAATCTCGCCGGCGTTGGCCTCCAGCAGGATCAGGCGTGTCGAGCTCACGTTGAGCGCGAGCCTGAAGAGCGTCATGATGAGAAGAACGGCCGGGAATGCCGTGAGCCGGGCCGAGTCGGTCACGTAGAGCGCCACCAGCATCACCGCGCCGCTCGCGGTGATGTTCACCGCAAGGAGGATGTCCATCATCCAAGGCTCGATGCGGATGATGAGCGTCGTCAGGATCGCCGCGACGCCGATCGCCAGCCCCACGTGGCTGAAGCTGCCCAAGAGCGAGTTGATGGCCTCGAACAGAAGGGTCAGCGGGGATGGGCCCCCTGCGCCAGGCTGTGCGCCCGCGGCGGGCGCCGCCATCCTGTCCGTCGCCTGGGTTGCGCTTGCAGCCATGCGATTCATGCGTCCCGATGGTCGAGCAGACGCCTGATCGCCCCTCCCGCACCACCGGGATCATGGACCGCGCGCCCCTCGAGCAGGATTTCATCATACCACACGCAACAGTTTGGCGTTCGCAGGTATACTGCGATGACGGTCTTGTCAGTGGAGGGTTCACGCCATGCATCACGCGCTCCAGCACGCATCGGGCCTGCAAACAGGCCCTGGTGGCCGCCACGCATCATGGGTCAGCCGGGTCTTTGCCACGCCTGAAGGGTTTCCGTGCGTGATGCTCGCCGTTTGGCTCGTGGCGGGGATCGCCCTGGTCTCCACGCTCGGCGGGTGTGCCGGTGCCCCGAGGCGCGAATCGGTCCCCAACCCGGGCGAAGTCCTCCCTAGCCGGGGCGGGACCATGGCCATTGTCGACGCACGCGCCCGATGGGATGAGCTCCTTGTCGCCCAGCACTTCGGCGCGGAGCGTCAGCGCGACCTCGACCGCGTGATCGAGTCCATCGACCAGGCAATCGCGTCGGATCCCAAGTTCCCGCTCTTTCTTTCCAAGAAGGGGGACATGCTCCTGGAGAATCCCCAGCCGCAGAAGGTCGCCGAGGCACGCCGCCTGTACCAGGCCTCGCTGGGACCGGGACTCGGGCCAGGCGCCACCACCGGCTCGGAGCGCTGGGCCCCGGGGTGGATCGGCCTTGCCCGGTGTGCCGCGCTCGACGGCGACGCCGCCGCAGCCCTGAAGCACCTCGACTCCGCCGACGGCGCCATCACATGGCTCGATGCCGCCCAGCCCCCGCGCATGGGCGGGCTCCTGGGCCTGATTCTCGATCCGCCGCCACCCCCGGATGATCCGCGCGACCCCCGCCTCGCCGAGTCGACCCGCAAGTCGCTGATCGTCGCGGCCATGACCGAGGATGCGGCGTGGGACCTCTCCGCAAGGCCGCTGGGCGAGGCCGACCCCGCGCAGGCCGCGATCGACGTCAAGCGCCGGTACCGGGGCGAGATCGAGTTTCAGCGTGCACTGATCGAGCGCGACCCGGATGATCCCGCGGCTTTCGAGCAGGTCTTCGCGTGGAATCCCGACCATTTCCAGGCGCGTCTGGAGAAGACCCGCCGGCTCGTCAAGTTCGCCAGGTTCGAGGAGGCTCAGGCGACGCTGCGGCCCTACGCCGACCTGTCCAACCCCAAGCTGGCGCGGGAGTCTGAGCTCCTGCTGCTCATGGCCGAGATCCACACGCGACGATACCTCCAGACCGGCGCGCTCGACCAAGCCGCGCAGGCCGACGGGTTTCTGAAGCTGCTCGATCAGCAGCATCCGTGGGATGCAAGGGCGTACATCCTGCACGCCCGTGTCCTGGCCAGGTGGTCCAAGGACACCAAGGACGCCGCGAAGCTGGCGGATGCGAAGAGGCGTCTTGAGGTCGGCGAGGCCCGCTTGCCGGCTTTCAAGAACACGGTCTTTGACGACCAGGTTGCCGAGTGGACCGAGGAGATCTCGCTGGCCCGCCGCGACATCGCTGCCGCAGGCGGCTGAACCGCCCCCCCGGAGCAGGTTTCCCGCCACCATGGACACCGGACACCACCAGTTCGACGACGCACGCGCCGGCCCCCAGGAGCCGGTGCATTCGTCGCTCGTGGAACAGTGCCTCGGCGAGTGCTTCGAGCACGGGTACAGCCCGACGCTCGAGGCGTGGAACGAGCGCGTGCGCCCCGTGCTCGAGGGATTTGCGCGGGATGAGAACGATCCCCGCCGTGCCCAGGAGGCCCGCGACATTTTGGATGCGTGGGAAGAATCGATCGCGCTCATCTCGCACCTGTGGGAGGCCCGACACGAGCAGCGTGCCGCGCGCACGGCGGAGGAGTCTGACCCGCCCGAGCCCGGTGAGACGCCCGCCGACGAATGCGAACAGCCTGAATGAAGCCGGGCCTGGAGCACGTCAAAAAGTGCTTGTAGGGGCGTGCAACAGCGAGTCCGTGCGCGGGACAACCACGTGTGAGGGGCGTCCCTCAGCAACGAACCAATCAACGCCCGGCACCGGCTCGCACGAGCCGCGGACGGGCGGGAAACCTCGAACAAGGAGCACGCACATGTCCTCGATCTACTACGGCTCGCACCCCGGCAGCGGTTCTTTCGGCACGGCGATCGGCAGCATCGGCGCGGGTGCACTCAACATCGTGGCGCCCGGCGCCGGCTCGCTCCTGAGCAGCCTGACGGGCATGGAGCAGAGCTTCGAGTCGCTGTTCCAGCAGCAGATGGCCCTGCAGCGGGTGACGACCGAGCAGCAGATGCGCACCAACATGTCCAAGACGATCAGTGATACGAACCTGTCGGCCGTCCGCAACATGCGTTCGTGATCGAACCCCGACGCGACCAACCCGGTCGGTGTGCAGTCTCCGTCTCGTGGGCGGAGATTGTGCATTGAGGGCCTTCTCGGAACCGCTTCGCCATGGAAGGACACATGACACCAGTGCACCCCATCTCGCGGGCCCTGGGGCTTGTCCAGGATCCCCGGCTTCTGTGGTTCATGGCCGAGGCGGGGCTCGCACTTCACAATGCACGCCAGACCGACCGGGCCGAGCGGGTCTTTCGGGCCCTGACCCTGCTGTCGGCGGAAGAGCCCCTGGGGTGGCTTGGGCTGGCCAAGGTTGCGCTGGACCGCGAGGATGGGCGCGAGGCCGCGCGGCTTGCGACGGTGGGCATCCGATGCACGCGGCAGACGCGGTCGACTCGCTCAGAGTCTCACTTTGTTCTCGGACGTGCCCAGGCCCTCCAGGGGCGGCTGAAGGATGCGGTGAGGTCCATGGAGCGAGCTGTAAACGCTGATCCTAAAGGTGTTTACGCGGCATTTGCGTCGGAAGCACGAGAATCTCTGCAACAGTTCCTCGATCGGCGGGACAACCCGGTGTGAGGGGGCATTGGAGTCTGAGCCATGTCGATCGGCGGCCCTTCAGATCGTTCGAACATCCAGCGGGTTCGGCAGGCGGACGGTGCGACAGCGACCGGTCCGGCCGGGCCCGCTTCGCCTTCATCCAAAGTCTTTTCTCTCAACACATCGCGCCCCGCGGAGGAGGTGGCCGCCTCGGCGGCGCCCTCTTCCCACGGGGCCTTGGTGCGCCGGATCCGTGACAGGCTCGCGGCCGGGCAGACGCCCGACGCGGTGCTGCGCGACGAGGTCGGCCGCGAGGTGACGCTGCTGGTGGGCCGGGCCGATCCGCGGATCGTCGAGAAGGTGACGCAGGATGTCCGCAACGACCCCGCCATTTCCGACATGTTCTCGCAACTGATCCGCCACGCGTCGGACAACACGGTGAGGCCCGGGAACTCGCTGTGAGGCGAGGCCGGGGCGTCTGGAGGTTCCGGTCATGGACATGTTCTCACTCGGCGTGACGGGTTCGGCGGGTCAACTGGCGATGATGGACCTCACTGGTCTCTCGGCCGGCGGAGCGGGCGGGATGCCGCCGGTGGCCGCGGGCGGCGCCGGGAACGTCGGCGCCGTCCAGGGTCAGGGGAGCGCCGATTTTGCCAGCCACATGAACGTCGCCTCGGTCCGTCCGACGCCGGCCGGCGAGTTCAACGGGGGCGGCCTGGACCTGCTGGGCATCCGCGGCCAGCGCGAGGCGGTGATGCGCGAGCTCGAGGGGATTTCGTCGCGTGCGGGAGCGTCTTCCGACGTCAAGATCCAGGAACTCGAGAAGACTTTCACCGATCTGTTCAACCTCCAGCTCCAAGTCCAGGACATGTCGCTCCGGGCGGAAATGGCCTCCAAACTCGCCGAGCACGCCACCGGCAGCACCAAGACCGTGCTACAAACACAGACGTAAGTCACGCCCGCGAGCCCAGGAGGCCGGCATGCCTGTTCCATCCGCGCTGCGTCTGATCCTTCGAGTGTTCTGCGTGACCGCGGCGTGCGTGGTCCTTGCCGGCTGCGACCGGCGGGAGACGCTCGTGACCGTGGAGTCGCAGCGCGAGGCGATGGAGATCCTGGTCGAGCTCCACGACGCCAAGGTGCTGGGCGGCCAGGTGGCGACTGAGGTCCGCAACAGGCAGGATGTCCACATCATCTCGCTGCCGTCCAGCCAGCTTGCCCTGGGTCGGACGCTGCTGCTCCAACTGGACCTCCCGCGAGCGCAGCGGCAAGGGCTCGAGACGTTTGTTTCCTCGGGCGGGA
Source organism: Phycisphaerales bacterium (assembly GCA_022072615.1). Taxonomy (GTDB): domain Bacteria; phylum Planctomycetota; class Phycisphaerae; order Phycisphaerales; family UBA1924; genus JAEUJB01. The sequence goes on from JAJVHS010000077.1 coordinate 15,583, forward strand.
TGATTCCCACGCCCGCCGACGAGCGTGCCAAGCTGATGCACGCCATCTCGGGGGAGCTCGAGCGGACGCTCGAGGCGATCTCGGGGATCGCGCACGCCAGCGTCCACGTGGTACTCCCGGCCAAGGATGCGTTCATCGGCCCGGTGGGGGGCCAGGAGCAGGCGGGCAAGGTGACGGCGTCGGTGCTGCTGGTGGTCAACAAGCCGCCGGAAGGGTCCGCGACAGTGCTGGATGTTGACGCGCTGCGCGGCGACGCCAAGAAGCTGGTGACCAAGGCCGTCCCGGACCTTGCGGCGGAGAACGTCGAGGTCGTGGTGTCGGAGCGGGCGACCAGGCCGCTCCTGGCGTCGCAGAAGGACCTTGGGACGTACGCCGCGCAGCTCGAGAAGCTGGCGCGCACATTGCTCTTCAGCGCGGTGGGCTTCGGCGTCGCGTTCATTGTCACGCTCCTGTGGGGTCTTCTGTTCCGCGGGCCCAAGTCCGCGCCTCCGGCCGAGGATTTCGCCGCCGCCTGAGCGGACGTGCCCGTCGCGCCAGTGGTGATTGCTTGCGGTGTGTTCCTGAGTGTGCGTCATGCCTAGCGATGCCCCACAGCACGGCTTCCGCGACCAGGCCCTGCTGGCCCTGCTCCACTCCTACACGGGTGACGCGAGGTGTCTGCTGCGCCGTCACCCTGAGGCCGACAGGCTGGTGAGCGCCTTTGCGGCGCCCGCGCGGGCGCTGGCCAAGGTGCTGCACGCCGAAACCGAAGCGCCTGCCGCCGCCCAGGGCTCGGCGATCAAGCCGTCTCTGCCTTGCCGTGCGAGGCTCGAGTACTTCCTGCTTCGCGGCAAGGCTTCCGAGCCCGAGGCCGGGTCGACGGGGGGCGGGGCCCGCTCGAAGGCCGGGTCGACGGCCGCGGGGCGCAAGGAGGACCGCCCGTGACCAGCCAGACCACGCAACTCCGTGTCGGCTCGGTGGCGCAGGGTTCGCTCCTCCGCCAACCCGAGTTCCAGCCTCTCTACAACCCGGCGCGGATCATGAGCCCCTCCGCCGTGCAGGCGGCCGCGCTGCTCGACGCGGCACACGCCGAGCTGGCGAGAGCGCAATCGGAGGCAAGGCACATACGCGACCAGGCCGCCGCCGACGCCGACCGCATCCGCGAGACCGCCCGGGAGGACGCCGCGCGGGCCGCCGAGGAGGCGGGCGCGAAGGTGACGGCGGAGGTGCTGGCGCGGGCGGAGAAGTTCTTCGGTCGATTCTCGACCGAGGCGGAGAACCTGGCGCAGGACTTTGCGATGCACGCACAGCGGTCAGCGACGCGGATCGCCTCGGCGATCGTACGGGCCGAATTCGCGGTTCGGCCCGAGGCGATCGTGGACCTGGTCGCGTCGGCGCTGCGGGAGGCGACGCTGTACGAGAAAATCACGATCTGCGTTCATCCCGACGAGCACCCGCTCGTCGAGCGGTACGCCGAGCAGCTGCGTGCGATATGTTCGGTCGCGTCGTCGTTTGTCATTCGCGCAGACGCGGGCGTGGGGCGGCACGGCGTCCGGATCGACACGGAGGTTGGATCGTTTGACGGGAGCCTCGACGCGCGGCTGGCACGGATCTTGGGCCTGGCCTCGCCGGGCCGCGGCGCCTCGGGACCGGTCTCGAGGACGTCGGAGGATCCGCGATGAACTTCTCCGGTGCGTTCAGCCGGTCTCTTGAGAACCTCGAGCGGCGGCTCATCACGGCCGACACGATCGGCCGCCTGGGCCGCGTTTCGTCGATCATCGGGCCGATCATCCGCGCCAGTTTTCCCGACGCGCGGGTGGGCGCCCGCTACCGAGTCGCGCGGGCGGACGGG
>JAJVHS010000077.1:17423-68778 GCA_022072615.1 Phycisphaerales bacterium
GCTGGGCCCGATGGAGGGCGTTTCGGCGCGGGCCAAGGTGATTACGGCCGAGGATGAGGAGTTCGTGCCCGCGGGGGACGCGGTGCGCGGCCGCGTCCTGGACGCCCTGGGCAAGCCCATCGACGGCCTGGGGCCGATTGAGACCGACCAGATGGCGTCGCTGCAGGCGTCGTCCCCCAATCCGCTGGAGCGCAGCCGCATACGCGAACCGGTCGAGACCGGCGTCCGCGCCATCGACGCGCTGCTGACGGTCGGGCGCGGGCAGCGGGTGGGGATCTTCGCGGGCGCGGGCGTCGGAAAAACGACGCTCCTCTCGGCGATCGCGCGGCACGTCCGCGCCGACAGTATCGTGCTGGCACTGGTGGGCGAGCGCGGCCGCGAGGTGCTGGGCTTTCTGCAGGACGACTTGGGACCCGAGGGGCTCGCGCGATCGACGGTGGTGGTCTCGACGAGCGACCAGCCGCCGCTGCTGCGGCTCAAGGCCGCCTACGCCGCGACCGCGATCGCCGAGCACGCGCGCAGCCGCGGCCAGAATGTGGTGCTGATGATGGACTCGGTGACCCGCTTTGCACGCGCTCTTCGGGACGTGGGGCTCGCGGCGGGCGAGCCGCCCGGCGACCGCGGATTCCCCGCGTCGGTCTACGCGGAACTTCCCCGGCTCTTTGAGCGAGCCGGAAACGACGGGGCGGGATCGATCACGGCGTTCTACACGGTCCTGGTGAAGGGCGACGACTTCTCTGAACCCATCGCCGACGAGACCAAGAGCATCCTCGACGGGCACTTCATGCTGTCTCGCAAGCTGGCGGCGCGCAAGCACTGGCCCGCGATCGACCTGACGCTCAGCGAGAGCCGCGTCCGCAACGAAGTGGTGACGCCCGAGCATCGCGCCGCCGCAGAGAAGATTCTCTCGGTTGTGGCCGAGTACGAACGCAACTACGACAAGATCTCACTTGGCCTCTACGAGCACCCACGCGACTCGCGCGATCCCAACCCTGCCTCGGCGTACCCCCGCCGGGTGGAGCCCTTCGTGCGGCAGGACCTCCACTCCGACAGGCCGGACTTTGCGGCGACTCGCGAGAGCCTGGTTCGGTTGCTCTCGCCCGAGGCGGGCGGGGCCCAGCCGCCGCGCCTGGGCGTCGGAGGCGCAACGTGAGCACTTCCGAGCGGTTCCACTTCTCGCTGCAGCCCCGTCTGGACCAGCTCCGGGAGGAAAAAAGCGCCTGCCAGGTGGCCCTGGCCAAGGCGCGGACGGCCCTGGTCACCGAGCAGCAGATGGACCAAGTGCTCCGGGAAAAACACGCCGAGTTCACGCAACAGATGCACGCACCGTTGGACAACTCGACCGAGGGCCGCCCCGGGTCGGGCCCGGGTCCCGCACACGAACTGATCGACCAGGGTCGAACGTTCGTGGCATTCGCGGCCGAGATTCAGTCGATCGAACAGCGCATGGCCGAGCAGCGCGAGAAGATCGTCCTGGCTGAGGAGCTGGTGAAGGAGCGTGAGCAGGAGCTCTCGCGCGTCATGAGCGACGTCCAGGCGCTCGAGCGGCTGCTCGACCGGCAGAAGTACGACTGGGATTGCGAGGTCGAGCGCAACCGGCAAGCCGAGGTCGACAACGCGGCCATCGCCGCGTGGGTCCGGCGCAAACCCCCTTCGCACTCCTAGATGGGAGCGGCAGGTCATGAGTGTCCAGCGAACTCAGCAGCCGGGGGCGGTGTCCCGAGGTGCACCCGTTCAGGTCAAGAATGCCGAGTCCGCCAAGGGCTCACGCACGCCGGGCGAAGGGTTGTTCGGCAGGCTCATGGCCGCGCGGCGCGGCCCTGGCAAACCTCAGCCTGCCGAGCCGCTCCGCGGTCCGATCGACGGGGCGCCCCCGTTGGTATCGTGTCTTCCGGGGACGGGCGATGCACACGCCCGCTTCCCGGCGGTCCCGCAGGTGTTGGGCGCCCCGCAGGGGCTCTGCCAGCTTCGCGAGCAGCCGGCGGCGGTCCTTGAGGGCTCCGGCCCGTACGCCCGAGTAGCGACCATTGCGGAAGGGACCGTGCCGGGGTCTGACCCCCCCCCCTGTCCGCGTGCACTTGCCGAGAATGACGACCGGCGCTGGGACTCGACGTGCCTGCGCGAGTGCTCCGATCGCCTGGCGCTCGACGCGGTGGTAGGGCAGGACGACCCGGCGACGCCGGCGACTGCGCCTTCGACCGCGCTTCCAGCGCCCGTGCCGCAAGATAGAACGGTCGACCATCAGCCGAAGCACCAAGGCGGGGGCATCTCGCAGGATGAGTGGGAGCGACTGGTCGAGTATGCGCAGGTGGTCCGCGACGCCGACCAGAACGTGGCGGTCCGGCTTGCGCTGCGGTCGGAGGTCCACGGCGGCCTGGCGATGGAGGTCCGCTCGGTGGGAGAGGGGCGCGTGTCGCTCCAGATCCTCTCAACCGGGCAGTCGCTGAGCGCTGACGACGCCTCACTCCAGAGCCTTCGTGCGGCCCTGGAATTGCGTCGGCTGGATGTCGCCGCGATGGATGTTCATTGACCGGTCTGTACACGGCAGTAACACGCCGGCGACGGTCACCACCGCGCCGGTGCGATCGCTCGGCGCAACCCGGGCCGCGGGCCCGCGTCGAACGCGCCGGGTTGCGGTCGGAGCCTTGATTCACTAGGATCCGCATGAGCGTGGTCGCGCCATGCGTGTGGTGCGAGGTGGGAGTGCATGCCTCCAGAATCAACCCAAGCCCGAGCGCCCGATGCGGACCACGTGACCCGGACCGTCGGGTGGTCGCTCGCCGCGCTCAAGCACCCGGCTTATGTCCGTGTCGCCGCCGCCGGGGCGGATGACCACGCGGCCCCGCGCTGGATCGCCGCCCAAGACCGGTTCTGGCTCGACTGGCTGACACAAACCATCGAGCAGGTCCTCCGCCAGGAGTTGGGCGTCCGGCCCACCATCGCGCCGATGCGCCTGGGCGGCGGAGAGCACGCACCGCCGGTCTTTGCCGCCTGTCTTTCGATCACGCCGGCCCAGGGCGGGATCGCCTCGCGGTGCGTGATCGCCATCCGCCAGGACGCGGCTCGCGCGATCGTCGACGCGGTCCTCGCGGAGGCCTCAGGCCTCATGGGACGGGGCTCGCTGACGCCGGCGGAGCTTGGAATCCTCGAGTTCGTGGGCCTGCTTCTGGCCGAGGCTGTCAGCCAGAAGATCGAGCGGGGCTTTGGCGCCGTCGCGCCGACCTTCGCCATCGAACGATTTGCCTCCGGCCCGGAGGCGGCCGCGGAGACCGCGCTGCAGCCGTCGGTCTCCCTGGCCATTGAAGTTTCCGGCCGCCACGGCGAAGTGATCGTGGTGTACGACGGCTGGATCGGCGACGGGTCCGCAATGGCGCTCGCCGCGGCGGTGGGTTCATCCTTTGTCGCCCGCGATCGCGACCCGGTCGAGGTCCCGGCTGCCGTGGCGCTCGGGCCGGTGGCGATCTCCGCCGAGGAACTGGCGCGTGCGGCTCCTGGCGATGCGGTACTCCTGGGCTGTTCGGAGCTCGATGCACGGGCACCGCACGCGTGCGTCGCGACCCGCACCGGATGGTCGCTGTGCCGGGCCGAGATCGTCCACAACCTTCCGACCGTGCTCACGGCCTGCTGCCACGCGCTGACCCCCGAGCCACTGGCGGGCTGGATGTCGAGCGCCGCCAAACCGCTCGTGGTACCCGTCCTGGGTGATGCGCGATTGACCGCGGCGACACTCAAGTCTTGGACCCCGGGCCGGATCCAGGACTTTGCGCGGCCTTCGGGAGAAGTGGAGCTGTGGATGAACGGCTCGCTCTGGGCGACGGGAGAGCTGGCCCGCGTGGGAGACGAGATCGCCGTCCGTCTGCTGGGGGTCGCGATGCCGGCGAGCGGCGGGGGGGCGGGTGCGTGAGCCTCATCGCGCGCTGCCCGTCCGTGCTGCTCGCCGCGGTGATCGCGCTGGGCTCGGGGCCTGCATTGGGATCTCAGGACGCACAAACCTCCCCCGGGACCGCCGCCGCGGCGATCGAGCCGGCCGCGGCCGTACCCGCGGCGCCGGTTCTGCCCGCGTCGACCACGACGGCGTGGCCCCAGGAGCCGCCGCCCCTCCCCTCGGTGGAGCTTCCTGACTATTCGGCCCAGCTTGTGCGCATGCTCCTGGTCGTCGGTGTCCTCTGCACCGCGCTGGTCGCGGCGCTGTGGTTCATCAAGCGCAAAGCCGCAACTCGGCCCGGCGACGGTCGGACGATGCGCCTGGTGGACAGTCTTCGCCTCGGACCGGGGCGTGAGCTGGTGCTGCTGGAGGCTGGACGCCGGCGAATCCTGATTGGCGTGACTCCCTCGTCGATGACCACCCTTTCGGCCGACATCGATGCCCCCATCGCGACCGGATCGGACGCGGGCTGGGACGCGTTGGCGGCGGTTCGAGGCGGTGGTGCGGCGTCCACGCCCACGCGGCCCGTCGAACCGCTCGCGCAGGGCGCCCCGCCGGACCGTCCCGAAGGGGAAGAGGAAGAATCGTTCTCGTCGGTGTTTCAGGCAGTTCCCGCACGCCGGGGCGGCGCTGCCGGCGCCGCGCGAAGGGATCCCACGTGAACCACTCCATGGCCGCCAGTACCGCGGCGGACTTCTCGCTCGTGCTGTCGACGCTCGGTCAGGCAACCGGTGCGCGCGGCGCCGCCGCGGCCGTTCCCGGCGCCGCGGACATGCTCCCGGCGTTTGTCGCGATCGTCGCGGTGCTGTCGCTCCTGCCCTTCCTGATGACGATGCTTACCTCCTTCGCCAAGCTGGTGGTGGTGGGGGGGATCGTGCGGCAGGCAGTGGGCACGCCTCAGATTCCACCGACGATCGTGGTGACGGGATTGGCGCTGATCCTGACGGTGCACATCATGGCGCCGGTGGCCATCACGATCGCGCGGGACTTTGAGGCGGTAACGGTAATCCAACGTGCGTCGAGCGCCGGCGCCTCAACGGTGGGGGCGCAGTGGGAGCGTCTCTCCGCGTCAATGATCGCGCAGGCTGCGGACGCAGGGGGTGCCGACGCGGCTGTTCTCTCCCGGCTCCGGACGGTCGAGCAGCTCCTCACCGACACCTCCAGCAGCGCCCGCGTGGCGCGGGCGCGGCTCGCCTCGGAGGCGGAGATCGCCGCGCTGGGCAGCGCCCCCAAGACCGCGGCGGGGGACGGTCGCCCGGCGTTCGACGCGATCGCGACCGACGAGAACCTGCTGGCGCTGCGCACGGCCGTGGAGGGTCCGATCGAGGAGTTCCTACGGCGTCACGCCTCGAAGCGCAATATCGAGCTCTTTGATTCACTGATCGGCAGGCTGATGGCCGCGCAGAAGATCGAGGGCCCGCAGATGCCCACGGCGCTGCGCAAGTTCGTGACGCTCGCTCCGGCGTTTGTTCTCACCGAGTTGAGCGAAGCGTTCATGATCGGCTTCCTGATCTTCGTCCCGTTCCTGGTGGTCGACCTTGTGGTCAGCAACATCCTGCTGGCCCTCGGCATGCAGATGCTGACGCCCACCATGATCTCGCTGCCCCTGAAGCTGCTGGTCTTTGTCGTCATGGACGGCTGGGGGCTGATCCTGCGGGGGCTTGTCGCGGGGTACGCATGAACGAACGGTGTTCCGTTGCCTCGACGCCGCGTCGGGTCGGGCCGGAAAGGGGTGAGCGTGATGAATCCGGACGACTTTGTGCGTGTCATCCAGCAGGCGCTGTACCTCGTCCTGCTCCTGAGCGCCCCGGCGCTCCTGGTGGCGTTGGTCTTGGGGACGATCATCAGTGTCCTGCAGGCCGCGACGCACATCCAGGAGTCGTCCCTGCTGAGTGTCCCCAAGATTCTGGTGGTCAGCGCGGTGCTGGCCGTGGCGGGGCTTTGGATGCTCGCGCTGGTCGTCAGGTTCGGCCAAGCGGTCTTCTCCGTCGTTCCCCAGCTCCGCTGACGCGGTCGCGCGTGTGCGCTACCCGTCCGACGAATGCCCGCACGTGACCACCGCTCCGCTCCAGTTCCAGTCGCTCGCGACGTTCGCCCTCGAGGCGCTCGACACGCCGGTCGTGCGGGGTGGCGTCCTGATCCTGGCGCGGCTGGTGCCGATCGCGGCGCTCTCGCCCCTGATGGGCGGGACCATGGCGCCCGCGCGGTTCCGGTTCGGGGTTAGCGTTCTGCTGGCGGCGGTCTTTGCACCGATCTTTCCTGTAGAGAAGAGCCCGGGTCAGTCGATGGCGCTCATGCTGGTGGTCCAGGGACTCATCGGTCTCTCGATGGCCCTGGCGATCAGGTTCATCTTCGAGATCTACGCTGCGGCGGGGAAGCTGATCGATGAAGCGCGTGGCGCGGGAAACGCCGAGCTCTTCGACCCCTTCAACAACCAGCAGCAGCAGTCGCAGCTCGGGGCGTTCCTCAACGTGGCCGCGATGGCGATCTTCGCGGCCTCCGGGGGTCACGGGGCGTTCCTGACCGCCTTTGCCGAGGGTTTGGTGCTCGTGCCCGCGGCCTCGACCGACCTGGTGTCGGTGCTGGGAGAGCGCTCCACGGTGTGGTTCATCTCCCTCGCAGGGGCTCTCCTGGTCACGGCGTTGAAGCTCGCGATGCCGGTGCTGGCGGTAGCGCTGCTGATCGACCTGGCGCTGGGGCTCGTCAACAAGGTGGCGCCGCAGATCCAGGCGGGCAACCTGGGGTTGATCATGAAGGGCGCGGCGGCGGCGGCGGTCCTCTCCTTCTCGCTGGCGCTGGGGTTCACCGAGCCGGTCCGGGCGATCGTCTCCGCCATGTCCAGCTGGCTCCGGTCGATCGTGTAGGCTTTCTGGTGGATGGCTCGACCCGGCCGCGGTGTCCGGGCCCGAGCTCTCCGCCCGTGCATGTCAGAATCCTCCGGCTCAAAGACCCTGCCCCCAAGCCCCAAGCGGCTGCGCGACGCCCGCAAGAAGGGCCAGGTCGCGTATTCATCCGACCTTGCCGGTGCGGTGCCCCTGGCCGCGAGCATGCTGGCGATCGTGCTGATGGCCCCCCGCCTCAGCCAGGCGGCGGTCGACGCCGCGCGCCTGTGCTTTGCGGCGGCCGCCGACTCGGAGCCCGACATCGCTCGGACGATCCTCGCCGCCTCCGATGCATTCGTCCGCCTGGCGTCAGCCTCGGGTGCAATCATCCTGACGATCGTGGTCAGCGCGTTTACTTCGTCGTTCCTGCAGGTGGGTCCCCTGCTGACGCCAGAGCCGTTGAGCCCCAAGTTCGAGTCGATGAACCCCGTCAAGGGCCTGAAGCGCCTGTTCTTTTCTAAGCGCGCAGCGGTGGAGCTGCTCAAGAACCTACTCAAGTTCACCATCACGGGGCTTGTTGCCGGTTCGATGATCTGGGGCGCGCGCGGGCCGCTGGCAAACCTCCCGCTGCTCGAGCCCGCCGCGGCCGCCTCGTGGATCTTTCACTTCGCCTCGGACTTGGCGTGGGCGATCATCGGCGTCTTCATCATCCTCTCGATCGCCGACGTGCTCTACCAGCGCTGGCAGCATCACAAGGACCTCATGATGAGCTACGAGGAGGCCAAGCGCGAGTACAAGCAGGAAGAAGGGGATCCGGAGCACAAGGCCCGGCGAAAGATGATGCACGAGGAGGTCCTCTTCGGCATGATGCTCAAGGAAGTCGGCAGCGCAGACGTGGTGATCACAAACCCCCAACACGTGGCGTGTGCACTCCGCTGGGATGGCGGCGTCGGGACGGCGCCGCGGCTGGTCGCCAAGGGGGTCGGGCACTACGCCCAGAGGATCAAGGACGCCGCGGCCAGGGCGAACGTCCCGGTCCGTCGGCAGGAATCTCTCGCGCGGGCCCTGGTCCGGCTGGAGATCAACACGGAGATCCCGCCCGACCTTTACGAGGCGGTGGCGGTGATCCTGGAGTGGGCCCAGGAGGAACTCCAGAACGCCGGCCGGACTCCGGGCTGGGTGAAGCAGCCCGACACCGATGCCTGACCGCGGCGTTCACCGGCGTTGCACGCGCCGCGTCCCACATGCTCCGGATGAGACGATCGTGAAGTCTCGCCGCAAAAACCCGGCCTGTCACGCAACGGTGGCGGCGTGCGATCGATAACAGGTCAGTCAGCCTCGCCCGCGCGGGCCGAGGCCAGCCCGAACACAACGCACGTTCCATCAAGGAGACCGGTCATGTCCAGCATCGCACGTTGTTCCTGCGCGCCCCATCAGAACAAGAATACCGACCTCTGGAAAGGGACCGAGTCGGGCTGGAAGTCCCAGGAGCGCAAAGTGGCGTCCGCGGCGCGAGGGATCGAGGACGACTGGAACGAGGCGCTTCGCCTCTCGGGGAGCAGCAAGCCGCAGGACCAGATGAAGGCCCAGCAGCTCATGCAGAAGGCCAACCTCCGCCTTACGGGCCTGACCAACATCCTCAAGACGCTGGGCGATGCTCTGGCGTCGGTGGCCCGGAACTTCCGCTGAACCACCCCGCGCGTGCCGCACCGCGGCCCCCGCACCCACCTCACGGTGCACACCGCCCCGGGGCGCAGCATGTTGCGTGGTCCCCGGGGCGATGTCGTTCATCCATCGACGGTTATTTACCAAGGAGATTCCTATGTTTCGGTTCGACTCTCTTTCGCTGGGGTCCCGGCTCGGCGGTGCGTTCTCGGCGATGCGGGGCGGGCTGGGCCTTCAGGGGGCACCGCGAGGCCTCGCCGACGCCGTGCTGCGGGCGGCAATGCCCGCCCCAGTCGGCCTCCTGACGCAGCTGGCGCCCCTGGCGGGCGCCCTGGTCTCGAGGTCCTCGGCCGGCCAGGCGACATTCCCGACCAACCTCCCGGTCGCCGCCGAGCCCAACCAGTGCAGCGTCCTGAACCTCGCCAAGGAGCTTGCGCCGCTTGCGAACAACGCGTATAACCCCTCGTCCCTGCGCGGCTTAACGCTCGAGCGCTCGGTCGAGGGAACGCACGGATTCGCGGCGGCGGTCTACAAGGGCCAGGTCGAGGGCCGTCAACAGATTGTGATCGCCATGCGGGGCACGGATGACGATGCAGACTGGGGCCAGAACCGCGCCAGCGTCGTTACTGTCCCCGAGCAGTACGACCAGGCTCTGGCGCTGGTCCGCGAGGTCGCGATCCAGAACCCCGGCGCGGAGATCATCCTCACGGGCCATTCGCTGGGCGGCGCACTCGCCGCGTACTCGGGCATCCTGGCGGATCACCCGGCCATGATCTTCAACGCGGCGGGGACCGACGGCCCGCAGGCCGCGGCGCTCGGGCCGGGGATGAACACCTCGGCGGAGAACATCGTCCAGGTCAATGCGTCGTGCGACGCCCTGACCCAGAACCCGATCTCACGCCGCCTGGCGGGCCAACCCTGGAACCCCCGCGCCACGTACGTGGTCGAGTCCGAGGGATCGGTGTGGAACCGCGAGTGCCACTCGATGGATCCGCTGAACAACAACATCCAGCGGCTCGAAGAGCTCACGCCCGCAGGGGAGTGAACATCCCTCAGACGACGGTGCACACCTCCCCGGTCCCAGAGCCGGGGAGCGTGCTTTGATAGGGGATACGCAAACCCGGCATGGTGTGAAAAGAACGTACGCGTTCTGCAACAGAACGGTCCTGGAACGGATGATCCTTGCGGCGGCGCACACCGCGAGCCGCCGACGCACGCAAAGGGGACATCCATGAGCATCGCACAGACCGAATCACCGCGAACCTTCCAGGCGGTCCGGCCGCGCGGTACCGGGACGAGCCAGGCCGCGCCGGGCGGCGAGCCCGCACGTCCGGTGCAGCAGAATCCCGAGGCCGAGCGCATCCAGGCTCGCCTGGCCTCTGTCCACACCGCGGCTGCGGGACGTCTCGGGGATGTCTTTGCGAACCTGATCTGAACGTGCCGCCGCACCTTCTGCGTGCACGCTCTCTGAGTGATCGAACGGACCGCCGATACGCCGGCGGTCCTGTTCTTTTCTGCCGCGTTGTGCGCGGTTTGCGGCGCGTTGTGCGAGAAATCACGCCAGTGGACGCAACGAACGCCGTCTGCGCCCGATCACCTGGTGTCGCGTTGATTGCAACGCATCATCAAGCAACACAGCACACACACAAGGAGTTGGTCATGGGCTTCTCAATCGGCAAGATCTTCAAGGGCGTCGTGAACTTCGGCAGCAAGGTCCTCGGCGGCTCGGTGGGCGGGTTCCTGGGCGGCGGCCCGCTCGGCGCTCTGTTCGGCGGGCTCTCGAACCTCACGGGCGGGCTCCTGAGCAAGCCTCAGTCCCAGCTCCCCAGCATGCAGTCGAGCATCTTCCCGTCGCCCCTGGGCGGTGACCAGACCTCGGGCCTGCTGGGCGTGATCAACCGCCTCGTCTCGGTCCTGTCAAGCGTCGTGAACGGCCTGCTTTCCAAGCTCACGGGCGGCAGCCCCCAGGAGCAGGCTCCCGTGAAGGCCCTGAGCACGCAGCAGGATGCGCTCAGCAACGTCGCCTGAGCCGCATCCCGGCGCCGCGCATGCCGCGTTTGAACACCGCGCTTCCGACCGTTTCACGCCACATCCGACACGCACACACTTGAGGGAGTCTGAATCATGAACAGCGTCAACACCTTCCGCCCCGCCATCGACAAGAGGTACCTGACCAATCCGGGCGCCGACCTCAACGGCGGCATCCGCTTCGGCGACAGCCAGTCCTTCCGCTGCCGCATGCCGGGGATGAACCTCGAGCAGTTCCCGACGATCCGCCCCGACGTGTCCAACCCGTTCATGAGCGTGATCGAGAATCTCATCAGCGTGATTGAAGGGATCATCTCCCGTCTGGCCGCCGCCCTTGGACAGCAGCAGGGACAGGGAGGCGTCCAGCCGGCCCCCGGCGGTACCACTCCTCCCGATGGTGCGGGCACGGGCACCGGTGGGACCGGCAGCACCGGAAGCACCGGCGGGACCGGTGGCACGGGTGGCACCGGCGGCACGGGCAGCACCGGCAACAGCGGCGGGACCGGCGGAACCGGCGAGACGGCGCCCCCCAAGGACGACATGCCCGCCGACGGGTGCGATGTCCGCACGCGTTTCCCGCTCACCACCATCGAGGGGATCAAGTCGGGCCAGGCCCGCAAGCTCGCCAAGGAGAAAGGCTGGAAGGTGCGGATCATCAAGCAGGGCCAGAAGATCCCGCCGGACTTCCGCAACGACCGGATCACCCTGGTGGTCGACAAGCGCGGCAAGGTCAAGGACGCACACTACTGCTGATCGATCCGCCTGCTGAACACCCCTCCCTCGCATGCACGCCCGGGCCCTCGGCCCGGGCGTTGCACTTTCTGCCGGCGGGGCGTTCCGGGCCCACCCGCCCGCACCCAAACGCGACTCACAGAACTCACTGCCCGCGATCACCGAGAGAGAACGTCCTTGCGGTGTGGCGGAGGCAGCCCGACGGGCTCACGGGTACTCATGCGCGATGCGTCAAAGAGTGCGGGCAGGTAAACACCCAACTCCGACGGCTCTCGGCCGAAGCGGAACTTCAGAAGGCGAACCTGCGAGCGGCGGCCGGCCCAGTCGTCTGAGCCCGGCATAGCGTTGTCACGGCGGTCGAGCACGTCCGGGCCCGGCTTGGCGTTGAGCGAGCGGCGGGCGTGCAGCGGGTGATCGGACTGCCCCCGCGTAGCATTCGGAATGGTTTTCAGCCCGGCGCCGTTGATCGATCCGGCCCTCGAGCTGAGCCGCAGCGACCGACGACTGATCCTGCGTGCGGCGTGGCGGCGCTGGTTTCGCAGGCCCATCCACGCCGCGCTGTACGCGGCAGGGCTGATCGTCCTGATGCTGACCTTCATGTTCCTGCCCGGATTGTTCGAGGCCGCGTTGGGTGGCCATCGGTGGTATCTCACGTTGATCTGGTTCGGCTTGTACCTCGTCGGCCTGTTCGGCGTGCTCTGGGCCCTGCGTCAGTGGGAACTCGCCCCGTGCGTCTATGCGGAGCTGCGCGCCCGCGGGCACGAAGTCTGCCCGGGGTGCGGATACGTGCTCACGGGCCTGCAGCCCGCTTCGCAGCGCACGTGCCCGGAGTGTGGTGCGACCGGCGAGGCGCTGTGTGACGCATCATCAGGGGCGAGCAGGCGAACGTAACTCCGGGAGTTGGCGCCGTTGACGAATGAGCGGAAGCCGTTGGCGAGTTTGCCGTCGCGTGTACCGCTGCTCGAGCACCGCTCCTCCACCCGTTTGGGTCGCTCAATACGGAGCTTATCGCAGAAACAATCTGGGCGACCCAAGGCGTCGCCAGCGCGGGGCTCCGCTCGTGCTACCGACAGGTGAGGTCGTTTCTCGCGAGCGTGCGATGGATCGAGAACGCTGACCGGTCCGGCGCTTGTCTTCACTGCAGGCCGGAATCGCCGAGCCCGTTGTCGTTTCCGTGGCTGATGCCCGGCCCGTCATGACGAGCCGGATTGTTCGCTGTCGCGATCCGTCGACCTACGAACAATGAAAGCGGCCCCGGTGCGCGGGGCCGCGGGCGAGGTCAATCACGTTGTGGACGTGGCGCGCGAGCGTCGACGGGACTTGTTCTAGCGCCGCTCGGAGTCCAGCTGGTCCCGCCATGCCTTCACGAGATCATGGGCACGACGCGCCTGCGAGTACTGCCGTCTCCGGGTGTCACGGACGTCCATGGTCAGCTTGTCGCTGTCGAGCACGTCCTCGTAGGCCTCCTTGACCGAGTCCTCGCCGCGCTCGCAGGCGTTGAGGATGGCCTGGTCACCACCGCCCATCGCGGTGGTCAGCGACATCCATGCGCGGTTCATCGCGCCGGACATGCTGCCGCCGTCGACGGGGTCCTCGCCGCGTGTCGCGACGAGCGGCTTGAGTTCCGCCACGAACTGCTCGCGTTCGGTGACGAGCTGCCGCATCGCGCCGCGGTAGACCGGGCTCGACATCTTCTCGGCCGCCGCGCGGTACCCGGTGATGCTGTCGTTGAGGACGCGGATGATGGAGTTGACCTTGTCCGCCGATTCCGCACTTGACGCGCCGTGCTGGTTCGAACCGTCCCGGCCTTTCAGCCGGTCCCAGGCGTCGCGAGACGCGTCGCGGACCTTGTCCCAGCCGAGCTCGGAGGGCCGCTCGCGTTCCCACTTGGTGCGCAGCGATCCTTCGGCTTCCTCGTAGGTCCAGCCGGGGTTCGAGGAGTAGGCGCCGATCGTTTCGCGGTAAGCCGGCTCGAAGTCCTCCCACCTGTATCCGACGCCATAGTCGCGGGTGGGGAAGGTGGTACGCCAGTAATCGAGCTCGACGGTGGGGTTGACGGCTTCCGCGATGCCCTTGCCCACCAGGCCTCCTGCGACACCTCCGATCGCGGCGCCGGCGACCGTGCCGACCGGACCCGCGACGGATCCAACCGCCGCGCCGACCGCGCCGCCGGCTCCGGCGCCGATTCCCGCCCCGACGGGGTGAGCGCCCGGCGCGTCGGTGATCGGGTCGCGGTTTGCGGGGTTGCGATCAAGGCGCTCGCGATCGGCGTCGCGGCCCGGAGTGTTGCTCGATCGGGGAGTCGTGTTTCGATCCATGTGATGGTTCCTTGGGTGTGAGGATTCTCTGAGGAGAACAACGCGGGAGGGCTCAGGCCCTGGTCGCGACGGCGCGGAGCCGGTGCATCGCTCGGTCAAGGGCGGATCTCACCATCCGCGGCGCCATGCCGGTCGACCGGGAAAGATCGCGGATCGTCGCCGGTGAGGAGGAATCGAGCCCGAAGCGCCTGACCACGAGCGTGCGTTCCTCCAGGGGCATCGTCCTGAGCAGGGCTTCGATCCACGACGAGGTCCGGCTGTTGTCCTCCGTGGAAGGGGCCGCGGGCTCCAGAGGGCCGGCGAGCACGTCCGGCGCATCCTGGCCGGCGCGGGGCTGGTCGATGCTCAGCACCACCGCGCCGCGGCGCTCGAGCGCCTCGTGGACCTCCGCCACCGACAACCGAGCGAGCTGGGCGATCTCTCGCGCCGAGGGCCGGCGGCCGGTCGTGTTCTCGATCTTGCGAGCCGCCGCCCAGACGCGGTTCAGCTTGGCCCGCGTCCGGCCGGAAAGACGGATGGTCTGGTGGGAGTCGCGTGCGGCGTGCCGCATCGCATGGCGGATCCATGTGGCCGCGTACGCGGTGAACGGCACCGTGGAGTCGAGGTTGTATCCCTTCGCGGCCTGCAGCAGCGCGATCGCGCCCTCGGAGATGAACTCCTCTGGCGGCATGGCGCGCGTCGACTGAGACCGTGCCATCCGCATGATCAGCGGCAGGCAGAGCTCCATGAGCTTGCCCTCCGCGCCGCCGACTCCGGCCTGCACTTCACGGATCAGCTCGAGGCAGCGGTCCTGATCGATCACCGGGAAACCCGCCGGGGTCGCGGTCGTTTGTGCGTTCGTCGCGGTGCTCATCCATGCCTCCGTAGGGGAAGAGGGTTTGGTCGGTTCAGTCACGGGGACTCAGCGTGCCGCACTTGGGAGTCGTCCCTGCTCAGGCCGTCACGCGGCCGCGCGGGCCCGGACCGAGCAGGAAATACAGGATCATGCCGACAACCGGCAGCGCGAGGATCGCGATCACCCAGAGCACCTTTGCCAGCGTCGAGGCATCGCTCTGAAGCACGCTGACGAGTGCAATCACATCGAGCACGAGAACGATAAAGGCGAGGAGTGAAGTGATCATGCGTGATGTACCCTGTGTTCGGCGAGACATCTCGGGTGTCCATGTCTGCTCGCGACCTTTTATACGCTGTGAGCCGTGGCATCCTGCTGAACGTCCAATGAATCGGGACTCATCGCTCGTCGAATCGTTGATTGCTTGTATCAGCCGCCCGTTCCCGCGCTGCACGGTTTCAAGGGCCGTGGTTCGACCCGCATGCGGGACGTCAAAAAACGCAAGCCCGGACCGGCAAGACGTTCTCACCGGTCCGGGCGTGGAGGGGGGCATGAAGATTCATTCACCTGGTCGGTTCGCCCTCGACGGCGAGAGCGGCGGGGTTGACCGCCGATTCGGCGATCTGCGTCAGCAGCTGGTCCGTCTGGGCTTCTTCGTCGAGCGTCTGCTCGGCAAGCTGCGCCACCTTGTGGTTGCCCGTGCTCTGAGCGAAACTGCGGATACATCCGTAGGCGGCGATCTCGTAGTGCTCGACGCGCTGGAGGCACGCGATCAGCGCGGCGTCGGAAACCTGCTCATCGGCCGCGTCATCGAGAGTCTCGTTGGTTTCTTCGACCAGGCCGTCAACGGCCGTGCACCGCACGCCGCGAGCGGGGACGTTCAGGGACCGGAAGCAGGTCTCCAGCCGCGTGATGTGCGTCGCGGTCTGGTCGCGGTGCTCGGCGATGGCCTCCCGAAGCGCGGGGTTGTGAGCGCTCTTCTGTGATTTGCCGAGCGCCCTGTGGATCTGCTTCTCGGCGTAGTAGATGTCGCGCAACTGGTGAACCAACAGGTCGCGAAGCGTGCGCATTTTGCCGGACTTCATTGAACTGCTCCTTGACTGATCAAGCCGCGCCGACCGTGTCGAGTCGTCGGGTCATTCATTCAACGTTGGGGGTCGTGGGGCTGGTCCCGCCGGATATCTGCTGGCCGCTCTGCGCCGCGCCGCGGCCCGCGGCCGAAGAGATTCCAGAGCTCTGCGAACCGGACTTGGTCTCTCCGTCGCAGCCGCAGTCGGTGGTGGACTCGTCGGACGGGTCGCCCATGCCGGTCTGCTGGCCGCCCGCTTCCGCCTGGCGCGAGTCGGTGCGCTGCTTGCGGGGTCCTTCGTACTCGTAGCCACCGGGCTGGCCCGCGCCGGGTTGCCCTGCGGTGCCCGGCTTCTGCGGCAAGTTGGAATTCTGGTCGGCCATGGGTGAGCTCCTTGAATGGCGTTTCGAGTGTGGGTCCAGATACGCTGGAGATGAGTGCCTCGCGGCCGTGCCCGAGGCGTGAACACGACATGAACCACTGATCATCGAGGCGCGGTTCTTTCGTGCGGCGTTCGCCGGCCGTTGTCGCGGTGCGCGCCGCTGACGCGCTCATAGGCGCGCCACGCCGCGAAGCCGCGGATCGCGAGGCGAATCAGGCGCGTCGGCCCGACCAGCGCGACCACCGACGCGACGACCGGTGCTCCGGCCGAGAGCAGCCGCAGCCAGGGCCCCAGGTCGCCCAGGATGCTCGGCGCCGCGGGGCCGTCGTCCTGCTGCAGGGCGGCCTGTTCGGCCTCGGCGAGCGCGCGGCGAGCGTCCTCGAGCTCCTGCTCGTGCCTGTGCTTCTTGAGTATGGCGCTCGCTGCGAGCCACAGCGACCCGGTGATGAGCGCCAGCGCACCGGCCACGGACGCGAGTGCGGCCACCGCGCCGTACAGCCGGTCGACGGCAAGGTACAGCAGCACCAGGCCGCAGATCAGCGTCGCCACCGCGCACAGCGCCGCCGCGGCGCGGAGGGCAATCGCCCCCAACAGCCGCGACGGCGTGGAACCGCGGGACGTGATTCCCGTCGGCGTGTGGAACATGAGTGAACCCCTCTCTTGCGGACCTACCGCGACCTGCTCCCGCGGAGCGCCATGCCCATGAGCTTGCCGACGACGATCCCGGCCGCCATGGAGACCACGATGGTCGTCACGGGTCGCTTCGCGGTCACTTCCGACAAGGTCTCGTGCGCCGCGTCGTACTGCTCGCGGGCCTGCTCGGCCACATGACGGGCCTCGTCGCCCAGCCGCGACACGGTCTCGCGGGCCTTGTCCGACATGTGGGACGCGCCGGCACCCAGGATGCTCGCGATGTCGCGGCGGATGGCCGCGATGTCACTGGAGAGCGTCGAGATCGGGGACTCGTTGCGGCCGTAATGCCTGCTGTTGGTGTTTCGCATCGGTTCGGTTCCTTTGTGCGGGCGTGCTGGCTCGTCGGGCACCTCTCACCGGTCAAGCCTGACGCGCCGTGATCGGCGATCGGCCGTCACCCGCGAACAGCCGCCGTCACACGAGTATCGGTGGGCGTCGTGATGGGCGCGTTTTCCGGGCGTGAATGGCCGTTCATCACGGCCCAGGGCTATTCGCGGTCGGGTGCGCGCCGGCCGTGACGCCCGAGTTCCTGCTGCTGGGCTCGGACGTGATGCTCCCGCTGGCCCTGGCCGAAGGGCTGCTGCCACAGGGTGATGGACGCCTTGGCGCTCTGTGCCAGCTGCGAGATCGCGAGCAGCAGGAAGGTCAGCAGCGAAAGCACGAACACGACGTCCAGAATGCCGACACGCGCGTTGTGCCGCACGGCAATGAAATAGCCGGTGACCATCAGGAGAAGGATGCTCGCCAGCAGGGCGCCCGACGGCGAGATCCTCGTCAGCCGCAGCCGGACCGGGCTGAATCGGCCGGTCGCCCGTCTCGCGTGGTCGTTCTGGTCGCGTCCCTCTCCAAGTGAGCAGTGCTCCCGCTTCCGCTGCACGCGGGAAGTGGCCTGGTCTGCGGGCGATGTGCGCTCCATCACCGACACGCGGCGCTCCTGGCTGGCTCCTTGAAAAGGCGGCACACCCCGTCAGGAGGGTGCCGTCTGGCCATGTGAAATGGCCTGGAAGGGAGGGTCAGAGTCGAACGGTCGATCCGCCGCCGCGGCGCACGAGGCCGACGATCAGCGAGATCACGAAGAGCACGAGGAAGATGAAGAAGAGGATCTGCGCGATGGAGGCCGCGCCCGCCGCGATGCCGCCGAATCCGAACAGCGCCGCGAGGATCGCGACCACGAAAAAGACCAATGCCCAGTACAGCATGTCTTGACTCCTTGATCAGCGGGATCGTCGGTCCTCACGGTGCCCGTCGCACAGAGACCAACCATCGGTCCGCCTTTGAAAAGGCCTTAGTCGTTGGCGTCTTCGGCCGCGTCTTCGATCGCGTCGCCGGCGGCTTCGATGTCCTCGCCGACGCCTTCGGTCGTGTTGCAGGCGTGCAGCGCGGCCAGGCCCGCGAGGGCGGCGGCGAGGACGAGGGCGCGACGCGCGGTCGTGAGCAGCGGGATCTCGTTTTCCGTGATGTGAGCTCGCATGTGGTTCCTTTCCATGTCTTGCTCCGGGGCCCGTCTCCGACCGGGTGCCCGTGGAGATTGTGCGGTGAACCCGTTTGCCGGCCGTGAACGTCACGTGAATCTCGCATCACGGTCCGGAATCACGGTCCGGCGCAATCGGGCCGGCGAGGACTTCTCCCCGCCCGCCCTTACTCGCTCGCCTGTCCTATTTCCGCGGGTTATCGCGGTCGTGGTCGTCGCGGTCCCTGTCGGTGCGGTCGAGGTCGTCGGCGTCGCGGTGGCGCCGGTCGCGCCAGCCCTTCTCGTCCACGCCGTCGTACCTCGGAGCATCCACCTCGAAGGCCTTGTACACGCTGTTGGCCGTCATGGTGTTGTTCAGGTCCTCGATGTCGGAGGGCGTTTCCGGGCTCGCGAGCACCATTTCCTTGGTGGCGTCGATGCGCACGGTGCCGTCCACCGCAACGGTCGTCACCGTCCAGGGGACCAGGCGCTTGGTATCGGCCATGCCCAGGAAGTTCTCGTCGGGGTCGATCGAGAGCATCACCACGCGGCCGGTGGCTCGATCAACCACCAGGTCCTGGACCTCGCCGCAGTCCTGACCGCGGGCCTTGACATCCCGGCCGGTCAGGTCGCTGGCCAGGATTGAACGCCAGCTCGCGTCGCGGTCGGAGCTGTAGCCATGGACGGAGCCCGGCCGGTTGGCGTTGGCCGGCCTTGATCCATCCCGCGACGGTACTTCCGCCGGGCGGCCGGAAGGATTCCACACAGGAGCGCCTTGATCGTTGCGAAAGGCGATCTCCGAGCCCCCCAGCGACATCGACCGGCCGACGTAAGTGTCGTCGCCGTCGCGGTTCACGCTGTAGGCGTTTACCGTGACCTTGTCGCCGCGCATCGGGGCGTGAGCGCCGCCGCCCACGTACCACGACGGGCCCAGCCACACCCGGTACGACTTGCCCGACTCGTCGCGGATCGTGGCGACGACCAGCTCGCCCGTCGCGGACTGCACGCGGTCGATGTCGGTGATGGTGCCGGTAATCGTCTTCTGCTCGGCGTTGCCGAGGCTGCCCTCGTACGGATCCGTGTCGTACCGGTCGCGGTCGCGGGTCAGCCAGTCGCGGAGCGTGTTCTTCTTGCCGGCGTCGGGGTCGGCAAGCCCGGCCCAGTGATCCGCGTTGAATTCCGGGTACGTCTTGAGCTCGTCCTCGGTCGCGTCCAGGACGAAGCGCTCCTTCGCCGAATCCCACCGCAGGGTCGCGAACGGGATGGTGATCGTCTTTCCGCCCAGACCCAGCGTCTGGCCGGTGGCGAGCACCACGTTGTCGATCTTCCCCGACCCGCGGTTGATGATCAGATCGGACACATCCGCGATGTGGTCGCCGGAGGGGTTGAAGACGTCAAGGCCGCTGATCCACTTGAAGGAGCGGAAGTCGCGGGTCCCGGCGGCAGCGATCTCCCTGTCGGTCGAGCGGTCGCGGATGTCCGCGGGCTGGTTCCGCTGGTCGTTCGTCCGATCCTGCCGTGCTTCCGCCGAAACCGCCAGACCGGCCACCAGCACCAGCGCGAAACAGAGGGTCCCCCGGGCAGTCATTGGTCGAGATGTCATGTCCGATTTCTCCATGCAGAGGCGCTTGGCATGAAACCGTCTTCATGGAACACAAGCGTCCGGTCCTGCACGCCTCAGAGGAGGCAAAGGCGATCCTCGGGAGTGATTGGTCGATGAAAGTCGCTTCATAACAAGCACGTATCTTGACTGGGCGTACCCGCGTGCCAAAGTGTCTGTTAGACTGACGCGGGACTTCATGAAGGAGCCGAGTGCATGAGAGTCATGGTCATCGAGGACAATCCCAAAATGGCCGCCGCCATCGAGAAGGGGTTGCGCGAGCATGGCCTTGCGGTGGATGTCGTCCACAGCGGCTACGAGGGGGAAGACCTCGTCGCCCAGGGCATGTACGACGTCGTGCTCCTGGACCTGATGCTCCCGGATCGCGACGGCGTCGAGGTGTGCAGGAACCTGCGGCGGCGGGGGTCCACGGCCAAGATCCTGATGCTCACGGCGCTCAGCTCGACGGATGACAAGGTGCACGGCCTGGACGCGGGCGCGGACGACTACCTC
Source organism: Phycisphaerales bacterium (assembly GCA_022072615.1). Taxonomy (GTDB): domain Bacteria; phylum Planctomycetota; class Phycisphaerae; order Phycisphaerales; family UBA1924; genus JAEUJB01. Next base: position 37,453 of record JAJVHS010000077.1, read on the forward strand.
GCCAAACCCTTCGAGTTCGAGGAACTGCTGGCCCGGATCCGCGCGCTGCTGCGGCGCGGCGAAGCCTCCGAGTCGCGCTACCTGCGATACAACGACCTCGAGCTCGATCTGTACTCACGACGGGCCAAGCGCGGCACCGAATCCATCACGCTCTCGACCAAGGAGTTCGCGCTCCTCGAGTACCTCATGCGCAACCCCAACCGCGTGCTCACACGGACCCAGATCGGCGAGAAGGTGTGGGACATCAACTTCCTGCCGACGAGCAACGTCGTCGACGTCTATATCTCGTCGCTCCGCCGCAAGGCCGACTACGGATTCTCCACGCCCCTGATCCACACCGTCAAGGGAATGGGGTATCGCTTCGGCGTGCTTGATTAGTGCCGCGCCGGCGACGGCAACCCACGGGCCCGGGGGCGTACGGAGTTTGGATGAACGGACCCGACAGTGATCCGGTGTCGAAGGGAGCAACCGCACGGGCCCAGATCTCGCTGCGGCTGCGCCTGACCCTGTGGATCGCCGCCATCTCGATGGTGATCCATCTGACGCTGTCCGTGCTGGTGCTCGTGTACCAGAAGCTCTCGGTCCAGAACTACTTTGACTCACGCTTCGATGCCCGGATCATCCGCATCATCTCCGCGCTGAACGCCTCGGAGTTCGAGGTCGGTTCGCAGCAGTGGCAGAACATCGCGTCGGAGAACCTCTGGACGCCCAACAACGACCCCTACCTCGCGACCCTCTACCAGGTGCGGTCGGTGGTCGACGCCGACCCCATCGTGTCGACCGCCGGGTCGCCGATCGATGGTCGCACGGTCCTGCAATGGCTCGGGCGCGATCGGCGGGAGGCGGTCCGGCGGGACCGCGTCCCGGTGCTCGAAACGGCGCAGGATCCCGCCGCCAGGTTCCGGACGTTCCTGAGACGGCTCGACGGTCCCGGCGGGCACCAGTTCGTGCTCGCGGTCTCGGCGACCGACACCCCGGCGATGGTCGCCGTGCAGCAGCTCTCCTCTGTTCTGCTGATGGCGATCCCCGGCGGGGTGCTCGCCGCGGGCGTCGCGGGCTACGTCATCAGCGGCATCGTTCTGCGGCCCATCCGCGAGCTGCGCCACCTGACCGGCGCCATGTACCCCGAGCACCTGGACCGCACCGTAAACGTTCAGGTGGGCGTCCCCGAGCTCGCCGCGCTCCAGCACGAACTCGAAGACTCGCGCCGCCGGCTGCGCGCCAGCCTCGTCGCCCACGATCGGTTCATCTCCAACGTATCGCACGAGCTCAAGACGCCCGTCGCGGTCCTCCTCACCGAAGCGCAGACCATCGACCGCACCGGCATGAGCCCGGATCAGGCGAGGTTCGTCGAGAGCGTCGCCGAAGAGATGCGCCGCGTCGGGCGGATGATCGAGAGCTTCCTCACGCTCACCCGCGTCCGAGCGGGCAAGGCGCTCGCTCACACCGAGCGCTGCGATCTGAACGAGGTCATCATGCAGTCGGTCGAGACCTGCATGGCGATGGCTCGGCAGCACTCGGTGGAGATCGAACCCACGCTCCTCGAGGACACCGAGGACACGACGGTCTACGGCGACGCCGAGCTACTGCGGATCATGATCGACAATCTTGTCCGCAATGCCATCCGGTTCTCTCCCAAGGGTGGGACCGTCGAGATCGGCTTGCACGGCGAAGTCGACCGATGGGTGATCGTCGTCCGTGACCTGGGACCTGGTATCCCCAGTGAGATCATGGGCAATCTCTTCGACCGATTCACCCAAGGCGGCAGCGAGACCATCCGCGGCCGGGGGTCGGGCCTTGGTCTGTCGATCGCCCAAGGCATCGCCGAGCTCCACGCCGGGGTGATCAACGTCCAGAATCTGCAGCCCGGCTGCCAGTTTGAGATTTCGATCCCGAAGATGGTGCCGCTTACGACCTCCGTCAACTCGACTACCGCGGTGAAATAACGAACAAATGCCGATCATTGGGAGGTAATCCTTGCTTCGGATTCCAGCACGCTGATACGCACCTTTTGCCGGCCGGAGCGTCTCAACAATGTCAGCATTGCCAGAGGGAGCGATTCCCGCGTTCGCGTGAGGGGCGGCTCGGGGGCATCGACGAGCAAGGAGAATGAAAATGTCTGGCGTGGTTCGGACCTTCGGCGGGCGGGCGAGATTGCTCGCTCTCGTGGCGTTGTGCGGCGTTGCGGGCCTGACGTATTCCGCGGCGGCCGAGCCTGCCGGCCCCCGAAACTCCGGCGGGTACAAGTCGCCGCGCGGCAACGGCTTCAGCGCTCGCCCGTCACAGGCGGCGGCGCCGAGCGGCCAGTTCCGATCCCCGGCCCAAGTCGGCCCTCCCGCATCCAAAACGTCGTTCTCGACGCCCTCGCCCGCGGCGTCGCGAGGATTCCAGCGAGATCAAGGGTCCGGGCCGTCCCGCGGCTCCTCCTGGGGCGGCGGTGGAGGCGGCAGGGGTGATCGCGACGGCGGACATCGTGGCGGCGACTATCGCGGCAACCACGGCGGATACTGGGGCGGCGGTCACAAGGGTGACGGCGATCACACCAGCGTCCGCGTCGGCATCAACATCGGGTCGGGGTATGGCCCGGGCTGGTACGGCTCCCGCTATTACGGCTCTGGCTACTACGGGTCGAGTTACTGGCGGTCGTGCGACTCGTACTCGAGCTTCTCATGGAACATCGGGTCGGGTTACTGCCCGCCGCCGCGGGTCTACTACCCGCCGCGCGTGTATTGCCCACCCCCGGTCATCGTCCGGCCGTGCCCGACGTACATCGTGACCTCGCCGGTGATCTACACCGAGCCGGTGGTGGTGTCCCAACCAGTGGTGGCGCCGCCGACCGTGGTGGTTTCACAGGCGGCCCCGACGGTCATCGTTCGTCAGCCGCCGGTCATCCTGTCGACCCCGCCCGCGACGCGGCTGGATGAGGTCCAGACGACCTCGATGACGGATGTCGGCGGCGCGATGGTGACGACGGCGTCGACCGATGCGGCCCCGGTTGCGGGCGGCTTTACGCCGACAGCGACGATCCCGGCGCCGGCGGCGCTCGGCGATCCGATCCCGGGCGATCTTGCGATGTCCGCGATCCGCAGCGACTCGCAGACGGTCGTGCTGACCGTGACCGGCTCGAACCCGTCCGCGAATTTCAAGACGGACGTGGGGATCGAAGAGCACGTTTCGGCGGTCCCGGTGCTGCGCCTGCGGAACATGCCGACGTCGGCGGTGACCGCATCGGCGTCGGCCCAGCCGGTGGCGGTGCCCTTTGCCATCAACGTGTCGGTGCGTGTACCCTCGTCGGCAGGGCTGCTGACGGTTCGCGTCGCGGACCGCGAGTACCAGGTGCCGATCGTCGAAGCCCGTCCCCTGGGTTACTGAGATCGACGTTCGAGAAACAGATCAGCCCGCGCGGTGAACCCCGCGCGGGTTTTTGTTGCCCGGCTGGGCCTGATCCTCAACCGGCGGACGCTTTCCGCACGCCGCCGCCCGTCCGCGATACGCTTTGCCGGCAGGACTTTCATGAACGACACTCTCTTCCGAGATCGCAAGTCACTGGTCGGCATGGTGCACGTCGAGGCGCTGCCGGGCACGCCCCGATCGCAGCGTTCGATCCGCGAGATCGCGCGCGGAGCCGCCGAACAGGCCCGGATGCTCGAGGACTGCGGTTTCGACGCGGTCATGATCGAGAACATGCACGACCGGCCCTACGTGAACGGGCCGCACGATCCGCAGATCATCGCATCGATGGCGGCGGTCGCGTGCTCGGTGCGCGAAGCGGTCAAGCTGCCGATCGGCGTGCAGATCCTCTCGCGCGGCGAGCGGGAGGCGATCTCGGTGGCGCTGGCCGCCGGCTGCCAGTTCATCCGCTGCGAGAACTTCGTCTTCGCCCACGTTGCCGATGAGGGACTCCTCGCCGACGCCGCCGCCGGCCCTCTGCTGCGATTCCGCCGATTCATCGGCGCCGACCACATCAGGATCTTCTGCGACATCAAGAAGAAGCACGCCTCGCATTCGATCACCTCCGACATCTCGATCTCCGACGCCGCGCACGCCGCCGAGTTCTTCGGCGCCGACGGCGTGATCGTCACCGGCCAGTTCACGGGCTCTCCGACCGATCCCGGGGACGTTGAGAAGGTCCGCGGTTCGACGGGGCTCCCGGTGCTGGTGGGGTCCGGCGTCACCCCGGACCAGGTCGCCGTGCTCTTCCGTCACGCCGACGCACTCATCGTCGGTTCCTCCATCAAGCACGGCGGCGTGTGGTCGAACCCGGTTGATCCCCAGCGGGCGGCGATGCTGGTCCGAGCGGCTCGGTCGGCGACCGACGGGCCGACGGGTCGATGATCCACCTCTCGCTCATTTTCTGCTTCATGGCGGTGTTTCTGCGGGAGCCGATCGCGGCGTCCCTGGGAGTGGCGCCGCTCGAGCCTCTGCACGCGGCGCTGGCGACCCTGGCCGGCTTTGCCGTGCTCGTCCTGGTCGTCGACCTTCGCGTGCGGATGTTCGCACGCATCGTCGACGCCACGGGGACATGGGCCGCCGTGTACGCCGCCGAGAACACCGTCCGTCAAGGTCGGCTCGCGGCGGTGGCGCTGCACGTGTTCAACACCACCGTGCTGGGATGGGTCGAGGCGGTCCGCACGCTGACGGGCGACGTGATCCTCCTGGACGAGCTGGTCATGATCGCGCCGCTCATCGTGACATGGGCCGCGGGCTGGTGGTCGCTCGAACCCGTCGAACGCCGGGTCCGAGAGGCGGCGCTGATCCGCAGCCTCGATCACGGCCGGCCGATCCACCCGCCCGTCACGCGGTGGGGCTTCGTGCTGACCAACGTGCGCTATCACGTGCTGCTCCTCCTGATCCCCATGTGCCTGCTGCTGGGCTGGGCGGAAACGGTCGAGCGGCTCGCGCCCCGTTACCTGGGAATCCAAGCGGGTTCGGGCTGGGCGATTCCTCTGCAACTGGCGGGCGTGGTGATCCTGTTTGCGCTCATGCCGATGGGGCTGCGCCTGGTGTGGGACACGGTGCCCATCGGCCCGGGAAAGCTGCGGGAATCGCTGACCGAGCTGTGCCGGCGGTGCGGCGTGCGAGTCGGCGATCTGCTGCTCTGGCGCACGCACGGGCTGATGCTCAACGGCGCCGTGATCGGCCTTTTCTGGCCGCTGCGGTACATCCTGCTGACCGATGCGCTCCTGGAGACGCTGCCGCCTGAGCAGGTGCGGGCGGTGGCCGCTCACGAGGTCGGCCACGTCCGGCGGCGCCACCTGATCTGGCTGGGTGTCACCATGGTCACCACGCTCATGAGCCTGTCTCTCATCGCGGCGATCGTGCAGGTGCCTCTGGCCGCGTCCGGCGGCGTCTTCGCCTCACCCCTGGTCGAGGCGGCGTTCGCGATCGCGATCATCCTGGTCGCGATGACCGTCATGGGCTTTGTCAGCAGGCGGTTCGAGTGGCAGGCCGACGCGTTTGCGGTCGTCGCGCTCAGCCGGGTGGAGCTCGAAGGCGGCCAGAGCCGGTCGTCCCCGGTTGTGACGCCGGAAGCGGCGGCGACGATGCAGGCGGCGCTTTCGGCGGTGGCCGCGGCGTCGGGACTCCCCCTCAGGAAGTTCACGTGGCGTCACGGTTCGATCTGGACGCGCCAGCGCAAGCTCGCCGGGCTTGTCGGCAGGCCCGTCTCGCGGCTTCCCATCGATCGCGAAGTAAGCTGGCTGAAGCTGACGATTTCCCTTGTCGCGCTGGTCGTGGTCGCCTCCGTCGCCGGGCTGTACGGGCTTCTGCAGCTCGCGGCGTTCGTCGCCGGGCCGCAGCCGTGAATCCGCTCGCGGTCGTGCGGCACTACCGTTTGACATGCGAGCCGCCGTGTTCCTCGACCGCGACGAGACGCTCAACCGGGCCGACAGCCTGCCGCCTCCTCCGCCGCCGGCCAACCCGGGCGACGTGACCAGCCCGGCGCTGGTTGAACTGCTCCCGGGCGTGGCCGATGCGTGCGCGAGGCTGCATCGCGCCGGCTTCCTCCTGGTCGTCTGCAGCAACCAGGGCTCTGTCGCGCGGGGTGCGATCGATCTGCGGACGGTCGAAGCGGTCAACGACAGGATCCGGTCACTCCTGCCCGCGGACCTGCTCGACGCGTTCTACGTCTGCCCGTTCCATCCGCGCGGGCACGTGAAAGCTCTGACGGCCGAGCATCCCTGGCGCAAGCCCGGCCCGGGCATGATCGAAGCCGCGGCGGCGGAGTTGTCGATCGATACTGCCGGCTCGTGGGCGGTGGGGGACAAGCAGCGGGATCGCGATTCTGCAATCGCGGCCGGCATTGACCCGTCGCGAGCCTTGTGGATCGGGCCGGATCGACCGATCGTTGATCTTGCCGCCGCCGCGGACGTGATCCTGAAGGCTTCATCAGCCGGTGCGGTCCAGGGAACCACCGTCCGGCTCCGGGCAACCTCGGGCGCGCCGCTCGCGGAGGCGAGGAACCGGGCAACGGTCATCGCCGCGGCCGGCGCGATCGCCGAACGCACCGGGATCGGTCTCCTGTCGATCCACGCCGACGACGAATCGGTCACCGTCACGCTCGACACCGACAGGATCGCCGCCATCGGGTTTCTCGCCGAACTGCGGCGCTCGACCAATGCGTGGTACGCGGGGCGCATAAGCGGCGGCACCCTCTGGGGCGAGGATCCCGCTCCCGAGTAACGTGGGGCCGACCGGATGCACCACGCTTCCATCATTCTCGCTCTTGCCTCCGCGCCGGGGTGGTCCGAGCGCGCCCTGATCCGAGCGTCGGGTGCGGGGAGCTTGGAACTTCTCGATCGCCGGCTCGAACGCCCGCTCTCCCGGACCCGTGCGGCGCGGGCAGTCCGCCTCCTGCTGGGGCCCGACCAAGGCCTGCCGTGCCTGGCCTGTGTCTACGAGTCGCCGCGTTCGTACACGGGCGAGGACGGGTTTGAGCTGATCATCCCCGGAAGCCCGCTGCTCGCCTCGCGCGTGGTCAACTCGCTGATCGCGGCTTCGGAAGCAAACGCCCGACTCGCGACGCCGGGCGAGTTCAGTGCTCGGGCGTACATGAATGGTCAACTCGACCTCGATCAGGCCGAAGGGGTGTCCGCCTTGATCGCCGCTCGAAGCCGGGCACAGGCCGATGCGGCGCGCCGGCTGCTCGAAGGCGCTCGCGGGCAGGAATTCCGGGCGTGGTACGAGGAGGTCGTGTCGCTCCTGGCGCTGGTGGAAGCGGGCATCGACTTCACGGATCAGGAAGACGTGGTGCCAATCACCGCGGACGAGCTTCGACGCCGCCTGGGCGTGCTCGAGTCATCCATGACGTCCGCCCTCGGCGGTGCGGGTGTCCGCCCGGCCACGGCCGCGCCGGTGGTGGCGCTTGTCGGACCGCCCAACGCCGGGAAGAGCACGCTGTTCAATGCGCTGCTCGGGCGAACGCGGTCGGTGGCGTCAGCGGTCGCGGGCACGACCCGCGACGTGCTGCGCGAGCAACTGGATCTGAACGGTGACGTGCCCGGTGCCGGCAGCGTGGAACTGCTGGACCTGCCCGGCCTGGAAACGACGCCGATCGACGGCAGCCGCAGCGCCGCGGCGGCGCAGCAGGCCGCTCGTCGCGCGCTGGCGGAGGCGGACGTGATCCTGCACTGCGACCCGTCGGGCGTGTTCGTTCCGGTTGAACGCAACCCTGCGGCGACCGTCATCAGGGTCCAGACCAAGGCCGATCTGGCGGCTTTTCAGCCGGTTGCGCCGAGCGAACGTGTGATGGCGGTCTGTTCGCTCGACGGTTGGCACATCGGACCTCTGCGCCGGGCGATCGCCGACACGGCGACCGGGCCCTCCGACGCCGTTGAGCGAGCGAACCTCATTCCCCGGCATCACCGGGCGGTTGCCGGTGCGGTGGTGGCCATCAGTACCGCAATCCAGCTCTGCACCGACGGGTCAGCGCTCGATTCGGCCGTCGTGGCGCAGTCGCTGCGCGAGGCGGCCGACCACCTGGGCGATCTGGCGGGCAGGATCAGCCCCGACGACGTCCTCGGCCGCATCTTCGCGACCTTCTGCATCGGCAAGTAGTGAGTTCATGAACTCGCCGGGAAGGGACCCCTCTTGAACGCGGAGCCGATTCCGGGTGAAATGGAGCTTGTGAAGAACCCGCTTTCCGCACCGTTGCCGGTGCGCACCGCCACAGGCCGAGCTTTCACGCTCATCGAGCTGCTGGTGGTGATCGCCATCATCGCGGTGCTGATCGGGATCCTTCTGCCGGCGCTTGGGAACTCGCGCAAGGCGGCGAAGGCGACGCTCTGCCTCTCGAACGTGCGCCAGATGGGCACCGCTCTTGTTCACTACCAGAACGACAACAAGACCTATTACCCCGGCCACCACACGCAGGGCGGGAGCTTCATCGTGTGGCCGCCGCGGCTGCGGGTGTACACCAACGGCTCTCACCAGATCTTCTGGTGCCCGGTCAATGACCCTGTGTTCAAATGGGAACGCCGGTTCCAGAACGGGAGCAAAGCCGAGTACGGGTACGACGTCAACGAGCGTCGTCTGACCAACTCGTCAGGCTTCAGCTACGGGTACAACGACTGGGGTGTGCAGGAGTTCACCGTCCCGCACTTGGGCCTTGGCGGCTGGATCGGCCACAAGAACTTCGGCGAAGTCAAGGAATCACGCGTGCTGTTCCCGTCGGACATGATCTGCATCGCCGACAGCAAGTCCGACTTCAACTGGGACACGGCGATCGATCCGACGGACATCCCCGACGCCGAGTGGCCCAGCCCGCGGCACTTCGGGGGATCGAACGTCGTCTGGGCCGACGGCCACGGGTCCGTACACAAGCAGCGTGACCTGGTGGAGAACTCGCCCAAGTCCAAGCGCCTGTGGAACAACGACGGTCTTCCGCACGAGGAGCACTGGAAGTGACCCGGCAGGCGGTGGTTGCGGTGCTTGGCGCCGTCGTGGTGGCCGCGGGGGTCGCGTTCACGCTCCTGCGTCGTGACACCGGCGCCGCGCAGGGCGAACCGGACCCGACGGACTCCCGGTGGGTGTGCGCAGCGCCCGGCTGCGGCAAGGACTTTGCCCTGACGTTCGCGCAGCTCGGCGCGTTCTACGCCGATCACCCGGGCGAAAACCCGCCGTGCCCGGCGTGCGGGAAGTCCGAGACGGCACGGGCGACGGCGTGCCCGTCGTGCGGCAGGACGGTCCCCAAGCCCGGGCGCGAGCACTCGTCAAGATCGCCTCCGAAGTGCCCGCATTGCGGCAAGCCGCTGTAAAGGTCCAGTCCCCCGGTCGAACCTGCCGAATACAGTCCTCCATGCACCGCATCTGGGATCGGATTGTGCGCGTCGCCGTCGCCGCCTGGGCTGTCGCCGGGGCGGCACCGGCCGCTGACGCTCGACAGGACGCCGACCTGCCCCCGCTGCCGCCCGAAGCGCAGATCGGCGAGGCGGCGCCGGCGTTGTCCGTCGAGCACATCCTCCGCACCGGCTCGCTGGGCTCGGACCAGCTTTCGACGCTGGACTTGTCATCGCTCCGCGGGCGGGTCGTGGTGCTGGAGTTCTGGGCGACGTGGTGTGCGCCCTGCATCAGCGCCATCCCGCACTTCAACGACCTCGTCGAGCAGTTCCGCGACCGGCCGGTCGTGTTCATCTCGGTGACCGATGAACCCGCCGAACCGGTCGAGAAGTTCCTGGCGCGGCGCCCGATCGCCGGCACCGTCGCCATCGATACCGATCGGTCGCTCTTCCTGGCGTATCGGACGTCGGCAATCCCACGCACGATCATCATCGATTCGTCGGGTATCTACCGCGCGAGCCTGCATCCCCGGCAACTGACGGCGCAGCTCATCGAAGCCGCGCTCGCGGGCCAGGATGTTCAGCAGGCGCTGGAAGCGCCGGCTGAACAGCTGGCCGAAAAACCGGTGCTCACCGCCGCTACGCAGGTGATCGAGGCCGCGCCCGACACCGCGACCGCCGACCCTGCTCAAGCACAGGATTCCACCGTCCCCATCGCAGGTCCGTCCGCATCTCCCGGTGAAGTGCTGTTCGAGATGTCGCTGCGGGCATCGAACCAGTCGCACGGCAAGATCGAGAAATGGGAGCAGCGCCTGGTCGCCAGGGGGTGCACGGCCCGCGACCTAATCGCCGAGTGCACCCAGACGAGCCCAGGTCTGATCGTCTGCGACGACGGGATCGACCTGGATTCCACCAGGTACGACGCGACCATCAGCCTGCCCGCGACCGCTCCGAGCGGAAGCGCGATGACAGTTTCGACCGTGCTCCAGGAACTCGTCAGCCGGGCGATCTCGATCGAGACCTACCGCGACCGGAGGATCGTGCCGATCCTCGTCGTGAGGCCGGCGGCGGAATCCGCGTACGTCAATATCCGCGATGTGACCGCCTCGCAGGGCGCCTCGTCGCTTTCCTGGGGGCTCGGAACCATCTCCGCGGTCCGCCAGCCGATGCATGTGCTCACCGAACGGCTCAGCGCGATGCTCCGGATGCCGGTCGTGAACGAGACGGGCCTGCCCGGCGTGTACGACTGGACGGTGCGGTGCGCGGACGATTCACTCGACGCCGTCGGAGCGGCGCTGCAGGAACAGCTCGGGCTCCGGGCCGAGGTGCACACGCGGCAGATGGACGTCGTCGTCGTCCGCCGCAAGTGACGAACGCGGTTCCGCCGTCGCCGATCAGTACGAGTTGAGCTTGCGCAGGAACCCGGGTGCCCGGGGGTCGATGCGGTCGAGCAGCCCGGCGACTTTCACGCCGGTTGTTCCGTCGCCGTAGGGGTGGGTGATCGAGGCGCGATCGAGCGCGAGCGCCCCACGGATCGCCCCGGCGATAGCGTCAACATCGCTGTCGACGGCGTGGATGACGTTGGCCGGGCGCTCACGGCCGGCCTGGCGGTCCCCGATATCCACCGCGGGGACTCGCAGCGCCGCGGCCTCGATGAGCGCCGAGGAACTGTTGCCAACGACGATCCCGCCCGTGCCGGCGACCCGCTTCAGCAGGCCGACGAACTGCTCGCGCGGCAGGTGCGACCGCACGCGCGCGGGGTCGAACGCGGCCGCGATGGCTCGCAGCACGCCCCGGCGCCCGGGGTCGTGGTTGGGGTGCAACGCGAGCGTGGCGCCGAGCAGGTCCGATCGCCTCAGCGCCTCGACCACCGTCGCCGCGGCGAATTCCTCCGCTTCATCGTGACGGCCGATCGGGTGGAGAAGCAGCACGGCGCGCGGCGATCCCAGCTCCGCGTACGTCGTCTCGTCAAGCGGCGGGATCGCGTTCAGCCCGTCGATGGCCGGCGACCCGACAAGGTGCACACGGGAGGAAGGTTCGCCCATCCGCTCGATGCGCTCGGCGGACTTCTGCGTGGCGGGCAGGTGCAGGTGGGCGAGCTTCGTGATGGCGTGGCGCAGCGATTCGTCGGCGACGCCCTCCGCCCGGTCGCCGCCGTGCAGGTGCGCCAATGCCCACCCGCCGATCGCCGCGGAGGTTGCCGCGGCGAACGCCTCGATGCGATCCCCGAGCACCACGACCCAGTCGGGCGACAGTCCCGCGAACGACCGCGTGAACCGGGCGATCCCCCGCCCTGTCGCGTCGGCGTCTTCGTGCCGGCCGACGCGGCCCGCGACCTGCATCGGGACGGTGTCGGCGATGGGGAAGTTGCGTTTGACGTCGTAGAACGTTTCGCCCGGCGAGATCAGGTGCGAGCCCGCGGCGATCACCAGCAGCTCGAGCTCGGGGTGCTGCCCGACCGCGTGCATGACGGGCTTGAGGAGGCCGAACTCGGCCCGGGATCCGGTGACGATGGCGACTCGCTTTGGCATGGTGAAGTCGGGCTGCGGGGGCTCGGTCGGGGCAAGCGTACCCGCGGGCGGGTTGACCTGGCCGGGCCCCGCGAGGGAATCCCGGAAAAACACGGTTGACACATATATCGCGTCCCGATATATTGGCATCGGCAACCACGCGGACGGGTCGTCCGCCCCGAGCCAGGAGACTCGACATGCTCCACAAGGACGCCCAGCGAGACCAGGCCGAACTTGTCATCCTCTCGCTGCTGGACGCGCAGGGACCGCTCTACGGCTACGCCATCTCCAAGGAAGTGTCCGGACGGTCCGACGGTCAGCTCAGGCTCACGCCCGGCGTGCTGTACCCGTTGCTCAAGGAGCTGGAATCCGAGGGCCTGATCAGCGGATCGGTGGAAGAAGTGCACAGCGACCGCAAGGAAGCGGCGCCGGACGCCGCCGAAGGCAGAAAGCGCAAGTGGTACCGCCTGACGGCTCGCGGGCGCAAGCGGCTCGCCGCCCGGATCGAGGCTCACCGCACCTGGCGCCGCGTCATCGACCTGTTCATCGCTCGCGACCCGATGGACCACGACCAGAAGGAGCACGGCCGATGAGCGCCGCACTCCGTCTGCACCGCGCCGACACGCAGCCCCCCGCGGATCTCGCCGGCGAGTTCCTCGCGCGACTCGATCGGCGCCTTCATCTCCCGCAGCCGCACCGCCGCCAAGTTCTCGACGAACTGGCGTGCCACCTGGACGAACGGGTTCGAGACCTCATGGTCACCGGGGTGACCGAGGAGCAGGCGACACGACGAGCCGTCGAGGAACTCGGCGACCCGATGGTGCTCGCCAGGCGATTCGAGCGGGCGCACGTCGCGCCGCGAAGGAGACGCATCATGAACATGCTGATGGTCGGTTTGGCTTCGGCGGCGGCGCTCACGGGCGCCATGACGCTGCGTGCCCCGCAGGTGACGATCAGGTCAGCCGTCTACCCGCCCCCCGACGCGGTGCAGCAGGTGCCGCAGAAGCCCCTGGACGTCCAGGGGCTGCCGCCGGACGTGCAGTGGGGGGACTTCTTCTCGCTCGCGGCTTCCACATCCGGCAAGTCGCCGGTCGTTCACTGGGGCGCTCTGCGCGAGCTCGACTCCGACAACTTCGGACCCGGACACTCGCTGGGCATTGATCCGCTCGTCGACCAGAAGTTGACGCTCGACCAGTTCCTCGAGCTGATCAACACCGAGAAGGGTTTTGTCGCGGACAACCGCATCGAGTACCGCGAAGAAGAGGGGCGGCTCGTCTTCGCCACCACGCACTACTTCGACCGTCGCGAGACCCGCCTCGTCACCTACGACGTGTCCGAACTCCTCCGCGCACGGCTGGGCGGCGATGCCGACAACCCCGACCGCGTGCCCGGAGCCGTGCACGAGATCGCCGATCTCATCCGGGCGCTCGTCGAGAGCGGGATGTGGGATGTCAACGGCGGCTCAGCGTCCATCACCACCTACGGCACCAAGCTCTTCGTGCGGGTCCCGCAGCGACTGCTCCCGCGCATCGAGTGGGTGCTCGAGCAGGCCGCGGACGCCCACATTGGCGCTCACCAGGGAGCGTCCGTGGATCGTCGGCAGGGAGACCCGCTCCATACACCGCGTGACGGCGCCGCCTTGCCCCCCGCGGCGGGTTCGAGCACCGTTGTTTCGGTGCAGTTGCAGCGGGTCGACCCCGCCGCGGCCCGCCAGATCCTGAATCAGGCGTTCGACGGAGTTCCGAGCCTGAAGCAGTGCAGCGTCGCCCGGTGGATCACGGTTGACGCCAGCAGCAGGACCGTCAGTGTCTCGGCCACCCAGCGCCACGCGGAATTCGTCGGCCGGTTGCTCACCATGCTCGATCGACCCGGCGCCGACGTCGTGGCTTCCGCGGAATCCTCGATGCAGGTCATCCCGCTGGCACGTGTGTCGTCCGAGACCATGGACTCGCTGATCCGGGCCATCGCCGGCGGATCGACCTTGTACGGCCGTGAATTCCGGCTCGTCGCGAATCCCCAGCAGAATTCGGTGATTGTTGAAGGGCCGACGGGGGTCGTGACCGCGCTGCAGGAACTCATCGCCCTGCTCGACACCGATTGGGAAGAACCTGCCAAGGTCGGCGCCGCCATCGGCCGCTGATCCGGACCTGCGCGACAGCCTTACGCCTTGACCACGCGGCCCGCCACCGGGCCGCACTTTGCCATCGCGTTGCGGGTATCCACGATCACCTTGGCGTGCCGCGCGACGATGCCGAAGTCGATCGCCGCGTGATCCGTCACGATCACCACCGCGTCCGAGGCCCGGGCCAATTCCTCGGTCAGCGGCTGCGACGCCAGCACGATCGAGTGCTTGCGCATGGGAGGGAACACCGCCACGTGCGGGTCGTGGTACGACACCTCTGCGCCCGCCTCCATCAGCAGGTCGATGATCTCCGCCGCCGGCGTCTCCCGGACGTCATCGATGTCCGGCTTGTAGGCGATGCCGAGCACGAGCACCCGCGATCCCTTCAGCGGCTTCGCGTCGGTGTTGAGCGCCGCCGCGACCTGGCTCACGACATACGACGGCATCCCGTGATTGACCTCGCCCGCGAGCTCGATGAACCGGGTCGTGTGCCCGAGCTCCCGGGCTTTCCAGGCGAGGTAGTAGGGATCGATCGGGATGCAGTGGCCGCCCAGGCCCGGGCCGGGGAAAAACGGCTGGAATCCGAAGGGCTTGGTGCTCGCGGCCTGGATGACCTTCCAGATGTCGATCCCCATCGGCGTGAGGATGGTCTTGAGCTCGTTAACCAGGGCGATGTTGACGGCTCGGTAGATGTTCTCGAGCAGCTTGGCCGCCTCGGCGACCTCCGCCGAATCGACGGCGATGACGTGCTCGATCGCGGCCGAATACATCGACACGCCGACGCGGGTGCAGTGGGGGGTGATGCCGCCGACCAGGCGCGGGATCTGGTGCGTCTGGACGTCCTTGCGGCCGGGGTCTTCACGCTCGGGGCTGAAGACGACGAAGTAGTCCCGCCCGACCTCCCCGCCGAATCTCGAGGCCGCCCGCTCGAGGATCGGCAGGCACAGCTCACGGGTGGTACCCGGGTAACTGGTCGATTCAAGGCTGACGAGCATGCCGGGCCGCAGCACGTCGGCGACCAGCCGCGTGGAGTCACGCACGAAGGAAAGATCGGGCTCCCGGTGACCGCCCAGGGGTGTCGGCACGCAGAGCACCACCGCGTCGCAGCCGGCAAGATCCGCCGGCCGGTCGGTCGGGCTGAACCGGTTCGACGCCGCGAGGTCACGGAACAGCGCGGGCCCCAGGTGCTTGAGGTACCCCTCCCCCCGCTTGAGCTTCTCGATCTTCTGTGCGTCGATGTCAAAGCCGACGACGGCAAAGCCCGCGGCATGGAGGGCCCGGACCAGGGGCAGGCCGACATAGCCAAGCCCGACGACGCCTATCCGGGCAGATCTGCGTTCAAACGCCTCGAGGAGATGCCGGCTGTAGTCGGTCATTCGCCCAGCCTTTCACCGAACGGCCGGTGCCGGATTGTACAAGAGACCTCGGCCCCGGGGGAGATCGGGCAAAAGCCGGCGGGGCATCGCCCCAAGAAACGGGCGACTTCGCAGCGGGTGCCTGCACGTTTCCCTTGACCGGGGTACGCTGTGAACCCCCGGCGCGACGGGATAGCGCGCGTGGATCAACGTTCCTGGAGCCTGACATGATGATGAAAGTTCGCGGCGGTGCCGCGGCGGTAGCGTGCGTTGCGGGTCTGGCGGTCTCGGCCCTGGGCCAGGACGGCGAGCCGTCCCCCACGATGATGCGGTACCCCGATATCAGCGCGACACAGATCGTCTTCCTGTACGCCAACAACCTGTGGATCGCGCCGCGGGAAGGCGGCGTGGCCGTGCCGGTGGCGTCTCCCCCGGGCGCCGAGAGCTTCCCGCGATTCAGCCCGGACGGCAAGACCCTCGCCTTCGGAGGAAACTACGACGGCTCGCGTGACCTGTACACGATCCCCGTGACCGGCGGCGTCCCGGCCCGAGTCACCCATCACCCCGCGGGCGAAACGCTGTGTGACTGGACGGCCGATGGGAAACTGACGTTCCTCTCCAGCGGCATGGCCGGGCTCTCGCGTCAGTCCCAGATCTTCACGGTGCCCGCGGCCGGCGGCATGCCCACCAAGCTCCCGGTTCCTTATGCCGGCTTCGGGGCGGTGAGCCCCGACGGCCAGTGGCTCTGCTACGCGCCGCACTCGACCGACAACCGGACGTGGAAGCGGTACCGCGGCGGCATGGCGACCGACCTGTGGCTGTTCAACCTCCGCAACCAGTCGGCGAAGAAGATCACCGACTGGGAGGGCACCGACACCCTTCCCATGTGGGTGCCCGGCGGCAAGAGCGATGTCGTTTACTACCTCAGCGACGCCGGCGAGGACCACCGGCTGAACATCTGGAGCTACGGGGTTTCCGACGGGAAACGCGAGCAGATCACCAAGTACACCTCGGATGACGTTCGCTGGCCGTCCGTCGGCCCGGGCCCCGACGGCAAGGGCGAGATCATCTTCCAGCTCGGCGCCCAACTGCGGGTGCTCGACCTGGGTACTCGCCAGGACCGAGTCGTCAAGATCACCGTCCCCGGTGACAAGCCCTCGGTCCGCAAGCGCACGGTCGACGCGGCTCGGAACATCGGCGCCGCGTCGATCTCGCCCTCGGGCAAGCGCGTGGTCATCCAGGGCCGCGGCGACCTGTGGTCCGCCCCGGCCAAGGAAGGCATCACCCGGAACCTCACGGCCACCACCGGCGTGTTCGAGCGCGACCCCGCGTGGTCGCCCGACAACAAGTGGATCGCGTACCTCTCCGACGAGTCGGGCGAATACGAGCTGTGGATCCGCCCGACGGACGCCAAGCCGCCCGAAGAAAAGAAGGACGACGCCAAGAAGGACGAGAAAAAGGGCGAGGCCGACGCGAAGAAGGACGAGCAGAAGGACGGCGAAAACAAGGACGAGGCCAAGAAGGACGAGCCCAAGCGCGAGCCGCGCAAGCTCACCAACCTCGGGCCCGGCTTCCGCTCCAACCCGACGTGGTCACCGGATTCCAAGCACATCGCCTTCACCGACAACGCCGGCAACCTCCACCTGATCAACGTCGAGTCGGGCGAGCTCAAGACCGTCGACACCGATCCGTGGGGCGATGAGCCGCAGATCTCGTGGTCGCACGATTCCAACTGGATCGCCTACCCCCGGTCGGAAGGAGAGAGCCCCAGCCACGGCATCTGGGTCTACAACGTCAAGACCGGCGAGAAGAAGCAGGTCGTCTCGGCGATGTTCAACAACTCGTCGCCCGCGTTCGACCGGGCCGGCGACTTCCTCTACTTCGTCTCGAACCGCACCGTCAACAGCCCGGTGTACAGCGACGTCGATACGACGTTCGTCTACACCAACACCGCGAACATCTACATGGCCCCGCTCCGGGCCGACGTGAAGTACCCATGGCTGCCCAAGAGCGACGAGGAAGAACTCAAGAAGGAAGAAAAGAAGGACGACGCCAAGAAGGACGACGCCAAGAAGGACGACTCCAAGAAGGACGAGGCGAAGAAGGACGAAGCCAAGAAAGACGAGCCCAAGAAGGATGAAGGCAGCAAGGACGCCGTCACTGACGACGGCGTGTCGGGCACGTGGGAAGGCAAGGCAACCGGCGGGTCGCTCCCGCCCGATGGCATCCCTTTCAAGCTCACTTTGACCCTCCATTCCGACGGCAAGGTCACCGGGACGGTGACGTCGGCCATGGGATCGGGCAGCGTCAACGGGACCTACACCAAGGACTCTGGAGCAATCTCGCTCTCGGTCACCGTCGGTGACGGCGTGGTGACCATGAACGGCCAGCTCAAGAACGGTGAGATCACCGGCAACTGGACCGCCGAAGGCGAGGGCGGCTCATGGAACGCCCGCCGATCGGCCGCCGCGACCGGCGGTGACGCCGCGTCCGACGACAAGAAGGAAGACAAGAAGGACGAGAAGAAGGAAGTCAAGATCGACGTTGACGGCTTCGAGGGCCGCTGCTGGCAGCTCCCCATCGCGCCGGGCAACTTCGGCAACCTCGCGGTGACCGACGACAACAAGCTCGTCTACGCCCGGTTTGGGTCCCGCGGATCGCAGGAAGGCCCGTCCATCAAGATCTTCGACCCCAAGGACGACGCCCGTGAAGAGAAGACGGTGACCGGCGGCGCCGCCGGCTTCCAGCTCTCGGCCGACGGGAAGAAGATGCTGGTCTTCCGCGGGGGCTCGCTGACAGTCATGAACCCGACCCCGGGCGGCGGCACGGCGACGTCCGTCCCCACCGGCGACATGCAGACGACGCTCGACCCCAAGGCCGAGTGGAGGCAGATCGTCACCGACGCGTGGCGCCTGCAGCGTGACTTCTTCTACGAACCCACCATGCACGGCGTCGACTGGCCGGCCATCAAGGAGCACTACCTCAAGATGGTCGACGACTGCGTCACCCGCGACGACGTCAACTACGTTATCGCCGAGATGATCAGCGAGCTCAACATCGGCCACGCGTACCTCGGGGCGCCCGGCGATGTCGAGGGCCAGCAGTTCATCGGGACGGGCGTGCTCGGCTGCGACTTCGAGCTGGTCACCACCCCGGAGGGCACCGCGTACAAGATCACCAGGATCTACGAGGGCGGCCCGTGGGACGCCGATGCCCGCAACCCGCTCCGGGCTCCCGGCGTCGACGTGAAGGAGGGCGAGTTCCTCCTCGCGGTCAACGGCGTCCCGGTCGACACGGACAAGGATCCCTGGGCCGCGTTCCAGTACCGGGCCGACGAGACCGTGGCGCTGACCATCGGCAAGACGCCCTCCCGCGACAAGGACACGCGCGAGGTGCTCGTCAAGACGCTCGGAAGCGACGGGACGCTCCGCTACCGAGCCTGGATCGAGCGCAACCGCAAGTACGTGGCGGAGAAGACCGGCGGCAAGGTGGGTTACATCTACGTGCCCAACACCGGCGTCGACGGCCAGAACGACCTCTTCCGCCAGTTCGCCGGCCAGTTCAAGCTGCCCGCGCTCATCATCGACGAGCGCTGGAACGGCGGCGGCCAGATCCCGACGCGCTTCATCGAGCTGCTCAACCGGCCGGTGGTCAGCTACTGGGCACGACGCCACGGCAAGGACTGGACGTGGCCGCCCGACGGGCACAACGGTCCCAAGTGCATGCTCATCAACGGCCTCGCCGGGTCCGGCGGTGACATGTTCCCGTGGCTGTTCAAGCTCAACAAGATCGGCAAGACCATCGGCACCCGCACCTGGGGCGGCCTAGTCGGTATCTCCGGCAACCCCGGGCTGATCGACGGCGGGTCGATCACCGTCCCGACCTTCGGCATCTACGAGACCGACGGCACCTGGGCCGTCGAGGGCCACGGCGTCGACCCCGACATCGAAGTCATCGACGACCCGTCGAAGATGGTCGATGGCGGCGACCCGCAGCTCGACGCGGCGATCCAGCACATGCTGGAGGAGCTTGAGAAGAACCCCTACAAGGCGCCGGCTCGTCCCAAGAGCCCCGACCGCAAGGGGATGGGCATCACCAACGAGGACAAGTAAGAAGGCAGTCGGGAACCGGCCGTAGGCAGAAAACACAAGGCACGGGCAGAAGGCTGCCCGTGCCTTTTTTTCATCCACACCGGTGCGTGGCAACGGCGCCTACGGGCACCCGATCTCAAAGTCCGTCACGAACGAGTTGAAGTCCTCCAGGTCGACAAACCCGCTCCCGTCGTAGTCCGCGTCGTCACCGCCGAGCTCGAACGCCTGCACGAACGCGTCGAAGTCCTCGAAATCAACAAAGCCCGACTTGTCGAAATCCGTGAGGCACGCGTAATTGGTGATGTAATCCGCGTAGGAACCGAGCTGGCCCGCGACCTGGTCCACGCCCAGGTACGCCACGCCCGCGTGCGAAAGGATCTCCTGCTCACTGAAAGGCTCGTACCCCGCGTTCCAGCAGATGTTCGCTCCGGTCATCATCACGTTGGCGAAAAGGCCCTGCAGCGTCGTGTGCGGGTGCACGCCGTCGTGCACCAGCCCCGCGAGCTTGTTGGTGTTCCCCGTCGTGTCCTCGTCCTCGAGCCCGATCGCCTGGCCCCCGATCCAGAACGTGTCGTTCAGATCCGCGTTGGTCCCGTAGATGGCCGTCGTCAGGCCGTGCACATCCACGAGCGGAATCTGCAGGTTGCGGGCCATCGCCCGGATCCGCACGTTGACCTCCCGCACCACCGTCGACACGCGCTCGCGCTTCGCGGGGTCGGGGTAGAGCGTCCTTGAGATGGGCGCGACCGAGTAGTCCAGGAAGTTCGACACCATGAGCCGCATCCCGCTGCTCATGATCGTGCCCGCGATCAGCTGGACGTTGCTCACGCGGGTATTGATGTAGTTGTTGATGGTCGTCTGCGACCACAGGTTGTGATAGATGTTGAAGAACGCCGACGACGTCGGCGAAAAGTCGTTGGCGCCGATGAGCAGCACCGAGTGGGTGACCCCGTCGGTCGCAAACTGGCCGGCGAGCCCCGTATGCTGGCCGCTCGAGAGCAGCGAGGTGGAAGTCGCCCCCGACCGAGCCCAGTTGTGCTTGAAGAACCTGCGCCGCGGCTCGCCCCACGTCCCGCCGGGCTGGCCCGCCTCGGCGGCCGTCGGGCCGACGTTGACCCCGCGGTACAGCTCGACCTGTTCCAGCCAGTTCCTGGCGTAGCTGTACGACTCCTCCGCGTATTCGTCGGTCAGAGAATCGCCCATCGCCCCCAGTTTCACGACCTGTCCGAAGGCCCCGCTCGCCGCTCCCAGCACGCCCAACAGACACCCCATTCCAACGTACGTCTTCATGCGTTAGTTGTACCCGCCGCGGCCCGATTTCCCAAGTGCCTTCTGCGTTTTTGCGGCCCCTGCCCGGGAAACGGGCCCCGCCCGCCGGGCCGCCGCCACTGGTATAGTGTCGCCCATGCGACGCGTGCTCCTTGGTGTCTCATTGCTCCTTGCCGCGGCCTCGACCGGCTGCCTCGAGCGGCGTGTCTTCGTGACTTCTGATCCGCCCGGTGCGCTCGTGTACGCCAACGACGTTGAGCTGGGCCGCACGCCCCTCGAAGCCGACTTCACCTACTACGGCAAGTACGACGTGCGTGTGGAACTCGAGGGCTACGAGCCGCTCCGCACCGTCGGCAAGGCCAACGTCCCGATCTACGAGGTGCCGCCCATCGACCTGGCGGCCATGGCGATGCCCTTCGACATCGAGACCACCGTCCGCTGGCACTTCAAGCTCGAACCGGCGCTCGAAACGACCACCGACCCGCTCCAGCTCGAGGCCGACCTCGTCTCCCGAGCAAGCGACCTCCGCGCCCAGCTCGCCACGCCCAAGCCGCCGGCCGACAAGCCCGAGCCCGTCGACGAATCACCCCAGGGCGCCACGACCCCCGGCCAGCCGCGCGGCTGAACCGAGTCCAGACCGCCGCGAAGTACTCGCGAATCGGCCCGCACAGTCCGGCCAGTGTTTCACGGCGCCTGCATGTCCTTACGGCCGGATGACCTCGCTCACCGATCGGCGCGGCGTCGGCCGGACTTCTCCGCCAAAGCCCATGCGCATGATCACCTGCGCGTGCCCCGTCCGGCCGATCACGGCCGTGACCTTCGGGCGAAGCGCGTCCACCTGGAGCGGCTGGTTGAAATACGAGCACGAAAGTCCTCCCGCCGCCGCCTGAAGGAGGATGTGCTGCAGCGCTCGACCCGCGTGCAGCCAGCTCCGCGGAGAATCCTCGGCCGTGCCGAGCACGAGCAGCGCGGGCGAGTGCTCGGCGGCGTCCAGGTCCCTGGTCGCCACGCGCTCGGCCAGGTCGAACGTCCGGATCACGAACGGGTCGAGCAGGGACTGCACGTCGCCGTGCCCGAACGCGTACCCGGGCATGCCGTCATGGCTGTCGGACCGGTTGGAGTGGACCCACCCCGCCAGCTCCCGCCGGAACCGCACGTCGTGCCATTGGAACCTGTCACCCTCGGCGATCAGCTCGGCGAGCGCGTGACGCATCTGGCGCCCGCGCACGACGTGCAGCCACGCGCCGTCCGCCCGGGCGATCTGCTCGAGCTTCTCGAGGAACGCTGCGTCCGGCGCGCGGGTCTCGAACTTGAGGCGGTTCGTTCGCCGCTTGGGAATGGCCTCGAAGAGGCTGTTGCATTCGTGATCGGCGTTCCTGCGGTCGCCGATCCCGATCGCGGCGAGCAGATCGGGCTGCGCCGCGTCCGGCAGCAGCTCGCCGACCGCCGCGTTGCCGAAGTGGCGGATCGCCAGGCACAGGTTGAAGATCGCGCACCCGCAGCCGATCGTGGCTTCCCGGTCGTGCGGATCGCAGAACTTGAGCACGCGCGTGCGGTCGATATGCACGCCGATGCGTTCCTTGAGTGCTCGGAAATACCACGGTTGCGCGTTATGCGGTGAGGGGGCCAGAATGGCGTACCCCACCAGGAAACGCATCTGCTCGAGAAACCCTACGTCACGTCCGGGGTGTCCCGACCCGCACACCAGCCACGGTTCGAAAGCGACAGCGTTCATGCCGCACTTCCTTGTTTGGCAGCCCGGTGCCCAGCTTACCGCGCGCGGACGGTCGTTCCAAGCGTCTTTTTTCGTGCTCCGGGGCCTCATTCCCCGTGAGACCGTCCCTTATCCGGTTCCCGGGCGGATCGAATCAAGCGGAAACGCGGGGTTGGCGATGGGCCGCAGCGCAAGGGCCAGGAGTGCACGCTCGTCGTCATCGCCCGCGATCCGGTTGGCCCGGAGAACGTTGCACGCGGTGCAGCGATGGATGATGGCCCACTCGCCCGTCGTTCGAACTTCGATGCCCACGGGCTGCATCGCTGATCGGCACGGTGACGCTCGGTCGCCGGGCTCGACATCCAGGTGCCGCGACCACAGGCAGACCGGACAGTGATTGCGGTGCGACGTGCCCCAGGATTGATCACTGACGGGCGCGCGGCACCGGCAGCACGTAAAACCACGCGAGGACATGTTGTTCGCCATTGGAAGACAGGCTCGACGCGGGATGCGTCACCACGCACCCGCAGGGTGTTCGATGGGTGAAAGCGATCTCAGTAGGGAGCCGATAACGGCGCCGCACGCCCGCGAGGAAGGCGGGGACCCGGTGGCGATTCGGGTTCAAGGCCGGCGCGGTTGGTCAGGCAACGGGCGTCATCTGGTGGAATGATAGCACCGGGATCCCAGTGTCACTTTTCTGGAACCTTGCGTGTTCCTCCCTGTAGACTCCGGACCGGGATGCTTGATGCCGGGGGACGGCGACGCACCTGGGCACACCGTGGAGCTTCTCATGAACCGGACTCTCGCCGACGCGATGTCTTTCGCCGCCAGGACGCTCGTTGCCCGACCGCGCACGCGCTGCGCGGCCCTCCTGATGGCTGCGGCTGGCCTCGCGCAGGCTCAATCCTTCTCCCCGTACCTGGCCGCCGACCTGAATACCTCGCCGCTCACGTCGGCGGGCTCGCAACCGGGCGGATTGGTGGGGCAGGTCGGTTTCGCCCGGCTCGGGTCTGGCACCATGTTCTCCGCGTACGACCGCGAGCACGGCAGCGAGCTGTGGTTCACCGACGGAACTCTGCAGGGCACGCGACTCGTCAAGGACATTCAGCCCGGCTCTCGATCCTCAAACCCCTCGTGGATGGCGACCCTGGGCAGCCGAGTCGTCTTCGCGGCCTACACCGATGATTCCGGGACCGAGCTGTGGATCACCGACGGCACCGAAGCGGGAACCGTGCTGATCACCGAGCTCGCGCCGGGCATCCAGAGCATCACCCCGCAGTACTGCAGGGGCGCGGGCGATCAGGTGTTCTTCGTCACCGCGTCGACCTCGCAGCTCTGGCGAACCGATGGCACCGCCGCGGGCACCGTGGCGCTCTCTCCTTCCGGCGCCAACGTCAACAACCTCCAGGTCGCCGGCGAACGAGCCTTCTTTTCCGCGTTCGAATCGTCAACGGGCATCGAGCTGTG
The DNA here is from genome assembly GCA_022072615.1 of Phycisphaerales bacterium. Lineage (GTDB taxonomy): Bacteria > Planctomycetota > Phycisphaerae > Phycisphaerales > UBA1924 > JAEUJB01. The sequence continues at coordinate 61,256 of JAJVHS010000077.1, forward strand.
GACCAGCGACGGCACGATCGCGGGCACCGCCCTGGTCGAAGAGATCGGCCCGGGCACGACCGGTACGGTCATCAGCAACATGTACGCGATTGATGACCGGATCGTGTTCTTCCCGTATCGGTCGGACATCGGCTATGAACCGTGGGTGAGCGACGGCACCGCGGCGGGCACGTTCCTGCTCCGGGACATCGAGGAAGGCCCCTACTCGTCGTATGTCGACGAGGCCGTGGCGTTCGACGGCAAGGTGTACTTCGCGTACGACCAAACCGGGTACGGCTACGAACTGTGGCGGACCGACGGCACGATCGAGGGCACGACCATCGCGGCCGATGTCAGCCCGGGCGCGGATTCGAGCTACCCGTCGCGGCTCGTCGCGACCGACGGGGGGCTGGTGTTTCTTGCGGACGTGTACCCGGCCGGTCGCAATCTCTACAGCCTCACGCCATCAGGAGTCGTCAAGCTCACCTCCTACGACCTCAGCGACAACTTCTACGTGTACGAAGCGGTCAGCGCCGCCGGACGGGCCTACATGCTCTCGGCCGACCCGTCGACGTACCCGGACTACCAGTTGTGGAGCACCGACGGGACGGTCGCGGGGACGCACATCCTCGCCGGCGACACCAGCTACGTGAATCTGGTCGCCTCGCCCGTCAACGCCGGCGTGTTCCTCAACGTCGATGACGGTTCGATCGGCCCCGAGCCCTGGTTCACCACGGGCGAGCCCGGCACACTCAGCCTGCTCAAGGACATCAACGCCGGTGTCGGGGATTCATTCCCGCGCCAGTTCATCGGGTCGGCGGGGAGCCTGGTGTTCACCGCCGACGACAGCGCCCACGGCCGCGAACTGTGGCGGATCAACCCCGATGGATCGACGGCCCTGATCGAAGATCTCAACCCCGGTCCAGGTTCTACGTCGGTCCTCGCCACCCAGCCGCTCAACGACCAGGCCGTCATGTGGATCCAGACCGGGGCGGTCGGGGCCGAGCCGTGGATCACCGATGCAACCCCGAGCGGGACGCACCTGATCGCCGACGTCCGCCCGGGCACCGCCGGGTCGTACTCATACCCGACCTCCAACACCCTGCCGACCACCATTTCAGGCTCGGATCGCCTGTACTACTCGACGCCCGCGTCATCGTCATCGTCGGCGAACGAGCTCGCCGTGACCGACGGCACCGCCTCGGGCACGATTGTGCTCGATATCAACACCAAGCCGAATTCCGGGTCTCTGGGCGGCGGCATCAACGGCGCCATGATCTCGCGCGTCCTGCTCTTTGCGGCCGACAACGGCGTGAACGGCCCGGAACTGTGGCGGACCGACGGCAGCGTCGCGGGCACGTGGATGATCAAGGAGTTCATCTCCGGCGCGGCCGGCGGCTTGTCGCTCACCGATAACCGATTCATCGCCTTGGGCAACAAGGTGCTGCTGGGAGCGACCGACAATATCATCGGATCCGAGCTGTGGATCAGCGACGGGACCCCCGGAGGCACCACGATCGTCAAGGACATCCGCCCGGGCAGTTCCGGCTCGCAGCCCAATCCCATCGCCGTGGTCGGAAACAAGGCGATCCTGCTCGCGACCACAACCACCGAAGGCCGCGAGCTGTGGGTGACCGACGGCACCGCGCCGGGCACGGCGCTCCTGAAAGACACCAATCCCGGCGCGGGCTCGTCCAGCATCCTCTCGCGACCGCTGGTCACCGGCGGCAAGGCGTTCTTCCTTGCGTCCACTCCAGCCAACGGCCGCGAGCTGTGGGTTTCCGACGCCACCCCCGCCGGCACGTTCATGGTTCTCGACATCCGGCCCGGTCCGATCAGCAGTACCTTCGGGCTCTCTCCGCTCCTGGCCGCCGCCGGCGGACGCGTCTTCTTCCAGGCCGATGACGGCGTTCACGGTGTCGAACTGTGGGTCAGTGACGGAACCCCGGAAGGGACATCCATGGTCGGGGACCTGTGGCCGGGCCTCCCGAGCTCGTACCCCTCGGCAGCGGGGGTGTACGGATCGACCCTCTACTTCGATGCCTACCGGCCGCAGGAAGGCAAGGAGCTGTGGGCGCTCAAGGTGTGCCCCGCGGACTTTGACAATTCAGGCTTCGTCGACCGGGACGATTTCGACGCCTTCGTGGAGGCCTTCGTCGCCGGCGATGATGCCGCCGACTTCGACGGCTCGGGCTTTGTTGACGAGTCCGACTACGCGGCCTTCGTCCGCGACTTCGAAGCCGGCTGCTGAGAGCACCGCCGTGTTTGGCGGTCGGGCCGGGCATCTGCCGATGACCTCGGTCGATGCCCGACCCGGTCACATCGACACCCCGCGCGCGGTCCTGGACCGGGACACTGGTTCAGGTGGTCGGGTTGTGCGTCGGCCTCGGGCTGCTGGCCTGGTGCGTCAGTATGGCGCTCAAGCCCGAGAACCGTGACCAGCTCCGGCATCTCGCCGACGCCCGTCCATCCGCGATCGCCGGTCTTCTCGCGCTGTCATTCGCGAGCCTGCTCGCCAACGGTGGCGTCTTCTGGAGCCTGATTCGCCCGATCCGCACGCTGGACGACCGCAGGGGCGTGCCTTTCTGGCGGATGCAGGCGGCCAACGCCGTGGCGACCTGCCTGGCGTACGTCCCGTTCAAGCTGAGCATCCTGTTTCGCGTGCTGGTGCACAGAACCCAGGACCGGATTCCCGTCGGCACCATCGCGGCGTGGATCGCCGCCGCCGCCGCCTCGCTCGTGGTGGTGTGCGGGCCGGTGCTGGGCCTGGCGCTGATCGGGTTTGCTCGTGAAAGACTGCTGATCGCGGCGGGAGCAAGCGCGCTGGCGGCGGCGACGCTTGGCTGGTGGCTCGCTCGGCTCTTCGCGGGTCCCGGAGGGCTCGCCGCCATCCGTCGGGGGGCCGACGTCCTCTGGCCCGGCGTCCTGGGCAGGCTTTCACGCTCGGCGATGGTCCAGCATCTGCACGCCGGGTTCGACATCGCGGGCACCGCACAAGCATGGTTCGGCGCGGTTGCCTTCAGGGCGCTGGATCTGTTCGTCCAGGCCCTCCGTTTCTGGACGGCCGCTCACATCCTCGGGCTGGAGATCGACCTGGGCTCGGCGATCCTGCTCGGCGCGGTGTACTACACCCTGGGCGCCGCGAGCCCTTCGGGCGCCCTGGGAGTTCGGGAGGGCGGCGCGACGCTGGTGGCCAAACTGATGCAGCTTTCGGGCGGCGATACGCACGCCTCGGTCACGCTGCTGGTCACGGCGTCGGATGCGGTCCCGACCGTCCTTTCCGCGATTGCCGGTGCTCTGTACATCCGACCGTGGCGGCTCAGGCGGACCTGAAAAAGCCCGGTGCACCAAGGGTTGTCAGGAGGCGAGCCGAGGGGTGCCGCGCACTTCTTGCGCGGAGCGGTGGCGGCCATCGCGACCCGCCGCCCTGGCAATGTGGTGATGATGTTTCGATTCCCGATGACCGATAACTGGGGTGCCATGGCGACCAGACACGACGGCGGGGCGGCCCATTCGAAGATCCTCAGCCTTGCGGAGCTGAAAGAAGCCCGGGTGGCGGCCCGGGCCGCCGGTCGGCGGGTGGTGCAGTGCCACGGCTGTTTCGACATCGTTCACCCCGGGCACATCCGCCACCTCCGACAGGCCAAATCGCTGGGCGACATCCTGCTGGTCTCGATCACCGGCGACTCGCAGATCAACAAGGGAAAGGGCCGGCCGCTCATCCCCGAGGAACTCCGAGCCGAGAACCTCGCCGCCATCGATTTCGTCGACTGGGTGTACATCGATCCCAACAAGACCGCGACCGCCCTCCTGGGCGAAGTCGCCCCGGATGTGTACGTCAAGGGACGCGAATACGAGCACAACCGCGACCCGCGCTTCCTGGCGGAACGCGACGCGGTCGAACGAGCGGGCGGCCGCGTGGTCTTCTCCTCAGGCGATATCGTCTTCAGCTCGACCGCGCTTATCGCCGCCATGGAGCAGTCGGTCGACCCGTTCCAGAAGCGCCTGGGCGCCCTGTGCCAGGAACCCGAGCTCGCCGCCCCCGAGCTCGCGAGCTTGATCTCACGCTTCCGCGGAAAGCGAGTGGTCGTCGCCGGCGAGGTGATCCTCGACACGTACGTGCTGTGCGACCGTCCGGAAGTCGCGGGGGAGAGCCCGATCATGACGCTGCGGCCGGTCGAACGCCGCCAGTACGACGGCGGCGCCGCGGTGATCGCTCGGCACCTGGCCGCGATGGGCGCTCGGCCCGTTCTCGTCACCGCCCTGCCCGACGACGCCGAGGCCTACGCGCTGCGCCAGCGCCTCCTGGTCGAGGGCGTCGAGGTGCGGCACGTCACCACGAGCACCCCGATCCCCGAGAAGCAGCGTTTTCTCGTGGGTTCGCAGAAAGTGATGAAGCTCGACCTCGTGCAGCCCATGGTGCTCGACGCGGCGCAGCAGCGCCGGCTGATCGAGCTCGCGATCGAGTCCGCGGCGGAGAGCGGGTCGCTGCTGGGCCACGGCGCGCACGCCGCGATCATCGCCGACTTCGGCCTGGGCATGCTCTCCTCGGTCACCATCCACGGGCTGTGTACGTCGCTGCGCCCGCTGGTCGATGTGCTCGCCGGCGATGTGAGCGGAAGGCGATCGAGCCTCCACGCCATGCACGGGATGGACCTGATCACGCCGAGCGAGAACGAGCTGCGCGAGTCGATGCGGCTCTACGGCGAAGGCTTACCGCTGGTCGTGTGGCGGATGCTCGAACAGTCGCGCATCAAGGGCGCGATCGTCACCATGGGACCGGACGGACTGATCGGATTCTCGCGCCTTCCCGGCGTCCCGGTCGGGTCCGCGACCGCGGCAGAGGACGCGGCGGCGGATTCACCGATATTCCACACCAAGCTCCGCGGCGAGCACGTCCCCGCGCTGTGCCCGATGGGCATCGATCCGCTCGGCTGCGGCGACTCGCTGCTGGCCGCGGCGACGCTCACGCTCACGAGCGGTGGTTCGCTGCTCGCCGCGTCGTTCCTGGGCGCGTGCGCCGCGGCGGCGCAGGTCCAGCGACTCGGCAACGTCGCCATCTCATCGGCGGACCTGCGGCAGATGGTCTCGCGCGTCCATGCTTCGCACATGACGTACGCGAGCACGGACGTGATCGCCGCCTGCGGACCGTCCGGACGCGGGTCGCTCGATGTCGAGAAGGCCATCGCCTAAGTGACAGCCGGTCGCGGTGCCCCCTCCGCCGCCACCCCTCGGGAGGATCTCCAGGCACACTCAAGAGCGGTCCTCGGCAACGCCGTGAACGGCCGATTCTTCCCTGCCGCTACGCAATAATGACATAAGTTCTGATGTGAAGCAGGGATAACCGGTGAAAAGGGGAAGATTGCCGGCGACCGAACTTCATCATGAAGCAGAATTCTTATGATTAACTCGTGTGGATACGAGGGTCACCCCATTGCGTGTCAGTTCATCACGAGTTAATGTACGGGCGCAACGGAGTTGCGGCGGCCGTTCAAAGTGCCGATGAACTGCATGAAGCAACACGCGTCAGCGGCCGCGCAAGCGGGGCCGCGCCACTCGAGGGGGACTGGAAGTGATGCGGATATGGACGACACTCGCAGCCATATGCTGCTGCGCACCGGCCGTTGCACAACCGTACAGCCCGATACGGATCCCGCTTCCCGAAGGTGCGCCCACCGGTTCAGAATGCGTGCGCCCGCTGCGGGTCGCTGAACGCGGCGCGGTCTTTGGAATCATCGAGCAGGAACTGCCCGCGTCCGACATTCCCGTTGTCTGGTTGCCGCACCCCGAGTTCGGCCTGCCGGCCGGGTTGCACCAGCTCGAACCGACCGGGGTCATCCCGCCGCCCGTCGGCGCCGGGCACGCGTTCATGGCGAGCTGGACGCCGGTCACCGATCCGGCGACCGGCGATCTGGTCTCGCAAGCGTTCCTCTACCAGCTCGGGTCGCCGCTGGAACTGATCCCGCGGCTTGGCCCGGGCCTTGCCAGCGCGGGCCGCGGTGTGAGCGAGAACGGGATCGTGGCGGGATGGACCGAAGTCGGTTCGGAAGATTCGTTCGGCGCGCCGATCATCATGGGTTTTGCATGGGACCAGGTGCACGGGCACCGGATCGTTCCGCCGCTCGAGGGTCATTCGCACGCTCGTTGCATCTGGGTGAATCGCTCCGGAACCGTCATCGGGACGAGTTTCGATGTCGCCGCATACATAGACGGGCCGACAGTCGACGCGGAGATCGCGGCGCAGACCCCGTTCCTGGCACACACGGGCTCGCCACAGGGACAGGTCGTCGCCAGTGTCACGCCCGTCGCGCTCGACAGCCTGCTCACCGAGGCCGGGTGGATCATCGAATCGGTCGAGCACATCAACGATGCGGGCATCATCAGCGCGGTCGGCATCGATCCTTCAGGAATCAGAACCGGCGTTCTGCTGGTGCCCAGCGGCGCGGACTTTGACGCGAGCGGGGAAGTTGACCTCGAGGACTTTGCGCTGTTTCTTGCCGCCGCCGGCGAAGGCCAGTTGATCGCGGATTACTCGCAGGACGGCGTGGTCAACGAAGACGACGTCGACTCGTTTACCGTGCAGGCGGGCAATCCCGGTCAGGACCCGCCGGGCGATGTCGGCGAATGCGAGATCTACGACATGCTCGGCGTCATCGGTTCGGGCGTGCCTTCCACCGTGTGCCTCGACTGCATCGCGTTCAACCGCGACAATCCCGGAACCTATCACAAGGAATGCAACAGGTTCTGCCGCGGGTGCAGCGGATCAGATCCCAACAACCCGGTGAGGCCCCACGGCGCGCCGGGATTTGACGGCAGCGAGGCGTTCAATCCCTACGCGCCCAACGGCGGGCCGGGCGGAGAGGGCGCGCCCGGAACACTGCACCAGGCGCCCGGGAACGGCGGAGCGGGCGGCCACGGCGCCGGCTCGGGAGGTAAGGGCGGCGACGGCGGTGACGGAGGCGCCGCGGCGCCCGGCAGCGGCCAGAACGGCGGCGATGGCGGACAAGGCGGTTCGGGCATCGGCAGCGGCGGAGGCGGCGATGGCGGCAAGGGCGGCGATGGCGATGGATCCGGAAACGGCGGGAAGGGTGGCGATGGGGGAGACGGAGGGACGGTTGACGGACCGGGCGGGAAGGGCGGCGATGGTGGCAACGGAGGAGGCACCGGGGACGGCGGCGTCGGCGGGGACGGAGGAAATGGTCGCGGAAATGGCGCCGAGGGTGGCGACGGTGGTCAAGGTGGTGACGGCGGCCACTACGCCGGCAACGGCGGCAATGGCGGACAGGGCGCCCCCGGTGGAGGGCGAGGCGGTGACGGAGGAAATGGCGGAAACGGTGCGGATGGCGGCGGCGGTGGCGGACGCGGCGGCGATGGTGGTGACGGGAATTCGGGTCGCCCGGATGGCGGATCGGGAGGAACCGGCGGTTCGGGAGGGGAGTGCACCGGAAACGGTCCGGGTGGTCCAGGCGGGCATGGCGGCGTCGGCGGCGACGGCGCAGCCGGCGGCGGCAGCGGGGGCCCCGATGGGGGCAACGGCGGCACGG
>JAJVHS010000023.1:0-21906 GCA_022072615.1 Phycisphaerales bacterium
AGTTCGGCGCGCCCTCGTACATCAGCGTGGGCACCCGGTTCATCAGCGGCCCATACAGGACGTAGCTGTGCCCGGTCACCCAGCCGATGTCGGCCGAGCACCAGAAGATCTGGCCGGTGTCGGGGATCATGTTGAAGGCCACGCGGCACGTCGTGTTGACAAACGTGAGGTAGCCGCCGGTGGTGTGCACGATGCCCTTGGGCTTCCCCGTCGATCCGGAGGTGTAGAGCAGGAAGAGCATGTCCTCGGAATCCATCGGCTCGCACGGGCAGGCGTCGGACACCAGCGCCTCGATCTCGTGCCACCAGTGGAAGCGCGTGGCGCAGTGACCCATCGACGCCGGCGCGTGCCCGGATTGGAACCGCTGGCTCGGCGGTTCGTGGCCGGTGCGGCGCAGCACGAGCACGTGGTTGACGATGTGGGCCCGTCCGCCGTGGGGCGAATTGGCGAGCTGCTGCACCGCCTCCTCGACGTTCTTCTGGAGCGGCACCACCTCGCCGCGGCGGTACCCGCCGTCGGCGGTGATGATCACCTTGGAATCGGCGTCCATGACGCGTTCGGTGATCGCGTGCGGCGCAAACCCGCCGAAGATCACCGAGTGCGCCGCGCCCAGCCGGGCGCACGCGAGGATCGCGATCGCCAGCTCCGGCACCATCGGCATGTAGATCGTGACGACGTCCCCCTTCTTCACGCCCAGGCGCTTGAGAACGTTCGCCACCTTGCTGGTTTCGACCTGGAGCTCGCGGTACGTCAGCCGGCGGATCTCGGGTTCCTTGGCGTACGCGGTGCCCGGCGCGGGGTGGCTGGTCTTGGGGTCCAGCGGCTCGCCCTCCCAGATCAGGGCCACATTCTCGCCGTGGCCCGCCTGCACGTGGCGATCGACACAGTTGAAGCAGGCGTTGAGCTGGCCGCCCAGGAACCACCTGGCGTCGGGCGGGTTCCAGTCGAGCACCCGTTCCCACCGCCGGAACCACGAGAGGTACCCCGCCTCCGACGCCCAGAAGCCTTCCGGATCGTCCAGCGACCGCTTGTGCAGCTTGCGATATTCCTCGAGCGAACCGATATGCCAGCGGGAAAAGCCAAGCTCGGAGGCCGGCACGGGCGGGAAGGTACGGTTCTCCTGCAGGGTCGAGGAGATCGGCTGGCTTTCGGTCATGGGATCGCTCTCCGCGAGCGGGCATTTCCGCTCAGTGCCGCATGATACCGCACCCGGACGGCCCGTCAGCCGTAACACCCCCGGGCTGTTCGCACGGGCGGTTTGGACGGAGGCGTTCATGAGCCGTTTCTCGTCGTCGATCACGTGGGTGCTGGCCGTGCTTGCGTGCGCCGGCGCAACAGCGCCGTCCGTGGGTGCTGTATCCGGGCCGCCGCCTGGCGATGCACCGGCCACGGTGGAATCAGGGGAACTCGCCGCCCGGCTCGACACGATCGTGCGTGCACAGACGCTCGGCCAGTTCTGGGGATCGGTGCTCGTCGCCGACCGCGGCGGAATCGTCCTTGCCCGGGGATACGGGCTGGCGGACCAGTCGCTGGAACCGATCACGCCCGGGTCGCTGTTCGATATCGGGTCGATCTCCAAGGCCTTCACGGCGGCCGCGGTGCTGCGGCTGGAGATGGAGGGCAGGCTGCGGCTCGACGCCACGATCAACCAGTACCTGGACGGCGTTCCCGATCACGCGACGGCGATCACCATCGGGCACCTGCTCGGGCACACCTCCGGAGTCGCCGCCGCCGATGGCCGGCGGGAAGACTCGGCCGACGGTGTGATTCGAGCCGTGCTCCACCAGCCGCCGAAGTTCGCCCCCGGATCGGCCATGGAGTACAGCAACGCGGGCTACTTCCTGCTCGCCGCGCTGATCGAGAAAGTCAGCGGGGTGGCGTACGAGCAGTTCGTCGTCGACCAGGTGCTCGGCCCCGCGGGCATGACATCCAGCACGATGATCGGGCTCCCGGTGCCCCACGCCACCGAGCCGCATGTGACCGCGCGGGTGGACGACCAGTCAACCCGCCGCGGACGCGCCACGTCGCAGCCGTATGCCTACGCGTGGGGGTACAAAGGCGCGGGCGGCGTCGTCGCCTCCGCCGACGACCTCCTGCGCTTCGATCGCGCGCTTCGCAGCGATGAACTGCTCGACCGGGCAGCCCGCGACCGCATGTTCACCCCCGGCCCGGGCGGGTACGGACTGGGCTGGTTCGTCTCCGCCGGGCCGCGTGGCTGGCGGCACGAGCACTCCGGCGGCGTGTGGGGCTACGCCTCGGAGATGATCCGCCACGAGGACGGCACGGTCGTGATCGTCCTGACCAACGGCCGCACCGACCCCGTCCGCCTCGCGAGCCTGCTTGAAGCAGCGGTCATCCCGGAGATGTCGAACCAGCTTGACGTTCGCCTGCATGTCGCGGGGGAAACGCTGGACGATCACGGCATGATCAGGACCGCGGCGACGATCTCGACGATCAGAAATGAAGGCGGCGGCTGGAACGTGCTCATCGAGGACGCCGGTCGGCCGGGCACGCCGCTGGTATCGATCGCGCTGCCGCGGCGCGCGGCGGCGGACGTCGCCGGCCAGCTCGAGACCGCTGCGGCCGGCGCCACCGCGCAGGACGGGCCGGTCGGATGCAACCTGTGGCTCGCGACGATGCGCTACACCCAGAGGGCGGACGGCACGATCCAGCTGCCCGACGACGTGTCCATCCGCGTGCAGCCCGGGTTCTCGAGTTCGGATGGCAAGGGCAAGCAGTTCCGAGACGGACGCGTGACGCTCATCGTGCACGACGAAGCCAACTCGTTCTGGCCGGTCATCCTGATGCTCGACGAGGCCACGCGCCGCCGGCTGCATGCCGAGCTTGCCGCCGCGAAGTGATCTCAGGGCGAGAGCCGCTGGGCCCGCCACGGGTTGAACGCTGGGGTCGCTCCAATGTTGACCGGCGCGTCATCGGCGCGAGATCGCACCCATTCGGCTCGGTCGTGCAGGCGGCCGTTGCCGCCGCACCAGAGTTCCACCCGGTCGACCCAGAGCCGGAAACCGCCCCAGTGCGGCGGTCGGGGGACGGACACCGCCTGCTCGCCCGCCATCAGCGCGGCGGGGCTGATCTTCAGCCGCGACGCGGCGGACGCCACGGCGGCGATCAGGTCCTTGCGCGACGCCAGCGGCGTGCTCTGCCGGCTCGCCCACGCGCCAAGGCGAGAGAGCAGCGCGCGATGCGCGAAGTACTCATCGCTCTCGGACTCGGTGGTCTTGACGACGAATCCTTCGGTCCGAGCCTGCCGGCCCTGGTAATCCCAGTGAAAGACCATCGCGGCCCGGGGGTTGGCCTCGAGCTCCCGGCCCTTGCGGCTGTGGTAATTCGTGTAAAAGACGAGCGACCCGGCGGGGTCGACCCGTCGGCAGAGCACCATGCGGACGGACGGGCGCCCGTCCGCGGTCGCGCTGGCGAGGGCCACCGCGTCGGGGTTGGGCGTCTGCTTCGCCGACTTCGCCTGGTCATACCACGCCGTCAGCAGCGGGAAAGGATCGGCGGGAAGGACCTCGGGCAGGCTCTCGGCCGACGCGAGCTTGATGATGATGTCTTCGAGCACGCCCGATCGTTGGCGCTCGGCGCCCCGCGCGTCGTGACCGCCGGCACCCGTGCCCCGTGAGAGGCCCGGCCCGGGACGCCCAGGCCTTGCCGGTTGCTACCCTTTGGTTCTTCATGGCCGATCCCAGCAACAAGTCGATCGCGCGGTCGCTCGGTGAGTTCTTCGGGCACATCATCCACGGTGTGAAAACCGACCCTTCCAAGCGAGTCGTGCGGAAGGAAACAGAGTTCGCCGAGCAGCCCGTGCCCGGGGGGAAGGTCGTCCTCAGGCGCACGACGATCGAAGAAGTCGAGTTCAAGCCCGGCGCCGCCCCGCCCGGCGGCGAGCCGCGACCGGAGGGGCCGTCCGGGGAGCAATCGTGACAGATATGTACGAGATCCGGCGCCGGCTGGATGACCTCCGGTACCGAGCGTCGCTCATCCCTCGCAGAACGATGATGCTCGCCGCCGCCGCGCTGTCGGGCGTGCTGGTGCTCGCCGTCGTGCTCTGGTGGTTCACCTCCGGTGGGTCGTCGTCGAGCCCCGACGAAATCGCGGCGTTCCGCGAGCGACTGAGAACAGCGACGGACAGCGAAACCGGGAAGGCCGATCTCGCGGCCCTCAGCGCGATGCCCGAGAAGCAGCTCGTGGCAGAGGTCGCGGCTCGGCAGCAGGCGCTCAACACCATCCAGCAGGCCGGGAAGCTCGAAACGCCCGAGGGCCAGGCGGCCTGGGGCGCGCTGCTCCGAGCCGTCCAGGTGAACACCGACCGTCAGCGCCGAGCCGGCAAGTCCGAGGATCGCTGATGCGTGCGCCGCGGTTTGCCGTACACTCCGCCCCGTGACCCTGGCGCCGACCACTCCATCGACCCGGCCGCCGACCTCCGGGACCCCCACCGAGCCCGACCTTCCCCGCGTCATCGGATTCTGGGGCGCGACGGGCCTCATGGCCGGTATCATGATCGGGTCGGGCATCTTCGCGACCCCGCCCGACGTCGCGCGCCAGATGGGAAACCCCTGGCTGATCCTGCTCATGTGGATCGCCGGCGGCGCCCTCTCGCTGTGCGGGGCGCTCACCTACGCCGAGCTGGCGGTGATGTTCCCGCAGTCCGGCGGCGTCTATGTCTTCCTCCGCGAGGCGTACGGCCGCTGCGTCGCATTCGTCTTCGGCTGGACGTACCTGCTCATCTCCAAGCCCGTCGCGGCGGCGGGCATCGCCATCGTCTTCGCCGCCCAGTTCAACGATCTGTCGTTCATGCGCGGGTTCACGGCCTGGTTCAACGAGGCGACCGGCCTGACCTGGGACAACCGCGCGACCACCACCGTCCTGCTCACCGTGTTCACGTACATCAACGTCCGCGGCGTCCGCCTGGGAACGAGCGTGGCAACGGTGCTCACCTTCTTCAAGGCCCTGGCGCTCGCCGCCATCGTGGTCGCCGCCATCCTCCTCATGAAGGGCAGCGCCGCGAACCTCGAACCCGGGCCCGCCCCGGTGAGCCCCAAGACCGGACTGCCGATTCCCCTGTGGGCCGCCCTTGTCCCCGTCATGTTCAGCGTCCTGTGGACCTACGACGGGTGGAGCGACGTCGGCGCCATCGCCGGCGAGATCAAGAACCCGCAGCGCAGCCTGCCGCGAATCTACCTTGCGGGCACCGCCGTCGTCACGCTGCTGTATGTCGCGGTCAACGCCGTGTACATGTGGATGATCCCGCTCGACCAGATGCGCACGGTGGACAACGTGGCCCCGATGGCGGCGCACGAGCTCCTGGGCCCGGCGGCGGCGACGGCGATCGCGATCGTCGTGCTGGTATCAGCCGCGGGATCGACCCACGGGTCGATCATGACCGGCGCCCGGATCAGCTACGCGCAGGCCCGGGACGAACTGCTGTTCGGCTTCCTGGGCAAGGTGCACCCGGTCTACAAGACCCCGGCGGTGAGCCTGTGGATGCAGCTCGGCCTGTCGCTGACCGCCCTGTGGTTCCTGGGCAGCTTCAAGCACCTCGCCGACACCTTCGTCTTCACGATGTGGATCTTCTACTCGATGGCCGCCGCCGCGATCTTCATCTTCCGGCGGAGGTTGCCCGATCACCCCCGCCCGTACCGGGCCTGGGGATATCCGGTCGTCCCCGTGCTCTTCATCGCCGCCGGCGTCGTGATGACGGTCGTCTCGATCCTCCAGGACCCGGGGCGCACGCTGCCGTGGATCGCCGTGCTGCTCGCAGGGGTGCCGGTGTATTTCCTGTGGGAAAAGCTGCGTCGACGGGCCGGTGAAGCGCGCCCCTGAAGGCGCGGATCCCCCACACGCGGATTTCATGCGGGATTCCCGTGCCGGACGCGGGGATTGGATTCGCATACCCCCGCCTCCAACGATTGACCGCGAGCCGCACGACGCTCGCGTCCAAGGAACACCATGACCACCGCGACCTCATCGACGCCCGTCCACCCCTCGATCCAGCCGCTCGGCCACCAGCTCGCCGCGAGCCCGTCCATCGACGCGGCGCTCCGCGCGATCGTCGATGAAGTCCGTGCCAAATCCGTCCAGATCACCGACGCCCGCCCCGCCAACCCCGGCCTCAAGGAGAGCTACGAGGGGCTCATGGCCCGGGCCGCCGCCGTCCGCGGGCGGCCGCTGCTCTACCCCTACATCGGGTCGGGCCTGGGCAACGGCGCGCTGGTCGAGCTCGCCGACGGATCGGTCAAGTGGGACCTGATCAGCGGCATCGGCGTCAACTTCTTCGGACACTCGGACCCCGACCTCATGCACGCCGCCCTGCGGGCGTCGCTCGCCGACACCGTCAAGCAGGGCAACCTCCAGGCCAACTTCGAGCCGCACGCCTTCAGCGAAACCCTGCTCGCCGAGGCCGCCAAGGGCAGCAAGCTCAAGCACGCCTACCTCACGACCTCCGGGGTCATGGCCAACGAGAACGCCCTCAAGGTGTGCATGCAGAAGCACCACCCCGCGTCCCGCGTGCTCGCGTTCCGGGACTGCTTCATGGGCCGGTCGCTCATGATGGCCTCGATCGGCGATTCGCACGAGGGCCGCGTGGGCCTCCCGATCGTCGCCGACGTCGACTACATGCCCTTCTACGACGAGGCCGCCGCCGCCCGGACCAGCCCGGCCGCCGTCACCGCCGCCGCCGTTTCCAGGCTTGAGGAGTACATCCACCGCTACCCCGGCCAGCACGCCTGCTTCATCTTCGAGCTTACGCAGGGCGAAGGCGGCTTCAACGTCGGTCGCCGCGACTTCTTCCGCGCCCTCATGGAAGTCTGCAAGGCGCACAAGATCGCCGTCTGGGACGACGAGATCCAGACCTTCGGCCGCCTGCCGCGGATGTTCGCGTACGAGTACTACGGCGTCGGCGACCTGGTCGACGTCTTCTGCATCGGCAAGATGACGCAGGTGTGCGCCACCCTCTACACCGAGGAATACAACCCCAAGCCCGGCCTGCTCTCGGGAACGTTCCTCGGCGAGGCCGTGTCATTTGAAGTCGGCCGCCGCGTCATCGAGCGTCTGCGGGACGGCGATTACTACGACCGCGTGGACGACAAGGGCAACGTCGTCCAGCCCGGCCGCATCGCCCGCCACCACGCCGCGTTCGTCGCGCAGGTCAAGGCCCTCGCGGCCAGGCACCCCGAGTGGTTCCCCGCCGTCCCCGAGATCCCCGATATCGTCGGCGGCGTCGGCGGCATGATGCGCTTCACGCCCTTCGGCGGCCGGAAGGACAAGATCCAGGCCGCGTGCAAGGCGATCTTCGAGGCCGGCGTCGTCCTTTTCTACTGCGGCCACGGCCCGTACCACCTCCGCGTCCTTCCGCCGCTCGGTGTCATGAACGAGCAGGACTGGCCGCGCGTGTTCGCATGCATCGAACAGGGGCTTGCAAAGGTCCCGAACTGACGCTCGACGGGCGCCGATCGCGACCCGGTAATCCCGCCCCCGACAACGTTCGGGCGCGGTACCGTGTGCTCATGTCGACGAAGACCTGGCGGCTCGCACCCGGATCCCGGATCAAGCTCAAGGACGCCGACGCCGCGCGGACGCCCGGCATCGGGAACAAGGACGAGGCCGAGAAGCGCCTCGAGGTCAACCGCGAGAAGCTCGGAGAACTCCAGTACCGGCTGTGGGCCGAGGGCAGGCGGTCGCTGCTCATCGTGCTCCAGGGCACCGATACCTCGGGCAAGGACGGCGTCATCCGCCACGTCATGACGGGCATGAACCCGTCGGGCTGCCGCGTGACGTCGTTCAAGAAGCCCAGCGAGGAGGAATCCGACCGCGACTTCCTCTGGCGGATCCACAAGGCCGTGCCCGCGCGCGGGGAGGTCGGCGTCTTCAACCGGTCTCACTACGAGGACGTGCTCGTCGCCCGCGTGCAGGGCCTTGTCCCCGCCGCGGTGTGGCGGGCCCGCTACGACCAGATCAACGAGTTCGAGGAGCTGCTGGTCGAGTCCGGCACGACGATCATCAAGTGCTTCCTGCACATCAGCAAGGCCGAGCAGAAGGAGCGGCTGCTCGCACGCCTGAACGACCCGGCCAAGAACTGGAAGTTCAACGCCGGCGACATCGAGGAACGCAAGCGCTGGCCGCAGTACGTCAAGGCGTACGAGGACGCCCTGGCCCGCTGCGGGACCGCCACCGCGCCCTGGCACGTGATCCCCTCCGACCGCAAGTGGTACCGCAACTGGGCCGTCTCGGAACTGATGGTGCGGGCGCTCGAGGCGATGGCCCCGCGCCCGCCCGCGGGCAAGCTCAAGGCCTCCCAGTTCTTCATCGGGGATTGATCGGCCCGGGACACGGTCGGCGCGGCGAGCACCTTACCTGCGGTACGCCCGCACGTCCCTCCTGGCCCCGACAGCCTCGTATTCGATCGTCTTCCATTCACCGTCGATCTCGACTTCGACCGTGCCCCTGGGCGGCGTGCCCGGATCCCCTCCGCCGATGTTCGCCCGCCGCAGCGGCATGCCGTCCCTGAGGCCGGCCCGTTCCGCGCCCGATCCCGCCTTGATCCCCACGATCCGCTTCTGCTCGCCGCTGGCCGTGACGTCGAACCCCGGATCGAACGACTGCATCGCGCTGGTGCCGAGCGTCGCGCCGAACTCCGAGAGCTTCTGCGGCAGCGGCGGGTCGGCGCCCTCGTCGATGCACGCCCGCAGCCTGGCCACGAACTCCGGAGAGGTCTCCTTCTCGAAGACCCGCATCAGCGCGGCGCGGTCGGGCATCCGGTTCTCGCCCCGAGCCCTCGTCACAAGGTCGCGGAACGCGTCGTCGAGCGACCGGTTCCCGCCCGAAACGCGCCGGATCTCCTCGTCCAGGCACAGCGCGACAAGGTCGCCCCGGCGGTAGGGCAGTTGCGACAGGTCGGGATCCTTCCAGAACCCCGAGGTGACCTGGTCGTTCGCCGCGTTCTTCCTGGCGTTGGAGTCGTAGCCCGCGATCGATTCATTGAGGTTGCGCAGGACCGCGCCGTCGTCCCACAGCTCGGCGAGCCGCAGCATCCGCCGCGTGAACCACTCCGTGAACCCCTCGCTGAACCAGTAGTTCGATCCCTCCGGGCCCTCGACGCGGAACTTGACGCCGTTCCACGTGTGAAAATACTCGTGCGCGAGCACGTGGCGGATCTGCTCCACGTGCCCGTTCTTCTCGTCCAGCGAGATCCCCGCGTTGCAGTACAGCGCAAAGCAGTTGGTCAGCGCCGTTCCACCGAGCGAGAAACTCCCGTTCTCAACCCGGCCCTCGGGCGTCACCGACACCAGGTACCACGGGTCGGAATGATCGCCGAAGAAATCACGCTCGGTCTTGATGATCCGGAACGTCAGCTCCGCGAACTGCGCGGGCGTGAACCCCCACTCGTCGCCGCTGATGACCAGCCCGACGCGGTTGCCCTTGATGGTCGTTTCCTCGTACGCCAGCCGGCCGGCGATGAACAGCCCCTGGCGGAAACCGTCTCCGTCGATCTCGACGGTCTCGACCCGGTCCGGCCCGAACGAGCTGAGCGCGTGCTCGCCGACCGCGTCAAACCCCACCCACTCCACGCGGTGCTCGCGCGTCGATCGGTCCTGGAAGTGCTCGGGGTAGAGCAGGCCGTGGTTGCCGGTCATCTGGAACAGCTCGGGTCGGACCCGGGTGCGGTAGTCGTTGTGCCCGCGACCGAGCGACTGGCGATCCGCCGGCTCGCGAAGGACGTACGTCAGCGTGACATCCGCGCCCGGAGCGTGCGAAATCGTCCACGAACAGCCCTCGCCGTGCGAGATCGCCAGCGATGAACCGCCCGCCGTCGCGCCGATGTCTGTGAATTCGCTCGGATCCGCGCGGACGCCGCCCCAGTCGCCCACGGTCGAGACGGTGGTCGTCCCGTCGGCGTCCCCGGCGAACTGCGCCGTGACCCTCACCCCCGACCGGTCCTGCGTGCGCTCGAACGTCACGCTGAACGCCGGGTCGGCAAAGCACACGCCCGCGAGCAGCGACACCGCCGCACCCGTCAGAATCTGATGCATCATCGGCACACTCCGTCCCGCTCCCCCGGGAGCGAGCAGGCCGCTCAGATGCGCGCGGCGACTGTTCCCGTCAGGTCACCCGGTTTTTCACCGGGCCCGCCGGCCGCGATCCACCCCAGCTCTACAGCTTGCGCAGGCACGACACCAGCGTGTCGATGTGGGCCGTCTCGTGCGCCGCCGAGATCTGCACCCGCAGCCGGGCGTGGCCCTCCGGAACCACCGGGTACCCGAACCCGATCACAAACACGCCCATCTCCAGGAGCTTCTTGCTCATCGCGATCGCCTTGGCGGTGTCGTGCACGATGATCGGGCAGATCGCGGTGGGGGACTCCAGCACCTCGAAGCCCGCTTCCTTGATCCTCCGCCGGGCGTACGCGACGTTGTCCTTGAGCTTCTGCACGCGCTGCGGCTCGCGCATCAGGATCTCGATCGCCTTGGTCGCGCTGCACGCCACCGTCACCGGCAGCGCGTTCGAGAACAGCGTCGGACGTCCGCGCTGCACGATCAGGTCGGTCAGCCGCCGCGGGCCCGCGATGAACCCGCCCGCGCCGCCACCCAGCGCCTTGCCGAGCGTCCCGGTGAAGACGTCCACGCGCCTGCCGCCGGAGCCCGCCGTCGTCTCCATCCCCCAGTGCTCGTGTGTCCCGCGGCCGGTCTTGCCCATCACGCCATGGCCGTGCGAGTCGTCGACCACGAGCATCGCGTTGTGCTCGTCGCACAGCCGGCGCATCTCCGGCAGGTTCGCGATCGACCCCTCCATGCTGAACACGCCGTCGGTCACCACCCAGATCTGGCCGGTGACCTCCTTGTTGGCCCTGGCTTCCTCCAGCCGCGCCTGGAGCGAATCCGCGCCGGTCAGGCGGTTGTTCTTGTAGATCGCCTTGAGCACGCCCTTCTTGATCACCGGCGTCAGGCGGATCGCGTCGATGATGCACGCGTGGTTCAGCTCGTCGGAGATGATCAGGTCGCCCGCCTCGCACACCGTCGGGAACAGCGCCTCGGTCGCCGTCCAGCACGAGACGAACGAATAGCTCGACTCGGTCCCCATGTACCTGGCGACGATCTCTTCGAGCTGGTGGTGCGGGCCGAACGTCCCGCAGATGAACCGCACGCTCGCGGTGCCCGCGCCGTAATCGCGGAGCCCCTTCAGCCCCGCCTCGACCACCTCGGGGTGGTTGGCAAGGCCCAGGTAGTTGTTCGAGCAGAAGCACAGCACCTCGTGCAGCGATCCATCCGCCCGGCGGATCTTGATCGCCGCGTCCATCGGGCTCTCGATGGTCTGGAGGTGCTTGTACAGCCCCTCGGCGTGCAGCTTGGCGAGCAGGTCGTCGGTGCGTCGGTTGAACGGGTACGCGGTGGACATGGCAAAGCTCCTGACCCTGAACATAGCGCCCGCGCCGATCAGGATGACGCCCCGCGCGCGTGCAATGCCGGTCTCCGGCGAGACCTGCTCTTCAGCGCGGACTCGCTCGCCTTGGATGATTCGAAGAAACCGGTCTCGTCCTTTTTTGGTATAGGATGGCGGCCGCCGGGCCGATTCGCCCGGTATTAGTTCTTCCCCGTCCAGGACGTTCCAAGTTTTTGCTCGTGGTCGTTATCGGAGCACTCTCATGCGAGCCACGGTCGGTCTGTCGACATGCCTGACTTCCGCGTTATGCCTGTTCCTCGCCGCCGGGTGCGCACCATTTGAGAGTACTATCGAACAGAAGCCTGACGGCTTCGTGCCCGTTGCCGTCAAGGCCGAGGGCGAGCAGCCGCCCCCGCGCAATACCAAGCTCGGTCCGCCTCCCAAGGGTTATTACCGGATCGTCGGCAGCGTGGTGCCGGCCGAGCACCAGGGCACCTGGGGCCAGCGCTGGAACCCGCTTTCCTGGTCGCCCATCGGACCGCGGCCCATCGGCAGCGAGTACTGGTCCGGCGAGGCCAACGCCTCCGGCCGCGTCATCTCCATCGCGCCCCACCCGACCGACGCCAACACCTGCTACATCTCGGCCGCGTCCGGCGGCGTGTGGAAGACCACCAACGGCGGCACCAACTGGACCCCCTTGACCGACGAGCTGCCGACCACCAACGGCGGCGCCATCTCGATCGATCCCGCCGATGCCAACACGATCTACTACGGCACCGGCGAATGGCAGCAGGGCTCGCAGGGCGACGGCGTGTACCGGTCGACCGACGCCGGCGCCTCCTGGGTCCGCATCGCCACCGTCGCCCAGACCGGCAGCCAGATCTCGGGTGTCCTGGTCGCGCCGGGCAACCCGGCGCTGATCCACGTCACCAGTTCCTCGGGCTATTCGCGCAGCTCCAACGGCGGCACGACCTGGACCAAGCCCCTCAGCGGCGACTTCAGCGCGCTGGCGATCCACCCGACCGACGCCAACATCGTCTACGCCGCCAGCGCCAGCGGCGGCATCTGGAAGTCCACCAACGGCGGAACGTCGTTCACCAAGCTCACCAGCGGGCTCCCGGCCACGGGCTTCGGCCGCATCGTCATGAGCATCTCCAGGAGCAACCCGGCGGTGCTCTACGCCGCGTTCATCAACGGCGGCAGCCTCGTCGGCCTCTACAAGACGACCAACTCCGGCTCCTCGTGGAGCAAGCTCACGGCCACGCCGAACTTCTGCAACTCCCAGTGCTGGTACGACGCCTATGTCGCCGTCGACCCGGCCAGCGAGAACACCGTGTACTGCGGCGGGGTCGACCCGCGCTACACGGTCGCGGGCATCATCAAGTCCACCAACGGCGGCGCGAACTGGGTCGAGATCTCCGGCGGCATCCACCCCGACCACCACTGGATGGCCTTCGGCCCCGCCAACACCATCTGGGAGGCCAACGACGGTGGCGTGTGGAAGTCCACCAACGGCGGCAGCACGTGGATCAACTGCAACGCCAACCTCCAGATCTCCCAGCACTACAACCTCGTCCAGCACCCGACCGCGTTCGAGCGTTTCCTCGGCGGCACGCAGGACAACGGCACGCCCGAGCGGACCACCGCCAGCAACACCTGGCCGCAGTCCCAGGTCGGCGACGGCGGCTTCTCGGTCTTTGACTTCAGCAACACCACCCGGCGCTACACGACCTATGTCTACCTGAGCGTGACCCGCTGGAACAACACCTCGACCGCCAACATCACCGGCCCGTGGGGCAGCGACCCGGTCAACTGGATCGCGCCCCTCGTCGGCGATCCCAACGCGTCGGCGACGCTCCTGGCCGGCACCAACCGCGTCTGGCGCACTACCAACGCCACGGCCAGCTCGGTGTCGTGGTCGGCGATCAGCACTTCGACCGTGGCCGGAGGCGGCACGCTGAACTGCATCGCCGTCGCCAAGGGCGCGTCGAACACGATCTACACCGGCAGCTCCACCGGCCGCGTCTACGTCACCACCGACGCGTCGACCTGGAACAACCGGTCGACCGGCCTGCCCTCGGGGCAGGTGTCCGACATCATGATCGACCCCGCCGCGCCCGGCACCGCGTACGTGTCGTTCCACAACTCCTCCGGCGGGCGGATCTTCCGGACCACCAACTACGGCGTGAACTGGACCAACGTCACCGGCTCCCTGCCCTCGGGCGTCGCCGCCCAGGCCATCGCCATCGACTGGGACTGGAACCCGACCCCGGGCCTTTACGTCGGGTCGGGCGCCGGCGTCTACGTCTCGCTCAACGGCGGCGTCACCTGGATCAAGGACGGCGCCGACCTGCCCAACGTCAACGTCCAGGACCTCACGATCGACCCCGTCCGGCGCACCATCGCCGCGGGCACGTACGGCCGCGGGTCGTGGCGCAGCAACCTTCCCTCCGCCTGCCCCGCGGACTTCGACGGTTCAGGCTTCGTCGATTTCGAGGACTACGACGCCTTCGTGCAGGCCTTCGAGCTGGGCGACATCTCCGCCGACTTCGACGAGTCGGGGTTCGTCGACATCGAGGACTTCACGGCGTTCGTGGTCCAGTACGAGTCCGGATGCTGATCACGGGTAATCCCAAAGTTGAGAAACTCAGGTCGGGACGCCGCTTCAACGCGGCCCCGGCCGGCCGAGTGAAATGCTGCTTCTTGCCCATGTTCCCAGCCGCACCGGTGGCGGATGGTGACTCTTTTCTTGACGCGTGCCCCCGTCGGCTGGTATATGTCAGGACTCGGACTTGCTTCCCATTCCTCGTGGTGTAACAGGTCGCTTCTCACACGTGCGAGGTGTTGTGATGGAACGTCGTCAGACCG
Organism: Phycisphaerales bacterium; assembly: GCA_022072615.1. Taxonomy (GTDB): domain Bacteria; phylum Planctomycetota; class Phycisphaerae; order Phycisphaerales; family UBA1924; genus JAEUJB01. The sequence continues at coordinate 14,260 of JAJVHS010000023.1, forward strand.
TCGTGATGTCCCTCCCGGGTCGCTCCCTGGCCTTCGGCGCCGTGCTGCTCGCGGCTCTGGCCGGAACGGCCACGGCCCAGCCCGCGCATTCTCACCCCAGCGGTGAAAGCTGCGTCTGCGGCAAGCAGGCGATGGCCCGCCAGTTGATGGCCAGCGGCCAGGCCGACGGGGCGGTCGCCAACCCCGAGGGCAAGCACCGCCGGCCCCGCCTGATCAGCAGCCCGGACGACTGGGACCTGGGCAACGGCAACGGAACCGGCGGCGGCACGCGTGAAGCCTCCACCGCGACCGACGTGCTCCACCAGGACCTCGACATCGAGGTGATCTACGCGACCGACAACATCTCCGGCAGCAACACCATGACCGTCAAGAGCCTCGTCAACGGGCTCACGCAGTTCACCATCCGCCTGCGCAGCCAGTACACGGTCTCCTCCTGCCAGGTCGACGGCGTCAACTGCTCCATCAGCACGCCGGGCGCCAGCAGCTACGGGCGGACCATCACGCTTCCCCGTGCCTACAACGCCGGCGAGGTCTTCACCGTCTACATCGCGTACTCCGGCACCGCCGTCTCACGCGGCTTCGGGTCGATCGAGTTCTCCACCCTCGGCGGCCAGCCGGGCGTGTTCACCCTCAGCGAGCCCTACTTCTCCGCGACCTGGTGGCCCACCAAGGACGGCGACTTCGGCCAGCCCGGCGACAACGGCGACAAGTTCACGATGGAGTTCGCGCTCACCGCGCCCTCGACCTACACCACCGCCTCCAACGGCCTGCTCCAGGGCGTCGACACCCTCTCGGGCAACCGCAAGCGCTACCGCTGGGCGACCAACTACCCCATCGCCCCCTACCTCGTCGCCTTCGGCTCCACCACGTACAACACGTGGACCAAGGATTACAACTACGGCGAAGGCACGATGCCCGTCCAGTTCTTCGTCTCCCCCGCGTCCGACAGCGCCTCCAACCGGGCCGGCTGGGAAAAGTGCATCAACATGCTGGCGACCTACCGCACCGTGTACGGCCTCTACCCCTTCATCAACGAGAAGTACGGGATCTACGAGTTCGTCTTCGGCGGCGGGATGGAGCACCAGACCATCACCGGCCAGAGCGGCTTCGGCGAGAGCCTCACCGCCCACGAGCTCACCCACCAGTGGTGGGGAGACAACGTGACCTGCAAGACGTGGAACCACATCCACCTCAACGAGGGCTTCGCCACCTACGGCGAGTGCCTGTGGGAAGAACGCAAGAACGGGGGAACCAACCTCGCCGCCCTCAGGAGCGCCATCAACGCTCGCAAGCCCGGCACCGTCAGCGGCACGGTGTACTGCTCGGATGTCGGCGACATCAACGCGATCTTCAATTACACCAACTCCTACCAGAAGGGCGCCTGGGTCCAGCACATGCTCCGCCGCGTGATGGGCGACGCGGATTACTTCGCGGGCCTTGCCAACTACCGCGCCAAGCGCCAGGGGGGCGCCGCGACCACCGACCAGTTCTTCGCCGACATGTCGGAAGTGGAAGGCGCCGACCTCACCTACTTCATGAACCAGTGGGTCTACTCGCCCGGCGCCGTCCAGTACCAGTACGGATGGCAGACGGCCAACATCAACGGCCAGAACTACCTGCGCCTCTACATCAACCAGGTGCAGTCGGCCAGCTACCCCGTCTACAACATGCCCATCGACGTCCGCGTCAATAACAACACGAACATGACCTACGTCGTCCGCAACGACGCCAAGACCGAGCACTTCGTGATCCCGATCTCGGCCGCCGCCTCGTCGGTCGCCATCGACCCCGACAACTGGATCCTCGAGACCGGCAAGGCCTCGGTGACCTACGTCGCCGGACCGCCCAAGGTCATCCAGACCTCGCCCGCCCTGGGCGCCGTGATCGACGGCGGCACCCCGCCCTCGCAGATCACCGTGACCTTCAGCGAGAACGTCAACGCCTCGGCCTCGAACTTCACGATCAACGGCCCGGGCGGACCGATCGGCTTCAACTTCTCGTACAGCGCCGCGAACTTCACGGCAACGCTCACGCCAACCACGACCCTCGTCGGCGGCGCCTACACCGTGAACGTCTCGGACCTGATCACGAGCACCGCCGGCGCCAAGCGGCTCGACGGCGAGATCGCCGATCCGAACCTGCCCGCGTCGCTGCCCTCGGGCGACGGCCTGGCGCTGGGCTCGGCGGTCTGGAGCTTCTCGCTCACCGACACGTGCCCCGCCGACTTCGACGGGTCGGGCTTCGTCGACATTGAGGACTACACGGCGTTCGTGCTCGCCTTCGAGCTCGGCGACGAATCGGCCGACTTTGACGAGTCGGGCTTCGTCGACATCGAGGACTTCACGCAGTTCGTGCAGGCGTTCGAGCTGGGCTGCTGATCGCATCCCGACCCGACGCTGCCAGCAACCTCAAAGCCCCGGCCACGTGCCGGGGTTTTTCATGCCACGTGCGCGGCGATCGCCGCCGCGAGCTGCGTTCCGTCGGTCGAGTCGAGCTTCCCCGCGGGCCAGCGGATGCCCAGCCCCCCGCCCGCCGACCCCTCCGCCGCGTTCTCGTACCGCGGGATGATGTGGAAGTGCACGTGGAACACGGCCTGGTGCGCCGCCGCACCGTTGTTCTGAAGCACGTTGTACGCGGTCGCGCCCGTCGCCTTCATCACCGCCCGGCACAGCCGCGGCAGCACGCGGCCGATCGCCGCCGCAGACTCGTCCGACAGTTCGCCCAGCGTCGCCGCCGCCTCCTTGGGGATCACCAGCGTGTGCCCGCGCGACAGCGGGCCGATGTCCAGGAACGCGAACACCCGGTCGTCCTCGTACACCTTGTGACACGGGATCTCCCCGCGGATGATCTTCGAGAAAATCGTCTCGGCCATGACCGGTTCACTCCCTGGGATCGGGGTTGTCAAGCACCTTGGTCGTCTGCGCCTCGCGGAACGCCCGCACGCGCTCGCGGTACTGCGGGTACTTGCAGCCCAGGATCTCCGCCGCCAGCAGTGCCGCATTAATCGCGCCGGCCTTGCCGATCGCGAGCGTCCCGACCGGCACGCCGCCGGGCATCTGCACGATCGAGAGCAGCGAATCAAGCCCCAGCAGCGCCTTGCTCTCCACCGGCACGCCGAGCACCGGCAGCACCGTCTTGCTCGCGGCCATCCCCGGCAGGTGCGCCGCCCCGCCGGCGCCCGCGATGATCACCTCGATCCCCCGTCCCTCGGCCCCCCCCGCGTAGTTCATCAGTTTGTCCGGCGTGCGGTGCGCGCTGACGACCTCGACCTCGTGGTCGATCCCGAGCTCGTCGAGCGTCCTGGACGCGTGCTCCATCGTCTGCCAGTCGGAGCTCGACCCCATGATGACGCCCACCAGCGGCTTGCCGCCCCGCCGACCGCCCGCCGGAGTCGCTGCTTTCTTGGCCATGACCAACGGTATGGCCGGTCGCGTGCCGCTCGTCGCTCGCGTGCTCGTACACTGGGTTCATGGCCATCCTGCTGGGCATCGATGTCGGCACGTCTTCCGTCAAGGCGCTGGCGATTGACACCGCCGGCCGGGTGCCCGCCACCGCCTCGGCGTCCTACCCGCTCCTCCAGCCCCAGACCGGCTGGACCGAGCAGGACCCCGCCGACTGGTGGAACGCGACCGTCCAGGCCGTCCGGGCGGTCCTCGCCTCGCCCGCGCTGGGCCCCGCGGCGACCGTGGCCGGCGTCGGCCTCTCCGGGCAGATGCACGGGTCGGTGCTGCTCGACAGGCACGCCCGCGACAACAGCGCCGCCGACGCCCGAGCCCTCCGCCCCGCGCTGCTCTGGAACGACCAGCGCACCGCCGCCGAGTGCTCGCAGATCGAACGCGACCTCGGCGGCCGCAGGCGCGCGGTGGAACTCGTCGGCAACGCCCCGCTCACCGGTTTCACGCTGCCCAAGCTGCTCTGGGTCCGCGGGCACGAGCCGCACATCTGGTCCAAGGTCGCGACCGTCCTCATGCCCAAGGATTTCATCCGGCTCAAGCTCACCGGCGAGCTCGCGACCGATGTCGGCGATGCCTCGGGCACGCTGCTGTTCAATGTCGATGACCGGTCATGGAGCGACGAGGCCATCCGCCGCGTCGGTATCGACCGCGGCCTCCTCCCGCCGGCATTCGAATCCGCCGCCGTCACCGGCCGCGTCTCGGCGTGGGCCGCCCGCCAGACCGGCCTCCCGGAGGGCGCCATCGTGGTGGGGGGGTCGGGCGACAACCAGGCCGGCGCGGTGGGCTCCGGTGTGGTCTCGCCGGGCTTCGTGCTCGCGACCCTCGGCACCAGCGGCGTGATCTACGCGCACGCCGAAGCTCCCCGCAAGGACCTGCCGCCCGAGGGCGTCACGCCCGGACGGCTCCACACCATGTGCGCCGCCACCGGCACCGATCGCCATCGCCGCGGCTGGTGCGTGACCGGGGTCACGCTCTCCGCCGCCGGGTCGCTCCAGTGGGTCCGCGACCAGCTCTTCCCGCAGTCAAGCTTCGACGACCTGCTCGACCAGGCCGCGACCGTCGAGCCCGGCTGCGACGGCCTGGTCTTCCTCAACTATCTCACCGGCGAGCGCTGCCCGTACGCGGATCCCGCGGCTCGCGGCGGTTGGATCGGCCTGACCGCCCGGCACACCCGGGCCCACATGATCCGAGCCGTCATCGAAGGCGTCACGTTCTCGATGGCGCAGATCCTTGATCTGGTCCGATCGATCGGTGTCCCCGTCCGCGCCGTGCGCATCGGCGGCGGCGGCGCCAAGAGCGCCCTGTGGCGCCAGATGCAGGCCGACCTCTACGGACTTCCCGTCATCACCACCAATACCGAGGAAGGCCCCGCGTTCGGAGCCGCCCTGCTCGCCGGTGTCGGTGCGAACGTCTGGACCTCCGTCGAGGAGGCGACGCGGGCGACCATCCGCGAAGACGAGCACCGCGACCCCGGCCCGGACGCGCCGCGCTACGCCGAGGCACGCCGCCGCCACCAGGAGCTCTGGCCGGCAATCCGTGACATCGTGACCTCGGCCCGCGGTTGAGCGACGCTTCGTGGGCTCTCTGCCGGATCACGCGGCCTTGGCTCCGCAGGTCGAACTCCGCCATTCGCCCGACCAGGCGCCCGCGTGAGCCTCCCGGCGAGCGAACAATCACCGGTTCGCCCGCATGAAACACCCCGCCAACCACATCTTCGAGCAGACGCCCGACTCCATGGAAGCCTGGTGCGAATCCAAGCGCTGGCCCCGGTTCCGAGCCGGCCAGATCCTCGAATGGGTCTACCAGAAAGGCGTCATCGACCCCGGCGCGATGTCGAACCTGTCGAAGCTCGATCGCCAGACCATCGCGTCGTCGTTCGTCTTCCTGTCCGGGCGCGTCGTGCGGCACCAGATGGCGACCGACCAGACGCAGAAGCTCCTGATCCAGTGGACCGATGGCGAGCCCGACCACCTTCTCACCGATCCGCTCGCCGGAACGCTCGGCGCGGCGCCGGCGCCCGCCGCGGCATCGCCGGCGCCCGCGGATGCCGACGAGGACCGGCCCATCGATCCCGCCCAGGCCACCGGCGTGTCCCTGAACGTGCTCGGCAACCCGCCCGCGGCCCTCGAAGGCGAGGCGCTCGACTCGTCCCGCCAGACCGAGTGCGTGATGATCCCCGCCGAGGACCGGCGAACGGCGTGCATCAGCTCTCAGGTCGGTTGCCCGGTGGGGTGCCGCTTCTGCGCGTCGGGCCTGGGAGGCCTTGATTCCAACCTCTCCGCGGGCCGCATCGTCGAGCAGGTCTGGCGACTGGGACGCCTGCCCGGTGTCGGCCGCATCTCGAACGTCGTGTTCATGGGGATGGGCGAGCCGCTGGCCAATCTCTCCAGCGTCGTCCCCGCGATCCGCACCATGTCCTCGTTGTGGGCGCTGGGGATCTCCGCTCGCAAGATCACGATCTCGACCGTCGGCCTGCCGCAGGCGATCCGCAAGCTGGCGCAGCAGCTCGACCTGCCCGTCACCCTCGCGCTCTCGCTGCACGCCCCCAACGACGACATCCGCCGCCAGCTCATCCCCTGGGCCGAGTACACGACCATCCAGGACCTGCTCGCCGCCTGCCGCGAGTGGTTCGACAAGACCGGCCGCGAGATCACGCTCGAATACACGCTGCTCCGCGGGGTCAACGACCGGCCCGAGCACGCCGCCCAGCTCGCCCAGATCGCCCGCACGCTGCGGGCAAACATCAACCTCATCCGCTACAACGAGGTCTCGGGCATGCCCTTCCAGCGCCCGCGCACCGAGGACGTCCTCGAGTTCCAGCGCATGCTCAAGGCCCGGCACATCAACACGCACATCCGGGCCAGCCGCGGCCGCGACATCGCCGCCGCGTGCGGCCAGCTCCGCCACGAAGCGTCCCGTTCCTCCGGTTCGGGGCCGACACGCTGATGCACGGCGGAAGCGTCATGCTCGCGATCACCGGGGCCCCGCCGCTGGACCCCATGGTGGAGTTCCGGTCGTTCACGTGGATGCACGCGCTGTGCGCCGGCGGCCTGCTCTTCTTCAGCATCGTGACCGCGCTGATCGGCCGGCGCTTCCGCGGCCGTCCCTTCGAGATCGCGCTGGCGGCCTTCTGGGGCGGGTTGATCATCGCGCGCCAAGCGTTCGAGGTGGCGTGGTACCTGCGCCCCGAAAACTTCGGGTGGCACATCAGCCTGCCCCTGCAGTTCTGCGACCTCGCCCCGTGGATCGCGGCCGTCGCGCTGCTCTCGGGCAAGCGGTGGTCCCGCGCGGTGCTGTACTACTGGGGTTTCGGCCTCTGCACGCAGGCGTTCTTCACACCGACCGTCCAGGAGGGCGTTGGTCACCCCCGCTTCTGGTGGTTCTGGCTGAGCCACACGCACATCGTCGGCGGCGCGATCTATGACCTCGTGGCCCGGGGATACCGGCCGACCTGGAAGGACTTCCGCGGGATCGTCCTCGTCACCTTCTGCTACGCGACAACGCTGGCGATCCTCAACGCGATCACCGGCTTCAACTACGGATTCGTCGGCCCCTCCAAGCCCGAGGCGCCCACGATCATCGATTCGCTCGGGCCGTACCCCTACCGCGTGCCAGTGCTCTTTGCCATCGTCATCGTGCTCTTCGCGATTATGACGGTCGTGTGGCGCCCGGGATCTCGCAAGGCGCCCGCCGCGGAACCGCTCCCGCGGCCCTAGGGCTTGCGGAAGCACGAGAAGCAGTCAAGGTCGGTCGTCCCGCCCCATGAATGGATCACCTGCCGCGTGATCTCGAGGCCGGCTTCCTCGCAGTACTGCTTGAACAGCGCCGCCGTCATGTGGCTGCGCCAGTGCGGGTTGGACTGCCAGTGGCTGTTGGGGTCGGCCGCCCACGAACCGTAGTTGGAGTGGTGGCAGAACCCCGTCGCCCCCGGCTTCATGACCCGGGCGAACTCGCGCACGTACTGGCGGATGACCTGCGGATCAAAGTGAACCATCGCGTCGAAGCTGTACACCATCGTCAGCGAGCCGGTCGCGATCATCGACAGCGACGTCCCGTCGTTCACCGCGTAGTTGATCCTGCACGGCCCCCGGTACTCCGCGAACCGGGCCTTGCAGCGATCGATGTTCGTCTGGTTGATGTCGACGATCCACAGTTCCTTCGCAAGGTCCTTGAGCAGGTTGCTGTTGCGGCC
>JAJVHS010000023.1:21916-68764 GCA_022072615.1 Phycisphaerales bacterium
GTGCGCATCCCACTGCGCCCGGATGAACGGCTCGGCCTGCTCGTAGTACTCGCTCTCCTGCCAGACCCGCCGGTTCTCGGCAAGGTTCCTCGCCATCCCCGATTCGGCCGCGGACCCGGCGCCGCCCGGGGCCGATCCCGTGACCAGCCGGCGCAGCGTCGACCGAACCCATCCGAGCGTTGATTCTGCCATGGATGACAGTAGGCCGCGGGGGGCTCCGCCAACCGCGCCGGAGCGTCCGGCGGCCTCGGCCCGTTCCTGCAAAACGCCTACGAACCCGCGGCCACAACCGCCCCGACCGGGTCCAGCGTCCACCGCCGCGCCACGGGCACCGGCATGCTCGTGAAATCCCGTCCCGGCGCCACCAGCAGCGTGCGGACCAGCGCCGCGTTGGGCACGTCGACGCTCACCACGAACTCCCGGAACCGCTCCATCAGCGGTCGATCAACCGCCGCGCCGGGGTCCGCCAGCCGGAACATCACGCCGAGCATGAAGTGCTGGTGCGAGCACACCAGCACAGGCCGCTCCGTCCGCTGCCGGAGCCTCGCCAGTGCCGCGTCGACGCGGCCGACGAACCCCGCGAAGCTCTCGGCGCCGACGCCGTGCACGTACCCCGGGTCGCAGCGCTCCCAGTACGCCCGGACCATCGGCTCGCGTTCGGCGCGGTTGGTGCCGCGGGTCTGCTCGTCGCACAGGAAGTGGTACTCGTGGACGTCCCACACCTCGACCGGCACATCGGGAAAGCGCCGCGAGATGGGCTCGGCGGTCTGCCGCGTGCGCAGGAAGGACGACGAGACGATGACCCCCGGCGCCGAGGGCAGCGCCGCCGCCGCCATCGCGGCTTGCGTGTGGCCAAGGTCGGTCATGGGCGCGTCGTACGTGTTGTCGGTCCGCTCGCCGGCGTTGCGAACGCTCTCGCCGTGGCGAATCCACCACACGTCAACAGCGCTCTGACCCAAAACTCGTTCCTTCGTCTTGATGCCTCTGTGCCTTCGTGCCTCTGTGCCTTTGTGCCTCGACGCCTCGATGCCTTCTTCCTCAGCACCCGCTCTCAAACTGAAGCACGAACGCATCGAAATCCTCAAGGTCCACAAAGCCGCTGCCGTCGAAGTCGGCCTCGTCCGACCCCTCTTCAAAGGCGGCGACGAACGCGTCGAAGTCCTCGAGGTCCACGAAGCCGGTCCGGTCAAAGTCCGCCTTGCAGAAGATCACCCCGCTCACCGCGACCGTGCGCGATGGCTGATCCGGGTCGTTCGAGGTGATCGTGATGACGCCCGAGTACTCGCCCGGCTCGGCCGTGCCGAGCGTGATCGTGTGCGAGTTCCCGCCCCCGCCCGCCGCGTCAAGGAAATTCCCCGCCGGCGCCGTGAATCCCCCGGTTGCTGAGAGGGAGTACGAGAGGTTCGCGATACCCGCGGATGTCCACACCAAGACGTCGCCGACGTTCGAGACGTTCAACTGCCGACCGACCGCCGGATCGCCGACGAAGGCTTCGCCGAAATCAAGCGACGCCTCGGACGTCACCTTCGCCGGCACGCGCGCGTCCAGGAGCACCGGCAAGTGGCCCGCTCCCGCGCACATGTTCACCAGCGCCTGCGCGACCGCCGGGCCCACCATCTGGTTGCCCGCGATCGTGAGCGCCGCGTTGAAGCTCGACCCGTCGTTGCCCCAGCACCGGTACGAGTGGTTCGGATCGTTCCAGGTCGTCGTGCTGTACGGCACGCCGTACGTTCCGATGTACTCAAAGTCCGAGCCGTCGACCAGGCCGGCCGAGATCAGGATCTGGTCGTGCCGATCGTCCATGCCGCCGGCGCCCACGGGGTCCTGCGTATGCACAAAGCGGAACGAGTCGCTGTTGTTCCACGAGCCGGGCGTCGAGATCGGGTCAAACAGCCGACCCGCATCCGCGCCGCCCACCAGCGCCTGGTACGCGGCCTGCGTCGAGCTCTGGATGTTGAAGTCGCCGCCGATGAGGAAGTTCCACCCCGCCGGCAGTGCGGACATGTTCGCCCGGATCTTCGTCGCCTCGTCCAGCCGGCGGCTCTGGTCGCTGCTCGCGGACCCGGACTTGAAGTGCACCGGGTACAGCGAGATCACCGTCGACGGCGCGCTGTAGCCGACCAGTTGCACGTCGAAGCGATGCACGTTGCGCGGAGCGCCGCTGGGGTTGCCGCCAGGCACCACCAGGATCGGATCGGGGTAGCCGTCCGGATCGCCGGCTCCGGGCGGGTTCACGGGCCTGATCTTCGACGTCCGGAAGTACACCGCGTTGTCGGTGTCCGGGCCGTCCACGAACGTGAAGCGCGACCAGTCGCCCGGGCTTCCCGGAGCGTTGTTCAGGTACGTGAGCAGCGTCGACGCGCCGGCCAGCGACGTGACCTCTTGGACCATCAGGATGTCGGGCGACATCGACCGTCCCGAGAACTCACCGTACACGGCCGTCTTGAAGTCGGCTTCCCGACCGCCGCTGTAAAAGCTGATGTTCCATGCGACGACCCGAAGCTGGCCCGCCGCCGTTCCCGCGGACACGACCAGCAAGGCCCCGATGGCAGCACCACGCATGATGGACATGACCACTGTCTCCCGCCCCGCGATTCCTCGATGAGAACAACGCCCTCCAGGCGAAGGCCAACAGTAGGAAGCGACCGGCCCTCGCTCATGCCGGGCCGCCGGTTTCACGCGATCTTTGCCGTCCGCGGTGTGTTCTCGGAACTGTCGCCCCGGGCCTAGCAGCCCGCCTCGAAACGCCGCACGAACGCGTCGAAGTCATCGGTGTCGACGAACCCGGTGCAGTCCATGTCGGCCGACGCGTCCCCGGCCTCGAACGCGGCGACGAACGCGTCAAAGTCGTCGGTATCCACGAACCCCGAATCGTCGAAATCGGCGGTGCACACCCCGATGATCGTGGCCGACCCCTCCGTGATCGTCAGGCTGCCGACCAGGATCGACGGCGAGAGCACCACGTTGGTCAGGGAGAAATACGCGTGGTTGCTGGCGTCGATCCCCACGGAAACCGTGGCGGAAAAGTTCACCGTCACCCCCAGGATCACCTGCGAGCCCGAGACGGTGATGTTCGTCCCCTCAAACGGGTGCGCCCCCGACGCGTTGCACGCCTCCCCGTTCAGCATCGCCGATGATCCGGGGGAAAGCGTCTCGAGCACCACCGCCAGGTCCGTCGGGTTCGGGAACAGCGCCGCCAGGATCCCGCTGTTTCCCTTGGCGAGCCCCTGGATGTGATACTCGTACCCGAAGAACGGATCGATCGAATCCGGGCTGCTCGACCGGCTCTGGTTCGTCGCGTTCTTGAGCTGGACGCCGGCCAGGTTGATGCTCGCCGTGTCATCCCCCAGCGCCGCCGCCGGAAGCGCGGTGATGAAGGCGGCTCCGATCAGCATCCGAACCAGCGTCCGAGAACGATTGAAACCCATGGTGCAGCTCCTGGTGGTCGAGAGGCACCAGCTTACAGCCCTTTGTGCGCCAGTCGAGTCAATTCTTCAGCTCCCCGAATATCGCGTCGGGTCGGGGACGCCCGCCTCGGCGAACCCGCGACGCCGCAGCAGGCAACTGTCGCACCGACCGCACGCCAGCACCTCACCCGACCGCGAGACAAGCGGGTCGTAGCACGAGTGGGTCTGGCTGTAATCCAGCCCCAGACCCGTCCCCAGCCGGACGATCTGTGCCTTCGATAGGTGCAGCAGCGGCGCCACGATGCGCACGCCGCGCCCCTCGACGCCCGCCCGGGTCGCCAGGTTCACTGTCCGCTCGAAAGACCCGAGAAACTCCGGTCGGCAATCCGGGTACCCCGAGTAGTCGACCGCGTTCACGCCGACGTGGATCTGCCGCGCCCCCGCCACCTCCGCCACGCCCGCCGCGATCGAGAGGAACACGAGGTTCCGAGCCGGCACGTACGTCACCGGGATCTCGGCGGACATCGCACGCTCGTCGCGATCCTTGGGAACGGCGATCTCACTCGTGAGCGCCGAGCCCCCGATCTGTCGCAGGTCGATCGGGATGACCAGGTGCCGCTCAGCGCCCAGCACCCGCGAGATCCGCTCGGCCGCGGCAAGCTCGTGCCGATGACGCTGGCCGTAGTCAAACGCGAGCGACCAGCAGCAAAGCCCCTCCGCACGGGCCTTGGCCAGCACCGTCGCGCTGTCCAGCCCCCCCGAAAGCAGCACCACTGCATCCGCCGAGCCACTCATGCGGACATCATAGAGATCGCGGCCGGAGCCCTCGCTCGACGCCGCGAGCAGGTACGCTGCTTCGCCGGGGAGGCGTCATGGTGCTGAACAACTTGGCGGCCGCGCTGCTCGTCCTGGTCGCCGCGATGCACGCCGGGGGCGATGCCCGAGCCGCGTTGTGCCCCCGGCCCGCCCTGAGCTCCCAGCCCGCGGGCGATTCCCAGCCGGCCGAATCCCAGCCCGCCGAACCTCAGCCCCCCGAATCTCAGCGCCGATACTTGCGCCTCTCGCCCTTCGAGGACGTCCGCTGGATCGACGACCCGCTCGGGCTGCAAGTCAAGGTGGGCGGGGAGTGGTTTGAGCTCGTCGCATTCAACCAGTGGCCCGCGGCCGACCTGTTCGCCGCCGCGCAGCGGCTCTATGGCGACCAGGGCAGGCGTCGCATCGAAGAAGATCTGGTCGAGCTGCTCAGCCGAGCCGGACGAGAACCCCGGCAGGATGTCACGCTCACCCTGCGCGACGTGACAAGCGGCGCCGAGCACGAACGCATCGTGCGCATGACCGAAGAGAACCGCCGCGCCCTGCGCGACAAGCGCCGAGCCGCCCCCGACCGCGCCCCGCAAGCGCCTGTCAAGATCACCCCCGCCGCGCTCGCGGAAGTCGCCGAGCTCATCGCGTCGCTCGATTCCTACGCCGTCGCCACCGGCGCCGCCGACCGGCTCCGAGCCGCCGCCGACCGTGCCGCGCGAACCCCCGGACTGGATGTCGCCGCCGCGCTGCACGAGCTCACCGGCTCGATCATCGACGGCCACGCCGCGGTGTCGGTGGAGGCGCCCTTTCTCACCGGTCCGTGGCTGCCGATGCTCCTCTGCCCGGTGGGGGACGAGCGCGGCACCGGGATCGTTGCCGTGACCCCCGACCGCCGGTCGTTCGTGGATCCCGACCGACCGTTCATCATGGAGATCAACGGCGCGCCGATCGAACAGCTCATCGAACGTCAGCAGCCCTACATCGCCGACGGGTCGCCCGCGCTTCGGCGCGAACGCGCCTGCCGCATGCTCCGGAGCGCCGCGGCGGCGTCCATCGCCGATCCCTCGGCCCCGTGCACGGTCGCTGTCGCCGCGGTCCCAACCGATCCGCCGAGTCGGTGGCGAACGCTCTCGATTAATCTCACGCCCCGCAAGCCGATCTCCGGCGCCTGGCCACCCGCCAAGTCCCGTCGGATCGATCCGACCACCGCGTACCTCCGCCTTGCCGAAATGTCGGCCGACGACGCCGACCTGAACGCCATCGATGAGTTTCTGCAGGACGCGGCCGAGTGCTCGACGCTCATCATCGACGTCCGCGGCAATGGTGGGGGCCGCCGCGAGCCGCTCCTGCTCATCGCCTCACGCATCCTGCCGGCTGATGCGGCCCCCGTCGTCTACAACGCCGCTCGCCCCCTCCGGCTGCCCGGCGAAGACCCGGCCGCGATGGACCAGCGCATGCACGAGCGATTCATGCGCCGAGCCGGGGATGACGGATGGTCCCCCGCCCAGCGCGGCGCGATCGACTCCTTTGCCGCCGCCTTCCGAGTTCGCGAGCCGGGGATCACGCTCGACGACCAGCGCTTCGGACCGTGGTACTACGCCGTGATCTCGCCGGACCCGGACGGACGCTCGTGGTACCGGCCCGGCCGCCGGGTGCTCGTGCTCATGGACAACGCCTGCTTCAGCGCGACCGACGCCTGGCTTGTCGCCATGGACCAGCTCCCGCACGTCACGCTCATGGGCCGCCCCAGCGCCGGCGGGAGCGGCCTTGCGCTGGACCACGCGACCGCGTCCGGGATCCAGGTCCGGCTCTCCTCGATGGTGTCGCTGACGCCGACCGGCCTGCTGATCGACGGCCGCGGCGTGACGCCCGACGTCGTGCTCTGGCCGATCCCGACCGACTTCGTGGCTGGCGGCACCGATTCGATGCTCGATGCCGCGATCGCCCGCTCGCGCCGAACACCCTGAACATCGGCCGCACGCCTCGCCGGTTCCCGAGTGCTCGGCCCGCCGCCGCAACCGCGAGCACGCCCGCGGCGGATAAGGACGCGACACAGGAGATCCCGATGAGTTCAGGTTCGCCAGTCCCAACCCGGCTCGCGTTGTACGGATGGACCGCCTTCTCCATCTTCACCCCCGTCGCCGCGGCGCAGATCGTCCACGACCCCGGCTACGTGCTCTCGACCGAGCTCACCGGCCTCTCCAACCCCCAGGGCGTTGATGTCGACGCCTCGGGGAACGTCTACCTCGCCGACAGCGCCGCCGGGCGGATTCTGAAGGGATCGGGCGGGTCGTACGCGCCGCTGATCACCGGCATCCCTGTCTCGGAGTTCTTCGGTCTCAATATCGGCCCGCTCGCCGTGCACGTCGCCCCGGACCAGACGCTGTGGTACGGCGAAGGCGGCCGCGACACCGGCGTTGAACAGGTTCACCGCGTCAGCCTCGATGGCGGCATGATCCAGACCCTCGATCCGACGCCCGATGGCGGCAACTGGTCCGGGATCACGGTCGACCCCGTCACGGGCCGCCTGTACGCGTCCAGCGCCAACCGCGACCGCATCTTCACGTCCGACCCGACCAGCGGCTTCTACGGTACTCTCACGCTGCTCGCGGACACGTCGCCCAGCGCCCTGATCTCGCCCACAGGACTGCTGCTGGACGGCGGCATCCTCTACGCCGGGTTCTACGGGCCGTGGGGCGCCGAGGGCCAGATCGCGACGTTCAACGCCCAGACCGGCCAGATCCTCAACCCGAGCTTCGCGACCGGCATGCCCGGCCTGACCTCGCTCGACCGCCTCGGCAACGGCCGGCTCCTCGCGACGCAGGTCGGCACCACCGATGGCGAGGGCGTGCTCTGGAGCATCGACCCCGTCACGGGCGAGAAGACCATGCTCGTCAGCGAGCTCACCGCCGCCACCGGCGTCGCGGTTGCTCCCGACGGCACCACGATCTACCTGGTGGACATGGGCGCCGCCAACGAGCAGCAGGGGCGGCTGCACAAGCTCACGCTCGTCCCCGCGCCCGCATCCGCGGCGCTGCTCGCACTGCCATTGCTCTGGCGCCGCCGCCGTTCAGCCGAGTGATGACCGTTCACACCGCTCGGCCGCTGGCTCGAACGTTCAGCTTTGAGCATTCAACTTTGAACTTTCAACTTTGAACTTTGAACTTTGAACTTTGAACTTTGTATTTGGCTTCACGCCTCGTCGAGCACGTCCACGCTCTCGAACCTCTTGCCCTCGAGCATCTCCAGCGACGCGCCGCCGCCCGTCGAGACGTGCGAGAACTTCTCGGCGAGCCCGAACTGCTCGACCGCCGCTGCCGAATCGCCGCCGCCCACGATGGTCGTCGCGCCGCGCCCCGTCGCCTCGGCGATGGCCCTCGCCACCGACTTGGTCCCGACCGCGAACGCCGGCCACTCGAAGACGCCCATCGGCCCGTTCCACACGATCGTCTTGGCCTTGTTCAGCACCACGGCGTACTTGGCCTGCGTCTTGAGACCGATGTCCATTCCCATGAAGCCGTCGGGGATGTTGTTCTCGAACACGTTGATGTCGCCCGCGTTCTCGGCGAACTGCGTCGAGCACACGTGATCCGTCGGCAGGTGCAGGTCGCACTTGTGCCGCGCCGCCAGCTCGATCGTCCGCTTCGCGTCCCCCAGCCGGTCCTCTTCCACGCGGCTGTTGCCCACGTCGCGGCCCATCGCCTTCAGGAACGTGTACGCCATCGCCCCGCCCACCAGCACCGCCGAGCACTTGGGCAGCAGGTGCTCGATCGCCGCCATCTTGTCCGACACCTTCGCCCCGCCGAGCACGACCACGAACGGCGCCTGCGGCCTGGCCAGCGCTTCAGACAGGTACTTGATCTCCTTCTCGACCAGGAAGCCCATCACCTTCGGGCCCTTCACGGCCTTGGGCACCGCCACCATCGACGCATCCGGCCGGTGGCACGTCCCGAACGCGTCGTTTACGTACACGTCGGCGTACGACGCGAGCTTGCCGGCGAACGCCGCATCGCCCTTCTTCTCGCCCTTGTGGTGCCGCAGGTTCTCCAGCAGCAGCACCTCGCCGTTCTTCATCGCCGCGACCGCCGCCGCCGCCGTGTCGTCGATGCAGTTCTGGCTCGGGAACGCCACCGGCTTGCCCAGGAGCTCGCCCAGCCGCTTGGCGCACGGCTCGAGCGACGAGTCCGCCTCGTACCCCTTGCCCTCAGGCCGACCCAGGTGCGAGCACAGGATCGCCCTGCCGCCCCGGTCGATCACGCTCCGGATCGTCGGCAGCGCCGCCTTGATCCGCCGATCATCCTCGATGATCCCGTTCTCGATCGGCACGTTGAAATCGACCCGCACGAGCACGCGCTTGCCGGAAACATCCACCGACGCGATCGACTTCTTGGCCATGGCTCAACCCTCGCAAAGCCGCGGAAATGCCGCGGATGAACACGGTGTCCTGCAACGCCGCAAGGATAGGTCGCCGCTCTACCGGGTCGAGGTTCCCGCCCATTCCCCTGCCTTATGAAACACCGCGCTCAGACCGTTTCATGACACGGTCCGATCCCTAATACCCACGCGTACCCCGAGCATCCCCGTTGATTCCCGCCGGTGCGCGCACCTACAACGAGTGTGACGTGCGACCAAGAAGCACGTGCACCGCCGCGATGGCGTGCCCGGTCATGCACTTGAAAGTTCGTGCCCGCCGGCGGCCGGCGTGTCACACGGCCGCGGCCGCCTTGGCTCGCCGGGCCCTATCTGCCTCGTTCGACGTCGCCAGCCGCAGGATGTTCGCCTGCGTCATCTCGCCATCCTTCAGCTCGCCGGTGATCCGGCCCTCGCACATCACCACGATGCGGTCCGAGAGCGCCAGCAGCTCGGGCATCTCGCTCGAGACCAGCAGCACCGCCGCGCCCGCCTCCGCCGCCTGCCGGACCAGCTTGTACACCTCGGCCTTGGTGCCCACGTCGATCCCGCGGGTCGGTTCGTCGAGCAGCAGCACCTTGGTCTGCCGTCCCATCCACCGCGCGATCAGCAGCTTCTGCTGGTTGCCGCCCGAGAGCTCGCCCGGCAGCGACGAGGTCGACGCCGCCTTCACGCGGAAGTCCGACATCTTCTCGCCCACCAGCGCCCGCTCGGCCGACGGCGACCGGAAGCCCAGCTTCGACGCCAGCCGGGGCATGAACGGCATCAGGATGTTCTCATCGATCCCCAGCAGGAAGAACAGCCCCTGCAGCCGGCGATCCTCCGGCACGTAGCCCACCGACCGCGAGATCGGACCCCCCGGCGCTCCCGGCGACTTCAGCGAGATCGCCTTTCCCTCAACGAGTACCTCGCCCGACGCCCTGGCATCCAGCGCGAAGATCGCGTCCAGGAGCTCCGACCGCCCGGCCCCGACCAGCCCGCCGACGCCCAGGATCTCGCCGCCCCGCACCGCCAGAGACACCTCCCGCAGCTTCCCCGGCGACGACAGCGACCGGACGTCCAGCAGCGGCACCGCCGTGGTGGGGGCGACGTGCTCGACGCCCGCGAGTTGCCGCAGGCCCGCCGCCTCGCGGTCGTTGCCCGAGGGCGGCGCGTCGGTCTTGAGCCGGCCCGTCGGCGTCTGGAGCCGCCGGCCGATCATCTGCTCGACCAGCGTCGGCTCGTCGATGTCCTTGACGACGCTCGTCGCGACGTACTTCCCGTCGCGAAGCACCGTCACGCGGTCGCACACCTGGAAGATCTCGCCCATGCGGTGCGACACGTACACGATCGTGATGCCCGTCTGCGCCAGCGCCCGCGTGATCTCCAGCAGGCGGTCCGCTTCCGCGACCGAGAGCGAGCTCGTCGGCTCGTCGAACACGATCAGCCGGGCCGCGTGCCCCGACCCCTTCTTCCCCTCGTCCAGCGACGCCGCGATCTGGCAGATCTGACGCCGACCCGGCGCCAGCGTCCCCAGCGGCGCCTCGACGTCGATCCCAGCGTCCAGCTTGTGCACCAGCCGAGCGGCCCGGTCATTCATCGTCCGCCGATCCACCCACAGGCCCATCGGCCCGCGGCGCGGCAGGTCGTGCAGGCACAGGTTCTCGGCGACCGACAGGTTCGGGCACTGCGCGAGCTCCTGGTGCACGATCCGGATCCCCGCGTCGAACGCGTCGTCGATCGATCCGGGCTTGAGCACGCGCCCGTCGATCGTGATCGTTCCCGAATCCGGCCGGTGCAGCCCCGCGATCGCCTTGCCGAGGGTGCTCTTGCCCGCACCGTTCTCGCCCATCAGCGCGTGCACCTCGCCCGCCGCGAACTCGACCGAGACATCATCAAGGGCCTGGGTGATGCCGAAGCGTTTGGAGATGTGGGAGGCGGTCAGGAGAGTCTGCATGTGATTTTCTTATTCGGAGTACATATTGACAGGGGTATCAGCGGAATGTAGAGTGCGAGTTGAGCGTTCGCAACCTCGGTCGATGCGAGGATGCAAATTTTGATCAGATCGATCGAGCCATGAATACTGCAGACTGACATGGCTGGACGAGTGTTCGGGTGGGTGCCTTTCAATGTGTTCGGCAGCGGCGTCGCGTCGCTCATGCTCGTGGTCGAAGCGACTCAGTGGTGGCGGGCTGCGTAGGGCGGCCCCCCGCCGGGGAGGATGCTGATGAGCGTCTCACGAAGAGTTCGGCTGCTCGCGTTCGCGCATGTGCTGCTGGCGGCGGTGGCGCCGACGCGCGGGGGAGACTTTTCCAACGGCGGGTTTGAGAGCGGGACTCTCACCGGATGGACGGAAGAGTACGCTGAATACAAGGGATGGAAGCAACAGGGCAGTATCTGCGACGAAAAGGGCGAGCCGGATTTCAAGTCGGATGCGCTCGGTCGGAAGTGGAAGGCGTCGCAGGATTGGCCAAAGAACGCTCAGGTGCTCTCCCAGTTCACGCTGCTGGACGGGACGGTGATCACGCCTGACGAGGGCGCGTTCATGGCGAAGATCGGAGATCTCGATGGCGACGAGCATGCGGCGCGTCTCCAGCAGTCGATCTTTCTCTTTGGCAACGACCGCAAGTGGTCCAACGTTCACCTGAACTGGGCTGCCATGCTGGTTGACGGCAATCACGACTGCAAGCAACAACCGATCTTTCTCGTCGATGTCGAGATCAGGCGACCCTCGAAGGGGGTCGTCAAGTCGCTCCAGTTTGAACTGCTCCAGCAGATTCGGATCACCGCGAGCGACGTCACCAAGCCCGGGTCCGGCTGGACGTTCTCGGGATTCCACCCCACCGGTGCAACATACTTCAAGCGCGGCGCGTTCGACATACCGCTCACGGACTCATACCCGAGCGGGTCCGAACTTCGTGTGACGATCATTGTGGCGGGATGCAGCGAAGGAGGGCACGGGTCGATCGCGTTCCTGGACAACGTGCGGCTCGACAACGTCTGCGACCTCGACTGTCTTTCGGGAATGCACCAGAAGATCGCGGACCAGGCGCCTGTGTGGATCCCCAACGCATTCACTCCCAATGGTGACGGGATCAATGACGTCTGGGAGATCAAAGGGGTGACGTTCGTTCGACAGGTCACATGCCAGATCACGAATCGGTGGAATAACGTCGTGCATACCTACACGATCAAGGCTCCGCCGTTCCAGACGTTCAACTACGCGACGATCCCCATCTGGGACGGCCGCATGAACGGGAAGCCGGTGCAGCAAGATACGTACGTCTACAAGTTGTGGCTCAAGAACTGCCTGGAGACCAAGGAATTCGTCGGCAAGGTGACCGTGGTCCGTTAGAGACACAATGGCCGTGCCATGGTTGGATCCACGACTTCCTCGGGCTTTTCAAAGGGTTGAGAAATGACATGTTCCTTGACGCCGGCAACGAGGGGAATTCTCGCGGCGCTGTGCTGTATGTTATCGGCGCACCCGACGGAGGGCCGACCGGTCGAGGTGAATCGCACGGTGTGGGGTTCGATCACGCCGACGGTTTCCACCGGAACGGTCAGGCTCAACTTGTCCCTGCGTTGCGGATCGGGATCGATCTCTAACCACTGCGTCGTCGAGGTGGAGATCCCTGGCGGATCCGACGCCTGCCAGATGTGCTCGATCCTGGCGGCGGCGATCAACGCCAGCTTTTGCGCGGCGTTGAACGGGTACTCGGCGGTCTGCGATGGCGCGCACTTGGTGGTCGGCAACGGTCTTTCCGATCCATGCCCCGGTGCAAAGGTTCTTGTCGATCCGGAAGGTTTGGGGGATCTGAGGATTGGAACCGACACGCAGGCCACGAACAACGACCAACCCCATTACCTTCGCTTCTACGAAGCCGCTTCCGGTGACGCGACCAACGCAAGCCTCGCCCCTGCGGTGACGCTTGTGTACACCGCGTCGTATCCTGGCATGCAGAGCGAGCAGGCGTACATGGTCTCGGTTCCGACCGGCGCGGGGATGCTGGGCGAGGACCTGTCCGCGCTCATCTCAGCCGCCTTCGCGGATTTGGGCATCACGGAGGTGGTCGCCGAGGGACCGACCGTCCGGTTCGATCCGCCCGTGCACCCGCATTCGTTCGAGGGGACAGGATTGAGGGCGCGGTGGTTGTTACCGGCGTCTCCTGACGACCCGTGCCGCACCCTGGAGATCCTCGCGCGCCCCGGTGAGAACGCCTTCGCCCTGGCCAGCGCGGGGTTCGACGTGCACGTCGGCCCCGGCGCATGGACGGAGGTCGAGATCGTGCCCTTTGGTGCGACGGGCGATCCGGGCACGATCTGGTCGGAGGGGGTGCAGAACATCCGGATCGAGCAGCAGCTCATCAACGGCGTGGAACCGGCACCCGATCCTTCCTCGGAACTCGTCGTCTGGCGCGGCACATGGTGCGCGACGACCGGAGAGCCGGCTTGCGTCACCGCCCAGACAACGACAACCGAATTCAAAATCTTCTCGACCGATCCTTGCGCCGGCATGCCGCCGCCGTGCTCTCGTGAGCCCGGCCGGCTCCATCCCGACACGTCGATCCCTCCCTCGCCCCATCCGTCCGTCGACCAGAACGTGACGTCGGAAGGCACGGCTGTTTTCAGCCTCCTTGGAGCGGCCTGCGACCCGCCGCCGGGAAGGTTCAGCATCATGCTGCTGGTGAATGACGGGTCGCTGGGCTACGTCCTCTCAGCCGACCCCAACCTGCGCTGCACGGTATCCGCGACGGACTGTGACAACGTTTGCGTGGCCGATTTCAACAACGACGGCGCGGTGAACGTCGATGACGTTCTTGACTTCCTCGCCGCGTTCGATGCGCAGAACATCTCCGCAGACCTGAATCATGACGGCATCGTGGACTTGATGGATTACGAACTCTTCTTCTGGCATTACGCCCAGGGCTGCTAGAGCCGCGCGTGGCGTGTGCGAGTGTTCACTTCTTCTTCAGCCACTTCTGCCACAGGCCCTCGTACTCCGACACGTTGTCCTTCGTCACGATGGCCAGCTTGAAGTTGTTGATGACCTTCTCCGGGGCCTTGTCGTTGGCAAGCTTGTCCACGAGCATCACCACCGACTGGTACCCCCACCCGTAGCAGTCCTGGCCGATCAGCGCCTGCACCTGCCCGCTCTTCACGTACGCGAGCTGCTCGGGCAGCGTGTCCACGCTCACCACCTTGGCCTTGTCGTAGATCCCGTCCAGCGCGTTCTGCGTGAACAGCGGCCAGCCGCCGACCATCGCCCAGCCCGAGATCTCCGGGTTGGCGTTCTGCACCTGCTGCACCATCGCAGCCGCGTCGTTGGCCGTTTCCTTGTGGTAGTACGTGTCCTTGACGGTGATGTCCTTGAAGCTCGCCGCCAGCTCCTCCTTCACGCCCCGCACCCGCGCCTGCAGGTTCGGCGCGTTCTGGTTGCCCGCCAGGATCGCGACCACGCCCTTGCCCCCCATCACCTTGCCGAGCTGCCGCGCCACCTCGCGCCCGGCCTCCACGTCGTCGATCCCGTAGTACGCCATCCGCTTGCTCTTCGGCGCGTCCGAATCGAACGTCACCACCTGCACGCCCTTGCTCACCGCGTCGTCGATCGCGCTGGTCAGCAGGTTCGCATCCGAGCACGAGATCGCGATCCCGTCCGCGCCCTGCGACACCAGCTGCTCGACGAACTGCGCCTGCTGCTGCGCATCCTCGTTCGTCGGCGTCCGCCAGTTGGGCTTGATGTCGATCCCCAGCTTCTTGCTCAGGTCCTTGCACGCGTCCTCGGCGCCCGTCCGGGCCGCCTGGAACACGGGGTTCGACTGGCTCTTGGCGACGATGCCGATCACCAGCGATTTCTTCGCCTCGGGACGCTCCGGGCCGCCCGCACCGGCGATCACCGCGCCGGCGGCGACGAGCAGACCAAGAGCCAGGACTCGGAACGCAGACCGGGTATTCATTGAATCAGTCTCCGTCGAAAGAGGGGGCATTCAAATAGACGCCCGGAGAGTAGGTTGGTTCCCGGCCCCCCGGCCCGGGCCCACGACCCGCCAGGGGGCGACGAACGGGCCGGTTCCGCCAGCCCTCTACAGCCGTTTGCGGAACAGCACGACCTCCTCGACCGTTTCAAAGCCCACCGCGCGGTGCGCCGCACGGCTGACAAGGTTGACGGTTTCCGTGTCGGACGCCATCTCGACGCACCCGCGTTCGCGGGCCCACGATTCCGCCGCGCGGATCAGCCGCCGGCCCAGCCCCGCGCGCCGGTGGGCGCTCGAAACGTACCACGCCTCGATGTAACCGACGGGCGACGACGTGCAGCCTTCCGCGTGATGGCGCAGCGAGACTTCCACGAACCCCGCGCACCCGCCCGCGCCTTGAAGGGCCACCATCACGCCGTAGCGGTCGGGGTCCGCGCCGAGTTCCACGCTCTCACGCGCCAGATCGGCGGGATTGGCGTTCGGCCACAGCAAGCAGCGCTGCGCGATCCACACGGGCACGAGATCGGCGCGGAGCGGAACGATGTCCATCGCGCCCATCGTAACCACGGGCGCGCGGCCCTGCCCGCGAGCCCGGTTCAACGCCCCGGCGTCAGCCGCGCCTTGAACTGGTCCAGCACCACCGCCACCACGATCGCCGCGCCCATCACGATGTCCGTGTACGCCTGGTCGATCTCCAGGATCAGCATCGCGTTGGAGATGAGCTGGATCAGGATCGCCCCGAGCACCGCGCCCAGCGCCGACCCGCGCCCGCCCGACAGCGACGCCCCGCCGATCACCGACGCCGCGATCACCCGCAGCTCGTACCCGTTGCCCGCGTTGGGCTCGGCCGCCCCCAGGTACCCCAGGTACACGCACGCCGAGAGCCCCGCCAGCGCGCCCATGACCGTGTACACGAGGATCTTCCCCCGCCCGACCGGCACGCCCGCGTACCGCGCCGCCGTTTCGTTCCCGCCGATCGCGTACGTCCGCCGACCGAGCACCGTCCGACCCAGGATCACGATCCCCGCCGCCATCACCACCAGCATCACCAGCACCGGCATCGGGTACAGGCCCTTGCCGAAGTCCGCGTGCCACACCCGGGCAAGCTCGAGCTTGAAGAAGCCCGTCGTGAAAGACTCGGGGAAGTTGAAGATCGACTGCCCCTGCGTCAGCACGAACACGATCCCGCGCAGCACCGCCATCATCCCCAGCGTGATGATGAACGGGTGCACCCGCAGGCCCACCACCATCGCCCCGTTCGCCGCGCCGCACGCCGCGCCGATCCCGCAGCACACCGCCAGCCCGACCGCCACCGACAGCAGCACGCCCGGGCCGCCCTCGGAGGTCGCAAGCTCCGCGTACGGGACGCCGAGCCACTGGGCCTGCAGCGCCCGCAACGCCATCGCCCCCAGCACCGCCGCCAGCGCGTAGATCGATCCCACCGACAGATCGATCCCGCCCATCACGATCACCGCTGTCATCCCCACCGCCATCAGCGCGATGAAGCTCGCGTCCTTGGCCAGGAGCACCAGGTTCTGCGCATCAAGGAACTTGTTGACCTCGACCTTCTTCCACTCCTGCGTCGCCGGGTCCTGCACCCGCGCCTGCTTGGTCCCGCCCAGGATCGTCAGCGCCGCCATCAGCAGCACGATCACGAGCACAAGCCCCGACTCCTGTGCCACCAGGAGACGGCGAGTCAGGGAAGCTGGTGCGGCCTTGGCGATCGGGAGTGACACGGGGGAGGATAGACGAAGCTCAAAGCGGAAAGCTCAGAGTTCGATGGAGGTTTCAGTGACAGTGCGTGAACCGGCGACGTGAACTTTCAGCTTTGAACTTTGAACTTTCAACCTTGAACTCAGTCGATCGTCTGGATCCGCTCGGACCGGAACTTGTCGATCACGTTGATGCTCTGCGGGTGCTTGTTGCCCTCGCCGAAGAAGCGGAGCTGGATCGTGTCCCCCGGCGCGCTCTTCACGAACGCCCCGTGGCCGTCGGTGAACACGTAGTGCCCGCCGGTGGCGCCGTGGTTGTCGTCGTTGCGGAACACCCCGCGCTTGTTCGGATCCGGATCCGTCCCGTAGTAGGCGTTGGTCGTGAGATCGTTGCCGTTGGTCTCGTCCCCGTAGATCGGCGCCGCGGTTACGATCACCGGCTCGTCGGTCTTCAGCCCGGCGAAGTACAGGTAGCTCAGGTTGTAGTACACCACGTCGCTCTCGCCCTCGGGCACCCGCGGCACGTTGCTGGCGAACAGCGCGTTGGTCGTCGAGGGCGAGTAGTTGTTCTGCGTGTGGTTCATCACCGGGTCGCGCTTGTCCGCCGGGCACGTCAGCGAAGCAAACCCGTCAAGGTACCGCCGCATGATCGGCGTGATGTTCTTGTCCTCGTAGTACTCCGTCGAATCGCCCTCGCCGATGTCGCCGCCGACCCACACCGGCTTCTGGCCCCGGTCGCCGATCTGGTTCAGGCTGAACAGCCCTGCCAGCCCGCCCCGGATCCACTGCTGGTCCAGCACGCGCCGGCCGCCCGTCGTCCCTTTCCCGGCCCACCGGTCCTTCGCCGTCGAGTTGAACGGGATCAGCGGGTACCAGTCCTTGCTGTCCTTCGCGTACAGCGTCATCGCCAGGCCCATCTGCCGGACACCCGACAGGCACTTGGCCGCCTTCGCCGTCGCGCGAGCCTTGCTCAGCGCCGGCAGCAGGATCCCCACCAGCAGCGCGATGACCGCGATCACCACGAGCAGCTCGATGAGGGTGAATGCTCGACGCGTGGGATGCTGGGGCATGGGAGCGCTCCTCAATCCTCGGATAATCAGTCCACCGGTATCCTAACCCTCTGGAAACGTCTTGTAATCGTTTCCGGACCGCCTTTGGACGCGGCAGCCCGCGATTTGGACCCCCTGCTTGATAAGAAACAGGGGTTTTCCTTTGGCCTGCTTCTCGGACCTGAGAATCCCGGCAGATCCCGCGATCCACGGGCGAAACGAGTCCAAATTCCCTTCAATGTAAGCGTTTTTCAGGCTACCCTCTTGGCAAGAGAGAGGAGTTCCGACTCCCCAAACGCATCGGCACATGCAAGCCGTCGTCGGCTTGATGAACGTGGTTCCCTCGCGGCATCTGACCGCGGACTTTTGGAGGCAGATCGATGAGGTTCCCCATTGTTTCGGCGGCTCTTCTTGCGGCCTTGGCGGGTACGGCGGCGGCTCAGCCCGTGACCGTCGATGG
The DNA here is from genome assembly GCA_022072615.1 of Phycisphaerales bacterium. GTDB lineage: Bacteria > Planctomycetota > Phycisphaerae > Phycisphaerales > UBA1924 > JAEUJB01. Next base: position 39,713 of record JAJVHS010000023.1, read on the forward strand.
TCAGCGCGACGCCCTCTACGGCGACGCCAAGTGGGTGCAGGCCAACCCCACCCAGTTCGGCGACAATCAGCCCGTGCCCTTCGACACCGCGAGCGTCTCCACCGGCATTGAAGTGAAGATCCCGCTGTCGGTCCTCGGCGGCGCGACCCAAGTCAAGCTCGTCGCCTTCGTCAACGCCGGCTGCAACTGCTTCCTCTCCAACCAGGTCCTCGGCAGCCTCAGCGGCCAGCTCGGCAACCTCGGCGGCCCCGGCGGCGTCAACTTCGAAACCCTCGCCGGCACGCAGACGGTCACCATCGACCTCAACAGCCTGCCCGTCTTCACGCCCACGCTCGACGGTTTCCGCGACGGCTCCTACACCTCCGCCCTCGCGCTGCAGACCAACTTCACCCAGTTCGGCGACTCCACCGCCGGCACGCCCACCGGCGGCGGCGGATCCGAGCTCGACAACCTGCACGCCGCGATCGACACCGCCGGCGGCAACCTCGTGCTGTTCATCGGCGGCAACCTCGAGGCCAACGGCAACTCGCTCGACCTCTTCCTCGACTTTGCCACCGGCGGCGACACCGTCCTCCAGTCCGGCGGCGTCTACGGCCAGGGCCGGCTCAACAACATGGCCGGCCTCACCTTCGAGAACGGCTTCGGCGCCGACTTCTACGTCGGCATCAACGGCAACGGCACCGACATCTACGTGGACGCGGGCGTCGTCACCGCCGGCGGCACCGGCTGGTACGTCGGCTATTCCAGCGGCTACGGCACCCCCACCGGCTTCACGCCCGGCGACAGCGGCGCCCCGCTCATCATCCCCGCGGTCGACAACAGCAACATCGCCGGCGTGACCAGCGCGCCCCCGGTGGCCTCGCCCGACTTCGCCAGCGGCAGCGAGTTCGACAACGTCCATGCCCGCAAGTGGGGCAAGTGGCTCCTGCTGTTCATCGGCGGCAACCTCGAGAGCAACTACAACCACGCCGACGTCTTCCTCGACGTCGCGCCCGGCGGCCAGCACTCCATCAGCGCCTTCAACATGGACGTCGACTACAACGCCCTCAACAAGCAGGGCCTCGGCGGCGACGGCTACGGCTGCCCCGGCCTGACTTTCGACAACTCCCTCGACTGGGGCGATTTCGCCGCCGACTACTTCCTGAGCTGCGGCACAAACGGCACCGAGATGTACGCCAACGCAGCGCTGATGCGCACCGACGGCGTCGCGACCGACGGCGGCGGCAACAACCTCGACTACGGCGGCTACGACGGCGGCGTGAAGGCTGAGAACAACCCGATTACGTTCGACGGCTTCTTCAACGGCAACGAGAACCTCGGCCTCGTCGGCAGCGGCACCAATATCTACACCTCCTACGCCCCCCGCACCGCCGGCCTCAACAACCTCATCGAGCCCTACGGGTCGGTGCCCCCCGTCGGCGTGCCCGATCTCATCCACTTCTCGATCGATAACAGCAACGTCGGCGGCGTGACCGGCAGCACGGCCGACTACGCCGCGGCCGCCGCCGTGGACACCGGCCTCGAGTGGGCGATCGACCTCTCCGAAGCCGGCTGGAAGCCCGCCAACCTCGGCGAAGTCCACCCGATCATCAAGATCGCCGGCTACATCAACGCCAGCAGCCACCAGTTCATGTCCAACCAGGTCATCGGCGGCCTGCCCGAAGGCTGGGGCAACCTCGGCGAGCCCTGCCTCGTCGACTTCAGCGCCATCGAGGGCGACCAGTTCGTCGTCCTCTGCCCGGCCGACGTCGACGGCACCGGCTTCGTCGACACCGACGACTACGACTACTTCGTCCAGCGCTTCGAGCTCGGCGAGGACGAGGCCGACTTTGACGCCTCGGGCTTCGTTGATACCGACGACTTCGACGCCTTCGTCCGCTGCTACGAGCGCGGCTGCTGATCCCGCCGCCGTCGATCGACTCGCCTGATCGCACCTCCCAAGGACCCGGCCCCGCGCCGGGTCCTTTTTCGTTTTTGACGTGAGCGCGGTACCCTCCACCCATGCTCGTCCGGGACTTCGCCCAGCAGGACGTCGGCGCCGCCAACGCCCTCACCAACCACTTCATCGAGCACACGACCGTCCACTGGGGCCAGACGCCCGCCGCAGACGCCGAGTTCGCGCGCCTCTGGCGGTCGGGTTCGAAGACCCATCCGTGGCTCGTCGCCGAGCTCGACGGCCGCTTCGCCGGCTACGCCAAGGCATCGGTGTGGCGCGAGCGCGACGCCTACAGCCGCACGGCCGAGACCACCGTCTACGTCTCCCTCGACAAACACCGCCGCGGAGTCGGCCGGATCCTCATGCAGGCGCTGCTCGACCGTCTCCGCGCCGCCGGTTTCCACGCCGCCGTCGCGGGCATCGCGCTCCCCAACGACCCGAGCATCCGCCTCCACGAAGCCCTCGGATTCACCTACGTCGGCACCTTCCACGAGGTCGGATGGAAGTTCGGACGCTGGCTCGACGCGGGCTTCTGGGAGCTGAAACTCTGATCGCCGCGGCCCGACACCTCGAGCCTCGAGGCTTGATGCCTCGATGCCTTCCCCTAACACCCCTTCTCGAACGCGAGCACAAACGCCGTGAAGTCGTCCGTGTCCACGAACCCAGTCCCGTCGAAGTCGGCCGAGATGTTCCCCGCCTCGAACGCCGCCACGAACGCGTCGTAATCGTCCGTGTCCAGGAATCCCGAGCAGTCAAAGTCCGCCCGGCAGATGGAGACCACCGCCGGCGTGCTCGTCATCGTCCCGCACGGCGCCGTCACCACCACGTCGTACACGCCCTCGTCCGAGGGATCGAGCACGTTGATCACGTGCACCCTCTGGTTCGATCCCGCGATGTTGTTGCCGTTGAATCGCCACTGGTACGTCAGCGGGTCCGGGCCGCACGCCCCGAACTCCAGCACCACCCGGCTCCCCTGGCACTGCGTCACCGACTGCGGCTGCGAGTACACGTCAAAGCACGTCGCCGGCGCCTCCGAGTCGACCCGCGCCGGGTCGCTCGCCTCGGGCGCGCCCGTCAAACCGAGCACCCCGTGCCGGCCGTTGCCGCTGGAGTCGAACGCGTCCTGGCCGCTCGATTCGTTGAAGCCGTACGCGGCGAGCAGCCCCGGGTGCGACCCGATGAGCGGCCGCCCGACCGTGCAGTGGATCTCCGCCTCCGACCTGGCCACGTTCCACACCCGCACCTCGTCCAGGCTGAGGTCGGCGATCTGGTCGTTCCCGGTGAACAGATTCCCGATGACAAACTGCGCGCCCGTGCCCGCCGGCGTGATCGTCACCGACACCTGCCGCGAATCGATGAACTGGCCGTTGCGGAAGAAGTTGACGAACTGGCCGTCGTACGTGACGGCGATGTGCGTCCACTGGTTGAGCACGAACATCCCGCTCTGCAGCGTCGCGTAGGACCCCGACCGCCCGAGGTTCAGCGACAGCAGCAGCTGCGGCACCCCGTTGAGCCCGAACACCCCCAGCTCGTACGCCGCGTCCTGCTGACGGCCCCACGACACGATCCCGCCGTAGCCCGCCGGCCCGTAGTCCCTCACGAAGATCCACGCCTCGAGGGTGAACGCGGCGGCGTCGAAGTTGCCCGAGCACGTCACCTGGTCGTCGACGCCGTCGAACGACAGCGCACGCCCGAAATCCTGGGCGGCCGCGTCGGCGGCGGTTCCCGCCGCGATGATCAGGGGCAAGAGGCGACCCGTCCCACGGACCGTTGCGTTCAGCCACGTCATGCCAATCTCCTCACCCCGCCCTCCGGTTCTCCATCCGTCATTCCAAGCGCCGTGGTCCGTGAAATGCTCCTGAACCGCGCATGAAGGATCTCTCACGCGCCTTGTTTGGGCCCCGGCGTGCAAAAACAAGACGCCCCGGCGGTCGGCCGGGGCGTCGGGTGTCACACTGGGCAGGCACGCCCACCGGGCAGCCCGCCGCGGGGCCTACGCGTTCGCCCGCGTGCTGATCTGCATGCCGTAGAACGACCGGTACACGAAGAACAGCGAGACCAGGAAGAACGCGACCGTCAGCACCGTCGTCAGCGTCGTGTGGGTGCTGCCCGACTTGAGGCTGATGGCCAGCTCGACCGCGAGCAGGCCGAACAGCGTCGAGAACTTGATCACCGGGTTCATGGCGACCGACGACGTGTCCTTGAACGGGTCGCCCACGGTGTCGCCCACGACCGTCGCCGCGTGCAGGTCCGTCCCCTTCTTCTTCAGCTCGGTCTCGACGACCTTCTTGGCGTTGTCCCACGCGCCGCCCGCGTTGGCCATGAAGATCGCCTGGAACAGGCCGAACAGAGCCGTCGAGAGCAGGAAGCCGATGAAGAAGAACGAGTCGAAGAACGCGAACGCCAGGGTCGAGAAGAACACGCCCAGGAAGATGTTGAACATGCCCGCCTGCGCGTACCGCGTACAGATGTCCACCACCCGCTTGCTGTCCTCGACGCTCGCCTTGGTCGTGCCCTCCAGGCGGATGTTCGCCTTGATGAACTCGACCGCCCGGTACGCGCCCGTCGAGACCGCCTGCGTCGACGACCCCGTGAACCAGTAGATCAGGCAGCCGCCGGAGATGAGCCCCAGCAGGAAGGGCGGGTGCAGCAGCGACATCTTCGCGATCGCCGCCTGGTCCTCCAGGCCGTGCGTCAGGCCGACGATCAGCGCGAAGATCATCGTCGTCGCGCCCACCACCGCCGTCCCGATCAGCACCGGCTTGGCCGTGGCCTTGAACGTGTTGCCCGCGCCGTCGTTCTCTTCCAGGAACTCCTTGCCGCGCTCGAAGTCGGGTTCGAACCCGAAGTCGCGCTTGATCTCCTCCCTGATCCCCGGGATCGATTCGATCGTCGACAGCTCGAACACCGACTGCGCGTTGTCCGTCACCGGCCCGTACGAGTCCACCGCGATCGTCACCGGTCCCATGCCAAGGAAGCCGAACGCCACCAGGCCGAACGCGAACACCGCCGGGGCCACCATCAGGTCGCCCAGGGTCTGGTTCGAGTCGTTGGGGATCCCCGTGATGAAGTACGCCGCCCCCATCAGGCCCAGGATCGCCATGCCCAGCCAGTACGCCGAGAAGTTGCCGGCGACGAAGCCCGACAGGATGTTCAGCGAGGCGCCGCCCTGCTCCGAGCTCGTCACCACCTCGCGCACGTGGCGCGACTCGGTCGACGTGAACACCTTCACCAGCTCGGGGATGATCGCCCCCGCCAGCGTCCCGCAGGTGATGATCGTCGAGAGCTTCCACCACAGCGTGGTGTCGCCCGCGATGTCCGGGATCAGCAGCTTGGACGCGATGAACGTCAGCACGATCGACAGGCCCGAGGTGATGAACACCAGGCTCGTCAGGGGCTTCTCGAAGTTCATGTGGTCGGCCTGGGCGTACTTGCCCCGGGCCAGCACGTGGTTGAAGAAGTACGCCGCCGCCGACGCGACCACCATGATGATGCGCATCACGAAGATCCACACCAGCAGCTGCACCTGCACCGTGCTCGCCGCCGCCGCCGCCTGCGCGAGCTGGTCGGCGCTGGCCGTCGCGGCCGTCGTGCCCGGGGGCAGGTACAGCCCCGGCAGGATCGCCAGCATGATGAACGAGATCAGCGCCACGCCCGTCACGCCGTAGGTCTCAAACCCGTCCGCCGAGGGGCCCACCGAGTCGCCCGCGTTGTCGCCCACGCAGTCCGCGATCACCCCGGGGTTCCGCGCGTCGTCCTCCTTGATCTTGAACACGATCTTCATCAGGTCCGACCCGATGTCCGCGATCTTCGTGAAGATGCCGCCCGCGATACGCAGCGCCGCCGCGCCCAGCGACTCACCGATCGCAAACCCGATGAAGCACTTGCCCGCAAGCTCGCTGGGCAGGAACAGCAGGATGACGAGCATGATCAGCAGCTCGACGCTGATCAGCGCCATGCCGATCGACATGCCCGCCTTCAGCGGGATGTCGTAGCACGGGAAGGGCTTGCCGCGCAGCGCGTTGAACGCCGCACGGCTGTTGGCGAACGTGTTCACCCGGATCCCGAACCACGCCACGCCGTACGAACCGCCGATGCCGATCAGCGAGAACAGCAGGATCATCGCCATCTCGCCGGGCGAGACCTTCACCAGGAGCAGGAAGTACGCCGTCATCGCCGCCGCCACGAACGCCCACAGGATCATCAGGAACTTGCCCTGACGCAGCAGGTACGCCTTGCAGGTCTCGTAGATCAGCTCGGAGATCTCGAGCATCGACCGGTGGACCTGCATGTTCTTCAGCCGCTTGTAGATCCACAGCCCGAAGCCCAGGCCCAGCGCGCTGATCACCAGCCCGACCAGCAGCAGGTTGTGGCCGCTCTGGCCGCCGAGGAACTCGGCCTTCACGCCCGTCCCCGGGTTCGCCGTGTCGTTGGTCAGGTCCGGCATCACGATGTTCACTTCACCGCCGGGCTTGTGCGCCGCGGCCCCGTCGGCGGCCCACGCCCCCGCCGGCATCGCCAGCGAGCACAGGATCGCCAGGGTGCTCAGCGAGGCCATCGACCGGACGGCCACGGACCGGGAGGCTCGGATGACGGCGGCCAGTGTTGCGGCCAGGGAAAGTTCTTTCACGTTGCTTCACTCCTGCTTGGAGGGGACCGGCGGCGGTCGCCACGGAACGGCGGCGGTCTGGGAATCGGCTGTTTCCCCGCCGCAAACGCACTTTGTGCGTGCATGGGGGGAGCGGCCATCCGCCGGTTTGGTTGCAGACTCTCTCAGTCGATGCTTCGAATCACGACCCCAGCGGACTCAACCCTTCTTCTCTTGCACGCCCGAAGACCGATGTCATGCGCCGACCGACCCCCGCTCGTGCCCGTGCATCCAGCCGGCGAAAACACCCGTGAGACCCCACCCCGGCGAGGGGAGTTAGTGTGGGGTAGCAGAGCCACAAGGTCAAGTCGGAACCCCCGGGATGCCGCCCTTCTTGTCGCCCCCGCTCCCGGCAACCCCTGGCCAAAAACAACACCGCCGAGCATTCCTGCCCGGCGGTTCAATGTTCGATCAGCGCTCCACTCAGGCCCGCTCGGGCTTCATCACCGGCCCGATGTCGCCCTTGAGGCGGCGCGCCACGCTCTTGCGGGCGGCCCGGCGGCGGCGCTCCGACGGCTTCTCGTAGAACTCCTTGCGGCGGATGTCTTTCGTCAGGCCTTCCTTCTCGCAGAGCTTCTTGAAGCGGCGCATCATCTGCTCGACCGTCTCGCCGCTCCGTGACTTCACCCGAATCGCCATCGCAACCTCGCTCTGCCAGACCAACCTCAAAAGGCAAGGACACCACGCCACCACGACGTGGGGAGGGAAGTAAAGGACGCCCGCCCCGACAGATCAAGGTCCCCCGAGCCCCCGCGACCGGTTCACGCGATCCGGCTCATGGCCCGGCGTATGCACCGGCCCGCCCTGGCGGCGCCCATGCTCTGTACTTCCAGGAAGAACCGGTGCCAGGTCCCGGGCCTCGCCCTCCCCCCGACCCGCCAACGTTCCCAAATACCGACCATGGACCAAGCGCTGGCCCTCACGTGCCTCCCGAAACCCCCTCAAAAAACCCCCCCCGTACCGCGCCCGAGACCCGTCCCGCTCGGCTCCCGGTAGGCGAAGCCGCCTGGTGGGCCCACCCGCAAACCCACCCGCCTGAGGGATGCCGGTAGGTGAGGGCTCAGCGACTGGTAGGATGGGAGGTATGGACCACAAGGACGCGCTCAAGTGCCCGCGGGACGGGGCAGACATGGTCACGGTTGTGCTCGGCGAGGCCGGGCCGGCGGACGGAGTCGTCGAGGTAGACCGCTGCCCGACGTGCGGGTGCGTGTGGTTCGACGCCCTCGAGCTGGATCGCGTGCTCGCGATCACGGGCGGCGCGAAAACGGTCGACGCGGGTAACGCGGCGAGCGGCGCAGGACGACACGGCGCGACCGGCTCGGGGCACGCGGGCGTGGCGGGAGCCGGTGGCGGAGGGGTCGGCTCGGGGGCTTCATCCGCTCGCGGCTCATCGGCCGGGCCACGGCGCCTCAAGTGCCCGGTCGATCACTCGGACCTGATCGCGATGTCGGACCTCAAGCAGCCGCACGTGCGGACCGACGCGTGCACGGTGTGCGGCGGCATCCTCTGCGACCCGGGCGAAGTCCGCGACCTGGCGGAATTCTCGGTCAAGGAATGGTGGAAGCTGGTCATGCAGCGGGTGCGGAACTGAGAGATGCGATGCCGACGCCGGCTGAGAGCGCGGGTTTAGTTCAGGTCACCCCGATTCAGCAGAAAAGAGGGCTTCGGCTAGTGCCGGGGCCATCTGTGTTTACGCACGTGTTCAACCGTGTCCTGTGATCCTGACTGTTCCAGGCTGGGTTTGAACCATGACCCAGTTTGCTTCATCAACACCTGACGTGCGGCGCGTGCACGCTGTACACGCTCACAAGCCGACCTGACGATTCCAATCTGCGACGTACATCTCCAGCCGTGCGAACTCGCCGGGGAGCAGCAAGCGATTGTGCGCGATGAAATTCCGGCCTTTTTCCATCTCTTCAAATCGCTGTTTCAAAAAGTGCTGCGTCGGGACCAAGTCCGAGAAATCGCCCCAGTTGTTTGTGATGATGTCAGCGAGATGCCCAAACTGGATGAACCCCATCGGGTCCTTCTTCTGACCCTCAAGCCAAGAGTTCTCAGTAGACTCCTTCTGTCGTTGCTCCGCGAACTCCCGCACTTTCTGAGGCACCTTTTGTGCCCACCAGGTCGCGCCGTGTCTTTCCGCAAGCCGTTCACTAATTAGGTTCCGCACCGCGTTCTCGAAGCAGTAGATCAACGCATACAGCCTTGCCATCAGCAACGCTTCGTTGCGCTCGTCCACTCCAAAGGGTTCAAGAGTTTCTTCGAGCAAGGAACGCTCTGCGTCGCGTTGGTCCGCGCCGACGCGAATTCCTGCTGTGCGAAACCGCTCGGCGTCCGCTTCGAACATCAAACCGCGGAACATCCAATCCCGGACATCTTTCCGACTAGTGGTCAATCAAGTGCTCCTTCAATGACTTGAAGATTGCGTTGTAGACCTCTACATCTTTCGTGGCCGGGAGGTGTACTTCAATGTTGTACCGAAGTCCGACGCTCGACAGGGGATGACGTTGCTTCGTCGGCAACGTGCTCTCCGCCGAATCGCCCGCACCCTCCTCCTCTGCCTTGGGCGCGGAAGGTTTCGGTATCCCGCTCCCTGCGGCAGCGTCGAGATCGGCAAGCTTTAAGAAGGCGAAGAAGGTCCTGGCCTGCAGTTCGGCAATGTTGTCCTCGACATTGTGAACCGCTTTGAACTTTCCTTCGATGGCCGCTCGCTGCTGTTCGCTTGGACGTTCATTGATCTGGAACAGGTCCTGATAGGCCTCGCGTAGCGCCTCTGCCATGACCGCTTTCGCGCGAGTTCTGTCCCGGTAGTCGTGGTATCGTTGGAGTGGAGTTCCGTCACCGCCCAAAAACTTGAGATCCTTGAGCATCGGGATGATGGTGCGATCGTTGCTGCTCGGGAACCCGATTCCCTTCAGGTGCTCAATCGTGAACTTGGGAGGGGCGGCACCATCCTGGATGGCCTTCATTACGGCGGGCACGTTCTTTACCGAAGTCATGTATCTGCCGGTTAGCATGGCGTCAGTGTACCCTCACTCACGTGTCACGGTTTCACGGCGAGCAGGACCCGCGTTTCCGCCTTCCATGAGCTGATGCCTTGCACGAAAAGCTATTGGCGTCCTGTCACCCCGACTCTTCAACAGGGCAGGCCCTTTGGCCAGCACGTCGAAGTGTGATCGGACCGAGGTCCTCGCGAGGGCTTTCTCGTTTCATGGCAAGTTGCTTGTGTCGCGGTACACTCTCGAAATGGTCCTCCGACGCTTCACAAAGCATCTCCGCGATCAAAACTGGAACGCGATCGGGATTGAGTTTGTGATCCTCGTTCTCGGTGTGTTTCTCGGCATCGAGGTGTCCAACTGGAATGAGGCACGTCGCCAGGCCGACGCCGAACGCGCGACATTGGCGAGGCTGACGGAAGAGTTCGGCGCCGTGGAGGTCGATCTGGCGCACGCCGTCAGTCAATACGCCACGACCATTCGAAGCACCGGCGCCATCATCGTGGCCCTCCGGTCAGGTCATCTTCCCGCCGATGAACCGGCATTCCGTCAATGCCTGCGGGATGCCCAGTACATCTGGGACGCGCCGGCGCAGTCCGTCACCTATTCCGAGCTGGTCTCAACGGGCGCGCTGTCGCGATTGTCCGACGCCAGGTTGCGGGCGGCCCTTACCCATTACGGCCATCACGCGGAGCGATACGCCCGCAAACTCCCGCAGGCCCTCGCTGTCGTCCTTGCTCCGGATTCAAACTACCTCGAGGCGGTGTCGTGGAGCGCCGACCCCGCCGACTGGGAGAAGGACAACGCCATCGTCGAGTACGACTGGAATCGGCTCATGGCGTCACGGGCGGAGTTGCAGTCATGGCTGACCTACCAGACCGACCTCCATACCCACTGCAGTCAGCAACTGGAAGCGATACGAACCGTGCTCGCCCTCCTCAAGGCCCGGTGATTCTCATGTTTTGACGCGTCCCCGGTGGTTGCGGCCGGCCAAGCAAGGCGGACGATGTTCTTCTCGCCTGCACCGGCGTTTCAACCTCACCCCGCCTCTTCCACACCCTTGAACACCATCGTCACCTGCGACCCGTACAGCGGGTAGTCGATCCGGCACCGGTAGCCTCGGATCTTCGACCCGTCGATCGAGCACCGCTCCGCCACGTGCGCGAGCAATTGCGGGTACCGGTCCACATCCGACGACCGCACCCTCGCAAGCCCGATCCCCAGCGCCTCGATCGATTCGAGCAGGTCGAACCGGTCCATGTCCCTCGCCGGATCGTTCGGACTCGCCGCACCCTCGAACGCCGTGTCGTAGATCCGAAGCTCGGGCGCCTGCCCGGGGTACAGCGATTCGTGCACGAGCACGTCGAACTGCACCACCTCCGCCGGGATCGTGATATCCGCAAAGAAGTACGACCGCCGCCCGGACCCCGCCGGAACATACCGCGGCAGCTCGGCCCGGTTCACCTCGGCGAACATCAGGTCGCACGAGCTCGGCGCTCCGACCTCGTCCCCCGCGAGCGTGTAGAACACCGATTGCCCCACCGTCCGCACCGCGAGCCGCGGCAGCGGTGTCGAGCAGAACTCCGGGATCAGGAGCGCCGCCGCCGCCGTCTCGGACGTCGTGCCCGCCGGCGGATCGATGATCGCCGCACCACCGAGCGTCAGCGGCCGCCGCTTGGAATCCGCCGGCGTCATCCGCCTCGTCGAGATCTTGACCACCGCCCCCGGACGCACCCGGTGCACCCCCACCAGGCCGTTCAGCCACACCACGTCGATCATCCGCTCGTCCGCCGACGGGACCAGCATCACCGTCGCCAGCGCCGTCCGAGCCTGCGCCCCCTTGAGCTGGCTCATCGCCTTGAACGCCGACTGCTTGCGGCGCAGCTCAAACTCGCGCCGGGCATCGGGCACCCACGCGCTCAGGATCGCGTCCAGCAGGCTGCGATCGCCCACCTGGCTGGTGATCAGCGCCTCGAACCGGTCGATCGCGGCCAGCGCCTCGGTCACCAGCTCCGGCGGCGCGCCCCGCTTGGCCGCCGCCCGCACGAACCGCCGGAGCGGATCCGGGCCCGGCATGCGGTGCGCCGCCTGGATCGGGTCCGCTCCGCGGATTGCCTTGAGCACGCGGCTCGTCAGCACCTTGTCCAGCCCCAGGTGCCGGGCAAGCGCCTGCGGCCGTGTACGGGCCGCGTCCGAAGCATCCGTCGCCGCGGCAATGACGGACTTCACGGTCCGCAATAACTCATCGCCCACCTGCGAGATCTTGGCCTCCAGCACCGACGACCCGCCCGGGATCGAGATCACCGCTCCCGTACTGGAGCCGTCCAAAGACCCGGCACTGGAATCAGGTTCTGTCGTGGAACGCATAAAGAAGATCGCACGGGCCCGGGGCGGGAGAACCCCCGCCCGTTCGAGATGGTACATGAATCAACCGCCCGATGCCAGAGCAAAGAAAAAAGTTTCCCGGAAACTTCTTGGAAACCGGTTGACCCGCGGGTATCGTATCGGTCAGCACCGTCCGGCTCGGCGGCGTGACCGCCTGATTCCGGGGCGAGCCGAACACCAGTGTCTGGCAGGCACATCAAGGAGAATGGCATGAGCAGGATTCTGACGGGAGTTGCAGCGGCGGCCGCGATGGCCATGGCCTCGATCGCCGGCGCCGGCGTCATCGATTCGCAGGATTTCGAAGGCGACCCCAGCTCCGGGTACGGCGGCTGGCTCGTCAACGGCAACCAGGTCCAGATGTGGGACGAGACCGGCCAGTTCATCGGCCTGCCCAACGTCGACGTCTGGGGCCTCCAGATCCGCAACGAGTCGCCCGACAGCCCGGTCATCGGCGACCTCACCGGCTACACCGGCGGCATGACCTACACAGCACAGATCCGCGTCTTCTCGCTCAACAACTTCTTCGATGAGCCCATCGACCCCGCGTGGTTCCCCGTCTGCATCGAGTTCGTCGATTACGGCGACCCCGACAACAACATCCCCATGGCGAGCGTCTACAAGATCGGCGACTCGCTCGGCCAGATCGAGGAAGGCTGGAAGACCTTCACCTTCGAAGTCCCCGACCCCTCGCAGGTCGACCTGCCCGCCGGCTGGGGCGGCACCGGCGCAGAGGATCCCAACACCTACGAGCCCATCCTGCCCCCGGGCCGCACGTACGCCAACGTCATGGCCAGCGTCGACGAAGTCCGCATCACCACCATGCTCCCCGGCTACTTCTACGGCGCCAACTGGTGGAACGTCGGCGTCGACAACATCCAGGTCACGGCCGAAACCGGCTGCCGCGCCGACTTCGACAAGTCCGGCTTCGTGGACACCGACGACTTCGACGCCTTCGTCCACGCCTTCGAGATCGGCGATGACTCCGCCGACTTCGACCAGTCCGGCTTCGTCGATACCGACGACTTCGACGCCTTCGTCCGCGCCTTCGAAGCCGGCTGCTGATCCGGCCACGCCGCGGCGGCACGCCGACTCAAGCACGGCTCACCCACGCCGATCGACGCGGGGAAGGCGTCGGATCGGGCGAACGCGACCGGTGAGATGAACGCGGGACCCCGGCCATAAGGCCGGGGTCTTGCGCTTTTGTCAGCGATCCTCCGCCACCGGCACGTCCCGAAGGTCAAACGGAATCTGCACCCGCTCGAGCCTCGTCGCCACCACCATCCGCAGCGTGGTCGGCCGCCGCTGCGGTTCGTTCACGAAGAACGACAGCGACACCGGCCACGACCGCTCGCCCGCCTCGGGCGCCACGTACGCCGCCGACTGCACCGGGACGTCCGCGATCCGCTCGCCGCGCTGGTCGAGCACCGTCACCGAGACGATCCGCGGCACGTCGGTGTGCATCCCCGAGTACGGCGCGATCCCCGTCCCCCGCTCGAGCACGATGTCCACGACCGCGGCGTCCCCCGACCGCCGGAGCTGGCCCACCGTCATGCGGAGGTCCGGCACAAGCTCCACCGGTCCCCGCGAACCGGTGATCCCCGCGTCGCGCGTCACCGATTCGGCGATCACCCACGCCACCGCGAAGCCCCGCATGCGGTCGAGCGACCCCGGCAGCGACGAAAGCCCGAAGCACTCCCATTCGACCCCTGCCACCGGTCGAGCGCCCGCGGGCCCCTCGCCCACGGGCGGAATCCACCGAGGCCACGGCGCAACGCCGGGCGTCGTGGCCGCCGAAAACTCGCCGATCGACCGACCGACCGCCAGGTCCCGCCCCCGGTCGTCCCGAGCCTCCGTCACCCGCAGGTCCGGATCGACCGCAAACGGCATCCGCGGATCGGTCGACTCGACGCGGCCTTCAAACGTGAACCCCGTCGGCGCCGCGTCCGCTTCCAGTGCCAGCGGCCGCTGAGCCTGCGCCCGGATCGCCACAGGCACGAACCGCAGCGATCCCTGGGACCCCGCCGGCCAGGGAGTGGGGGAGGGGCCCGGCGGCGGGCCGGGCGAAGGCCCCGGGCTCGGCGACGGATACTGGTTCGGCTTGGTGCTCGGAATCAGCGAGCAGCCCGGCAGCATCGCCGCGACCAGCACCGCGACCGCACGTGCTCGGCATCGCTTTACCATGATGTCGATTGTTGGAGTGCCCCCGCCTGCGCGCCGCCCTGCACGCGGACCCGCTACACCGCGACGCGACCGATCGAGGCCGGCACCAGGAACTCCGCCTCGGTCTGCCGCTTCACGTCGTCGAGCGACACGTCCGCCGCCAGCTCCCGCAGCTCAAAGCGGCTCCGGTCTTCCAGGAACTCGAACACGCCCAGCTCCGTGATCAGCATGTGCACGCAGCGCTTGGCCGTCAGCGGCAGCGAGCACTGCTTCACGAACTTGGCCACGCCGCCCTTGGCCGTGTGCTCCATCGTCACGATGACCCGCTTCACCCCGGCCACGAGGTCCATCGCGCCGCCCATCCCCTTCACCATCTTGCCCGGCACCATCCAGTTCGCCAGGTCGCCGTCCTGCGACACCTGCATCGCGCCCAGGATGCACAGGTCGATATGCCCGCCCCGGATCATCGCGAACGAATCCGCCGACGAGAAGAACGCCGCGCCCGCCCGTGCCGTGATTGTCTGCTTCCCCGCGTTGATCAGGTCCGCGTCGACCCGGTCCTCGGTCGGAAACGGGCCCATCCCCAGGAGCCCGTTCTCGGACTGCAGCCATACGTCCATCCCCGCGGGCACGTAATTGGCCACCAGCGTCGGCATTCCGATACCCAAGTTAACGATGTAGCCGTCGCGGAGTTCCTGGGCGGCCCGGCGGGTGATCTGTTCGCGTGTCAGCGGCATGGCCGAGGGTAGGAAACTTCCGCCGCCGAGCGGCGACCGCCGAGTGCCGATAACCCGCGCCATGCGTCCGAACGGCCGGCGTACACGGCCTGCGACGGCTCCGGCGCGGCGATTTGCGAGTCTGGCCCCCACCCGCCCGTGCGTTTCTCCGGCGCTCGTATCTCATTGATTGCGAAGGGAGTTGCGAGCCGCGGAGGAGGGGCTTGCAACAAATGGCGGAACCGGCCGCGCGAGCCGAACGAATAGCTCGGCACTTTCAGGGAGAAGAGAGCTATGGCAACGTTTGCATTTCTTTCGGTGGCGGCTGTGGTCGCCGCGGTCAGCTCGATGGTGGCCTCGCGGCGGCGGTACTCGGTCCTCTCGGCCTGAACCGCTGGACCCGGTCTCGCACGGACGGCGAGTTCGTTGGGGAGATGAGATACGTACGTGCCAGCCGCACCCACGACGGGTGCGGTTGTGTTTTTGGGACCTGCTGAGACTCTCCGCCGGTCCCGTGCCGCGCGTGACCCTGCTCACACCCGGAAGATCGCCCCGAGCTTTTTGCCCAGGAGCGCCGACGCCCCGAACAGCGTCACGGTCAGCAGCGCCATCGCCCACACGCCCAGCGCGCTGGCGATGTACAGCCCGTCGCCCAGGCGCTCGGTGAACGCGAAGATCGCCTTGGTGATCGGGTAGTCCTTGGTCTGCTGCGCCAGCAGCAGCGAGTCCGACACCTCGAGCATCGAGAACGAGAACACCAGCAGCCCGCCGGCGACCAGGTTCGCCGCGATCAGCGGCAGGATGATCTTCCTGACCGCCGTGAACCGCGATGCCCCGTGGATCATCGCCGCTTCCTCGAGTTCGCCCGACGTCTGCTCGAGTCCCGCGATCGTCGAACGCACGATGTACGGCAGCCGCCGCACCGAGTACGCCACCACCAGGAACAGGAACGGCGCGGGCACCGCCCCGAAGATCGACGCCACGCCCGACAGAGGACCGTCCTTGCCGAAGGGCCACCGCAGGCTCATCGCCACGTATCCGAACGCCATCACCAGCCCCGGCACCGCCAGGGGGAGCATGCACAGCGCGTCCACCAGCGACCGCCCCCGGGCCTGCGTCCGCACGATGACATACGCCACCACGATCCCGATCACGATGTCCACGAGCATCGCGCACGCCGCCAGCTTCAGGCTGTTGACGATCGCCCCGAAGGAGTCGCCCGTCGTCAGCGCCTGGCGGTAGTGCTCGACCGTGAAGCTCGTCGGCAGGAGCGTCGAGTACCACTGGCCCGGCGACGTCAGGCTCGTCAGGACCACGCCCACGTGCGGCAGCAGCGCGAGCAGCCCGATCAGCCCGAACGCCGCCGTCACCAGAGCCCCGCGCCACCCCGCCAGCACGGTCTCCGATCCCGCCCGCGACGCCTTGGCGTACATCGCGTACCCCTTGCGCCCGAAGACGACCTTGCCAAGCAGGTACAGCGCCACCGCCCCCGTCAGCAGCACCACCGTCAACGCGTACGGCGCCGCCGACGTCTCAACTTCCTTCAGCCCGTAGAAGATCTGCACCGGCGCCACCGTCGTGTAGTCGAACATCAGCGGCGTGCCCAGCTCGGTGAAGCTCCAGATGAACACGATCGTCGCGCCCGCGAACACCCCGGGCCGGATCAGCGGCAGCGTCACCCGCGTGAACCGCCGCCACCACGACGCTCCCAGCGATTCGGCCGCCTCGTCCAGCGCGGGGTCCAGGTTCGCCAGCGCCGCCGAGGTATTCAGGAAGATGATGGGGTACAGCGAGAGCGCCTGCACCGCGATCACGCCCCAGTACTTCGCCGAACCCAGCACGTCGAACTCCGTCCCCAGCAGCGCGTTGATCGCGCCCTCCCGCCCCAGGATCGCCCGTACCCCGATCGCCCCCACAAACGGCGGCAGGATCAGGGGCACCAGGATCATCGCGTTGAAGAACGCCTTGCCCGGGAACCGGAACTGCGTCGAGAGCACCGCCAGCGGCATCGCGATCACCAGCGCCAGGATCGTCGTCCCAGCCGCGATCCGCAGCGAGTTGTACAGCCCCGCCCGGGCCGCCGGGTCCGCGAAGATCAGCGCCAGGTGGTCGAATGTGTACTTCTCCCCCTCGGGCGTCGCCGTCACGAACGCGCCACGCACCGTCAGGAAGATCGGGTACAGCAGGAACACGCCCAGCAGCAGCGTCACCGTCACCAGCAGCGCGTACTGCGGGACCAGGCGCAGGATGCGGCGAGCAGTGACCGGGAGCGGCATGGGCGGAGGGTAGGTCAAGGACCCACTTCGCGCGGACGCGCCCGACCCGTCCGCACCGCCCCCCGTGCAAGCGCCGGCCGCGTGACCAGCCCCACCCCGTCCGCCCTCAGCGCAGCTTCCACTCGAGCACGCCCGTCGACCACCCCTGCTGGAGCTTGATCTCCAGCTTCAGCGCCCGCGTGCGGATCGAATCGAACTCGATGCGGTTGAACGTGTCCTTGTCGACGGGGAAACCGGTCCGGGATTCGACCGCCTTCCACTCGCCCGCGTCATCCTGGTAGAGCATCTTCCACGACTCGGGGATCCGGCACTCGCCGCGGCCGGTGTCGTCGAACCAGTACACGTCGGCGCCCGAGACGCGGCGCGGCCGTGCGAACTCGACCTGCACCCACTCCGTCGTGCCCTTGTGCGGCCAGAACGTCAGCCGCGGCACGTTGTAGTCGCCGGAGTTCTTCGGCGTCGCCCCGTCGGCAACGTTGCTCGCCTGCTCATCGCGGAAGTGGAACGACGAGGTGTACGCGTGCGGACCGACAACCGGGGCCGGGATGAGGCCCAAGCTCTCGGGCAGCCACACCGTCATCGTCGAGCGCCCGCGGTTGTTCCACGCGAAGTACGGGATCGCCGTGAACGTGGCCCGAGTCGCCTGCGGGATCGGCCGGTACAGCGTCGCCCGCCATGTCTCCGGAGGCGCCGTCAGCATCAGGGCCTCCCCCGAGACCGTCGTGACGCCCGACAGCAGGTCGCCGCGGTGCTCGGACGTGAGCGTCGCGTCCGGCGGCAGCGCCATGGCGAGCACGTCCGCCTGGTTGTCCGGGCTCTCCAGGCAGTACACGACCGGCCCGCGCTGCAGCGCCACGCGCCCGCGGTCGGCCTCCACCATCGGGTTGGCCTGCACCCGCTCGACCGGCATCGGGAAGTGCAGCGTGACGGTGTCCCCCGCCTTCCACGACGACCCGACCAGCGCGTACCCGCGGTCGATCGCCGGCGTGATCTCCCGGCCCTTGACCGTGAAGGTCGCGCCCCGGCACCAGCCCGGCACGCGCACGTACAGGTCGACGTCCATCGGCGCCCCGCGGTCCTGCCGCGACGTCGAGATCGTCATGTTCACCGTGCCGTCCCACGGGTAGTTCGTGCTCTGGTGGATGATCAATCCCGCGTCGTCGAACCGCGCGATCGAGTGGTTGTACAGGTTCGCGTACACCGCCCTTGTCGAGCCCTTCGCGTCCGCCGCGCTCGAGTAGAACATCGTGGCCGCGTTGGCCACCAGCCGCAGGATGTTCGGCGGGCAGCAGGCGCACTCGTACCACGCCGGCCGATCGTGGTTCCCGCGCGAGAGCAGCGGGTTGACGTAGAAGAATCGGTCCCCCGAGAGCGACACCCCCGAGAGCACGCCGTTGTACAGCGCCCGCTCGGCCGCGTCGTAGTACTTCGCGTCCGCGTACATCCGACCCAGGCGTTCGTTCCACATGACCGACGCGATCCCGGCGCACGTCTCCGCGTACGCGGTGTCGTTGGGCAGGTCGTAGGGCGTCGTGAACCCCTCGTTGTGCGCGCTGGGGCCGATCCCGCCGGTGATGTAGGTCTTGCGGTTGGTCAGGTCGTCCCACACGTCGTCCATCGCCTGCTCGTACCCCTCGTCGCGCCGGATCGAGTTCAGGTCCGCCACCGCCATGAAGAAGTACATCCCGCGCACCGCGTGGCCCACGATGTGGTCCTGCTGGCGCACGGGCAGGTGGTCCTGCGAGTACTCGCCCGTGGTCGCGCGGCCCTCGGTGTGCCCGCGCGTCTCGACGAAGTACCGCGCCAGGTCAAGGTACCGCTCCTCCCCCGTCAGCTTCCACAGCTTGATCAGCGCGATCTCGATCTCCTGGTGGCCGGGCACCGCCGCCCGCTTCCCCGGCCCGAACAGCGAGTCCACGTGGTCCGCAAAGCGGATCCCCACGTCCAGCAGGGTGCGGTCGTCGGTCGCCTGCAGCCACGCGATCCCCGCCTCGATCAGGTGGCCGCCGCAGTACAGCTCGTGGTTGTGCTCGATGACCTTCCAGCGCTGCTCGGGCGCCTTCACCGTGTGGTAGGTGTTGATGTACCCGTCGGGGTGCTGCGCCGCCGCGATCTTCGCGATGATCGCGTCGACCGCCGCCCGCAGCTTCGCGTCCGGGCGGGTCGTGAGCACGTACGCGGCGCCCTCGATCGTCTTGTACACGTCCGAGTCGTTGAAGAGCAGCCCGCGGTTGACCGCGCTCTTGTCACCCGCGAGGAACTTCGCCGACTCCTCGAAGTTGGCGATCCGGCCCGTCTTCTCGCACTGCTCGATGTTCGCCCACACCGTCCGCTCGGCGTTGGTGTCCTGCCGGGCCTTCCAGAACCCGCCCGAAAGCTCGATCGCCCGCAGCGGGATGGGAGAGAGGTTGGGAAGCGGATCATCCTGGACCGGCGCGGCGGCGGCGACAGCGCTCAGCAGGACGGCGGCGAGTGTCAGGGTCATGGCCCGGCTCCTGGAAGTGGTGGGGTCCTTGAGCATACCGGTCCCGGCCCGCGCCGCCGCGCCCCCGGAGTTTCTAAACCCCGGCTCGGGACGCATCCGGCCAACCTACTGTTTTTCAGTGGCAACCCGCCACCGTCCGCGCCCGGTCCGACCCGGTCCGCCAGCCCCCCGCAACCCCGGTTGCACGCGGGCCCCGGCGGCCCGCCCACGACCCCGAGCGGACGACCGCGCGCCGGCCGGACCATTCCGCCGCTCGCCGGTATCGACCGTGTCTCGAAAGACGGAGTTTGTGCGATGCCCATCAAGACTGTGTACACGGCCCAGGTTGACTACCTCCAGATCCTCGACGAGCACGGCGCCTTCGACGAGAAGCTCGCGCCCGCGGGCAAGCCCGAACGCCTCGGCGACGACCAGGCCCTCGAGGCGTACAAGTTCATGGTCATCTGCCGCCACCTCGACGAGGTGGCCTTCAAGCTTCAGCGCTCGGGGCGCATGGGCACCTACCCCCAGAACAAGGGTCAGGAAGCCGCCGCCCTCGGCGTCGCGCTCGCCGCGAAAAAGGGCACCGACTTCCTCTGCCCGTGCTACCGCGAGAACGCCGCCCTCTGGTGGCACGGCCTGCCCATGCACTACATCCTCCTGCACTGGATGGGCGACGAGCGCGGCAACCAGATCCCCGACGGCGTCAACATGACGCCCCTCTCCATCCCCATCGGCACCCAGATGCTCCACGCCACGGGCATCGCCTGGGCGTACAAGATCCGCAAGGATCCCAAGGTCGCCATCACCTTCTTCGGCGACGGCGCCACCAGCGAAGGCGACTTCCATGAAGCCATGAACTTCGCGAGCACCCTCCAGGTGCCCTGCGTCTTCTTCTGCCAGAACAACCACTGGGCCATCTCCGTCCCGCGCGAGATCCAGATGAACTCCGAGACGGTCGCCCAGAAGGCCATCGCCTACGGCATGCCCACCATCCAGGTCGACGGCAACGACCTCTTCGCCGTCTACAAGGCCAGCCGCGACGCGATCGAACGCGCCCGAGCGGGCGGTGGTCCCAGCTTCATCGAGGCCGTCACCTACCGCCTCGGCGACCACACCACCGCCGACGATGCCCGCCGCTACCGCGACCCCGCCGAGGTCGAGGCCTGGGTCGGCAAGGACCCGATGATCCGCCTCCGCAAGTACCTCACCGCCAAGGGCCTCTGGGACGACGCGAAGCAGACCGACCAGGAAGAACGCGCCAAGGTCATCGTCTCGGAAGTCGTCAAGACCGCCGAGGGCGTCGCCAAGCCGAGCACCGACGACATCTTCGACTACACCTTCGCGGGCGAACTGCCCCCCGAGCTCGCCCGCCAGAAAGCGACGATGCGGACCAGCAGCCTCGGGCAGAGTCCCGAGCAGGCGGGGTTGCGGTCTCAGGAGCAACCCGCGTAGTTCAACCGTGGAATGTGTGAAAATGCGACGGGGGAGATGGGGAGATGAGCGGGAACGACCAACGCCCATTCGAAGGGTTCGAGTGGGATC
This sequence comes from Phycisphaerales bacterium, assembly GCA_022072615.1. GTDB lineage: Bacteria > Planctomycetota > Phycisphaerae > Phycisphaerales > UBA1924 > JAEUJB01. The sequence goes on from JAJVHS010000023.1 coordinate 60,839, forward strand.
CCCGAAAAGCGGCCAGCAACGCTCGGAAGCACGGCGTTCGATTCGAAGAGGCGATGTCGGTCTTTGACGATGAGCAGTCGCTTGCGGTGTTCGATGAAGACCATTCTGACCGGGAAGACCGCTGGATCATTATCGGCCGATCCAGCAGGCACAGATTGCTGACGGTGAGCTATGCCGAACGAGAAGAAACCATCAGGATCATCACGGCCCGCCGCTCGACGAAAGACGAGCAAGAGCAGTACGGCTCGAACATTTACTGATCGCGCCGGCGTTGAACGCTACGAAGACGGCATGCGCGTGCAGTACGACTTCTCGAAGGGGGTCAGGGGTAAGTACGCCGGTCGGTTTGCATCCAGGACGGTTCGCGCCGTCGTGCTCGACGAAGACGTGGCGAAGGCCTATCCAACGTCCAAGGCGGTCAACTCCGCGCTCCGTGAGCATCAGAAGCTCAAGGCGGCGAAGGCGACCGGCCACCGAAAGGCCGGATGATCATGGATAACCCGAGAGTCATACGGTTGCGGCTTCCCCGGGAGGCGTTCGACCCGCGATCTCCGCCGAACGTCTTGCACGCTGTTGCGGTCGTTCGCACCAACGACCTTGCATCAGACCCGATCGTCAGATTCAAGGTGCAGAAGGTCGTGTTCTCTCGGTCGCGGGCGCAGCAAGAATCTGAGCGGCTTAATCAACTGAATCGCGCCAAGGGAGTTGAATACCACGTCATGAACGCCCGGATCGACCTGCATGAAAGCGAGATTCTCAGCGAACCGCGCGATTGAGCGAGGAAGAGACGGCCGGAGTGAACGTTCCGGATGTTGGCCATGCGGCCTTTGGAGCTTTGTCGATGCCACGCACTGACATGATGATCGAGAAAGGTCTCACCCTCGTCGACGCCATCAACGAGGCGCTCGCCCAGGAAATGGAACGCGACGACCGCGTCGTCCTCCTCGGCGAGGATGTCGGCGTCAACGGCGGCGTCTTCCGCGTCACCGACGGCCTCCAGAAGCGCTTCGGGCCCGAGCGCGTCGTCGACACCCCCCTCGCCGAATCGGGCATCATGGGCACCGCCATCGGCCTGGCCATGGCCGGCATGCGCCCCATCCCCGAGATCCAGTTCGAGGGCTTCCTCGGCCCGGCGTACGACCAGCTCACCAACCACGCCGCCCGCTACCGCACCCGCTCGCGCGGCGCCATCACCATCCCCATGACCGTCCGCGTCCCCGTCGGCGGCGGCATCCACGCGCCCGAGCTCCACTCTGACTCGCCCGAGGCCATCTACGCGCACACCCCGGGCCTCAAGGTCGTCATGCCCTCCACCCCCTACGACGCCAAGGGCCTCCTGCTCTCGGCCATCCGTGACCCCGACCCCGTCGTCTTCTTCGAGCCCAAGCGCGTCTACCGCTCGTTCCGCGAGCAGATCCCCGAGGACGAATACACGATCCCGATCGGCCAGGCCAAGGTCGTCAGCGAGGGCACCGACCTCACCGTCGTCTCCTGGGGCGCGAGCGTCTTTGAATGCCTCGCCGCGCTCGACAAGCTCCCCGAGGACATCAGCGTCGAGCTCATCGACCTCCGCACCATCTACCCCTTCGACGCCGACACCGTCATCCAGTCCGTCCAGAAGACCGGCCGCTGCGTCGTCGTGCACGAGGCGCCCAAGACCGCCGGCATGGGCGCGGAGCTCTCCTCCGTCATCCAGGAAGCATGCTTCCTCTACCTCAAGGCCCCCGTCCAGCGCGTCACCGGCTTCGACACCGTCATGCCCTACTACAAGCTCGAGCTCGAGTACCTCCCCGACGCCAAGCGCATCGCCGAGAGCGTCCAGCAGACGCTCGCGTACTGACCCGCAGCGGCGACGGGATCGAGCGTGCGTGCCTTGGCCCTCGTGTGCGCACGAGGGCTGCGGGCGATACCACATCCTCTCTCTTGACTCGCCCCCCCCTTGCTTTGTACGCTGGAGCGGATGGGGTATATCTCGCACATTGTCTTGTGCGTTGCGGCCCTTTTCACCGCGGCCGATGACCGCGAATCATTGACGCTATGGCTCACGGAGCTCGCGGCACGCGGCCCGGAACGGCCCGCCAATGTCGTGTATGAGTTCGACATTGCATACCCATCGCAGCTTTCAAGTTCTGAACTTGCCTTGCTCGGCGCGCGAGTCCGCGGGCACCCCGACCACCCCGAGTTGAGCGTCTACGAAGCCGAATCCCGACGCGCAAAGAGCGGGCCGGACATCAAGCCGAATGTGCTCTACTGGAGAGAAGAAGGTGCATGGCGCCTGAACGTCGGGTACGGAGACGGATTCGATCCGGCGATCCGATTCGTCGACACGTGCGTGCGGCCCGACCGCGCATGGAGGTTGATTCCCGAACAATTGACGCTGATCGATCCGGCGTCCGGGTATCCGGCGGATCGAAACTACGCGGCCAACGAAGCAACCTTTCTGCGAGACGTGGATGCGATCCTCGACGGGGGAATGCGGCGTCGGTTGCCGGGCGCCGCCGTCAAGGCTGCATCGGCTGAGGGCGATCGGTGGAATGCGAGCTTCGTGATTGACGGGAGGGAATTCGAGTATTCCGGCACGCTGGTTCGAGGCCAGACCGGCGGTGTCCGGTTCCAACCGCATCGATTCAAGATACTGACCCACGCGGACCCCGAGTTCATCGGTCAGCATGAGTTGTACGAGCAATGGCGCTGGGACGAAATTCTTGGGCAGTCCGTGGCGACGCACGTGACGTTCGTGCGCCCATCGGGCACGATCGACCACGAAGTGATGCTCAAGTCCATCCGCCGGCTCGGCGATGACGAGTTTGATCGAGTCACAGCGATTCCCGAGGTGGGTTCGACCGAGCCGATCCGCGGTGATCTTCGAATCACTCGCGTTTTCGACCTTCGCCCGGCAGCGATGGAAGTGCGATTCCCGCAGGATTCGACCAGGGCAGCAATGCCGCTTTCAACCGGCGCTCGTGAAGACGGCATCATGCGGGTCATCGGGTGGTGCGCCGCCGCGACGATCGTAGGGATCTTGGCGTGGCTCAGGGTACGTCGCAAACTGTCATAAAAAGGAATAATCATGACCGGTACTTCAAGCCAGCTTGTCCGCGGAGCCGCTTTGGGGGTGATTCTCGCTGTCGCAATTGCGGCGGCTCCCCGCACCGGCTGTTGGAACGAAACTCCAGGCTCGGCGTGCGCGGGCGTTCCCGTTCAGCCGGGTCAGTGCCCGGTCGAGATCATTTCGGACGGCGACTGCTACACGACACAGCTCGTTCAGCCTCCCAGCGGAGCGAGAAACCGCACCACCTCCCAGGTGACATGCACGTATCAGAAGAAGAAAAAGGACGAAAGCGGCAACTGCACAATTGATGACGGGCCGCCCACCAGCTATGTTCGATCCTGCGCGAATGCAACCGGCGAGTCATGTTGAACAGGCCTCCCGGACTTGCCCTCAGACTCACGAGATTCCTCCAATTCTGCGCGATGGCCCTGATCGCGTTTGCCGGGATAAGCAAGCTCACATCGCTTCGCGAGTTCGAAGCGAGCTTGTATTCTTGGGGAGTCGGGGAGGGAATGTTCCGGCGAACGGTGGCGGTCTCAATCCCCGTCTTGGAGGTGGGCATCGCGGCGGCGTGGTTCTTCGGCGTGGTTAGGAAGTGGGCCCTGCTGGCGAGCATGGCGCTTGTGGTGACGGCCACGGTCACCTATCTATGGCTGTGGGCTGCCGGAAAGCAGCCTGAATGCCGCTGTCTTGGCCAATGGATGCGATACAAGAACGCGATCGACGCTGTGCCCTGGCTGGTTCTCCGCAACACCGGAATGCTCATCGCTCTCGCAGCGCCCGAAGTGGTCGTTCGTGCGAGGCCTGGTGCCTCGCGCGGGGCGGGGCCGCGATCTCGAGAGCTCTCGCGCGGTGTTACGATTATCGAACTCGTGCTTGTGATCGCGCTGGTCGGGGTGTTGATGTCGCTCGCGGTTCCGACGATCACGCGAACACGTCATCGCGCCGCGAGATTGGCAACGCTCGCGACCATCGGGTCGCACGCCAAGGTCATCAGCGCCTACGCCAGTGATCATCGCGACTATTTCCCGGCATTCACTGATCCCGCGGCGACGTACACCGTCCTGTACGTCGATGACAACCCCATCAAGCTGGTCTATTTTGACACGTATTGGTCCTGGCACCTCGCGCTGGCGAAAGACACTTATGGCGCGAACTGGGGGAACGGCATGTTCCAGGAGGACGGGTCGGGGTCGGCGATCGTCAACTCGATCTGGTACTCATCTTCCGTCGGTGCGGACCCGGCGTTCTGGAACGACACGACCCGCACGGGCCCGACGCAGTGGCGGGCAACTCGGTTCCACGAGGTGCGGTATACATCTCAAAAGGCCGTGTTCTTCGCCAGCAAGGCTTGGTCGAATGAACGTCGCGCGGCGCCGCTGAGCTTTTGTGACGGGAGCGCAGAAGACGTCCCAGCCGGCCGCCTCGTGCCCGGCTACCCCAATGGCACCGGCGACTGGCCGGGGTCGGGCTTGGCCTGGCCCTTTCCTGGCATGATGACATTCGACGGTGTGCGAGGGCGAGACAGGTAGCCCCCGCGCCTCTTTCCCGCCCGGCCTTCGGCTCATTCACCAACCGACTGTCCGCTGGCCGCTGTCTCTCTACTCATCTCGTGGCACAGGCGACCCGCCTGTGTCCTACCGAGCCTCATCCGCTCCCACACCCCCGTACCGCCTTTTCCGCTGTCCGCTGTCCGCTGTCTGCTGCCTGCTGCCTGCTCTATTTCGCCTTCCCGTTGCTCACCTTGGCGCTGTCGCTCCGCAGCGTCCGCAGCAAAGACTCCGCCTTCTCGGGCTTGATCGTTCCCCACGCCACCGCGTCGGCGATCTTCCGCTCGGCCTCCGCCGTCCCCGCCTGCAGGATCTTCGCCGCGTCCTCGGGCGAGATCGTCCCCTCCGCCACATACGCCGCGACCTCGCGCTTGGTCAGCTCCCGGGCGCGGCCCTCGAGCACCCGCCTCACCGAGTGAATCAGCACGAACACGATCACGCCGGTGACGATGATCGCCAGCGCCACCAGCTCTTCGTCGTCGATGCCCGCGAGCACGACCGGCACATCGAGCATCATTCTCGGCGTCGTCATCGCGGCACCCTCTCGAAAAAGTCCCCCGACCCCGGAACCCGGTCCGTTCATTATTCGGCAATCAGCCGCCCGCGTTTCAGCCTGCCCCGATTCCTCGACAAGCCCGGCCCCCTCTCCTCCCCGCCCGCCGACCCCGCCCGACCATCCCGGTACACTGGCCGCGACCCGCCCCGGAGCCTCCGATGCTCGTTTCATCCTGCCTTGCGTGTCTCCTTTCACTCGCCACAGCGATCGCCGCCCAACCTGCCGCCCAACCTGCCCAGCCGGCCGCACAGCCCGCCGCTCCCGGGCACGCCGACGCCGATCCGGCCGATCTCTACCGCCCCGCGTACCACTTCACCCCGCCCCGCAACTGGATGAACGACCCCAACGGGCTCGTGTACGCCGACGGCGAGTACCACCTCTTCTACCAGTACAACCCACACGGCATCACCTGGGGCCACATGAGCTGGGGCCACGCCGTCAGCACCGATCTGTTGAGTTGGCAGCACCTGCCCGTCGCCATCCCGGAGGCAAACGGCGTCATGGCTTTCTCCGGCAGCGCCGTGGTCGATCACGCCAACACCAGCGGCCTGGGGACCGCCGCCACCCCGCCCCTCGTCGCCATCTACACCGGGCACCGGCCCGCCGACGGCCACCAGAGCCAGTACATCGCGTCGAGCACCGACCGTGGCCGCACCTGGAACATCTACCCCGCCAACCCCGTCATCGACATCAACTCGAACAACTTCCGCGACCCCAAGGTGCAGTGGGATGAGCCCCGCCGCCGGTGGACCATGGTCGTCGCCCTCTCGGAAGAGCGAAAGGTCCGGTTCTACGCGTCGCCGGACCTCAAGACCTGGGAGCAGACCGGTGAGTTCGGGCCCGCGGGCTCCAGGGAAGGCGTCTGGGAGTGCCCGGACCTGTTCGAGCTCCCCGTCGCGAACTCGCCCGGGGCGCCGCGCGGGTGGGTCCTGATCGTCAGCGTCGGCTGGGGCGGTCCTCAGGGCGGCAACGGCGTCCAGTACTTCGTCGGCGACTTCGACGGCCAAACCTTCACCCCCGACCCGGCGTGGGATGCCTCGACTCCCCACTGGCTCGAGAAGGGCCGCGACTTCTACGCCTCGGTCACCTGGAACGACGTCCCCGTCCTCCCCGGCGACCCCGAGCCGCGCCGCATCCTCCTGGGCTGGATGGTCAACGGCGAGTACGCCGGCAGCACGCCCACCTTCCCCTGGCGCAGCGCCATGAGCGTCCCGCGCGAGCTCGCCCTTCACCGGGCCGACGGCGCCTGGTGCCTCGCCCAGTCACCCGTGCGCGAGATCGACGCCCTCCGCTCGCGTCACTGCCGGACCGGTCCGGGCGACATCCCCGCCGTCAACACCTGGATCGGCCAGATGTCCCTGCGCGGCGCCTGCCTGGACCTCTCCGTCACCTTCCGCCTTGCCGACACCGGCAACGCCGCGCCATTCGGGCTCTCGGTCCGCAAGGGCGAGACGGAAGAGACCCGCATCGGCTACGACCCCGCCGCCGCCACCCTCTTCGTTGATCGCTCCCGCCCGGGCAACGTCGGGTTCCACCCCGCCTTCGCCCACCGTTCCGCCACGCCCTTGAAACTCGCGGACGGCCGGCTCTCGCTCCGGGTCCTGGTCGACATCTCCTCCGTCGAGGTCTTCGCCGACGACGGCCGCACCGTCCTGACCAGCCTGATCTACCCCGCCCGCGCCAGCGAAGGCGTCGAGCTCTGGTCGGAGGGCCCGGGCGTCCGAGTCGAATCGCTCGAATGCTGGCAGCTGGACGCCGCCGAGGCCCCCTGACGCCCGCCCGCCGCTCCCGGACCAAATCATCCGCGCGGCCGCCGGGCGCAGGTCCCGCACTTCCTACACTCTTGGCCCTGCACTTTTGGGACGATTGGAGCCCCGACGCATGTCCGGCCAGCCGCTCACCGCCAACCAGATCCGCCACGCCTTCATCGACTACTTCGTGCGCCAGCACGGACACACCTTCGTGCCCAGCTCGCCCGCCGTCCCGCACGACGACCCGACCCTGCTCTTCACCAACGCCGGGATGAACCAGTTCAAGCCCATCTTCCTGGGCAAGGTCGATCCCCACTCCGACATGGGCCGGCTCAAGCGGGCCGTCAACAGCCAGAAGTGCATCCGCGCCGGCGGCAAGCACAACGACCTCGAGGACGTCGGCAAGGACACCTACCACCACACCTTCTTCGAGATGCTCGGCAACTGGTCCTTCGGCGACTACTTCAAGAAGGAGGCCATCGAGTGGTCGTGGGACCTGCTCACCCGCGTCTACGGCATCCCCAAGGACCGCCTCTACGCCACCTACTTCGGCGGCAACCTCGACCACGGCCTCGAGCCCGACGAGGAAACCAAGCAGCTCTGGCTCAAGTTCCTGCCCCCGGGCCGCGTCCTGCCCGGCAACATGAAGGACAACTTCTGGGAGATGGGCGACACCGGTCCGTGCGGCCCCTGCACCGAGATCCACGTCGACCGCATCGGCGGACGCGACGCCGCGCGCATGGTCAACGCCGGTGATCCCGAGGTCATCGAGATCTGGAACAACGTCTTCATCCAGTTCAACCGCGAGGACGGCGGCAAGCTCCGCAGCCTCCCCGCCAAGCACGTCGACACCGGCATGGGCTTCGAGCGCCTCGTCTCCGTCCTCCAGAACAAGCGATCCAACTACGACACCGACGTCTTCGCGCCCCTCTTCGCCGCCATCCAGCGGGCCACCGGCTTCTCCCGGCCCTACGCCGGCAGGCTCGGCGCCGACGACGCAGGCAACGTCGACACCGC
>JAJVHS010000017.1 GCA_022072615.1 Phycisphaerales bacterium
GCTGGGATTCGTCGTCAGCGGCGGGCATACCTCCCTCTACCGGCTGGATTCGTGGACCGAGATCAAACGCCTCGGCGGCACCATCGACGACGCCATGGGAGAGGCGTTCGACAAGGCCGCCGCCATCCTGGGCATCCCGTTCCCCGGCGGTCCGAACCTCGATCGCCTCGCGAGCAGCGAAGGAGCCAACGACCGGGCCGAAGAGCTTCCGGTGTCTCGTCTGGGCGGCGATTCGCTCGACTTTTCGTTCAGCGGCCTCAAGACCGCGCTGCTGTACGCGGCGCGCGGGGTTCCCGCGTCCCCGAATCCCCGAGCCGCTCGGCCCCAGCCGGCGCCGGAACTGACGCCCGGCCGCGTTCGAGACCTGGCCGCCAGCTTCCAGCGAGCCGCCGTCAAGGCCGCGATCATCAAGATCCAGCGGGCGCTCGAGCGTCTCGGCTCGTCGGTGGGGGGTGTGCGATCCCTGCTGGTGGGCGGGGGCGTGAGCGCCAATTCCCGACTTCGGATCGACCTCGAAATGCTCGCCGATAAGCGCGGCGTGCGGCTCGTAATCCCGCGCATGAAGTTCTGCGTCGACAATGCCGCAATGATCGCCGGGCTTGCGTATCACCTGGGAAGCGAGAGCTCCATGGCCGGCCTCGCCCTCCAGGCCAGCCCGTCTACGAGCCTGGCCGGTGCGAATGCGGTGCACACGTGAGCGACGACACGCGGCACCCGGCGACGCTGCCCGACGACGAGCTCTGGTCGCATTGTCACGTGGGGAAATCCAGGTCCTCCGGGCCGGGCGGGCAGCACCGCAACAAGGTCGAGACGCTGGTGACGATCACCCACGACCCCACCGGCGTCGCGGCTCACGCGGGCGAGCGTCGCAGCGCCGTCGAGAACAGCAAGGTCGCGATGTTCAGGCTGCGGCTCGCGCTGGCCGTCAAGATCCGCTGCCCGGTTCCCATTGGCGACGCCAGGTCCGACCTCTGGCGCTCCCGGACGAAAGACCGCCGGATCGTGTGCAACCCCGAGCATCGGGACTTTCCGTCGCTGCTCGCCGAGGCACTGGACATGATCGAGGCGTGCCGCTACGACGCGGCGAAGGCGGCAACCCGGCTCGATGTTTCCACGACCCAGCTCGTGCGCTTCGTCGCCGAACACCCGGCGGCGATGACGTGGTGGAACCAGCGGCGCGCGGAGCGCAGGCTCGGGAAGCTCAAGTAGCGAGCTCTCCTCCGCTGTCTGCTGTCTGTCTTGATGCCTCGATGCCTCGATGCCTTGATGCCTTGATGCCTTGATGCCTTCTTAAACAACAAACCCCGCGAGGAGGCTCGCGGGGTCTGTGTTTTGTGGGTCAGGTTTGCTCTTTCACCTGGAGCAACTCAGGAAATCGAATCGAATCGGATCGGTCTCAGCGGCGACGACGGCCGGCGAGGAGACCACCGATTCCCACGAGCGCAAGCGACGACGGAGCCGGGACGATTTCCCAGCCGAAGTTGGCGACCGGGTTGCCGCCGAAGTTGAACGTGTTGCCCGGAGCGTTGTTGACGTTGCCGACGCTGGCCGCCGTGGTCGAGAAGGCAAGGTCAGGGCTCGAGCCGACGTCCGGCGGGTTGTAGATGCCCACGCCGAGGTTGTTCATCTGGGCCGCGGTGTTGCCGAGGTTGCCCGAGTTGTCGAACGTGATGCCCATCGAGAAGCTCTGGGGCAGGGTGATCGCCGTGATGTTGGTGAAGAACACCGAGACGGTGTTGGCGGGGAACGTGATGGGGTTGAAGGAGAAGCCGGTGATGTAGCCGCCGGTGTTCGTGCCGCCGGCGTTGTTGAGGTCGTGGAAGCGCACGCGCGGGCGGGCCGTCAGGGGCGTCGAGTTGAGGTTCGCGACGGTGAAGCTGAACCGCGTGACGGGGGTCAGGGCGGTCGTCCGCGTGATCTCCTCGGAGACGTACTTGGTGGTGAGCAAACCGCTGATCAGCGCAGCGCCGCCGTTGAGGTAGACCGAACCGGAGTAGTTGGTGACGTTCGAGAACGTCGCACCGGGGGTCACCGCGCGCGAGCCGTAGCTGGCCTGGTCGGCGGGAATCGACTTGATCAACTGGGCGGTGGCCGCGATGTCCGCGGACGCAACTCCGGCAACCGCGGCCAGAACGGCCGCACCAAAGAGAGCCTTCATGTCTGTCCTCCTATCGAAACACGGAACAAGCCGGGGAACACATCCCCGGCGGAAACACACTCGACAATCCCTGCTTACGAACGCGGAACGATCGATAGCAGAGACCTATGGCACCAATTGATGAAACGGTCAATCTCCAATACGGTCAAACTATGACAGCCGCGGCGTTGCCTGTCAACGGCATTGAACGTGCAGCAGGAATTTTCTTGCAGCCCAAGCCCGGATAACGCGTCAGGAGGATGTACGGTCGACCACCTTGTACATCTCGCGCTCGCCCCGACCCCGCAGCGGGTAGTCCTTCCGGAGCGGGTGCGCCGGGAAGTCTTCCCAGGTCAGGATCCGACGCAGGTCCGGGTGGTTGCGGAACCGGATCCCGAACATGTCGAAGACCTCCCGCTCGGGCCACTCCGCGCCCGCCCAGAGGTCCGTCACGCTGTCGAGCCATAGCGCCGGGTCCTCGACGATCCCATCCGTCGGCAGCGTCGGGTCCAGATAGGTCTTCACGAAGAACCGGTCGTCCCGGTCGAAGCTGATCAGGTTGTACACCACCGCGAACCGCCCCGGCTGCGGCGCGGGATAGCCCAGGTAGTCGATGCCGCCGATGTCCGAGAGGAAGTTGTACGACATGCGCGGGTCGGTCTTGAGGAACGCCATCACCTCGTGCAGGTCCGCCGGCGCCACCACCAGCGTCGACTGCCCGCGGAACTCCGTTCCCTGGAACTTCTTCGCCGGGAACGCGGACTTGACGATCGCAAAGACGGGGTGGTCGAGGTTCGGGCGGGACGGGCTCGTATCTGCCATGGATGGGTCTCGCGGAAACGGGTCGAGTGTAGCGGTCGAAACAGGCGGTGGCGGGCCGTCCTTCGTCACCCAGACGGGCCGCCTCCCGCGAGCCACGCACCGAACTTCGCCGGGTCGCCCCGGACGACCAGCTTCAGTGACCCGCCGATCGCCGGCCCGGCAATCAGGTCGGACACGCACGAGCGAAGCACCGCGGCATCAATCAGCCCGCGGTCAAAGTCGGTCGGCTCGGTCTCGGTTCCCGAGCCACCCGGCCGCACATTCGAGACTACCACGGCGACCGTGGCCGCCAACCCCGTCAGCGCGTACAGGCGGGCAAGGTGGTCGGCGGCGTCGCCGACCATCGACGGTGCGAGCAAGGCGGCCGGCTCGAGAACGATCCCCAGCGACCCGGGCGCGATGCGCCGGCAGTCCTGGTCAAGCTTCATGATCGAGGGCACGTCCGACACAGCGCCGCCGACGCCCGGCGCCAGCAGAAGCGTCGCGGCGTTGTGGACCAGGACCGGTCCCAGTCGTTCAAGCGAAGCGGCAAGCTTTGCGCGAGCTTCGGACCCCCACCGAACCCACGGCGTGTCCGGGTCCGCGGACGGGTCATTCGTCGGCGTGATCCAGGTTCCGCCGTGGAAGTCCGGGTGAGCCAGGTCGGCGGTCCATGCCGGATCGACGACCGACCGCGTCGACCAACGCGCCCACCGCTCCCCCGACGTTGAACAAACCTCCGCGGCGAGATGTTCGAGCGGGTTCGCACCATCGGTGGGGGATGCTGGATGGATACTCCACAACTGCATGCGTTGAGCGTATGGCCCGCACCAGACACCCGGGTCATGAGGGGCCCCGGGTCGCGGAGTTTTTTCAACGAGCAGACGCGCGAGCGTCCGATACCTCGCCACACGGAAACGAAAGTGGACGCGATGCTCAGTTCAGCTTCCAGCCGCCAATCACCCGGTCTGTTCGACGATGCTGATTCAAACGGCGGCGAGTTCTCGCATTCCCAGATCCTGGACCATATTCTGGCGATCAATCCGACCGCCACGTGGCTTGTCGGGGAGACCTTCGATCGCATGCAGCTGTGGCATTACCTGCAGCACCTGCTGATCGCACAAGGTCCGCGTGGTCCGGCGTCGGCGTGGGTCCGGCCCGCGGACTCGCCTGGCATCACCGCCCGCGAAGCGGACTGAGCCGACAACCAAGCATCAATGCCGGCGGGGGTTTGTGGTGGAACCCCCGCCGGTTGTTTTTGCGCCGTGTCTTTGGGGCGAATCCCACCCGGTGCGGCGCGCGTCCGAGCGGGATGAGGAAGTTACTGACTGTCGCTTAGCGGACTCATTTGAGCGGTTGGAACGTCCGATCTGGTTGTCTGACAGGGCGGTTGACCATGCTCAAGGTCACCCTGTCGATGGTCCGATAAGGGTCGAACCGTGGCGAACCAGACCAGACTTGACGTACCGGCATTCTCGGTTCGGTTGATGCTCGCCACGGTGGGTACGGCCGCGCTGCTGACCCCGGTTGGGTGCGGGTGGACGAGCAGCGGGACCCAGACTCCCGCGACCACCACGGCCGCGGCGCCCTCGACGACCGACGAGCAGGCTGCGGGCGGTGACACGTCCGTCGCCCAGGCCTCCCCGGAGCTCATCGTCGGCGGAGCCTCGCCGGGCACGGGAGCCTGGATCAACCCCCAGGCCCGTCAGGAACCGGGCGAGGACAACGCCCCCGCCACGTTCAATCTCCAGCAGGTCACCTTCGCCGAGGAAGGATCGGACTTTGATCCGGCGATCTCCCGGGACGGGTCACGGATCGTCTTTGCGAGCACCCAGCACCGGCCGACGGCGGATCTGTATGTGAAGTCGATCTCGGGCCGCACGATCACGCAGTTGACGTCTGACCCGTCCGAGGACGGCACGCCGGACATCAGCCCCGACGGTTCCAAGGTCGCCTTCGCGAGCAACCGCGGCGGAAGCTGGGACATCTACGTGATGCCGATCAGCGGCGGCAAGGCCGTCGCCGTCACCCAGGACGCCAGCGACGAACTCCATCCCTCGTGGTCGCCGGACGGGACGCAGCTTGTGTTCTGCCGGATGGGCCCGACGAGCGGCCGGTGGGAGATGTGGGTCACCGACGCGACCAAGGCGGGAAGCGCGACGTTCATCGGGTACGGTCTGTTCCCGCGGTGGTGCCCGAGCTCGGGCACCGGCGAGAACGGCGCCGACCGCATCGTCTACCAGGTCGGGCGTGAACGGGGCCAGCGCTCCTTCGCCATCTGGACGGTCGATTATCACGACGGCCAGGCGTCGAATCCGACGCTGATCGCGAGCAGTTCCAGCGCGGCGCTGATTAATCCCACGTGGAGCCCCGACGGTCGCTTCATCGCGTACGCCTCGGTGCCCGCGTCGGAGACATCGGGCCAGCGGCCCTCGGCCGAGCTCTGGCTCGCGAGCGTAATGGGCGACGCGACGGTGCGCCTGACCAGCGGCGATCTGCGGGCGATCCGCCCGGCGTGGGGACCGGCGAACCGGCTCTACTTCGTCTCGGATCGCAATTCGACGGAGAACATCTGGTCGATCGATCTGGCGCAGAGCCTGGCGTCGGCGGGGGGCACGCCCGCCGCGACGACCGCGGCCGCCAAGCCCAATTCGACTCTGGTTCCGGGGTCGCGTCAGAGCAGTTCAGCGGAAGAGCCGGCGGAGACGACGGCGGATGCGTCGGAAGAGGACAGCGGGGACTAAGACAAGATTCGAACACCGGCGGACAGGTCGCCGGTTGCACGGATGAACAACGCACTGGCGGACAGACGCCGGTGGCACGGACTGAATATGGAGGGCCGTGGGATCGCGGCCCTGGACGAGGCAGGACGCCATGAAAAGTACAAAGTCCATGAATGCCAGGAAGACGCTGGCGGGCGTGCTCGGGGTTGCGATGGCCGCGCTGTGGCTGGGCTTGGGCCCGGGCTGCGGGGCGCTCTCGAAACCCCCGAAGCTCACGCCGCCCGCGGTGACTCCGGCGCCGTACGGGACACCGGCCGAGCCGGTGCTGTGGGCCGTGGTTCCGCTCCGCAACGAGTCGGGCACGACGGTCGCGGACCCGCTGCGGATGTCGGACAAGGTGGTCGCGGCGATCTCGGAAACACCCGGGCTCGCGTGCCTGCCGGTCAACCGCACGCTGGAGGCGATGCGGGCGCTGGAGATGACGTCGGTGGGATCGCCGGCCGAGGCGCAGGTGCTCGCTCGAACGCTGGGCGCGGACGGGATCATCGCGGGATCGATCACCGCGTACGACCCGTACCAGCCGGTGCTCGGCCTGTCGCTGGCGCTCTTCGGAACGCCAGGGGCGATGGGAGCGGTCGAGCAGAAGTCGCTGGACGCAAAGCGGCTGACGAGCAGCGCGACCGAGCCCGCGGCCACGGGCCCGGGGAACTTCCAGCAGCGTCCGCTCTCGGTGATCTCCGAGCACCTCGACGGGAAGAACCACCAGGTGCTGGTGGAGGTCGAGGCGTACGCGTGGGGGCGCAGCGATCCGTCGTCGAGCCTGGGGTGGAAGCGGTACGTGGCGAGCATGGACTTGTACGAGGAATTCGGGGCGCACCACGCGGTGTCGTCGCTCATCCGTCTGGAATGGGCACGCATCGGTGGGACGCCGCCGGGTGCGGGACCCAAGGACTGATCCCCGCGCGTGGGCTGGTGCTCGCGGCGGGCCAGAGCAAGGAAGCCGGTCGAGGATCATGAGCCGCCGTCGTCAGCCCATCACCATCAGCGCCTTCCCCGCCGGCGGGAGCGGCAGGACCCCTCCCGGCCGCGTGCGGGTCGCGTGGATGATGCGCCGCGGACGGACCTGGCGCGTCGAGTTCGAGGAGGGACGGGAGTTCGCGGCGGCGCTGGCCGTGATGGATCACGCGCTCGCCGGCGGACCCTTTGCCCTCGACGACTTCGAAGCCGCGATGCTCGCGGCCCAGATCCTCGACACCGCCGAATCGAAGTTCCGTTCCATTTCCGAGCACATCGCCGCGGCGCTGGCCCCCAGTGCTCGCGATCATCGCCAGGCCGCGTAGGAGTCTTCCATGTCGATCCTTCCGATTACCGCCGCGTTCCAGAAGTACCTCGCCGACGAGCGGCATTTCAGCCCTTACACGGCTCGGTGCTACGGAGCCGACCTCCGCCAGTTCGTGGAGTACCTGGCGCAGGGGTTCAACGTCGCGATCGATGAGGGCCGTGAGGCGAGCTTCTTGCGCGACAGGACCGAGCACCCCGCGCACGCCCCCGGCACCAGCGGCACCGCCGCCGAGACGACCGGGGTCGCTGGCACCATCCAGCCCGAGACGGCCACCGTGACGGGGATCATCTGCACCGCGGGCGCGGACGTGGTCCGCGGGTTCCTCGCGCACCTCAACGACCAGCACTACTCCGCGGCGACGATGGCACGGAAGATCGCGACACTGCGGTCGTTCTTCAAGTGGGCCGACCGGCGCGGCCTGGCCAACGGCAACCCCATGACGCTCATCCGCACGCCCAGGCAGGGCAAGCGGCTCCCCAAGGCGATCACGATCGAGCAGGTCGAGCAGCTCCTGGCGGCGCCGACGGATTCGGATGTGCTCGGCCGCCGCGACCGGGCCATGCTCGAGACGCTGTACTCGACCGGCATCCGCGTCAGCGAGCTCATCGGGCTCAACTACGACGAGCTGGACATCGCCAACGAGTGCCTGCGTGTCCGGGGCAAGGGGAAGAAGGAGCGGGTGGTGCCGCTGGGCAGCCACGCGATCGAGGCGATCCGCCGCTACATGGACATGGTCATCGCCGACGCCAAGTACAGCGCGTACTGGGGCGAAGGCTCGCGGATCAAGCCGCTGTTCCTCAACAAGCACGGCGGGCGGCTGAGCTCGCGCTCGGTCCGCCGCAAGCTCGACAAGTACCTCAAGCAGGTCGGTCTTGATCCGACCATCAGCCCGCACACCCTGCGGCACAGCTTCGCGACGCACCTGCTCGACAACGGCGCGGACCTGCGCAGCGTCCAGGAGCTTCTGGGGCACCAGTCGCTCAGCACGACCCAGGTCTACACGCACCTGACGACCCAGCGGATGCAGGAGGCCTACAACCGGGCCCACCCGCGGGCGCAGGCGTCCTGAGGAAGGCATCGAGGCATCCAGGCAGCAGGCATCCCGGCATCAAGGCATCCAGGCATCCAGGCATCGAGGCATCCCGGCATCGAGGCATCCCGGCATCGAGGCATCAAGGCATCGAGCATCCAGGGATCGAGGCATCCAGCATCGAGGCATCACGGGCAGCCGGATCCGGTTTGCCCTGCTCGCTAATCACCGTTCGCTGATCGCGGACGCGCACCGTTCCCCGCGATCCGTTCACCGATCTCCGCCGCGGGCCTAGGCTTTCGGCATGCTCGTGGCGACGGTGCTCCTGTACATCGGGCTGGCGGGATGTTCGATCCTCGCCATCGCCATGGTGCTGCAGTACGACCTGCACAAGCGCGAGCCTCTTGGCATCGTCCTGACGTCTATCGCGATGGGCGCGGCCGCGATGTACGCGTGCATGGCGTGGCAGCGCGCCTTTGTCGAGGCCAACGCGCTGGAGATCGCGTACACCGACATCCAGCGGTGGGCGCTTCTCGCCGGCGTCACCGAAGAAACCACCAAGCTCGTGGTTGTCGTGGCCGTGGCGGTCTTCTTCAGGCGCGACTTCGACGAGCCGATCGACGGCCTGATCTACGGCTCCATGGCGGGACTGGGCGCCGGCATCATGGAATCCGTGTATGTCCAGGGAGCCCCCGAGTTCCTCACCACGCTGCCGAAGGAGGAGCCCATCCGCCTGCTCGGGCACCTGGTGATGGGCGGCATCGGGGGCTTTGGCATCGGACTCGTCGCGACGATTTCCTGGGGCCACCTGGTCACGGCGCTGGTGTGCTTCCTGGCGGCGGTTTCGCTGCACGTCACGTGGGACGTCCTCGCGTACCGGATGGCGGATGAATACGGGCCCGGGGGTCAGCCCCCGATGCGGGACACGGCGCTCTCCATCGGCCTGATGCTCGGCGGGTTCTCATTCTTCAAGCTGCTGGTGGCCTGCTGCCCGCGGTGTCTCACCAAGGACACGCGAGCACCAAAGCCAGCATCGAGCCCCGATCAGATCTCGATCGGGAGCACGCCGAGCAAGTGACCTCCGCCCGGGCACGGTGCCGGGCCAGTAAAGTTATGGATGACCGACCGCGTCTCATGCGGTAGGCTGGGCGGGTCTGCCGCTTCTGATCGAGCGGACAAGGGAGCGTCGTCGGATGTCAATCAACAGTGTGGCAGTGTCGGCTGTCGGCGTGATGGTGGCGGTGGTGGTCGGGGCGGCACGCGCCGACGACCCGGTGTACGCACCGACGCCGGTGGCGAGCGACTGGTGCGCGATGGGGACGGACTGTTCGCTGATCGGCGCGGGCGATCTGGACGGCGACGGGTTCGCGGAACTGCTGACGATCAACGGCAACCGTGACCTGTGCTCGGCGGTGAACGTGCAGGGCTGGAAATCGGGGGGCTGGATCGCGGTGCGTGGGGAGATGCCCGCCGATGCGACCGGTTTCGTGGTCGCGGAGATCGACGCGGCGGCCAAGGGCCCGGAAGTGGTGGTGGTCTCGCCCGGTTTTGCGCTGCTAGTCAGCCGATACGACCAGGACAAGTACCAGGACGCCAAGCGCCTCGACGCATCGCCGGGAACGACCTTTGTCGGCGCCGCCGTTCGCGAGGGTGCGATCGTGATCACCGACAGCGCCGGAAAGTACTGGCGCGTCGAGGGGGGCGAGCTCCGAGCGGTCGAAGCCCTCGGAGCCGAGTCGGCGGAAACGTCGCTGCAGATCAGCCCGCCGCCGTACGAGCCGGCCGCGAAGCTCCTGACCATGTGCTCGGGCGACTTCACCGGCGACGGCAAGCCCGACCGAGCGGGGCTTTTCGACGCCACGATCCCGCACCCGCACCGGGTCGTGCGCGTGGTGATGACGCCCGATGATCGCGGGCCGGCCGAGCGGCTCGACCGCGACTTCGACGGCTTGACCGACGCGGAGGAGACGGCGATCGGGAGCAACCCGCTCGACCGGGACACGGACATGGACGGCCTGCTCGATGGCTGGGAGGTGAAGGGCCTGCCGCGGGGGATCGCGCTCGGCGATCGGATCAGGCTGTTCGATCCGGCGGATCCGAAGGCCAATGGCACGCTGAGCCCGCTCCGCCAGGACGTGATCTGCGTGCTGTCGTATTTCGAGGGCGTTGATCCCAAGCAGATGGAGGCGGAACTCCCGCGCGTCGAGGCCCTCTACCGCGACCTGAGCAACAAGAACCCCGACGGGTCCACCGGCCTGTGGGTGCATTTCCGCGTCGAGAAGACCTTCGTGTCGAAGGCCGACCAGGGGATGCCGTGGTGGGACGTGGGGAACAAGTATTTCGCCGCGAACGAACGCGGCTTCCTGCACTGGCTGCAGATCACGCCGTGGGGCGGCGGCCAGTCCGGCCAGACCGCCGACATGGGCGGCGCCGGCAACAACTGGGCGGTGATCGCCCATGAATTCGGCCACCAGCTCTCGCTGTCGCACGAGGGGGACTCCGCGGCGCCATGGTGCCCGCTCTACACGTCTCTCATGAGCTACGCCTTCAGCTACGGCTTCGACGGTGACGGCAACCGCATCCATTTCTCGAAGGGACAGTTCCGCCAGACCGAGCTCGACGAGCGCAAGCTCGATGAGAAGCTCAACTATCCGTACGACCAGGTCAAGTACCTCGCCAACTGGCCGTACCGGTTCACACTCAAGGACACCGGCAACGGGCAGACGCTCATCGACTGGAACCACAACGGGACGTTCGATGAAACGCCTGTCCAGGCGGACGTCAACTACGGCGGATCGACCAACGCGGGGATCCGCAACAACCACGAGCTGTCGGGATCGGGGCCGGCGCTGGCGTACGTCGGCGACGTGTGCTACCTCGTCGCGGCCGACCAGACGCGGGATCATCTGTGGATCAAGTCGTACCAGGGCTCGGATACGTGGTCGGACAAGAGAGTCATCCCGAACTCGGGGACGGAGCGCGAGCCGGTGATCGTCGGCGGCAAGGACCACGGCCTTGTGTTCCACCACCACCTGTACGGGTGGCACGTGACGAGATTCGACGCGGGCACGGTCGGAGCTCCCGTGAAAGTGCCCGGGTTGCCTCCCACCGAACTGTCGGCGTGCCGCGTGGGCGACCGCGTCCTGCTGGTGTCGCGCCGCGACGGGGACACGCTGGAGTACCGCTGGTTGACGTTCACCGACGGCGATGTCAACAAGCCCGTCGTGAGTGGCGCGCTCCCGCTGGAAGTTCGTTCGCTGGTCGCGCCGGGGCTCGGCGTCGATCCGGCGGACGGGCGGCTGATCATCGCCACGTCGATGAACAACTCGCACGGCGCGCCGTACTGCATGCGCGTCACCCGCGCGGCGGTGCAGGGTGATCGGCTGTGGGAGCAGGAGACGGTCTGGACGCGCGGCGAAGCGTCGGGCAACGGCTGCTGCTCGAAGCCCGTCGTGGCGTTCACGCCCGCTGGGCAGCTCACGATCTTCCACCAGGGCGGCCCGGATGCGTCCGGCCAGATGATCGCCTATCGCACGATGCGCGTAGGGAACACGGCGCTCGATGAAGGCTGGCTGACGTGCATGCTCTACGACGTGTGGACCCGGTCGCGCGTGCCGGTGGCCTTCGCGTCGGGCCCGCAGGGCGCGATCTTCTCATACCGTTGGGACGCGGGCGGGACCAACAACATGCTCCAGACCGCGCACAACGGCTTTGGCATCGACACCGTCCCCATGCGGGACTTTGACGATGGGGCCAAGATCGCGCTGTGGGGGATCCGCCATGCCAAGCTCCAGGCGATGAGGAAGTAGCCGGGCGGCCGGAAGGTGGCAACGCTGGCGACGGGCGCCTGGAACGCCCCGTCACGGGTGCCGGCTGCGCTGCGAAGCTACTGTTGGCTCCTCGTGGTTCAAGGAGCCTGGAACGGTGAGACTTCGACGAATCCTGCGGGCGGTGCTGGCCGGAGTTTCATTGGCGGCGTCGGCCGTGGTGGGCGGATGCTCGACAGCGCCTGCCGCAGCGCCCGCGCCGGCGCCACTGACCGACGCCGAGCGGGAGCTCAACGCCCGTTCATTCGACGCCATGTGGCAGACCGTGAAAGACCGGCACTGGGACCCGACACTTGGCGGCCTGGATTGGGAGGCGGTCAAGGTCGAGCTTCGGCCGCGGGTCGAGCAGGCCGAGACGATGCAGGAGGCCCGGGCCGCGATGCGCGAAGCGCTGGCCCGCCTGAAGCAGTCGCACTTTGGCATCATCGATCGTGACGTCTACGAGGACGTCGCCCAGCCGGGCGCCGAGAGCGGGGACCCTGTCAGGGCCGCGGAGAGCATCGTCGAAACCGGCGGCGACCCGGGCTTTGACCTCCGGGTCGTGGACAAGCAGGCGATCGTCGTGCGGGTCGATCCCGGGTCCGGCGCGGACCGAGCGGGGATCAAGCCCGGGTGGGTCCTCACCAGCGTCAAGGGCGCGCCGATCGCGCCGCTGATCGATCGGCTCACCGAGCAGTTCAACGGCCAGGAGGCCGGCGAGACCATGATCGTGCGCGGCGTGCAATCGCGCCTCGCGGGCTCGGTCGGCGCCACGATCGCCGCGACCTTCCTGGACGGCCAGGATCAGGAAAGCGAGAAGTCGATCGAGCTGGAGGTCCCCGCCGGCGATTTGACCAAGTTCGGGAACCTGCCCGCGGTCTACGTGGATTTCACGTCGACGCGCCTGACGGGGAACATCGGGTACCTGCGGTTCAATTACTTTCTCGATCCCGGGCGTCTCATGCCCAAGTTCTCGGCGGCGATGGAGTCGTTCATGCAGTGCGACGGCGTGATCATCGACCTGCGCGGGAACCCCGGCGGGATCGGCTTCATGGCCAACGGCATGAGCGGGTTCTTCGTCGACAAGGACGGCCTGAAGCTCGGTGAGATGACCACGCGCGACACGACGCTCAACTTCGTGATCTACCCGAGGCTGGAGGTGTACCAGGGGCCGCTGGCGATCCTTGTTGACGGGCTGTCGGTGTCGACCTCGGAGATCATGGCGGGGGGGTTGCAGGACATCGGCCGGGCGCGGGTGTTCGGCACGCGCACCGCCGGCGCCGCGCTCCCCTCGACGATCGAACGGCTTCCCAACGGCGACGGCTTCCAGTTCGTGGTCGCGAACTACGTGTCCGCGTCCGGCCGGCTTCTGGAGGGCGAGGGCATCATTCCCGATCAGGAAGTGGCCGTGGATCGCGCTACGCTGCTCGCGGGGAAAGACCCCGTGATCGAGGCGGCCGTCGAGTGGATCAGAGAGCAGTCCCGCGGCGAATAAGCAGTCTTGGAGCACGGAAACGTCCGCTCTGCCGGGAGCGGCACACACGAACCGGCATCTGGAGTCGCTTGGATGAAACGCAACTGGACGAGTCGCGTGATGGGAGTCGTAGGGGTGGCGGGAATCGCGTGCGTGATGGGGCTCGCGGTCCCGGCGATGGCGCAGGACACCAAGGCGCCCGCCGCGGCCCAGCCGGCCGAGGGCCTGCCGGAGTTCAAGGAGATCCAGGCCAGGTTCATCGAGGCGCTGGGCGGCGAGGACGCGCTGCGGAACGTGACGTCGCGCACGAGCAAGGCGAACTTTGATATCCCCGCGCAGAACATGAAGGGCACGGTCGTGTCGTTCCAGAAAAACGACGCCATGTTTGCGGAGATGGAACTCGCCGGCATGAAGATGGAATCGGGCTACGCCGATGGCGTCGTCTGGCAGCGCAACCCGATGGCCGGGCCGATGCTCATCGAGGGGCCCGAGCGCGAGGAGATGATCAAGGAAGCCGACCTCCAGAGCGAGCTTGACCTGGGCAAGTACTTCTCGTCGATGCAGGTGACCGGCACCGCCGACGTTGACGGCAAGAAGGCCTACAAGGTCGAGATGACGCCCATCAAGGGCGAGAAGCACACGCGCTTCTACGACGCCGAGTCGGGCCTGCTGGTCAAGATCGAGGCGGTCCGCGACATGCAGGGCAGCAAGGTGCCCACGACCACGCGGCTGCTCGACTACCGCCAGGTCGACGGCGTCAAGATCCCCTTCAAGATGGTCCAGACCATGATGAACATCGAGAGCTCGATGGTCATCGAATCGCTTGAGATCAACAAGGACATCGCCGAGGACAAGCTGTCGCTCCCGGCCGACATCAAGGCGCTGGTGGAGAAGAAGAAGTCGGGCGGTGAACCCAAGCCCGAGGCTCCGAAGCCCGACGCGCCCAAGAAGTAGACGGACGTCGATCTCGAGAGGTCAATGAACAAAAGAGCCGCCCAGTGCGGCTCTTTTCTTTTGTTCGTACGGCATCGGAAGGTCAACGGGCGCACCCGCGAGCGGTTCGGGCGTGCCGACAGACCGGCGCGTCAGCGCTTGCGTTTCTTGAAGCGGTCCTTGATGCTCGGCGTCGCGGTGGACCCGCGCCCCAGGCCGGCCATGCCTCCGCCCGCCTGCATGGACTGGACGGCGGCGGCTTTTTCGCGGCCCGTGAGCCCGGACATCTGCTTGGTCAGCTTGCTGACGGCGGTGAACTGCTTGACGAGGCGGCCCACGTCGTCGTTCTGCGTGCCCGACCCCGACGCGATGCGGCGGCGGCGGGAGAAATCGATGGAATCGGGCTTCTTGCGCTCGCCCGGCGTCATCGAATGGATCATCGCCTCGATGCGGTCCATCTGCTTCTCGTCGATATTGACTTCCTTGAGCATCGGGCCGACGCCCGGCAGCAGCCCCAGCAACTGCTTGAGCGGGCCCATGCGGCGGATCGCCTTCATCTGCGAGAGGAAGTCCTCCATGGTGAGGTCCCCCTTCTCCAGGCGCTTCTGGAGGTCCTCGGCCTCCTGCTGGCTGACCTGCTCCTGGGCCTTCTCGACCAGGGACACGACGTCGCCCATGCCCAGGATCCGGCCGGCGATGCGCTCGGCGTGGAACTCCTCGAGCGCGTCGATCTTCTCGCCGACGCCGATGAACTTGATGGGGGCGCCGGTGACGTGCTTCACCGAGAGGGCCGCGCCGCCGCGCGTGTCCGAGTCGAACTTCGTGAGGATCACGCCGTCGATCGCCAGCGCGTCGTGGAACGCCTTGGCGGAGTTCACCGCGTCCTGGCCGGTCATCGCGTCGACCACCAGCAGCACCTGGTGCGGCTTCACGAGCGCGTTGATCCCCTTGAGCTCGCCCATGAGCGCGTCGTTGATGTGCAGGCGGCCGGCGGTGTCGAGGATGATCGTGTCGATGCCCTGCTTGCGAGCGGCCTCGACCGCCCGGGCCGATACTTCGACCGCGACGCCGACGGCCTTGCCGTACGCCGCGACCTTGTCGGGCTCGGAGTAGAAGACAACCTTGGCGCTGCCCGGTGCCTCGGCGTCGACCTGCTGGGCGACGGTGTGGAGCTGCTCGACGGCGGCGGGGCGCTGGAGGTCGACGGCCGCCAGCATGACCGACCGGCCGCGCTTCTTGAGGTACGCCGCCAGCTTGCCGCAGGTCGTGGTCTTGCCCGATCCCTGGAGGCCGCACATCATGACGATCGCCGGCCCCGGCGAGATTCGTGGGATGCCCGTCTCAACGACGTCCCGGCCCATGCCCAGCGCCGCGGGCACCGGCAGGCCGGTCGTCGGGTCGACCAGGTCCATGGTGGACCTCGTGACCTCGACCTGTCCGCCGAGCAGCTCGATCAGCCGCCGGTGGACGATGCCGATCATCTCCTGCCCGGGCTTGAGGCTCTTGGTCACCTGGCGCCCGACGGCATCCTGCATGACCTGGTCGCAGAACGTATTGACGACCGACAGGTGCACGTCGGCGTCGAGCAGCGCGGTGCGGACCTCGGCGAGGGCCTCCTGGACATTGGACTCGGAGATCTTGTCCTGGCCCGCGATCTTGCGGAAGACGTTGGTGAAACCTTCGGAGAGTCGTTCGAACATGCGGCGAGTTTAGGGGGAGGAAGGCATCGAGGCATCCAGGCACAAAGGCACAAGGGCACTGGTGGGGAGAGGGCGCGAGGAGCGTCACTCCTCGATCTCGAGCTTGTCCAGCGGCGGGAGGTTCCGGGGGCGGTAGGACGCCATCCCGGCGATGCGTTCGGCGACCGACCGGTGGATGGTCGATCCCGGAGCGATCGACCGACGCTTGGCGAAGTTCGGCCTGCGCCATGCCTTGCGGCGCTTGCGGGAGTTCCATGCTCGGCGGAACATCAGCTCGCCGAGCCACCACTTGAAGACCAGCGACCGGTGGGCCGCGGCGAGCGGATCGGGGCGGGAGAGCTCGCCGGTCCCGCCGAGCCAGTAATACGCCTGCGCGGGATCGACGTGCAGGAGCACGCTGCGCGCGGGCATGCCTCCCGCCGCCGGATAATCCTGCACCTGCGTGGCCTCGCGGATCATCCATTCGAGCGCGATCTTGGAAAGCCCGCCCGTCTCATCGGAGTATCCGCCGCCGACATCGGAGTGCACCCCGGCGAACCAGACCTGCTTGAGATCCTGGTCGGGCGGCGCATCGGCGACGGTGTTCCGCCCGGTGGAGTCCTTGCCGCCGAAGGAGAAGAGGTTGGTGCGGAAGAACGCCCGGCGCTCGTCGATGGCGACGGCGTGGCGCACGATGCGGACCGAGGGGTTGTTGGCGGTGAAGGGGATGAGGCGGAAATCCCACAGCCAGCCCAGGGACGACACCGTGTCCCACACCCCCAGGAAGTGAACGGGGACCGCGCTGTCGCCCGTCGAGAAGATGCGTCGGAAGCGGCCCAGGGTGTCGATCAGTCCGTTCCCCGTGGCCCCGCTGTCGTTGAGCATCGCCGACCACAGGTGCGGCGTGATGTTCTCGTGCTCGGGCCGCAGCAGGCCGAAGAGGTGCAGGGCCGCGGCGAGCACTCGTGCCGTGTACGCGCCGCGCGAGAAGCCGAACAGGAAGATCTCGTCGGTCGGCCGGTAGGTCCGAGCCAGGAAGCGGTACGCCTCGCAGAAGTTCTCGCGCAGCGTGTGGCCGATCGCGCTGTCGACGAGCCGAGCGATCTTCCGACCGGTCCACGTCTTAGCCGACGGGTCCGCGAGCGTTCCCACGCCCGGGGCGTAGTACGTGAGCTGGCGGTCGGAGCGTTCGAGGGCCCGGAACAGCCGCAGCACGTTCGTGCAGTCCCCGTCAACGCTGTTGTCGGTGCCGTCGAAGCACAGGACGATGTTGCGCGGCATGATCGACCCCCTGGCCTTCGGATGCCACAGGATACCGGAAGACAGCCGTCGGCGTGCTGGAGCGCCGCGGCCTGGATGAACGCGAGCCAAGCATCCAGTAACATGCCGAAACGCTGAGTCTCTTCGGCGACGGGAGTGCGACCAATGAGGACGACGATCCGCGGCGGGGTGGCGGTGTTCGTATTGGGGCTCGGCGCGTGCCCGGGCGTGCTGGCTTCGCAGCCCACGGGCCTCGACGGGCTCATCCGGCCGCCGACGGGCTCGTCCGCTCGCGTCAGCTCCAACTCGCCGGACCCCAACTCCAACGCCGACAACCGCTGGGTGAAGCCGGGGGAAACATTCACCATCGCGGACCTGAAAGGCCCGGGGATCATCCGCCACCTGTGGTTCACCTTCGCCGAGCCCGGGCCGTCGTGGCTCGCCAAGGACGGCGCGGCCGACCACTCGCAGATCGTGCTGCGGATGTACTGGGACGGAGCCGCCGAACCCGCGGTGGAGGCGCCCTTCGGCGATTTCTTCGCTGCCGGATTCGGACGCCGCGCCGAGATCGTCTCGCTGCCCGTGATCGTGCAGGGAGGAGATTCCTACAACAGCTTCTGGCCCATGCCCTTCCACACGTCCGCCAGGATCACGGTCACCAACGAAGGCGACAAGCCGCTCGCCGCGCTCTATTACCAGGTGGATTACACCGCCGAACCGAAACTCCCGCCCGACACGATGTACTTCTGCGCGCAGTACCGCCAAGAGTTCCCGACGCAGTTGGGGACCGACTACCTGATCGCCGACATCGAGGGCCGCGGCAAGTACGTCGGCACGGTCATGTCGG
Organism: Phycisphaerales bacterium; assembly: GCA_022072615.1. Lineage (GTDB taxonomy): Bacteria > Planctomycetota > Phycisphaerae > Phycisphaerales > UBA1924 > JAEUJB01. The sequence continues at coordinate 18,033 of JAJVHS010000017.1, forward strand.
TGCGGTCGCGCAGCCCGCAATGGTTCGGCGAGGGTGACGAGAAGTTCTACGTGGACGGCGCCCGGGCGCCCACGCTGGTCGGGACCGGCACCGAGGACTACTTCCTCAACGCGTGGGGCATGGAGAAAGGCTGCTTCCCGTACTACGGGGTCACGCAGCTCGACGGCTGGCTCGGCGACCTGGGTAACAAGGGCACGATGTACCGCTGGCACATCGCCGATCCCGTCGAGTTCCAGAGATCGCTCCGTCTGACGATCGAGCACGCCGGATGGATGAGCGAGGATGAAACCTCGACCGGCAAGGTCGAGGGCTTCGTCGAGCGCGAAGACGACTTCGCCACCGTCGCCTTCTGGTACCAGCAGGGACAACCCCGGCGATTCACCACCCTGCCGACCATGGCCGATCGCCGCCTGCCCTCGATCGACCGGGTCATTGAGGGCAAGGATCTGCTCGAGCGTTCTACCGCGGTCGACGCCGAACTCTCGCTCCAGGCCGGCAGCCCGTGGACCGGCGCCGGGCAGGTCTTCGTGAACGGAACCCGCGAGGGGTCGTCTGTCGAGTTCACGTTCAACGTCCCAGGCGAAGGCAAGCCGCACCAGCCCGTCGCCGTGCTGACCACCTCGTACGACTACGGCATCTACCGCCTGATCGTGGACGGGCGTCCGATCGGCCCCGACTTCGACGGGTACTCGAAGCTGGTCGAGGTGCAGGAGGTGATTCTTGGGGCCGAACCGCTGACTCCGGGAGAGCACACGCTCCGGATCGAGTGCGTCGGCCGGAACGACGCATCCAAGGGCTACAAGTTCGGCGTCGACAGCATCCGCCTGCGCGAACGGACCGGCGCCAAGCGCCCGCCAATGTCGGGCCGAAAGCCCTAGTTGCGCATCACGCCGCGCCCCGGCCGGGTCGGGACGCCTCCGCCCCGTACACTCCTGCGTGATATACGACGTCATCGTGCTCGGCCTGGGCACCTTCGGCGCGGCCGCCGCCGCAGAATTGACCGCCCGGGGTAAGAAGGTCCTGGGGCTCGAACAGTTCTCGATCCCTCACGCGATGGGATCGCACCACGGGCATTCGCGCGTCTTCCGGACCGCGTACTTCGAGCACCCCGACTACGTCCCGCTGCTGCGGCAGGCTCACAAGCGCTGGATCGAGATGGACCGCAAGCGCGGCGGCGGGCTGTTCTTTCAGACCGGCGCGCTGTACGCCGGTCCCCGTGGCTGCTCGACCGTCGACGGCGCGCTGGAATCCGCCCGTAGGCACCGGCTCGATGCCCACCGTCTCACGCCGTCGGATCTCGCCGCTCGGTTTCCGCAATTCCATCTGCCGCAGGGCTTTGAGGCGATGTGGGAGTCGTGCGCCGGCTACATCGCGCCCGAGCACGCCGTCTCATGGATGGTCCGCGAGGCGCTCAACGGGGGCGCGGATCTCCGCGGGCATGAGAAGGTGTTCGACTGGGCCGCCGACGGGTCCGGTGTCGTCGTCCACACGCAGCGCGGCGTGTTCCACGCAAGGTCTCTCGTCATCACCGCCGGCGCGTGGAGCTCGCAGGTCCTCAAGAACCTGCACGTCCCGCTGACGGTGACGCGGCAGGTCCTGGCCTGGTACTGGCCCAGGCGTCCGGCGATCTTCAGTGCCCCCGCGTTCCCGGTTTGGGCGATCGAGAACGAGGAAGGCCTGTTCCACTACGGTTTCCCGATGACGCCGTCGCCGCCCGGCGTCAAGATCGCCCTCCACAAGCCCGGCGTTGCCATCGACCCCGACTCCGTGGACCGCTTCACGCGCAGCGGCGACGAGGCTCAGACCCGAGCCGCTCTCGGACGGTACCTGCCCGACGCGGATGGGCAGCTCCTGGCGCTCTCGGTGTGCCTGTACACCAATTCGCCCGACGGCCATTTCATCATCGACCGGCACCCCGCCCATCCCAACGTTTCGTTCGTCTGCGGCTGTTCCGGGCACGGCTTCAAGTTCGCGCCGGTCGTCGGGGAGATCCTCGCGGACCTTTCGACCACTGGGCAAACCGCGCACAACATCGGGTTCCTCGGGCTCTCGCGGCTGGCCGGTCGGAAGGGATCGGGCACGTGACCTCCCTGCGCCTGTTCGTCGCAATCTACCCGCCTTCCGACCTGGCGAAACAGTTGATCGACGCACTCCCGGCGCTGGACCTGCCCGACCACCGGCCCTCGCCCGTCGAACAGGTGCACCTCACCCTGCACTTCATCGGCGACATCGACGCGAGGCAGCTCGAGGATGTCCGCGAATCGGTGAGACGAGCCGCCGCGGGCCTGCCGAAGTTTGAGCTTGTCCCGCAGCGCCTCATGACGCTGCCGCAGCACGGGCCGGTTCGTCTGGTGGCCTGCGAAACCGACCTGCCGCCGGTGCTCGCCGAGCTCCACCAGCGGCTCGTGCGCCGGCTGGCCCGCAACCCGCGCGATCACCAGCGCTTCGCGCCGCACATGACGCTCTGCCGCTTCAAGACGCCGACGGTGCGACCGGGCGTCGATCACGCCCTGGATTCAGAGAACTTTCCCCCGTTCGGTATCGAGAGCCTCCGGCTGATGCGTTCCAAGCTGCTCACATCCGGCGCGCAGCACGAAGTGGTGATGACGGCGGACCTGGTCGAAACAGCTTGAAAACAAGCCCGCTTGACTGGGCAGTTAGTGTGTGCTAACATGTATCCATGGAACACGACCACGATCGGCCAGCGCCGGCACCCGGGTCGGAGCCATGGCACGAGCTCGAGCACAGGATGTCACGCCTCGAGCAGGAAGTTGCCCGACTGCGAGCGGCGCTCGGACCATCCGTACCGACGCACGTTTCCACAGTGAGCACGCAGCCGACGCCGACCCTGCCCGCGCACCAGCCGCCGGCGCTCGCGGAGGCCCACGCGCCTACGACAGGCGCGCGAGCGGGAGACGAGCAGGCGACCCTTGACCAGCCCGTGCAGTTCGCCCGTCGCTCGGAGACGGGCCGCACGCCCGCCCCCATCCTCCACACACCGCCTGGCGCCTCGCCAGCGCTTCCGTCGGGGCGGCGCCTCGAAGCGCCCGCATCACGGGCTGGGCAGGATTCGACGGCCGCGCGGCTGGAACGAGCCCTCGGCGGTCGCTGGTATGCGCTCATCGGCGCGGTCATCGTGGTCGTCGGTCTGGCGCTGTTCCTCAAGCTCGCGGTCGAGCAGGGCTGGCTGCGTCTCTCGCCGGCGGCGCGATGCGCCGGCGTCGCGGTCGCCGGGCTTGCGTTCTTGGGCGTCGGCGAATGGATGCTCCGCAGGCTGTCCCGATCCGCCTCGGCGGGTTTCAGCGCTGCGGGCGTGGGCACGCTGATGGCGTCGGTGTGGGCCGCGCACCGCCTGTACGACCTGACCGGCCCGACCATCGCCTTCGTGCTCATGACCGCCGCGTGCGCGCTGGGCGTGGCGGTCGCTGCTCGCTCCAGGCTTGCATCGGTCGCGATCGTCGCGATCATCGGCGCCTACCTCAATCCGCTGGTCGTCGGCGATGCATCCAAGACGCTCGCCGGGTTCTTCACGTACCTGCTCATGGTGCTGGTCACCGGGCTGGTGCTCCCCGCGTGGAAGGGTCGGCCGTTCTTCCCGGTACGGGGCGTGGTGTGGTGGGGCACGTTGCTCGTCGGCGGGCTCCCGGCCGCGGGGCTGATCCGCGGCGGCACCGCCATCACGCCGCTGCTCTTCACCACGATTGCGTGGGCACTCATCCAGGCTGAACTCGCCACCAGCTCGGTTCGACGCGTCAGGAGCTCATCCGACCCTGCCGACGGGCTGGCGCTCCTGGGGCCGGGCTCGCTCGCATGGGCGCACATCACCTTGCCCTGGCGCCGGTGGCGACCGGTCGCGATGTCGTTCATCGTCACCGCCTGGACAGCCCTGCTGGCAACCCGAGCCACCGACTCCGTCATGCCGGGCTGGGGATGGCTCGCGCCGGCGATGCTCGCCGCCCTCCTGCTCGGTGCGGCGCACGTCCTCGCCGGGCACCACCGCTTCCTGCACGACATCCCGCGGACGCCCAGGGACCGCCTGGGAGCCGCCATGGCGGTGCAGGCCGCGGCGCTCTTCGTGGTCGCGGTCGCGCTGGCCCTTTCGGGCGGAGCCGCGGTCGTGGGCTGGCTGGTCATGGGCTTGGCCTCGATCGCCGCGGGGCGGTGGCTCAAGGCCCGGCCGCTCGACGTCTACGGGCTGGTGCTCCTGCTGATCGGCACGACCCGGCTGGCGCTGTACGAATCGATCCTGGGCGTCGGACGCGGCGCAAGCGCCGGCGCGCTGGGGCTGACGTGGACGCTCTGGACCGTGCTCGCACTGTGCGCGGCGATGGCGTGGACCGCCGCCGCATGGCTGCTGCGACAGAGCGCCTCCCGACGCTGGGCCATCGTGTCCGATGTCGCGATTGCGATCGGCATGACCGCTGCCGGCATGAGCCCGGCGCTGGGCGCCCGCGCCTACTCCGTGTGCACGCTCATCGCGCTCACCGCGGCGGGCGTCATCCTGATCGGACGACGGCTCGGTTCGCGGGGGCTCGCGATCTACGGCGCTTCTCTCCTGTTCATCGCGACGCTGACCGCGCCGATCGCGGGCTCGAGCGTGATAACGGGTTCGAACGCCCTGCCGTTCGCCGGACTGATCCTCTCGCCGTGGACCGCCGCGCTGCTGATGACCAGCGCGGGCTGGCTCATCCTGAAAACTCTTCGCCCGCCCGGTCGCACCGGTCGACGCCTCGGCGCCGCGAGCGTGTTCGCCGCGGTCCTGGCGCTCCTGCTGGTTCCTCTGCACCAGAATGCGGACACCGCGTCGGTGTCGGTCGCCTGGCTGGTCGTCGGGCTGATCGCGATCGCGACATCCCGCGTTTCGTCGTGGCGGGAGCTGCCGCTGGCCGGTGCCGGAGCGATGATCCTCGCCCTCGCCGCGTGGCTCGCGGCCTTCTCCCCGCTGAACGGGCGGTGGCCCGCGGATGCCGCGCCGCCGCTCGGCAGTGCGGGCCTGTGGCTCGGCCTGCTGCACGTGGCCGGGCTGTCGGCCGCCGCGTGGCTGGCTCGGGCCGCCGACGCCGCGTACCCGTCGATCCAGCGCTCACTTCCGACGCTCCTGCTCGCCGCCGCGAGCGTGGCGCTGTGGGTGGCGACCAGCATGGAAGCGGGTCGTATCGGCGAGATCATCAGCAACGATCCCACCGTCCAACGAGCCGCCGTCTCGGTGTGGTGGGGGGCGTACGGGCTGGGACTGATCAGCGCCGGGCTCATGGTGCGCACGCGTTCCGGCCGCGGAATCCCTGCCGCTCGGCGCGTGGGCTTGGCCCTCGTCGCCATCGCCGTGCTCAAGGCCGTGATCTGGGATCTGGCGTTCGTCTCCGCGCCGGCGCGGGTCTTCAGCCTCATCGGGCTGGGGCTGCTCATGATGGCGGTCACGGTCGTGTACAACAAGCTGGCCGGGCGGGTCGATGCCTCCAACGCCGGCCCGCCCGTCGAACCGGCGCTCCCGCACGCCGACGAGCCTTCATCGGTGCGGTGAGTGGGATCGCTCCGCCCGGTGTTCGATGAAAAGGTACGATGCCCCGGCGCGCCTTCGGCGCTGCCCGGAGCAGGTCCATGAATTCGCACGCTTCTCCCGCGCCAGTTCCTCCACGCACCGCCGTGCTCATCGCGTCGGGCGACCAGCGCCGCTCGGCCAACGTCGCCTGCTGGCCCGCGCAGAGGGCGCTCGAGGACGATGCCCGCCGGGCCTTCGCGGCCCTGGGGTGGAAGATCGTTCGAGGCAGTCCCGAGCACCAGAGCGACGACGAGCCCCACGGCTTCATCAACTCGCAGCACTACGGCCGCGAGGTGTTCCAGGGCATCCATCCCGACGCTCCGCTCGTCGTCGCCGAAGCCGTCTGGCAGTATTCCCAGCATGTGCTCAGCGGCCTGACCCGCCACCGCGGGCCGATCCTCCTGCTCGCCAACTGGTCCGGGCAGTGGCCAGGGCTCGTCGGCGTGCTCAACCTCCGCGGGTCGCTCACCAAGGCCGGGACGAAGTACTCGATGCTCTGGGGCGAGGACTTCTCCTCGCCCGCGTTCATGCGCAAGCTCGAATCCTGGTGCGGCACCGGCGCCATCGACCACGACCACTCGCACGTCCGGGCCCTGCGGCCGACCGACCTTCCCGCCGCGACCCGTAACATCGGCGAGAGGCTCGCCGCCGATCTCGAGCGCCGCCCGGCGATCATGGGCGTCTTCGATGAGGGCTGCATGGGGATGTACAACGCGATCATCCCCGATCGCCTGCTCCACTCCTGCCACGTGTTCAAGGAACGCCAGAGCCAGTCGGGCCTGTTCGCGGCGATGCAGCAGGTCGCCGACAGGGACGCCGACCAGGTGAGGGACTGGTGCCAGCAGCGTGGCATGAAGTTCAAGACCGGGCCCGACGAAGCTACCAACCTCACCGATCGCCAGATCCGCGAGCAGTGCAAGATGTACATCGCCGCCGTCAGGCTCGCCGACACCTGGGGCATGGACCTGCTGGGCATCCAGTACCAGCTCGGCCTTACCGACACCTGCGCCGCCAGCGACCTGGTCGAAGGCCTGCTCAACTGCTCGGAGAGGCCGCCGGTGGTCGCGATCGCCGGGCCCCGAGCCGGGCAGGTGATCCGCGACGGCCGGCCGATCACGCATTTCAACGAGGTCGATGAGTGCGCGGGCCTTGACGGGCTGATCACCGACCGCGTGTGGACGGCACTGGGCATGCCCCCCGACAACACCCTGCACGACCTGCGCTGGTCCGACAAGGATCGCAGCGGCACGACCTCCGACGAAGTGTGGGTGTTCGAGATCTCGGGCGCCGTCCCGCCCTCGCACCTGCAGGGCGGCTACGCCGGAGCCGTCAGCGAGCGCCAGCCGCCGATGTACTTCCGCATGGGCGGCGGCGGCATCAAGGGCGTCTCCCGCCCGGGCCATGTTGTGTGGTCACGCATCTACGTCCAACCCGACCCGACGGGCGTCGAGCGTTTGCACATGGACATCGGCCTCTGCAAGGCCATCAGCCTGCCCGACGCCGAAACGCAGCGCCGGTGGGAATCGACCACGTCCCAGTGGCCCATCATGCACGCGGTACTCGACGGCGTGACCCGCGACCAGATGATGGCCAAGCACCAGTCCAATCACGTCCAGGTCGTGTACGCGACCGACGCGACTTCGGCTCGTCGCGGGCTGGAGGCCAAGGCCGCGATGGCGATGGCGCTGGGGATCGCGGTCAACCTCTGCGGCGCCGCCTGACGCCAGCCTCGATGGCCGCGCCCCGACGCCGACGAAAAAAAGCGCCGCCCGGCGGTCAGCCGAGCGGCGTATGAGGAGAGCCGAACACGGACGGTCGGAGGATCAGCCGCGCTCGAACGCGCGGACGAACGCGTCAAAGTCATCGGTGTCGACGAAGCACGTCCCGTCGATATCGGCGGAGTCGTCGCCGGCCTCGAACGCGTGGACGTACGCGTCGAAGTCGTCGGTATCCACGAAGCCCGACCGGTCAAAGTCGGCGGGGTTGCGGACCTCGACCTCGAGCTCCAGCTTGGTGTACTTGCCCAGCGCCGCCGCCGTCGGGTTTTCCTTCGTGTAGAACGTCGGGTAGGTCGGATCGCCCGTCCCGCCGTCCGGGCCGCCCTGCGCGGGCGAGAGCGACGAGACCATCAGGTCGATCCGGCCCGCCGCCAGGCACTGACGCAGGAACCCCTGCGCGCCGCTCACGCACGTGTCGAGCGTCGCTTCCATCGGCGTGCCGACGGGCACCAGGTCGCCCGGCTGGACGTTCTCGGAGGCCGGGATCATTGCGATGCCGAACGGATCGGCATCGAAGCCCAGGCGAACCTGGCGGGACACGTCGGTCGCGCTGGTACCGCTCACGTCAAAGATCGCGGCGAAGGCGTTCCGGGCTCCCTCGGCCGGAGGAACGATCGGCGGCCCGCCGAAGGGCGAGTTCTCGTTGTAGGTCAGCAGGCTCTGGCCGTTGCGGAAGCCGACGCCGAAGACCTCCACCGGCTTTCCAAGGTCGGTATCCTGGGTAAAACGGGGGTCGTTCGAGTGCAGCACCGTCGTGTAAGAGTCGAAGGTCGGGTCGTACACGAACTGCTGGTCCGCTCCGACCCAGACGGTCAGGCGGATCGACACCACCGTGTAGTAGTCGGCGGGCAGGCCCGTCGGAACCTCGGCCGACGTGTTGAACCCGACCAGAAGCTGACCATCCCGGTCGTCGAACCCGGGAATTTCAATGGCTCCGAACGTCGGGGCAAACTTCTCGGCACCCGGGTTCGATGCAAAGGGGTAGTTCCACCGGTCCAGCAGCGGCTGGCTGTACGTCACGGTGATCGTCTGAGCCGCCGCGGTTCCGGCGAGCAGGGCGAGGGCGAGAAGGCCGACCGAGCGAGTACCCAACATCTCGATTCTCCTTTTGATGAGACTGGTTCTCAACTGTATAATGCCGGGGACGTCAAGGAAAGCGATTGACCGAATTATTGTGGCGTAGAAGAGCCAGTATTCATGTATTCAGTGCCGATTCCACTATAGAACAAGCTCAAGAAAAAGACGAGCCCTCGCGCGTGATATTTTGGCGTAAAAGAGGTACTATTCCGGTATGAGCCCCACCATGAAACCGCTCAGCACAGGTCCCGACGGCCGGTTAGCAGTTCCAAACCGCTGTTCACGCGGGTTCACGCTCATCGAGCTCCTGGTCTGCATCGCCGTCATCGCCGTGATCATCAGCATCATGCTGCCCGCGCTGTCCAAGGGCATCTCGCTCTGCCGGCAGGTGCGCGAGCAGGCCGGTGCGGGCCAGCTCATGCTGGCCTTCCACGCCTACGCCAACGACAGCAAGGGCCAGGTGCTCGTCGGATACGCGACCAAGAAAATGGTCTCCGGCCCGATGAACGTCGTGAACGGCGCCGGCGAGCGCCTCACCGGCGAGGTCGCGCAGCGCTACCCGTGGCGGATCATCCCCTACATGTCGGGCGACTTCCGCGGCCTCTACCTCGACCGCAAGGTGCTCGGGATCATGGAGGAGCAGAAGGACTATCCCGACGAGAACCACTCCTATGACTACGTCGTCAGCCTCTTCCCCTCGCTGGGCATGAACACCGCGTGGATCGGCGGGTCCGACCTGCTCGGCGAGTTCGGCAAGGACTTCAAGGCCATCTTCGGCCGCCCGTTCATTACCCGCATGGACGAGCCGCGCCGTCCGACCCAGCTCATCACCTTCGCGTCGGCGAGGATGCAGGAGTACAACATCCTTCCGGAGGTCGGCCGCCCCGAGGGCTTCTTCCGCGTGGATTCGCCGTACTTCACCAAGGCGCTGGGCAAGCAATGGCAGGACACCTACGACGCCCAGGCCGATCTTCCGGGCGCCAACTCGGGCTACGTCTCGCTCCGCTACTCGGGCCGTGCCGTCACCGCGATGTTCGACGGCCACGCCCAGACCATGAAGTGGGAAGAGCTCAACGACATGCGCTACTGGGCCGACCAGGCGACCAGCGCCGACTGGGCCCTGGGAACGGCGGCAGGGAAGTGAACGAGTCAAGTTTCAACGCAGGACCGAGGGACCGGGCGCGACAGGCCCAGATCGGTAGGCTCCGCCGGTCATGGGAATGTCCCATCTGACCGATGTGCAGTCATGCTCAGGCCGGAGATTCCACGACTCTGGGGTGTAGCGCTATGAGCACACGGTTTTGCAGAATGTTTGCCCGCGGGCGAACCCTACTGGGTGGTCAATTGTCTTCGGCTTGTGGACTGCGTCGATCGGAAGCGATCGAAGCTGCACGTGATTGACGGGCGCAAGTACTACGACTGGGTGTACTTCGTCGAAAAGAAGATCCCAGAGAGTGTGGGAATGTTCCGGGTGAAGTATGACGATTCTCACGTGATCGTCCGCGGTGATTTGGCCCGGGCTGTTCGTGCGGCCGGGTTGACCGGCGTCCAGTTCATGGCAGCAGGGGCACCTTGGGAAGGGTCGCCCGTTGAGTGACGCGAGCGATCAGCCCCGGTGTGCTGCTCACAGCTCACTGTTCACTCCTCTTCAGAACCACGTCCTCCGCCTCGCGACTTTCCCCCTGAAGCGAGCCTCGAGCTGGATCTCCGCCGCCAGCTCCGGGTCCATCTTCACCGGAAGGATGACGCTGAACATCGACCCGCGGCCGACCTCGCTGAAGAGCGTGACGTCGCCCTGCAGGATCCCCGCCAGCTCCCGCGTGATGGCCAGTCCCAGCCCCGTCCCCGCGTGCTCGCGGGTGTGACCGCGGTCGAGCTGGTGGAATTTCTCGAAGATCCGCTCCTGTTCGTCGGGCGGGATGCCCGGGCCGGTGTCGATCACCGACACCCGCACGCGATCCACGTCCGTGCCGGCCTGCGCGCTGACGAGCCGCTCGGCCCGGAGCGTCACGACGCCCGGCTTGCCCGAGCGTTCGGGCGGGTCGGTGAACTTCACCGCGTTGGAGAGCAGGTTGAAGATGATCTGCTGGAACTTGGTGGGGTCGGTCTCGATCACCGGCAGATCGTCGGCAAGCTCGAGCTTCAGCGTGATCCGCTTCTTGTCCGCGAGCGGGGCGATCAGCCCCAGCACCCCCTGGCAGGCGTCGCGCAGCGAGAGCTTCTCCACCCGGATGTCGATCTTGCCCGCTTCCAGCCGCGCCATCTCGAGCAGGCTGTTGATCAGTTCGAGCAGGCCCCGGCTGGCGACGACGATGTTCTCGAGGTAGCGGATGCGTTTCTGGATGCTCGCGGCGTGCTCGCCGCCGCCCATGGCGCTGGCGTGCTCGGCCCGGGCGATCTCGAGCAGCAGCTCCGCGAAGCCGATGATCGAGTTCAGCGGCGTGCGCAGCTCGTGGCTGACATTGGCGAGGAACTCGCCCTTGAGCTTGGCGGCGTCGTAGAGCGCGACGTTCGACTCGGCCAGCTCGTTCAGCTTGGTGTCCAGCGCCTGGTTGATCGACCGCAGCTGGTTCTGCGTGCTGTGCAGGTCGCCGAGCATGGAGTTGAACGTCTCGGAGAGCCGCTCGAATTCGTCGGCGGTCCGGATCTCCGACCGGATCGTCAGGTCGCCCTCGCGGACCTTCTCGGCCGTGGCGGTGAGCGCCCGGACGGGCCGCAGGATCAGCCGGTCCGCGAGGAAGTAGAACGCCGTCAGCGAGAACAGCACGATCGCCAGGCCCGCCGCCACCAGGTACGCGAGGTTCACCAGCAGGAGCTGCGAGGCTTCCTTGGAGCGCCGGTCCAGCAGGATCACGCCGTCGAGCTTCTGGTCGTTCGCGGGGCCGGTTCGCATGGCCCGGGCGTAGCGGTAATCAAAGCTCGTCAGCCCGCGCCGCGCCGAATGAAACTCGACGCGGGTCGGGTCGCGCTCGAACTGCTCGAGCGCGGTCGCCAGGAACGCGTCGTCTTTGGCCAGGCCCCGCGCCTGCTCCAGCGACAGCCGCCGAGCCGGGATCCCGGCGTGCTGTGAATCGTGGCCCGCCTCGTGCCAGCGGGGCTTGCCGCCCGCGGCCTGGCGGTCGAGCTGGTCCCACGCGGCGGCCATGAGCCGGGAGAGGTCGTACTGACCCTCGTCCACGATGGCGTTCATGCGCAGCAGCGGCGCAAGCGACGCCGCCAGCAGGCTCACCGTGATGGCGCCGCCGAAGACGAGAAGGATCTTGGTTGCAAGCGACGCTCGCAGACGCATGAGCCCGTAGGGTACACGCCACGCGCCCGTCCGCGCACGGGCGGGCCGGCGGCCGAGCCCCGGGTCCAAAAAGAAAACGTCGCCGTGGGAGTGCACGGCGACGCGGGGTCAATCGGAGTGTGTATGCGAGGAATCAGCGGCGGCGACGGCCGGCAACCAGTCCGCCCAGACCCACCAGCGCGAGCGACGCCGGGGCCGGGATCGGTCCCACCTCGACGTGGCCGAGCTGATCGACGGTCGCGGGGTTGGCGTTAGCGCCGTTGGTCTCAAATCCCCACTGCGTGAACAGGCCCGCGGTGTTGGGGATCGCCAGCGACAGGTTGAAGTCGTTGCCGGTCGAGAGCGGAGCGAAGACCGACAGGATGGTCGCCCAGCCCTGCGACGGATCGAGCACCTTGATGAAGGCGCGGCTCTCGTAGCCGGAGACCAGCGAGTTCAGCAGCGTGTGGCCGCTGAAATTCACCGTCTCGTTGATGATCGCGTTGCTCTCGCCATAGATGTTGGCGTTCATCCACTTGTTGCCCGACCCGTCGGGGTTGACCCAGTACAGGTCGCCGGGCTGGTAGGTGTTGGTGTTCGGGCCCAGGCGCAGCACGTCGCCGGTGAAGCTCGCCGGCAGGTCGGCAAGGCCCCAGGGGCTGCCCCACAGGTACCCGCCGCCGTTGGACGGCAGCTCGAACACGTTCATGTAGCCGTACCAGGTGGCGCTCGAATCGACCGTGACATCGATGTCGGCAGTCGCCACAGCTCCGCACGCGGCGATGCCCGCCGCGGCGATCAACAAACGGGTCTTCAGCATTGTGCTCTCTCCTGCGCACCGTGACCTGGTGCCCCGACCGCGAGACGCACGCGCCCTCGAGCCGTGCACAGGTCACCGCCGTGCAATTCCTTACGCACCGAGGCTATTTGGGATGCTGTGTTACAGCAAGTGTTTCATCGGCAGAATCCGTCCATGTAACACCGGTATTGAGCGGCAGGCTCGGGGAAGGTCCGCAAACCTGTCTCAGTTCCGAGAAAGTCCGGATCACAATGTTGCCGCCGTCGTTCGGCGGTTCGGGTGTGGCCCTCGATCCGATGGCCGGCGACCCCGCCCGCGGGCCCTCACCGGCCGGCGACGCGCCGATCGCGGGCTCAGAGCAGCGGCCGGCGCCGTCTGCTGTTCCATGTCATGACCACCGGCGCGGCAAGCGTCAGCGCGGTGGCTGGTGCCGGGACTTCGAGCACGAAGACGACAACATCCTTGCCATCGAGCTTGCCGCCCACGGTGCCACGCGCGGTCCTCATGGGATCGGCCTGTTCATCCTTCTGGTTGTCATCGAATACATCGATCTCGATGTCGCCGTCCTTGTACACCCGGACTCCGGCGGCGACGACGACATGCCCGTCCAGGACGATCTCGACATCCTGGCCCTGGCGGACCGCCTCCGCGATCTTCTTGAGATTGTCCAGGGTCAGTCCGCCTTCAATGAAGGTAGTCGTGATCTTCAGGTCCGGGTTGGCGTCGAAGTACTGCTTCTTGGTTGTCATCCAGTTCGGCGGAGTGAGTCCCTCGTCATCCCGGCCAAACCGTTCTTCCCAGGTCGGCATCGAGATCATGCCATCTTCCAGCTCGCCGCCCCTGCCCGTCGCCTTCAGGTACTTCAGGCTGTTCGACACCGCGCCGACCGCGCAATCAGCGATGTCCTGCACCTGGTTCACGAAGGCATCGCGGCCGGGGAGCACCACGTCGATGATCGGCTCGGGTTTCGTCGTGTCGTCGTCCGACGGTGGATCGCCCGGGTCGCCGGAGTCGCGGCCGGCAACACCGCCGATCTGGTAGTCCAGCTGGTGCATCTGCACGTCAAAGCGATCGATCGCGGGAGCCGCATCCAGCGCGGTACCCAGCGAGATTCCGTAGTCGAACAGCGTCACCATCTCACCCGCATCAGTTCCAAGGTCGAGCATCGTCGACACGCGGTCCGTCCGGACGCCGTCGTAGCCCGCCACGCCCATGTTGCGGATGACCCACGTCGGCTCCGCGTCTCCGGGCCTGCGGATCGAGACGTTCAGATACCGCAGCTCGGGCTGGCGATCGAACTCGAACGTCACTCGTCCCCACGGGCTGAGCGGCTGGCTCGACGTCAGGCCGTGCCAACTGAGCTGGTCGAAGGTGGCGGCGTGAATGCCCGCCTGTGCGCTCCACACGGGCAGCATGACGCCAACGAACGCGATCGAAGCGACGCAGATTCGCGTATTCATCCTTGGTACTCCCGGGCGAAGGTCCGCCATTGCACTCATAACGCGGTCCCCGGCGAGCGGCCACGAGCAAATTTCCCTGATGGTCGGGCGAGAAGAGCCGAGAGGCTCGGGATCACCGGATGCCGCGGAGACGGGTCCGCGTGCATCCGAGGCAGGACGGCCAACGGAACGCGATCTTCACGCTCCTGGGGACTTCACTCCGCGTTCAGCGGCAGGTCGTGGCGGACGTGCTGGTCAAGAGCGTCGTCACCCACCTGCGTTCTCCGGTCTCCACACCTCGATACAATGGAAGCGTCGAGAGCACCGGGGGCTGCCTCAAAGCCAGGCGGTCGTGGGGGCCGCCCAGATCGCCGGGTGCTCGGGACAGACCGGTTCGGGGAGGTGGAGTTGCTGGACCAGCGACGACATCGAGGCCGCGCGGCCCGCTTTCCGTGGGGCCGCCAATGCCTTCAACCGGCCCTTGTGGGGGTGGGGCGTCGGTGGACCAACCCCCGACCAGCGGTGGGACGCACGCACGCCGATCTGCCAGGAACGCCGGACCCTCTTCATGGCGACCGTCGATCGCTTCCGCGCGTCCATCGCCCGCTCGTGGCTCGAGCGTCACCACGCACGCAACCCCGGGGCGATGCACGCCCCGGAACACGTCCCGGCGGTCCAGCGATCGAGCGTCGATCGCGCCGCCATCCGCTCCGCTCTCGTCGAGCGGGGCGAACTCACCATCGGGAGACCCGCCAATACGTCCACCCATTCAACTCCAAAAACGAGCAGAGATTAGCCGAGCAGCACAGGGGCACTTGGAGGCGGCTTCGGGTATGCCATGGGCCAGGCTGTCGGCTTTGGCAATACGTTCTTCGGCATTGGCTATGGGGGCGTTCACGGCTTTCTCTCCACGGGAAGCATGAAGTACGCACTCGCCGATGCAGCCGTCTGCGGGCTGTTTGGAGGTTTGTTCGGCGATGTACCTTCATATTATCGAGCATTGGTTGCCGACGCCGTCACGTCGCAGACGGCCTCGTCGGTTGCAAGCTTTCGTGCAGCCGTCAGCCGCGCTACTGATGGTGTGGTGGGGGGATATGTGAGAGTCGATGGAACAATTGGATTCCTGCCGTTCACTGCAAATGGAATACGCGGTCATACACCGGGCATTACGGCTGGCGCTATCCCTTCAAATGCAATTGGGGGATTCTCCGTGATGATCAAGAATGGCAAGGAGAGTGGCTACAATTTCATCTCGGTTCTCAATAGAGAGGGCAACAACTACGTATTGGGGCCCACTTTTCAGCAACAGGTGAGAGAGATCGTAAGAGCCGCTCAGTGAGGGATTGGACTATGAACCAACAATGCTCGGTCGAACAAGCGAGAAAACATTTGACAAAAGCGGCATCGGGAACGCTTGGTGAACAGTTGGCGGCAGCGATGACACTTGTTGATCATCCACATGCCGTCTGGAACGACCTTCTTCAAGTGCTTGGGTGCACTGCCTATATCGCTGCTGAGTATTCTGCTATCCGCCTCCATGTAAGATGTGGGATTCCAATCGCGAATCGCACGCCAGTTGTCGATCGTAAGTTCTGGAATGAGCATCTAAAGGCATCTGGCGTCGATCCACAGTCTCGCGTTAACAATAACCTGACCTGACCCGTTTGCCGTTGACCGACTTTCAAGTCACCTTACGTGCCCCCAACTGTTGTCGGCTGATCCGGAACGCCTCGGCCCAAGTGCTGCTGGCGATGATAAGCGCCGGGGCAGCGGGCTGGTGGCACCGGAGTAGGTCTCGGTACGCGTGACGCCCTCGGCCGTGGCTGGTGGCACCGGAGTAGGTCTCGGTACGCGTGACGCCCTCGGCCGTGCCACCGATGTCTGCCTTGAGACATCGGTGTGCCTTTGTACACTGCGGCTGTGAACGAGCGAGGACCGATTCGCAAGCTCATGAAGCGGTGGGAGGTCCCGGGCGGCGTCCGCTTCATCACGTGTTCTTGCCAGCGGCGGCTCCCGCTGTTTTCCAATCCCGGGATCGCGGGCCTCTTCGTCGATGCCATGGTCCGCGCACGCCGGAAGTTCGGTCTCGAGCTGTTCGCCTGGGTGGTCATGCCCGAGCACATCCACATGCTCGTCCGGCCCGCGGAGTCAGTCCCCCTCGGGCCCGCGCTGCACAGCCTCAAGATGACGGTCTCCAAGAGGGTGATCCCGCGGTGGGTGGCGCGGCGAGCGTCGATCTTGGACCGCATCGCCGACGGCCAGGGCCGCCCGCGGTTCTGGCAGAAGGGTGGCGGGTTTGATCGCAACGTGCGGGATGATGGTGAATTCTGCCGCGAAGTCAGGTACATTCACCGCAATCCGGTCGAGCGCGGGCTGGTGGCCCGGCCGGAGGAGTGGCGATGGTCCAGCGTCCGGTGGTGGATGGGCTTGCGGGAGGGCGAGGTCGAGTGCGATCCGCCGCCGGGCAACCCGAGATCGTGGCTGAACTGGAAGGGTTCATGTGAGGTTCGAAGGCGGGCATTGCCGGACTCCATTGACCAGACCAAGACACCGAAGTCTCAGAGCAGACTTCGGTGGCACGGTCGGCAGCCGTCACATGTACGGAGTCGCTCTTCGGTGCCACCCCGCCGCCAACTTCCAGCCAGCAGAGGCCGCATCCGAGTCGTGCTGCCGTCGATCGGCTCTGCGACCCCGGGCTCGGCGGCTCAGGGTGTGCTCGGCGATTCGACCCATGATTCCATGATGCGTGGGCGGCCAGGCCGGCTGCGGATTCTGTTCCGTGCGGGTCCGACTTCCTGTAAACTGCCGCGGGCCGAGCGGGGATCCGGTTCGAGTGCATCATCGCGAGCAGGAAGCTGAGAGCAACCGTCCGCTCGGTGATGAGAAGGTGTGCAAACGGTGGAAGGAGTTCGTGTGAGCATGAGCGTGCCGACGCGCACCAGCACCAGGACACCGAGGTCGAAGCGACCTCGGTGGTACGGCGCGGGAAGTCCCCCACGCGACGGGCGAATCCCGGCGCCACCTGCCGCGGATATTATGTACAGCACATGGGTTCGATGCACGGGACGGTGCGAACAGCTATATGACTACTGACACCACACACGCTCGCATACTTCTGAAGAGCAGCACGGCAATACGGCATCTGTCTTGGTTCTTGGGTTGCAAATGCCGATGGTCAATACTCTCACTTCTATTGATCGTTCTGGTATTTGCTCTATCCACTTTGTGTTCGGCAGTTGTCGCTGTTCCGTATAAGCATGCCACGGTGTATCTATTGCCCGGTTCGATTGCTTGCAAATGGACCAACCCAAAGTTCCATCGCTCCGCAAAACAGACGTTTCAGATAACATTTTCTAGACAAGCTGGCTTATTCTCGCTTTCGCCGGAATTGAGACTCGATGCGAGTACACAACGCTTGGTGCTTCCACTTTGGCTGTTCGCAATGGCGCCCCTTGTTGCGATTGCCTATAGAGTTCTTATTACTGTCAATCGCATAAACTCTAATAAATGTTATGCCTGTGCATATTCATTGGAAAATATAGGAATTAGTGAGCGGTGCTCCGAGTGTGGAGTCCAATCTATACGTCGTAGACGACAGATTTGACAACACAATAGAAGCTATCCCGGAGCATGTCAGAGGTCCCGGCGCAGCCGATCGGCGTCGGTCGGCAGGTCCAGAGTGTTTAGCCACGCCAGGCCCTTCCGACTCCACAGCTCCCGAGGGCGGCATGACGCCGTGGCTCTTGAGTAAATGCTATCCCAGAACCTGTCTGAGCAGGATGATCGAGCATCCCAGGTGCAGGAAGCCCTGGAAGAGAGCATGGTGGACTTCTCGTAGCGGATGCACAGGCGTCGGAAGTTCTGGAACCGTGAGATCGTGCGTTCGACCGTCAGCGTCGGCTGGTGGCACCGGAGTAGGTCTCGGTGCGCGTGACGCCCTCGGCCGTGCCACCGATGTCTGCCTTGAGACATCGGTGTGCCTTTGCCGGCATTTGTACACCGCCGCGCCACCCATCGCGGAATCACCCGCCTGGAGACCGTCATCTTGAGGCTGTGCAGCACGGGCCCGAGCGGGGCCGCCTCCGCGGGCCTGACGAGCATGTGCGCATGCGTTCATCCGCTGCCATCTGACCCGTGTGATCGGTGCGTATCCGTGGCTGTCTTGACAGCATTCTCGCCGGCGCGTCGCGCTCATATCATTCGGGTCCATGCCCGCACGGACCGTCTATCTCGAAACCTTCGGCTGCCAGATGAACGAGCTCGACAGCGAGCTGGTCATCGGCCAGCTCCGAGCCCTGGGCTACGGCCTCACCGCCAACGCCCGGGCCGCCGATGTCGTTCTGTACAACACCTGCTCGGTGCGCGAGCACGCCGAGCAGAAAGTCAGGTCGCGCCTGGGCGAACTGGCGATCCGCAAACGCGAGCAGCCGGAGCTGGTGGGGGGGGTCCTGGGCTGCCTGGCCGAACGCGACGGCGTTGCGCTCATCAAGCGCATGCCGGTCGTTGACGTGCTCTGCGGCCCGGGCGAGCTCGACAAGCTCCCGGCGCTCCTCGACAACGCGTTCCGCACCCGCGCGGCGCTCCTTGCCGACGATCCGGCCCCGCGCGTCGGCAGCGACGGTGAAGTCTCCCACTGGGCGGCCGAACGGTCCGCGTCGCAGGTCGCGCTCCAGGGCAGCGCCTCGCGCCGCAGCGCCGTGCTCGCCGCCGCCGAAGACTCGCTCGAGATGCTCGACCTGTCCCGAGCCGTGTCTCCCATCGACGCCGACACCGACCCGCACACCGGCCGCCCGCGGTCTTCCGCCTACGTCCGGATCACCCGCGGGTGCAACAAGTTCTGCACCTACTGCGTCGTCCCGTTCACGCGCGGCGCGGAGATCCACCGCCCGCCCGACCACATCCTCGACGAATGCAAGCGCCTCGCCGACGCGGGCGTGATCGAGATCACGCTGCTGGGCCAGACCGTCAACCACTACCGGTTCGAGCACGGCGCCGCCGTCTCCGTCAACGGCGTCACGCAGCCGCAGAAGGGCCGGTCATACTCCGGCGGGCACCGGCGCGACCCCTTCGCGAGCGAACAGACCACCACCTTCGCGGACCTGCTTGCCCGCATCCATGAAGAGGTCCCCGCGATCCAGCGCCTGCGCTTCGTCACGAGTTATCCGCGGGATTTCGGCGACGACGTGCTGGAGGTCATGCGCCAGAGCCCGCGCATCTGCCGCTACCTGCACGTCCCCGCGCAGTCGGGGTCCGATCGCCTCCTCAAGATGATGAACCGCGGGTACTCGGTGAGCGAGTACCTCGAGTTCCTGGACCGTGCGCGCGGCCATCTCGACCAGCCCGAGATCAACCGCCCGTTGATGGTGTCGGGCGATTTCATCGTCGGCTTCCCCACCGAGACCGATGAGGACTTCGAGGCGACCGTGTCGCTGCTCAACTCCTTCATCTCAAAGTACCCGCCCCGCCCGGGGACGACCGCGATTGAGCGGTTCCCGGACGACGTGCCCGAGGCGGTGAAGCGGGCTCGGAACAACCGCCTGCTCGCGCTCCAGGCCGAGGTGAGCGACGAGATCAGCCGCGAGCAGATCGGCCGCGAGTTCTCGGTGCTGGTCGAGGGGTTGTCCCGCAAGCAGGCCAAGCGCCAGGCCCGGGCAAGGGAAAACGTGGGGGCTGAGAGCGGGCTGGTCGCGCTGACGGTTTCCGGACGTTCACCCGCCGCTGAGCCTGAGACTCAGCCCGAACCCGCCGAGGACCAGGCCGTGCAGTTCTCGGGCCGGACCGACGGCGACCAGATCGTCTTCCTGGACGTCCCGGCCGGTTCGTTCCGCAATGGGGCAGGCGAGTCGCTGATCGGCCGGATCGTCCGGGTGCGGGTGACGGGCGCGCGTGTTCTGGGGCTGACGGCCAGCCTGCTCAAGGACTGATAACAACGCCAATGGGACGCCCGGGTGGGCCTGCGCGGGCTGCGCGGGCGGTCGCGCGTCAGCGGGGGGTAGTTTCCTCGTCGGCAGCGTGCAAGTGGCGGAACCGAACGCACCTTGGATGCGGATGAGTGAGTGCGCCCGGGTGCGTTTCCGCCCGGCCCATCGCCGTTAGGAAGACGGAGGGCGATGGGGGCTTGACAGCCACGCTGCTCAGGTGTCCCCCCTTCCAGGGGCTTCACAAGCGGAGTAAGAGAGATGAAGAAGAGTCTGGTTTCCGTGGTCGGTCTGTGTTTGGCTGCTGGCGTGGCTCAGGCGAGCATCGCCTTCAGCTTCGCCGACCCGCCGAACGGGCGTCAGCTGACGAACGTCAAGGATGGTGTCGCCCCCGGCATCAGCCTGATGACGTACGACATGGGCGCTCCCCTGGTGTTCTACGTGGACGGCACGGAGGAGTCGCTCGGTGTGCTGACGTTCGGCAACGCCCGGATGGAGCTGCGGTTTGAGCTCTCCCCGGCGGTGACGATCGGCGGCGTGACGACCGCCCCGGTGGCCGGCTTCTTCCGCGTGTTCAACGCGGACAGCGGTCAGGACATCGTGACCGGCCGTTCGAACGACGGCGCGTTCGTCCGCGTCGCCGGCACCAACTCGATCCTGTTCAGCTCGCCCGACGGCTTCACCTACGCCGAAGGCCCCGAGCTGATCTCGTGGCTCCCCAGCGGCCAGACGCTCGCCGCTGACCAGGAAGCCGTCTTCACCCTGACCGACGTGCTGGTCGCCGGTGGCGGCAGCATGTTCGCCGCGGGCGGCGTCTTCAAGGACTTCGCGGCCAACGCGTCGTTCTCGGGCACCTCGGCCCTCGTTCCTGCCCCGGGCGCCATCGCCCTGGCCGGCATCGGCGGCCTGCTCGTGGCGCGTCGCAAGCGCTAAGCAACTTCACCGCTCCGGCGGTGCCACGGTTTGAATCTATTGTGCGAACGAACGGGCGGCCCGCGAAAGCGGGTCGCCTTCGTTTTGAAGGCACCCGGCATCGGGCACTGGGCATCAGGGAAAGGCCCGTTGCTAAAGGTCGTCGTTCGCGCGCGGCGGGCGCGGGGCCGCGGGCCGGTCGGGCTTCACGGCCCGGGCCGACGACGCAAGCTCGCCCACGAGCTGCGCGAGGCCCTTGACGTCGCGAGCGGCGACGATCGCGGCCGTGCGCTTGGGGTCGGCGGCGGTCTTGCCGAGCATGTCCGCCGCCCGCTTCCACAGCCGCGTCTTGGCGGCGTCGGTCTCGGCGACGGCGAGATCGGAGACGAGCTCCTGGAGCGAGGTCACGACACGCGTGTCGGCGTGCTCGTAGTACCGCTTGACGATGCCCTGCTGGTAGCGTGAGAGGTGCTGGCCCTTTGCCATCGGGTGACTCTACGCGTGGGACAAATGGTGGGCCATCCCGCGCTCAGCGTTGTCTTGAGCCGCTGAAAGCGGCGTCCGGTGGTTGCCAGCGGCGGAGCCGCTGGTGGGCGAGCCGCCTCCGCGCCGGGTCCATGACCGAGATGCAGGCAGCAACATCGAGCGCGAGCGTGAGCGGGGGTTTGCGGCTCGTGTGCGCGGCAGGTTGATCGAGCGGGAGCGATCGCCAGGTGCCTGTTGCTCGCGACAAGCCCGCCCTGGCGGGTCGAGCTGCGCGCGCACGGAGACCGCTCGTCGGTTCGCACGGGCAGAGGGGCTGGCCGCCCCTCTGCAACTCCCCGCCCGAAGGCAAGAGTCGGGACATCACCTTCCTCAAAGCAGAAAGGTGATGGCACGGCACCGGACGGGTCTGCAAATCGCTGTGAACGTGATGCCACCTGCCTGATAGTGGTCCTGTACATCGACACCTGGGGATACCTTGTCGGGCGTTCCGGCACTCGGGCCGTCGGTAAGAAGATCCAACAGTAGACCAGTGGCCGTTTAGTAACTATCAATCGGGGCAAATCACGTTCAACCTGGATCGACAATGCTCGTTAATATAACGAGCCGTTTATCGTCAATAATTGTCAATTTGCCATCGGTGAAAATCGCGTACCAATAACCCTCGTTATCATTCCAAACGCAAGCCAACAGACGATCATTTGTGTCGGCATTTTGATTCCATGTTGATCGGCATACCCAAACATCGTCTACTTTCTTAAATGCGGATTCGGGTGTTGGACTACGGTTCCGATGCGGGACAGTAAACGTTAGGCCATTTACTGCGTTTCTTGCTCGCACGGCATTCCCGATTTCGTCGACGGGAGGTCTTTCAGACTGTAGCCACACTAATTGAACTGATCTCAATACTCCTGCGGCATTTGTACTCCAGGTGCGCGGATCTTGCGGGTTAGACAAACTGTTGAGGAGCCTTAGAATCGCGGCTGCCATGACTAAAGCACAGCAAGTGCCGAGAATCATCCATCCGGGTTTTGCAGTACGTTTTGTCATCTGGAATACAAAAACTCCATGCGGAACGACCTCGCAGGTGTCATCACCTTCACGCTTGCCTGAGGTCGTCCCACGCCGCGCCACCACCTTCTGCTTGAGAAGGTGGTGTCTTGGTTTTCGGTTCTCCCTCCTCCCTCAGGGCAGGTGGCGTCGAGATCATTCGCGTCGTGAAGTCCGTCCAACGTCGTGCCATCAGGGTCGGCGCTGCGATCTTGGTGCTCGTCGACTCGCGACCGGCGATTCGTGTGTTCACGTGGTATGCTCGGGTCGATGACGGCGAGCGAGGTCATCCGGCAGGTGGCACCGGGCTTCGCCCGTCGCGTGGGGTCTTTCCGCGCCGTGCCACCGGGATCGCTTCGATCCCGGTGTCCTGGTGCTCGTGCGCGTCGGTACGCTCATCTCACACGAACTCCTTCCACCGTTTGCACACCTTCTCATCACCGAGCGGACGGTCGCTTTCGGCTTCCTGCTCGCGACGACCCATTCGAACCGGATCCCCGCTCGGCCCGCGGCAGTTTACAGGAAGTCGGACCCGCACGGAACAGAATCCGCAGCCGGCCTGGCCGCCCGGGCATGATGGAATCACTGTTCGAATCGCCGAGCACCCCCTGAGCCGCCGAGCCCGGGTCGCAGAGCCGATCGACGGCAGCACGACACGGAAGCGGCCTCTGCTGGCTGGAAGGCGGTGCCACCTGCCTCTTGGCTCTGGTGCTCGACGGCGCGCTCATGCTCGCACGAATTTGTTCCACCGCATCCCCGCAGCTTCCTTGACATTCCCCCGGACCGGAACCGCGGCACGCAACACCCCCGCGCGACTACTCCGACCGTACCAGCCGCATCGCGATGAGGTCCTGGACGTCGAGGATACCGACGGGCTTTCCATCGTCATCGATGACGGGGATCTCGTCCTGGCGGTGCTCCTGGATCATGTGAACCGCGTCGCGGACCATGGCCGAGGCGGGGAGCGTCCGGGGCGTGCGCGTCATGACGCGCTCGATCGGCTGGTCGAGCGCGGCGGGGTTGGTGAGCACCAGCCGCCGCAGGTCGCCGTCGGTGAAGATCCCCGCCAGGCGCCCCGTCGCATCGACGACCAGCAGCGCGCCCGGTCGCCGAGCGACCGTCGCCGCGGCCTCGAGCGCGCCGCGCACCGTGGCAGACTGCGGCGCCAGCGGCAGGTTCTTCCCCGCCACGAACCGCAGCACTTCCTTCACCGGCCGCAGCAGCCCGCCCAATGACCCGCCCGGGTGGCGGCGGGCAAAGTCGTTGTCGGTATGGTTCTGGCGGCGAGCCGCCGCGAGCGCCAGGGCGTCTCCCAGCGCGGCCGTGGCCGTGGTGGATGTCGTGGGCGCCACGCCGAAGGCCTCGGCCTCGACACCCAGCCGCAGCGCGACGGTGGCGAGCCGCTCGAGGCTGCTGGGCGGGCGCGACCGGTCCTGCGACGCCGCTCGCCCGGTGATCGAGATGATGGGCAGGCCGTCCTGTCGCAGGACGGCGGCGAGGTTGACGACTTCCTCCGTTTCACCGGAGAAGGAGATCGCGATCACGGTGTCTGACGGGCGGAACCGGCCCAGGTCTCCGTGCGCGGCCTCGGAGGGGTGGACGCTGTGGGCGGGGATCCCCAGCGAGGCGAGCGTGGCGGCGATCTTGGCGCCGATGAGGCCGGACTTGCCCAGGCCGGTGACCAGGACCGTGCCGCCCGAGCGCGAGCAGGCGTCGATCAAATCGACCGCTCGGCTGAAATCGGCGTCGAGTCGATCGGCCAGGTGGGCGATGGCGGAGGCCTCGGCCCGGAGGATGGATTGAGCGAAGAGGGTTTCATCCCGCTCGGCGTTCATGGAGAGAGGATAGACTGAGGACGGCCGGAACGGCATGAAGGCACTGAGGCACAGAGGCACAGAGGACAACGCGTGCTGACGGATGATTACAGGGTTCGGCTCGACCGCTTCGAAGGCCCGCTCGACCTTCTGCTGTTCCTCATCCGCCGCGACGAGGTGGATATCACCAACATCCCGGTCGCCCGGATCACCGAGCAGTACCTGGAGTTCCTCGGGCAGATCGACCGGATCGACATCGACGTGGCGGGCGAGTTCCTCGTCATGGCCGCGACGCTGATGGAGATCAAGTCGCGGATGCTCGGGCCGGCGCCCAAGGCCCTGGAAGCGTCGGTGCAGCAGCCCGGCGGACCGTCCGAGGACCCACGAGCCGAGCTGGTCCGCCAGCTCCTGGAATACAAGCGGTTCCGCGACGCGGCCGGCGCGCTCGAGCAGCGCCTGGCGGAGTGGTCCAACCGATTCCCCGCCGGCAGCGCCGCGGTGGAGTCCGCGCCGGTGGAAGAGACCGACGACGACGAGCCCGTGGACCTGGGCGACGTCCAGATCTTCGACCTCATCTCCGCGTTCCAGAAGATCATGGAAGCGGTGAACTTCGAGCGGCTCGGCGCTCACGAGGTTCATTACGACGACACGCCGATCGAGCTGCACGCCGAGGACATCGTCGATCGTTTGCGCCGCGAAGAGGCGGACATCGGCACGCCGGAAGTCGAACTGGGGATGCTGTTCTCCGGGCGGACCCGAGCGGAGATGATCGGCCTGTTCCTGGCGGTGCTCGACCTTGTGCGTCACTGCCGGCTCGAAGTGAGGCAGGACAAGATCGGCGGGACGGTGATGCTGAAGCTCGCCGCGACGGGCCCGGTGGTCAACGTGGTGGCTCGGCCGGAGGCGCCGTCGCCGGCGGGGGCTGAAGCGGCGGCCGCGGGTCCGGCTGGCTCGGTGGCGGTTGATCGCGCTGCTGGGCCGCAAGGTCAAGAACCTTCGTGATGTGCTCGCCCGCGGATTGCGTCTTCCAGACCGCGAGCGGACGGCCGTCGATGTAAATCGCCGGGATCGCGGAGATTCCCAGCGCGTTGCCGGCGTCGATGTCGGCCTGGAGCGCCGCCTGCACCCGAGCGTCCTTGCTCGCCGCGACCAGCACCGTCCCATCGATGCCGAGTGAGGTCGCAAGCTGGCGCAGCCCCGCGTCGGAGAAATCCTGCCGGTGCTCAAACAGCCATTCGTGGACGGAGGTGAACGCCAGGTCACCGCCGAGCAGCCGGGCGGATTCAGCGGCCCGGGCCATGCGGCATGCGAGCGGGTGCGGGTTGATCGTGAGCCGCGGGTTGCACGAAGAACTGGCGGGGAAGTGACGGAACTCGTAGCGGGTGCCCGGCCAGGTCTGGACGTAGGCGCGGATGATCGCGTCGGCCTCGGCGGAGAAGCCGTCCTGGTAATCACCGAAGAGGATCACGCGCACGCCAACGTCGTCCTTGAGCGCCGGCGCGGCGGCGGGTCGCGGCGGGATATCGACCGGCGATGCTCGGAACCACTGGTCGATGGCTCGGGTCTGCGCGTCGGCGGGGGCATCCGCGGGTGCGTCGGTCGGCGCGGGTGATGGCGCGGCGGCGATGGCCTCGACCGCGTGGCGCACCGCGCCGGGCGTTTCCCACCCCTGGAGCTCCACGCCGTTGATGAAGACGGTGGGGGCCCGGGTGATCTCGAGAGGGAGACCTTCCTTGACGTCGGCCTTGACGATTTCGAGCGTCGCGGCGTCGTGCAGGCGGCGCTCCAGTTCGGCTCGGTTGAGCCCCCAGCCCGCCGCGGCGTCGAGGAACTCGGAGCTTTCGAACGAACCCGACCGGCCGAAGATCCAGGACGCAGCCTGCCAGAACGCGTCAGCTCCGCCGACCGCGCCGGCGGCGCCCGCCGCGACCGCGGCGTCGCAGGCTCGGGGGTGGATGGAGGTCGGTACGGCAGGGTTGCACGCCGAGCACAGCGGGAAGTGCTTGATCGAGAGCGAGGTGTCATCGCGGGACTTGACGAGATCGAGCAGCTCGGTTTCGAGTGCGCGGCACTGCGGGCACTGGAAATCGGTGAACACGACGATGCGGCTGCGCGCGTTGGCGGGCCCGGTGATGTACCTGCCGCGGAAGCCGGTCGTGTGGGTGGGTGCGGCGATGATCCTGTCGGTGCTGGTGGTGAGTGCCTGTCGAGAGGCGTCGGCGTCGGCTCGGGTCTTGAAGATCCACGCGCCGCTGAGCCCCAGGAGAACGAGGACGCCGGTGGCAAGCGCTCGCAGCAGCGGGCGAGGTCGCGAGGCCGCCGGCGCGCCGGTCGCTGCGCGCCGTGCGGTCATCTCCACGGCAACGGCGAAGAGCAGGTTGCCGGCGTGGCTGAGCGCGCAGTACGGGCACCACGCTCGCTGGGCGACCATCACCGCGATCAGCACCAGGGACCATGCCGCGGCGAGACGAACGATGACGCGGCCTGAGCGGCCCGCGGTTCTCGGTCCTGGGGTCCACCACCAGGCTGCCGCGGCGGCGAAGTACGCGAAACCGACGAGCGAGATCGGAAGGCCGATCACCGGCACCGTGCCCCAGGGGCCTTCCGAGAGCCGCGTGCAGTCGGAACCCGCTCCGCAGCCCGGGAGCCGGGCCGAGGCCAATTCGCTCGTGACGAGGGCTCCCGACGCCAGGAGCGCCGTGACGAGACCGCCGGCCGCGAGAGAGCGCGCGGCCGAAGAGATCGGAGGCTGTACGGGATGGGAGGCGTTCTCTCGCAAGTCGCTGTGTCACCTCGACATCGGGTATGCAAATGAGCGCGATTAGGGTAGTCTGTGCTGGACTAGGGGCCTGTCCGGGCCCGATTGGTCAATGAGTGCCAGGAGCGACCATGATCACGATGAGCGGGTGTGTGACGCGCAGCATCAGGATGATGTGCACGGTAGCGGCGGGTGTGCGCGCCCGAGCCGGGCGGCCGATTTCACCCCTCCTGATGGTCCCGATCGTGGGCCTGTCGCTGCTGGCGCTGCCGAACCACGTCGGCCCGGGCATGGGCGGAACACACCTGGCGTACGCGGGCACGACGCCGGCGGCGAGCGATGACGCGGAAGAGGCTGTTCCCGGGCGGGC
Organism: Phycisphaerales bacterium; assembly: GCA_022072615.1. Lineage (GTDB taxonomy): Bacteria > Planctomycetota > Phycisphaerae > Phycisphaerales > UBA1924 > JAEUJB01. Next base: position 45,238 of record JAJVHS010000017.1, read on the forward strand.
CGCGCTGGAACTCCCGGTGATCACCGGCGATCTGCCGACGCTGAAGATCTCGTCGCTCGGCGGCGCTGAGTACGTCGTGCCCGACTCGCCGGGCGGGGGCGGGGGCGGCGGCCCGCGGGCGTGCGAGACGGTGTCGTCGCACACGGACGCGGATTTCAGCGGCGGGAGCTTCGTGGTGCAGGCGGGGTTCGCGGAGACGGAGATCGCGGCCGCGCAGTACACCATCCCGGCGACGTCGTTTCCGATCAAGATCATCACGACCGAGGTGATCGTCGCGCAGCAGAGCGCGGTGGTTGCCACGACGACCAAGTGGTCGATGCTTTTCTGGTCCGGCCGCCCGGATACGGGGATCCTGGTCGCGTCGTATTCATCGGACGGCGAGCTGCTGCCGCACATCCAGATGCCGCCGGGGACCAACGGGGTGAACGTGATGTTCGGGATTGATCCCGGCGACCCCGAGCAGATCATCATCAACGCGCCGCCGGACGGGTCGAACACGTTCACGATCGGCTTCCGGATCGATGATCACAACAACCAGACCGGTACGGGCTGCAGCTCGGGGGATATCCCGTCCAATCGCAACGCGTTCCCGACCACGGATGTTTCCGGCCTGGCGTTCCCGGCGAACAACTGGCTGCGGGGGGTCAACTGCGGATCGTTCGGCTGCCCGCCGAACGGCGGCTGGTCGCGGTTCAGCACCCTGTCGAGTTTCTGCCGCCCGTCCGGTGACTGGGTGATGCGGGCGACGTGGGAGCCGGTAAACTGCGAGCCGGGCGTGGGCGCGTGCTGCCTGCCCAGCGGCGAGTGCCAGATCCTGCTTCAGAACAGCTGCCAGTCGCAAGGCGGGACGTACAAGGGCGACGGGTCGACATGCGGGCCGACGACCTGCCCGGCCCCGACCGGCGCGTGCTGCTTCAGCAACAACTTCTGCCTGAACCTGACCCAGTCGGACTGCGCGAACGCGGGCGGGTCGTGGGTGGGGGCGGGGACGCAGTGCAACGGCAACCAGTGCCCGACCGGCGCGTGCTGCCTGCCGACGGGCCAGTGCGTGACCGCGACCTCGGCGTCGTGCGCATCGCAGGGCGGGACGTTCCAGGGCATCGGCACCTCGTGCGCCTCGACGAACTGCCCGCAACCCAAGGGCGCGTGCTGCCTGTCGAACGGGTTCTGCCTGGAACTGACGGAGATCGATTGCTTCGGCATCCCCGGTGCGTCGTTCAAGGGCGTGCTGACGACGTGCTCGGACGGCAACAACAACGGCCAGGCGGACATCTGCGAGTCGGCGTCGTGCCCGGCGGACTTCGATCAATCGGGGTTCGTGGATACGGACGACTTCGACGCGTTCGTGGTCGCGTTCGAGGCGGGCACGGACAACGCGGACTTCGATGAATCCGGGTTCGTGGATACCGACGACTTCGATGCGTTCGTGGTGGCGTTCGAGGCGGGGTGCTGAGGGCGGCGAGAGAACCAGGCATCAAGGCATTGAGGCATCAAGGCATCAAGGCATCAAGGCATTGAGGCATCAAGGCATCAAGGCATCAAGGCATTGAGGCATCAAGGCATCAAGGCATCAAGGCATCAAGGCATCAAGGCATCAAGGCATCAGGTCGCCGAGGGGTCAAGGCGGTGTGGAGCGGAATAGGTTCTCGCACTTCGAGGTGACGATTTACACCTCGCTGGTGCATCACCGTGATGCTCACAGCGGTGAAGTTCCTGTTCCTGGCCCGGTCGCTCGAGCGGCGGCGGGGCAAAAAGCCCGGCCCTGACCATCTGTCAAGTCCCACGCGCGTTGTCGCGTCTGATCCGGCGGGCGTGGGATCGCGCCTCGGACGCGCGTGACCGACTGATCGGGATCATCCGCTACCACCAACGGAACACCCTGGACTCCGCCGCGTCGCACGCCAGGAAAGAAAAGAGCGACTCCGCGCCGCCGGAGTCGCTCCTGGAATCATCCGCCACTGGAACCCGGCATTGTAAAGTCAGCAGCCTGCCTCGAAGGCCAGCACAAACGACGTGAAGTCATCGGTGTCCACGAAGCCGGACTGGTCGAAATCCGCGTCGTCAGTTCCGTCCTCAAACGCGTGAATGAACGCGTCGTAATCGTCCGTATCGACGAAGCCCGAACCATCGAAGTCGGCCGGGCAGGACACGGCGATCATTCGCACATTGTCAAGTGCGCTCGAGTCGGGACCGTTGAAGTACTCGCCCTGGATGTAAACGCCCGTGAGATTGGAGAGAATCTCCTGGAACAGCTCCGCTGTTGCAGGAGTGTTGCTGGGAATCTGCGACGAAGGAAAATTGATGATGTACCAGCCTGCCTCGTTGAGCGTAACCGTGTTCAGTGTCCAGGAGCTCAGAACCGGACCGTTGTCGGGGATCGCGAAGCCGACGGCGCCGGCGGGACCCTTCAGGACCACGTCGGCAACCGTGCTTGTGACAGGTGACCCGGTGTCCAAGGCGATAACTTCCCAGGACAACGAGCCGTTATAGTGGCTCGACTGATCGCCGAGAAACGCGCCGGGAGCGGAGAAGTACCAGATGATGCCGGACTGGGCCTCCACACCTACCAGGCCCCCGGGCGGGTTGCCGATGGTACCGATCCACTGGGAGGTCGCGCCGTTGAACGGAGTCCAGCCTTCGTCGCTTGCGTCGAACGTTGACAAGACGTCCGCTCGAGCCCTCGCGCCCGGGAGCAAAGCGGCGACAGCACCACCGATGAAGAGAACACCGCGCAACGTATTCGTGATCATGAATTCCCTCTCCCGGCCGCTTGAGCCTTCCTCGAGCTTGCTCTCGATCGGGCAGCGGGCACGTAATATACTGAGACACAGGGAGTTGTGCAATTCAGATTTGCGCGGATGTGGACCGATAATCGATGAGTGAGGGGGAGGGTCCGAGGCGCGCATCGGCCGGCGCGACTGGCAGGCGTCCTTGATGGCCTGCCCGCCCTCTCCGCGCCACTGCATCACGATCCTGCGAATGAGTTTGTCCGCTTCTTCCAGCGTGAAGATGACCACCGAGAGGATCGGCTTGCTCTGGTAGCGTGATCCATCCGACAGCATGATGTGAGCGAGGTTGAGGTGCTCGGGCGAGTCGAGCGTGACGTAGAAATTCAGGTCCATCCGGCGGCGCAGCGTCCAGCGGTAGACCTCGCCATCTCGCACCTTTGAGACTTCGGGCTCGCCCAGCGCGGCCCGCATGCGTTCGAAGACTGTCCGACGGAAGTTTGGTTCATCAGGCATGGCGGCTCCGCCGCGGCCATGGCCTCGACGGATGAAACAAGTGTGAATGGTGTCCGGAATCTTGCCGGGCACAGCGCACTCGACCGCGCCCGCCGGCGCGAACGGACTCGGCGCGCGGGATCGGCGTCACGCGCGGCGTGCGGTCATGGCCACGAGAACACCGGCCGGCGCATGTCAATGCAGCGTGGTGCGCGGGTCGGCGCGAGCTCAAACGCTCCTTACTTCAAGCCGCCGCTCTTGAGCGCCGCGATCCGCTCGGGGAGCGAGAGCAGGCGGATGAATCCCTCGGCGTGCTTCTGGTCATAGACCTCGTTCATGTCGAAGCTGGCGAAGGTGTGGGAGTAGAGCGCGTGCGGGCTGCGGCGCTGGACGGTCTTGGCCACGCCCTTGTGCAGGCGGACGACGATGTCGCCGGTGAGCTTCTCGGCCATCTTCTCGGCGCACGCGGAAAGTGCCTCGCGCAGCGGCGTGAACCATCGGCCGTCGTAGACCAGCTCGGCGAAGGTCAGGCCCAGGTGCTCCTTGTAGTGCCGGGTCTCGCGGTCCAGGATCATCTCCTCAAGGCCGCGGAGGGCCTCGAAGATGATCGTGCCGCCGGGCGTCTCGTAGAGCCCGCGGGACTTCATGCCCACGCGGCGGTTCTCGACCAGGTCGACGCGGCCGACGCCGTGGCGCCCGCCGATCTCGTTGAGCTTGAGCACGAGGACCTCGGGTGAGGTCTGCGTGCCGTTGAGCTTGCGGGGACGGCCGTGCTCGAAGGTGATGGTGACGTCCTCGTGCTTGTCGGGCGCGTCCTTGACGTCGGCGGTGAGCATCCAGACGTCGTCGGGCGGGGCGTTCCACGGATCCTCGATGGCGCCGCCCTCGTGGCTGATGTGCCAGAGGTTGCGGTCGCGCGAGTAGATCTTGGTGGCGCTGGCGGTGGTGGGGACGTTGTGCTTCTTGAGGTAATCCAGCAGGTCCTGGCGGCCCTTGAGGGTCCAGATGCGCCAGGGAGAGATCACCTCGAGATCCGGGGCCAGGGCGGCGAACGCGGCCTCGAAGCGGACCTGGTCGTTGCCCTTGCCGGTGCAGCCGTGCGCCAGCGCCTTGGCGCCTACCTTGCGCGCCACTTGCACCTGTGCCTTGGCGAGCAGCGGCCGCGCGATCGCGGTGCCCAGCAGGTACCGGCCTTCGTACATCGCGCCGGTGAGCAGCATGGGCTCGATGAAATCGGTCATGAACTCGCGCTTGAGGTCCACGACGTGGCACTCGCGCGCGCCGGAGTTGCGAGCCTTGGTTTCAATCCCCGCCAGCTCGTCGGAACCCTGGCCCACATCGCCGACGACGGCGACGACTTCGCAGTCCATGTTCTCGCGGAGCCAGGGGATGATTGCGGACGTGTCGAGTCCACCGGAATACGCCAATGCGATCAGCTTGCTCATGCCCGGATTGTTCGCAAGCGGGAGCAAAAGGAAAGTGCAAAGTCCCAGAGTGAGAAAGTGGCGAATCGGCTTGGCGGTACCGCCGCGGGGCATCACCGGCTTCGCGCCGCCGTGCCGCGCCGCCCGCTGAAAAAAAGGACGAGCGTGACTTACCCCGGCCACGGCGCGTTGTCGATCAGCCGCACCGATCCAACGCGAGCGGCGATGAGCGCCCGGTACGCCGGCGGCGAGAGCGAGCCCGTGGACGCCGGCGTGTCCCGGCCGACGCTCAGCAGCGTCCCGGCGTCGCGCACGACGGCGTACTCGGTGTCGACGCCGGCCTGGTCGAGCACGCGGCGCATGGCGGTTTCCGCGGCGGCGGGCGACAGCTCGGCGGCGGCGGCCTTCAGGGCGCGGCTCAGCGAGAGCGCCCGCTCGCGGTCGTGCTCGGAGAGGAAGCGGTTGCGGCTGCTCATCGCCAGGCCGTCGGGCTCGCGGACGGTGGGCTCGGGAATGATCTCGATGCCCAGCCGCTCGCGGGCCGTCATGGCGGTGATTACCTGGAGCTGCTGCCAGTCCTTCTCGCCGAACACTGCCGCGGCCGGGCGGACGAGCGTGAACAGGCGGAGCACAACCTGGCATACGCCCGCGAAATGACCCGGGCGGTGCGCGTCTTCAAGCGCGGGGCGCGTGGCGACATCGGGCAGCGGAGGAACCGGGATGTCCTGCCCGGGCGGGTAGATGTCGGCGGGCGAGGGCGCGTAGACGGCCGCGGCGCCCGCGGCTCGACACGTGGCAAGGTCGGCCTCGAGCGTCCGCGGATACCGAGCCAGGTCGGAAGGATCGTTGAACTGGGTTGGATTGACGAAGATGCTGACGACGCAGCCGGCGCTCGCGAGCCGCGAGGCCCGGGCGAGCGCGACGCCGCGGCGGACGAGCTGCGCGTGCCCCTCGTGCAGCGCGCCCATGGTGGGGACGAAGACCGCGGGGCCCGCGGACTCTCTCCAGGCCAGCAGCGAGGCGTTGTCGGCGAGCAATTCCACGGGCAGAACGGTTCGCGGCCCGCCCGGTCGAATCAAGCCCGACGTACGATTGCCCGGTGACGGCCAGGATTCATGTCATCCTCACGACGCACACGACCCGCCACCTGCGGCGGTCGCTGCTGGGAGTGGCGACGCAGCGCCGCATGGCGGATGAGATCGTGGTGACCTGCGACAACGACCTTGCGGACATCGCCGAGGTTGTGAGCGGGCTGAGCCGGGAGCTCGATCGGCGGATCGTGCTCGTCCAGCGGCCGAACATGGGCCAGTGCCGGGTTGGGCAGGCGAGGAACAACGGCGTGCGCGCGCTGGTGGCGCTGGGGGCGTCCGCCGGCGATCGGGTGGTGTACTTCGATGGCGATTGCTGCCCCGCGGTGGATGTGCTCACCGTGCACGAGCAGCGTGGCGCCTTCGCGGATGTGCTGGTGGGATTCAGGATTGATCTGACGCCCGAGCAGACGGATGCCTTTGACGAGGCGAGCGTGCTCCGGGGCGGACCACCCGTGACGCCCGATGCGGAGCAGATGTGGGATCTTGCCAGGCGCGACCGCCGGTACAAGCGGCAGGTGATGTTCCGCCGCGTCGGTCTGACCAAGCGGCACAAGCCCAAGATCCTCAGCGCGCATTTCTCGGTGCGGATGGAGTCGGTGCTCAAGGTGAACGGGTTCGACGAGGAGTTCATGGGCTGGGGGCAGGAGGATGACGACCTGGGCAGGCGCCTCTACGACTCGGGGGCGACGCCCGGCGTGGTCGTGCGCGAGGCGGTGGTCTATCACCAGTGGCACCCGACGCGAGCACCCGAGCGGTGGAGCAGCTCGGCGGGTGTCGAGCGTTTCCGCAGCAACCTGCCGTGGCGGTGCGAGCGCGGCATCGAGAACCCGCTCGATCAGTCGGCGCCGGTTGTGCGAGTGTTCGAGAAGGGTGATGTGGCGGAGTCGCTGGTGCTCGGATCAGCGGTCGGGTCAGCCGTCGGGTCAGCCGTCGGGGCGGCGTCGCAGGTGCGGGCGTGAGCGGGCCCGGGGCGATGGGCGAATGGGTCAGGCGACTCCGAGCCGCGGCCGAGCCGGCGCTGCGGGGAACGCCGATCCTTGACCGCTCGGCATCCGCGGACGAGATTGCGAGGTTCATCGAAGGATTCCGCGACGAGCTCGGGCATCGCCGACCGGTGGACGGGGCGCTGCTGCGCGTGCTGCTCGGCGTGAAGCCAACGCCCGCGCCGCAGGAGCGCTTGCCGGGTGCGGGTCGCCAGAGCCCGGATTGCGGACTGTGGTCCGTGCTCGCGGACTGGACGCCGTGGACGCCGCCCGAGTGGATGCGGGCGAGGGGTCCTCTCGCCAGCGACGGCATGGAGGGGGCGATCGAAGTCTGGACGGAGACGGAGCTCTCGTGCGTGCACGCGCTGTGGTCGATCGGTCGGCGCGAGCGGGACACCGGCCTGCGCACGCGGTGCATCGAGGCGGCTGCGTGGATGATGGACGCGATGCAGCCAGACAACGGCACGAATCACCCGTGGGCGATCCACGTCTTTGCGTGGAGATGGGCGGCGGAGCGCAACGACGAGGCTCGGATGTATGCCGAGTCGATGCTGCACAACTGCATGATCTCGCTCGGCCGGCCGGACCGGTTCAGCGCGTGCGTGCTGTGGCACGCGGCCGCGGAGCTTGAATGCGAGTGACGGCGGAGGCGCGGCCCGGATCAGAACGCCGGCGGCAGGCCGGCGACGCGTCGGACGTCGGTGAGCTGGCCATAGTGGACCATCTGGTGAAGAGCGATCAGCATGAACGCGTGGCCGCAGGTGCGCATGGCGTCCTCGAACCCGGGCGGCACCGCTTTCGGGCGCTCATCGAGACTGGCTTCGCCGACCTGGTCGAGCAGCGCGAGCGTTTGGGCCCGCAGCACGCGGCACGCCCTGAGCACTTCGTCGAAGGTCGGGTACTGAGAACCGTCGGTCTTCGGCGCGGTGCCGGTCGCGAAGAGCGGCGCCCAGTGGTCGTAGCGGCTGGGCTCGCCGGAGGGCCCGAGAATGATCCTGGGGAGCTGGCTTTCGAGGTACGCCAGATGGCCGAGCGTCCACAGGACGTGGTTCCCACCGTTGCCCGCTCCGGGCGTCGGCTGAAGGAGCGGGTGGGCGCGGAGATCTTCCACGATGTGGGCCATGCCCTGGTCGGCGCTGGTGAGCGTGTCCCGGATGAGGTCGATGGCTTTCATGGGGATACCCGCGGGCACGCGGCCCGGTGAAACACGCGCGGACGGAACAAGAGCGCCACGCCCGTCCAAGGGCGTGCAGTCGGGCCAAGACGAGCGGGATGACGGGTCACTTCTTTCGGTAGTAGTGGCACTCCATGAACTGGTGCCACTTCCCGTCTTCACCCTGCATGCGGCTGGTGAGCACGCGGTGATCGTCGGACCTGAACTCGTGCACGTCCTGGTACCGAGCAGTCTTGCCGCTGGTGTCGGGCGTGCCTTCGCCGCACATGGCCGGGCCGACCGTGTCGAGGGTCAGGATGCGGCGTCCATCGTCGAGCCGGCCCTCGTAGGTCCACAGGTGAGTCATCATCGACCCGATCCACGACCCGACGAAGGCCTTGCGAGCGGGATCGAACCCGAGCGTCAGGTACATGGAGGCGGGCGTGCCGTCGGGCATCTGGCCCCGGCCTTCGCACATGATCCACAGGTCGCCGATCGCGCGGCCCGTTTCGGTGCCCGTGAATTTCATGGGAGGCTGGCCGGGTTCGGTCGGGCATTCGGACTCGTAGGTCCACTCGCCGACGAACTTCTGCAGCCACTTGTGCTCGGCCGACGGTTCGATCTTCATCATGCTGTTTCCCCGGTTGATGCGTCCAACGGTGACTCGGTATCCGGACGCCGGTTTCCCGGCGTCCGGACGGTGCCGACCGGCCAGCATATTGCCAAATGGGAATATGTCAAGCCACGAGTGATCGGTTGCCGGTCGCCGCGGAGGCGGCAAGGTGGCTGCGGCGTGGCGAGCCAGTCGCGATTCGGCAGCATGGAACAGATGCCGCGAGGCCGGCACGGCAAGACCTTTGTGACGATGACCCGTCACTGCGGAACGAAACGACCACGTTTCAGGCGGCTGGCGTGTCGATCGACCGAGGGGGCGCGGGATTCACGCGGTCTGGCGGCGCGCGGCGCCGTTCCGCAGCCACCGATCCACATCGGGGTCGCCGACGCGCAGCGCGGCCGGGTCGGAAAGCCGGGCTCGGCGCTGGATCGCCGCGGCGATGAGGCCCATGAACAGCGGCTGGGGATGCAGCGGGCGGCTGGTGAGCTCGGGATGGAACTGGGCGCCGATGAAGAACGGGTGCGTGACCTGCGCGGGGGCCTGGTCGGAGGCGGCTTCCACGTCGGGCTGCCGCAGCTCCATGATCTGCATGATCGGCCGCGTCGGATGGCGACCGGAGAAGACCAGGCCCGCGGCCTCGAGGCGATCGATGAACTGCGGATCGACCTCGTAGCGGTGGCGGAAACGCTCGTGCACGTGCGGGCGGTTGCCCGCGAGGAACGCGGCGAGCGACCCGGGGGTGATGAGGACGTCCTGCGCACCCAGGCGCATGGTGCCGCCGAGGCCTTCGATCTTCTTCTGCTCGGGCAGCTCGCTGATGACCGGGTAGGGCGTGTGGTAGGCGGCGGTGTCGAACTCGGTGCTCGAGGCGGCGGAGAGGCCGCAGACGTTGCGGGCAAACTCGATCACCGCGACCTGGAAGCCCAGGCAGATGCCCAGGTAGGGGACTTGGCGCTCGCGGCAGTAGCGGACGCAGGCGATCTTGCCCTCGACGCCGCGGGTTCCGAAGCCGCCGGGGACGATGACGGCGTCGAGCTCGCCCAGGTGGGCGTCGGCGGTGGCGTCCTCGATGTCCGTCGAGTCGATCCACCGGGTTTCAACGCGGCAGTTGAGGTGCGCCGTGCAGTGCTCGACCGCCTTGTCGATGGAGGCGTAGGCGTCGCGGAGGTCGGCGTACTTGCCGGCGATGCCCAGGACGACGTGGTGCTTCTTGGGCGCGGTGAGGCGCTTGACGAATCCCAGCCACTGCTCGCGAGCACGGTCTTCCTTGGCGACGTCGACGCGGTCGTGCAGATTGAGCAGCGAGAGGATCTCGCGGTCGAGCCCTTCCTGGCGCATCTCCTCGGGGATGGTGTAGACGCTGGGCCGGTCGTGCATCGAGAAGATGCGCCGCGGCGGGACGTTCGAGAACATCGCGATCTTTTCCATCACCTTGGGCGAGCAGGGGTTGCTGGCCCGGCAGGCGATGACGTGTGGCTGAATGCCCACTTCCATGAGGCGCTTGATGCCGAGCTGCGCGGCCTTGGACTTCTGCTCACCAAGGGCCTTGGGCTCGATGATGTACGTGAGCGCGACGAAGCAGCAGGAGCCGGGGCCTTCCTCGAAGGCGAGCTCGCGGAGGGCCTCGATGTAGAAGCCGTTCTCGTAGTCGCCGACGGTTCCGCCGACCTCGACGAAGACGACGTCGGCCGGACGTTTCCCGTCCCCGTAGGCGGCCAGCTCACGGAGCTTGCGCTTCACCTCGCCGGTGACGTGGGGGATCCACTGGACGTCGCGGCCGAGGTACACCCCCCGGCGCTCCCGGGCGATGATCTCGCCGAAGATCTGGCCGCTGGTCGTGAAGTTGCGGCGCGAGAGATTCTGGTCCAGGAGCCGCTCGTAGGTGCCCAGATCCATGTCGCACTCGGTGCCGTCGTCGAGGACGAAGACCTCACCGTGGCGGTAGGGGTTGAGCGTGCCCGAGTCGATGTTGAGGTATCCCTCCATCTTGATGGGGGCGACCGTGAGGCCCTTCTCCTTGAAGAGCTTGGCGAGGCTCGAGGAGAAGATGCCCTTTCCCAGGGCGGACATGACCGTCCCGAGGATGACCACATATTTGTGGAAGCCGCGCTGGTAGCCCTCCGGGAGGGGGCTGTAGAACTCCGACTCGACGGAGGTCTCGGAGACCGCCAGGATCGGGTTTGGGGCGCCGCCGTTGCCCGACGCGAACCCTCCAAAAGGCGACGATCCCGACACTGGGGTCGGGATCGCGGGGGTCGGGTGCGGGGTCGAAGCGGCCTGCGGCTCGGGTTCAATATGATCCGGAAGGATGACGCGGTTCCAGGCACTTCTATCCTGGAAGGAACGCGAGCTGTCAGGCTGGCTGGGCTGAGAGGGCATATCAGATCGTACCAAAAAAAGACCGGCGCCGGGCGGGCGCTTGGGTGAATTGGGGATAACTCCGGGGGCTCCGTGCACGCGAAGTCAGCACGGAACGAACTCTAGGCAGCCGATCCGGTATCCTTCCCTCCTTTGCGTGGAGAATTCCTGCATGATTCCGACCCGAACGGGGCGGCCAAGGGTGTGTGTTGTCGCGGCGACGCTGGTCGGCCTCCTGGCCGGGCTGTCGCTGACCGCTCGGGCGCAGGTCGCCGAGCCCGTCGAGGATCTGGCTCCGCCCGCGGAGGAATCGCCTCGCCGGGAACTGCCGCCCCTGCCGGACGACCCGCGGATCGACCCTGTCACCGGTGCGGCGGTGGCGTCGTGGCGGCCGGCGACGTGGTTCGATTACCAGCACATCCGGCTCGAGCTCGATTTCCCCGACCTCCAGAAGCCGTTCCTGACCGGGCGGGAGACCATCCGTGCCGTTGCCGTCGGCAAGCCCCGGTCGGCGATGCGGCTGGACGCCAAGAAACTGGAGATCCAGGCGGCTCGGGTCGGTCGCAAAGCCCTCCGGTTCGAGAACACCGGCAGCCACGTGACCGTGCATTTACCCGAGCCGATCGAGCCCGGGGAAACAGTTGAGGTCGTGTTCGACTACAGCGTGGACTTCGGCTACTGCAAGGGCCAGGGTCTCACCTGGTCGGCCGGGAAGCCCGACGCCGAGAGCCAGACCGACCGGGTGCCGCAGATCCACAGCCAGGGACAGGCCCAGGACAACAGCCGATGGTTCATCTGCCATGACTTCCCGAACGAGAAGATGACGACCGAGCTGATCGTGACGGTCGAGAACGGTTTCGAGGTGTCGTCCAATGGACGGCTGGTGTCGAAGGAGTCGGCGGGCAAGGGGCGGTCGCGGTGGCACTGGCTCCAGGACAAGCCGCACCCGGCGTACCTGGTGACGCTCGTGATCGGTCAATTCTCGATCATCGAGCTGGGCGGCCCGGATTCGGCGCGCCCGGGCCTGTCGATTCCCGTCTACGCGCCGATCGGGACCGAGGACCGCGTGCGGATGCTGTACAAGCAGACGCCGGCGATGATCGCGTTCTTCGAGACGCTGTTCGAGGAGCCGTTCCCGTGGGACCGCTACGCGCAGCTCATCTGCCGCGACTTCACGTGGGGCGGCATGGAGAACACCGGCGCCACGACCATGACGCTGGGCAGTATCCACGGCGAGGAAGGCAGCCAGGACGGGCTGATCGCGCACGAGCTGGGGCACCAGTGGTTCGGTGACCTTGTCACCTGCAAGGGGTGGGAGAACCTCTGGCTGAACGAGGGTTGGGCCAGCTACTGCGAGGCGCTGTGGGACGAGCACGCGGCCGGGAGCGACCCGGCCGATCGGCGCCGGGCGTACCAGCGGGCGATCTCTCGCTTCCTGTCCGGCCAGCGCGTGCGGAACACGTCGTCGGCGCCGGAGTCCCCGCCCCTGGTCAGCAACCGGTACCTCAACGAGTCGCAGGTGATGGGAAAGCCCGACGATGTGTACGGCAAGGGCGCGCTGGTGCTTCACATGCTCAGAATGCGGCTCGGGGACGAGGCGTTCTTCCGGGGCGTGCGGGCGTACCTTGACCGCTTCGCGTACCGGCACGCGACGACGGACGATTTCCGCCGGTGTCTCGAGGACGCCTCCGGCCAGAGCCTCGACCGGTTCTTCACGCAGTGGACCCAGCGGCCGGGCATGCCGCGTCTGGACGTGTCGTACGACTACGACGCCGCGTCGAGCGAGCTGACGATCCGCGTGGACCAGACGCAGCGGATCGACGTGCACAACCCCGCGTACGCCTTCTCGCTCCCGTTCTACCTGCGATACCCCAACAGCCAGCCCGAGTACGTGTACCTCGACATGGACACGCGCTCGGCCACGGGCAAGTTCACCGTGCCCGAGCAGCCCTCGGCGATCACCGTGGACCCGAGGCTGACGGTGTTCGCCCCGCATCGGATCGCCAAGGAACTGCCGAGCGAGTCCGCCGGCGAAGAATCGACCCTGGACGGCCAGTGAAGGAACGTTGAACTCCCGCGGGACCGGCGCCGGCCGGCTCACGCCGGGATTGAGGAGACCTTGCGGTGAACGACCACGGCACGACCATGCTCTCCCGACGCCGCGCCCGATCGATGACGGCGGTCCTGGCGGCCGCGGCCGTCGCGGCGGGCGCCGGAGCGGCACACCCGCCGCACGACGACGTGACCGGGCGCGACCTGTTGACCTACCCGAGGCACCCGCAGGCGGACGTTGAGTCGATGCGGCTCAACATCATGATCCCCGACATGAACGTCCGGCGGATGGAGGTCGTGCAGGACCTGACGTTCGCGAGCGTCCAGGAGGATTTCACCCGGCTGAAGCTGGACGCAAAGCTGATGACGATCCGCGGCGTCGAGTGCGCCGACCGCGCGGTGAGCTACGAGCACGACGGCCAGGAGCTGGTGCTGACGTTCGATCCTCCGCTGGATGTCGGCGAGAAGTGCACGATCACGACGACATACAGCTTCACGGGCGCGCCGTACGGGATCCACTGGACGCCGGAGACGCCCGCTATGCCCGGGCGTCCGGCGCAGCTCCACAGCAAGGGCCAGCCGGAGTTCAACAGCTACTGGTTCCCGTGCCACGATTTCCCCAACGACCGCTTCACGTCGGAGATTATCGCGACGGTTCCGTCGGCGTTCGACGTGGTCAGCAACGGCAGGCTGGTCTCGGTCCAGAACAAGGCGATCCCGGTGCGCGAGGGCGACGGCGGGGCCCTGTCGCGCCTGGGGATGTACCGCCGGTTCCACTGGGCGCAGGCGCAGCCGCACGTGTCGTACCTGGTCACGTTCGCGGTCGGCAAGTGGGACGTCAGGGATGTCGGCACGCGGGCGCTCCCGATGCCGGTGTACGCGCCCCTCGGCCATGGGAGCGAGATCGAGTTCAACTGCGGCCGGACGGCGGAAATGGTGAAGGTGCTCGAACGGGTGTTCGACCAGCCGTATCCGTGGGAGAAGTACGCCCAGGTCTACGTGCACAATTACATCACCGGCGCGACGGAGAACACCTCGGCGACGACGCTCAGCGACTACGCGTATATCCCGGCGGCGGCCGCGCTGGATCATGACCCCGACGGGCTGGTGATGCACGAACTGGCGCACCAGTGGTTCGGGAATCTCGTGACCTGCCGGTCGTGGGAGCACATCTGGATCAACGAGGCCCTCGCGACCTACGCGGAGGCGCTGTGGTTCCAGGAGCGGGACGGGCCGATCGGGTACGAGGCGGAGATCTTCCGCGAGATGGTCTCGGCGTTCGGGTCCGACACGGGCACGGCGCCGGACAAGCCCGGGATGGTGAGCAAGCACTACAGGATTCCCCGCGACGTCTTCACCAAGGGTGCCAGCCCGTACTCGAAGGGGTCGGCGATCCTGCACATGCTGCGCCAGCGCGTGGGTGATGCGGCCTTCTTCCGCGGCATCGCGCTGATCCTGGACCGCTTCGCGTACAACCAGGCGGAAACATCCGACGTCCTGGCGGTCTTCGAGGAGGTCAGCGGGGAAGCGCTCGATCAGTTCTTCCGCCAGTGGTGCGAGCGGCCGGGGTACCCCAGGCTCGACGTGACCATCGGCTGGGACGGTTCTTCGTCGCGGGCCGCCATCGACGTCCTCCAGACGCAGGTGATCGACGGCGCCAACCCGGCGTACGAGTTCGATCTTCCCGTGGTGGCGAGGCTCAAGGACGGTTCGGACCACGCGGCGGTGGTGGAGGTCCGGGGGCGGGAAGCGAGACTGAACGTCGACCTGCCCTCCGAACCCCGGTGGATCGCGGTGGACCCGCGGATGACGGTGCTCGGCGCGTACAGCGTCACGTCGCCCGCCGGCTGGCTGCATGACCAAGCCAGGAACGGCCCGTCGATCGCGGCTCGGGTGCAGGCGATCGAGGCACTGGCGGCCGCGGGGGATGAGGGCACGCCGAGCCTGTGCGAGATCATCGCCTTCTCCCCCGGCCAGCACGAACTGGTGAAGCTGGCCGCGGTCAGGGCCGCGAAGAAGCTGGGCAGCACCGGCGTGCTGGAGACGTGCGTGAGCGGCCGTCCGCCGCAATGGGCGGTGCGCGAGGCGGCGGTGGGCGCGCTGGCGGAAGCCGTGGCCGCTCGGACCGACGACGGCGCGGCCCGAGCCAAGGAGCGGGCGGTGCGGATGATCCTGGAGCTGTACCACAAGGACCCGAGCGTGAAAGTCCGGGCGGCGAGCATCCGCGCCCTGGGCACGCTCAAGGCGTTCGACCAGCTCCCACTGGTGCTGGCGGCGGCGCAGACGCCTTCACCGCTGGACCGCGTGCGGCACGGCGCGCTGCGGGCGCTGGGCGATCTGGATGCGCCCGAGGCGCTGCCGGTTGTCGTGCTGTACACCGGCGAGGGCGCCATCGACCGCACGCGCCAGACGGCGCTGGAGGTGCTGCCCAAGCTCGCGAGGCACGACCCGGACCTGGCGTACGAGACCGTTGCGGCGATCGTCCGCAACGGCCCGGAGCGCACCCGTCGAGCGGCCGGCAAGGCGCTGGTCGAGCTCAAGGACCCCCGCGGCAGCGCGCTGCTCGAGGAACTGATCGCGGCCTCGCGCGACGCCGCGGAGAAGCTGATGCTCGGTGACTGGCTCGACGAGCTTCGCGAGCACCTGGACGAGCCGGCGACCGATGACGACGCGGGGATGAAGTGATCCCGGTCGGGCGTTGGTCGCTCACGCCAGGTGCGCGAGCACCTCGTCGAAGTTCATCGCCTGCTTGATCTCGCGCTTCTGGGACCACTTCACGCGCGGCGTGCCGTCGGGCCCCTTGCCGACGACGATCGTTCCGCGCCCGGCGACGTTGAGGTCCGGCCAGTACATGCCGTAGGCCCGGCAGACCTGGCGGTGCATGTCGGCCAGCAGCGTCTGCTGGAGGCCGAGCTGTCCGGCCCAGGCCTTGAGCGCAGCGAAGCTGTCGCACGAAACGCCGACCACGCGGGCGCCCTTGGCCTGCCACCGGGCGAATTCCTCGTTCACGCACTTCATCTCCGTCGAGCAGACGTCGGTGAACGCCATCGGGAAGAAGCACAGCACGACGTCGCAGGACTTGATCTGTTCCGACAGCGTCCAGTCCGCCCGGTTCTGATCCTTGAGCGTGAAATCCGGAGCCGGGTCTCCCGCGGCGAGCGGTGATTCACGCGATGTCAGTGCGCTGTTGGGATTGGTCATTGTCCGGGCTCCTGCGGGGTTTCGCGCCGGCCGCGGAAAAAAAGAAGTGGAGAAGCGCTGCGTCCGCGGCGCACGCGGGGGAATGTAGCCGTGTATCCTACTTCCGTCCGCGGCCGCCGTGTCGGTGGCCTCGACGCCGCGACCGAAGTGGAGCGATCCGTGTCCGGGCACATCCCACAAACGCCAGATCGTTCGACTCCGCAGGCCGGTGGAGGCTCGGCCGCGGGCGAGCTTGCCGAGCGTTACGCGGCGGTGTGCGACCGTGTCGCTCGGGCCGCGGCAAGATCGGGCAGGACCGCGGCGGACATCATCGTCGTCGCCGTGACGAAGTTCGCCGACGCCGACCAGATCCGAGCCATGATCGACCTGGGTCACCGGGATTTCGGCGAGAACCGGGTCCAGGTGCTCATGCAGCACGCCGCGATGGTGGAGGAGTACTTCGCTCGGCTGCGCGTGATGCCCAGCGCCGCGCGGCAGGACCTGGCCGGAGGCCGGCTCTTGAGCGCGGTGCGATCCCGCCAGACCGGCGCTTCGACAGGGTCGACCGGCGGGAAGACCGCGAGCGGTCCGTCGCCGGCGCAGGCGAGCGGCGTCGCGAACCCGGTGCGGTGGCACCTCATCGGGCACCTGCAGCGGAACAAGGCCCGCAAGGCGCTGGAGTTCGTCCGCCTGGTGCACTCGGTCGATTCGCTGCGCCTGGCGGAAGAGCTGCAGATCGCGGCCAACCGTCGCGAGGAGCCCGTGGATGTGCTGCTGCAGGTGAACTGCTCGGGCGAGGACAGCAAGTTCGGATGCCCGGTGCCGGCCGCGTTGCCGCTGGCCGAGCAGATCGACACGATGACCAACGTGCGGGTGCGCGGGCTGATGACCATGGCCCCGCTGACCGACCGGCCCGAAGAGACCCGGCACGTGTTCCGGCGTTGCCGCGAACTGTTCGACGAGGCCCGGCGCGAGGGGATCGGCGGCGGCATGTTCAACATCCTCTCGATGGGGATGTCGGGCGACTTCGAGGTCGCCATCGAGGAAGGCGCGAACGTCGTCCGGGTGGGGACGGCGATCTTCGGCGAGCCTCGGACGACCGAGGCGGATCTGGCCGAAAGCGATTCATCGGAAGGCTGATGCGCGTCGTGCCGAGGCCGCGCGGGAGGCAGCTTCGGTTGACAACGGATATAATTATCCGTAATATGTATGGACGGCTTGGGCTTCGGCCCGGTCGGCACGAGGGGCAGGAGCCCAGGCTGTCTCAAAGGAGACAGCGATGAATCCGCAACTGATGCATCGTGGGGTCCGCCTCATGTGCGCGGCGGCCTCGGTGTGCCTGATGGGTTCGATGGCGTCCGCGCGGCCGGACGATTGGGACCTGGGGTACGGGACCGACCTTGACCCAACGACCGACTGGGCTGAGAACATCATCAAGGCATTCGGCGAGCAGAGCGGGTGGAAGGTTGCGACCACCGAAGATACGGACGCGACCAAGCTTTTCGATGACACGAAGACTCGTCTGAAGGACTACTACACCGAAGCGACCGGGAAGTTCAAGATCGACGGCAAGGTCCTGGTTTCCTACGTGACCGGTCACGGGTCGCCGACCGACGATGGCAAGGACTCGTGGCTCGGCAACTCCCACTCCCGCATCAAGATGAGCGAGTGGGCGACGCAGATGGCCGCGTCGATCCCGACGTGCGGGGTGCTCATCTTCACCGTCGATGCGTGCGCGACCAACAAGTTCTGGGACGAGTTCATCGGCGCCGGCGGGGCCAGCGAGAAGAATCCGTTCAAGGGAATCAATGTCATCGTGGCCATGCCGAAGGCCGAGGCGTGCGAGAAGAGCCCGGTGGGAAAGGCGATGGGCAAGCTGCTGGGCACGAAGCACGACGCCAAGAGCTTCGCCGAACAGCTGGCCAAGGAGCCGGACCTGAACGTGTGGTCGAGCCTTGACAAGGATCATGAGTTCTATTCGGTGACAGTCCCCGCCCCCGGCGCGTATGCATTGGCGGCGGTGGGCGTGCTGCTCGCGATTCGGCGGCGACGCGGCGCGTGAACGGCGCCCCGAACCTCGACTCGGTCCGTGTGTTGTCGACCGGCACCGTGCGGCGAGCCGACGGCCGCGCGGCCGTCCCCTCAAAGGCGGGAGATGCGGGACCGCAAGGTGGCCGGCTGCCCGAGGCCGGGCCTCTGTCCACGCTCACCCGCTGGTGCCGATCGAACAGGTCATCGCCAGCTCGCACGGCGCCGCGGGGTATTTCAGTTCCATGCGGTAGCCGACGAAGTCGTCGATCGTGCCCCAGCCCGCCCGAGCGAACGCACCGGCGATCATGGTCGGGTAACTGGCCAGCCGCGGCGTCTGGAGCACCGGCGGGGCGCCCAGGCGCTGCGCCGGGTGCGGCTCGGCAAGTGGAGCGGCCGCGCCCGCGTCCGGCGGCCGGTCTTCGAGAAGCCCGGCGACAGACGCGGTGGCTCGCCCGAAGTGCGTGAGGCTGCGGTGCAGGAGCAGATCGAACAGCACGCACTCGACCGGCGTGCGGACGATGAGCGTGTAGCGTCCGGTCGTGTTCTGTGGTGAGTGCAGGAACGGAACGGCGGACCGGTAGATCTCCCCGGTCACGCACGTCAGGGCGCCGCCGCGACCGACGGGCCCGGGAGCCAGTTCGTGGTAGAGCCAGCCGTTCGTGCCCTCGAACTGGCGGACTTCGGGGAGCGGATCGCTGCAGTACTCGCGGACCAGCGAGCTGCCGGGCGGGCCCGTCGGGTCCAGCGGCTCGCGCCGCATGCGAACCGTCGCCTGGACGTTGTCGGTGACCGATGCTCGCAGGCGCCGGAAGATCCAGGGCACGCGCGGGCGGAGGCGCTCGAAATCGACAAGGCCGCCGAGCTGGACCGCGTCGAGCATGCCCTCGTCCTTCTCCGACGGACGCAGGGCGAGCATCAGGAACTGCGCGCGTGCGCGGACACCCCAGATCGCCGCGCCGGCACGGAAGTACGCGCGGCCTTCCTCCATCACGAGCCGATCGTCCGGAACGCCGCCGGCGAGCATGGTCTCGAACGACCGGCGGTCGCCCGCGTGAAGATCGACGAACTCGCGGAGCCGCTGATCGGCCTCTCGCACGGCTTCGATGTGCCGCGTCGCGATCCCGTGCGCCGAGGCGGCTCGCAGCACGACCTCGACTCCTCCCGACCCGGGCATATGGCGAGCCGCCGCGACGGGGTCTGATTCCTGGGCGAACCGTGCGACCTTCCACGCCAGCGTCTTGTCGAGCCCCAGGCGGCGACCGACATCGGTTGCCCTTGCTCCGCCGACCCCGGCTTGGGCGAGCAGGTCCGTCATGGCGGCCTGGACGTCGCGGAGCTTCTCGGCGGCGGCGTCGGCGAAGGGAAGTCGGGTCAGTTCGGTATTCATCAGGATGACTATACCAGAGATGGTACGGCCGGAATACGTTGTTTGAAAATTCTCTGGAGAATTCTCGAACAACTGCAGCCAGCGAGGAAGAATCTCGTATCGATCGTCGTCACGTGGGGTTCCAGGAGCCGAGCCGTATGAACCGCATCGCCGCCTTCTCATTGATCCTGGCCGCCGCGGCCGGGACATCGCACGCTGACATCATCGAGCAGACGTTCTCGTACCGCTGGACCGGCAACGAACCGCCGCCCGAGTTCGCCTTCCAGGGCTTCGACTCGATGGGCGGGACGCGGGAGCTGACGAGCGTGCGCCTGGGGTTTGAGGGCACCATCCAGATGGAGATGACGGCCCAGACGTATGGCGAGGCGCTCGCCGCGGGCGAGTGGTCTCTCGAGGCATCTCACACCGTGGTCGCGTTCTTCACCGACGGGCCGGGGCTGTTCGAGGGTCTCGGCGGGCAGTGGATGGCCGACGTGACGGGAGACCTGGGCGCGGGCAGCGACGGCGAACCAGGAACGCCGTACGTGTTCCTTCAAACGCAGGATCTGTCGAGCGTGGTCGAGGTGGACAGCTCGTACTACGCGGGCTTCCACGGGAACGGGCTGTTCCACGGGATCATGGGCGGGTTTTATGACGCCGTGCTCACGCCGCCCGACAACGGCCAGTTCGTCGAGTTCTTCCCCAGCTTCCTGTCGCAGGACGGGACGGTGACGCTGACGTACGAGTATGTGACGGTCCCCGCGCCGGCCGGGCTGGCGGGCATGGTCGCGGCGGGGCTTGCGATGGGTCGGCGCCGGCGCTGACGGCAGATTGCATCCGGGGCGCGACATTCACACGGCAGCGAGCCGCAACCAGGTGGTTGCGGCTTGTGCCATGGATGACAAAGAAGGTGAATGGAGCCGCGGGGAATCGAACCCCGGTCCCGAGTCAGTCAACTGGCCGCCTCTACGCGTGTATCTGGTGGTTTGATCTCGGCCGCGGGGGCTGCCGCCAGCAGCATTCCCCGAAGCCCAGCCCGCGGAGTTTTCTCACCCCTGCGCCCGAAGGCGTCGCGCAGGGGCCAGCCTGATAGTCGTGTGAACCGGCTGTATCAGGCGTCCAGCCGGTTCACCGCGGCCAGTATTAGGCCGCGAGAGCGTAATTGCTCTCGTTAGCAGTTATTGTCTTGCACGCTTTTTGCGAAGGTCCGCGTGCGCCTCGACGCGCCACGTCCAGCGTCACATGCCCGGTCGAAACCATTTCGGCCCCAGTTTTCAAAGAGCGCCGGCCCTGTGCGGGCCGAGCATCAATCCTACGCACGCCGGAGGATCGGGGTTCAACGCGCGCGGCCCGGCTTGAGAGGGCCGGGCCGCGGGAAAAAGGGGAGAAGTCCGCAAGAACGATGAGGTGGTTCAGGTTCGATGTCGGCGTCGGGCGAGGATGAGCGCCGCGCCGCTCGCGGCCAGCACGATCACGCCCGGCGCGGGCACGATCGTGAATGTCACGTGCAGCTCGCCGCCGTTGTCGTCGTACGAGCCCGGGAGCCCGATGGGATCGCCGAAGCCGTAGGCGTCGGCGAACCCCAGGTAGAGCATGCGGGCGCCGTGGGGAACGTTGAAGACCTGCACGCTGCCGCTCCCGGTTCCCGTTCGGCCGTCGCCGATGAAGAAGGTCTGGAAGAGCAGCGGTGAGATGACGAGTGCTTCGGTGTGGAGCGTGGCGTCGAGTCGAACGGGGGCGTCGCCGGCGGGCTCGTGGCCGTCCGTGAAGACGCCGACGAGGAACATGGTGGCGCCGTCGTGCTTGATGCCGGAGATGCCCGCGTAGGACAGGATGTCGGTATTGCCTGTGGCGTAGGGTCCGCCGTCGGCGCCGTTCCACCAGGGGTGGACCGCCTTGGCGGAAACCAGCCCGGTGACGGTGTCGAAGGTGACGAGACGCTCGGGCGCATCGAAGAGCACGATGGCAGTAGGCAGCAGGCCGGGGCCCGCGCTGCCGGGGTCGGGCGCGACCGTCCGGCCCGCGCCGAAGATGTTCGCCCGGCCATCAACAACGACCGCGTCGGCGCGAGCGGCGCCGGCCACGGCCGTGCTCATCGCGGCCGCGGTCACAAGCAACAGTGTTCGGGAGCAAGGAACGCTTGACGCGGCGGCGCGTGTCGCGCAGCGCTGTTCAAGCACGGCCCCCACCCGAGTCCTTTCGACGGGGTCCAGTGAACGCATGGCACGCCTCTCTTTTGTTTCTTCCTAACACAAGGTGCCACAAAGAGTTACGCACGCAAGCCGGGGCGGTTCCTTTGGAGCCGCGGGCGCGCCGGTACTGCCGGTTCTGCCGCGGCTGAGGGCTGGTGGAACCGCGATGTCTTCCACGGTCGTGCATCTGTGCGCAACGGTGCGGACGGCGCGTCGTCACGCGGATGGCGCGTCGCGCGCCACGGATCGATGGAGAGATGGAGAAGCCAGGGGATTGAGCGAGCGTGCTGAAAGCGCTCACATCACGCGATTGAGCGCATGAAACTGCCAGTGCGATCGGTCGCGAGATGGATGAGAGGGCTCAACCGGCCGCGGCGTCGGCGGTGTTCTCAAGGTCCGGGCGCGTGAGCCCGAAACGCTCGAGGGTCGAGCGCAGGTCGCGCGGCCAGGTCGATCGGATGTCGAGGCGTTCGCCGGTGATCGGATGATCGAACACCACGCGGTGCGAGTGCAGCGCCAGGCGCGGAGCGGCCGAGCGCACCGCGGGCGGGGCGTAGACGGTGTCGCCGAGCACGGGGCACCCGATGAGTTCCATGTGCACGCGGATCTGGTGCAGCCGACCCGTGACGGGCCGGCACTCGATGAGCGACGCGTCCTTGCCTTGCTGGAGGACGCGGAACGCGGTGAGGGCAGGCTTGCCGGCGCCCGAGATCCGGGCTTTCTTGATCTGACCTTCGCGCGGGATGGACTCGGCGATCGAACGGTCCACGACGCCCTGGGTTGTGCTCGGCGTGCCCTTGACGATCACCCAGTAGAACTTCCCGATCTTGCGCTGCATGAAGGCCTCGCGCAGGGCGTCGTAGGCTCGGGTGGAGAGGCCGACGATCAGCAGGCCGCTCGCAAAGCGGTCGAGGCGGTGCAGCAGGCCGAAATCGCGGTCCTTTCCCAGGTTCTGGAGCCGCGACCCGTGCGCGGCGAAGAGGCCGTTGAGGAGCGTGTCGCTCTCGTGGCCCAGGCCCGGCTGCGTCGGCACGCCCGGCGGCTTGTCGATCACGAGCACGTGTTCATCCTGGTGACGAACCTTGAAGGTGACGCCCGCGTTGGGCTCGACTGAGTAGAGGGTCAACGCGGCGCTCCATCGGCGGGTGTTTCATCGGGGCAGGCGGGTTGATCGAGGTACCAGCGCAGCTCGCCGCCGATGGGCCTGATGGAGCCGGCGTGCTTGCCGG
>JAJVHS010000036.1:0-7349 GCA_022072615.1 Phycisphaerales bacterium
GATGATCGTGCCGCTGCCGGTCGCCTGGCCCTTGCTCTCCTTGCCGTCCCAGTAGGAGACGGTGACGACGCGGATGTTGACCAGCGCGGGGAAGACCTTGTCGCGCGCGTCGGAGACCATCTCGCGCATGCCCTCGCGCACGCCGCGGGCCTCCGGAGAGTCCGGCTGCCACGCGGCGGGGCTGCTCGACGCCGCGGGCTGGAACGCCGCGTGCGACTGTCCGCACAGCGCGGAGGTGACGCCGACAACGAGCCCCGCGGCCAGCAATGAATGCTTCAAGACGATCCTCCATGGACGGCGGGCGATCCTGCCGCCGTCGCGGACATGGTAACTGGGAGCGGTTGCCCGGGCGCGGAACGACGCGGCGTCAGCCCTTCATCACGCGGACCAGCACGTCCAGGCCGCGTTCGAGTTTCTCGATGGGCGTGGCGTAGCTGAGGCGGAAGTGGGTGTCGCGGGTCGAGAAGGTCCGCCCGGGGACGATGAGCACCCGCTCGGCGACGCAGCGCTGGAAGAACTTCTCGCCGGCTTCTTCCGGCGCGAATCCCAGGCGATCGGGGACCTTGACGAAGGCGTAGAAAGCGCCGCCGGGGGTTGGAACGTCGGTCACGGCCGAGAGGCGACTGACCACCAGGCTTCGCCGACGCTCGTACTCGGCGACGTGATCGGACATGTCGACATCCAGCGCTTCGAGAACGCCCCATTGCAGCGGGTGGGGGGCGTTGACGTACAGGTACTGCTGGCGCTTGATCATCTCGTCGATCAGCTTCCTGGGGCCCGCGGCGTATCCCAGGCGCCAGCCGGTGACCCCGTAGGTCTTGCCGAACCCCCGCACCAGGAGCACCGTGTCCTCCGCGCCGGGGAACCGGGCGGGGCTGGGGCAGCGGCGACGCGCGGGATCGGCGGCGGTGGGCTGGGTGCGGAACTGCTCGTAGGTGAACTCGTCGTAGATCTCGTCGGAGAGGAGGATGAGGTTGCGGCGGCGGCAGAGGTCAAGAAGGTCCTTGCACTCCTGCTCGGTCGAGACAACGCCGGCCGGGTTGCTCGGCGAGTTGAACACGACCATCTTCGTGCGCGGGGTGATGAGCGGCTCGACCCGCTCGGCGGTCATCCGGAAGTCGGGGTAGGTCGAGCACTTCACCGCCGAGGCGTTGGCGAACGTCCCCATGTAGGGGTACAGCACGAACCAGGGATCGGGGATGATGACCTCGTCGCCGGGGTCGAGCAGGGCGAGGCTCGCGAGCATCAGTGCCCCGGTCGTGCCCGAAGTGACGAAGAGTCCCGACGAGGCCTCGGGGTGACCGGGCAGTTCGTTGGTTTTCCAGCCGATGTCCGCGGCGAGGGCCCTTGCGAGCTTCTCGCGGAGCTCGGCGATGCCCCGCGTCAGCGGGTAGCCGTTGCGGCCCTGCTGGATGGCTCGGATCGCGGCGGAGGTGATCCGGTCGGGGACCGCGAAATCGGGCTGGCCGATCGAGAGGTCGACCTTGTCGGGGATCTTGGCGCCGATCTCGAACACTCGGCGGATGCCCGAGCCGTTGATCGAGACCGATCGTTTGCTGATGAGTGCCGAGAGGTCCATGGTGTTGCTCCCGTGCGCGGTGTAGGAGCGTCAGCCCCCCGGTGGCGGCGTGCATGCACCGGCCCGTTCAAGCGTATTCGCGCGGGAAGAACCGTCCACCACGCGGGCGGAACGGCGGACGACCGGCACCGTGGCGATCAGGCCTTGGGCGCGAGCGTCTTGGGCAGGCCCAGGGGCTTGCCCGACTTCATGTCGAACTTCTTGTCCGTGACCATCTTGCTGATGCGCTCGGCCCGCGTCATCACGGAACGCTTGCCACCGGTCTTGGCGGAGACTCGCAGGGATCGATCCAGGCTCATCGAAACACCTTCCTTCGGGACCCGCCGTGGAACGGTCAGGCGTGGGGGGCGGACGCTAGCGGACGTATTTTTCCCAGTTGACCTTGGCGAAGTTGTACTTGCCCCGGTGCTGGCGTTGGTAGACCTGGCCCAGACGCTGGACCTCCTCGGCCATCCGATCCCGGCGAGCCTGCGATTCCTTCATCTCGCTGCCGTCGAAACCCTCAGCCGAAACGAGCTTGTAGAGGGGGTCATTCTTGCCCGCTCGGCTGGACCGATCAACCGACCCGTACGGAACCCCAAGGGCACGGAAGCCGTTCTGTCCGAGGAAGTCGACGGCCTGCCGGGCATCCGATCGGGACATGTTCGAGGCCAGGATCAGGTAATTGCGCCCGACGACCCGCGGGTCGGTCTCGTAGGTGCCGGTGTAGGCGACCACGGGCCCGGTGTCGCCCGGCGTCGCGGCGGGAAGGTCGCCGACGGCGGGGCTGGGTGCGGGCTGCTCGGGGGTGACTCCGGGAACCTCCGCGGATGACAGCCGCTCGGCTCGGGGTTCGGGGGGCCTGGTCGCGAAGTTCGGGATGATGACCGGGAGCTGGTCTGGCTGGGCGGAGTCCTGTGGCCGCGGCGGAGCGGTGCTGACGCCGCCCGCCAGCCGCCGGGTCGCCTCAGATTCACCCACCTTGTACGCGATGATCCAGGTTCCCAGGAGCAGCGCCAGCAGCACGGCGACCCCTGCGGCGAACCACGGGGTGGTGATCTCGACGGTGGCTCGTCCGGTTGACACCAACGACCCCCACAGGCCGCGCGGGGCGGTCCGAGTGCGGGCGGGCGTTTCGGGGCGTTCGATCGCGACCTGTTCGCGAGCACGTACCGCAGCCGGGGGAGGCTTCAGTTCCACGGCGGGAGTCGCGGTGCTCGGGGCGGTACCCCGGCGCCGAGCTTCGTCCCCCTCCTCGGCGATCAGGTCGAACAGCGGGCGGTTGGGACGTCCGGCGGGCATACCCAAGTCTATCGGCTTGCAGGGGATACCCGGGTCGGCGAGGCCACGGATTTTGGGAGCGGGCGAGCACCCCAGCGGTCCCTGATAACAAGAACGCCCGACGGATGAGTCGGGCGTCCAAGCTCTCTCTCTTCCTCAACCTCTTCCGTGGAACGCGGGCGCGAGCCCCGCGTCGCGAGCGGCGGTCCCTGGCTCAGCATCCGAACTCGAACGCGAGCACGAAGGCGGTGAAGTCGTCGGTATCGACGAAGCCGGTGCCGTCAATGTCGCAGCGCTCGTCGCCGGCCTCGAAGGCCAGCACGAAGGCGGTGAAGTCGTCGGTGTCGACGAAGCCGGTGCCGTCGAAATCAGACCGGCAGGCCGCGGCGACGAACTTGGCGCCGTCGTTCAGGTTGATCCAGCCGACGTTCTCACCCCAGGCGTAGCCGAAGAACCGGCGGTTGTTCGTGTCGAATCGAGCGGGCTGCGCCGGCGTGGCCATGGCGCCGCCGGAGAAGTTGACCCAACCGATGTTCTCGCCCCAGGCGTAACCGGACAGGTGGCCGGTGACGAGATCGACGTTGACGCCGAAATCCGAACCCGAGCTGTTTCCGTACGGTCCGTTGCCGGCGCCGAGGTTGAGCCAGCCGACGTTCTCGCACCAGACGTATCCGGCGAGGTAGCCCAGCGAGTCGTTGACGGCGACGCCGGAAAGGCCGCCGTTGGCGTCACGCCAGTTCATGTACCCGATGTTCTCGCCCCACGAGTACTTGTTCGTCGCATCGACGTTGGATTGGGCGGACGCGGCTCCAGCGAGGAGGCAGGTTGTGACAATCGACGTAAGAAGCGTGTGACGCATGGGTCGGTAACTCCCAGAGCCCGGCATCGGCGGAGGCCGCCAGAGAGGGCATGCTACCAGTTCAATGCGAGGTTCGGAAGCCTTCTGGACACCTTTTTTCAGCGGACAGCCCCCCGTCGCAGCGCGGTTCGGTGCATATTCGTGCGTGTTCTCCGCCGTGGGACCGGCGGACCGGCCGGAGCAAAAAAAGCCGGGACGTTTCCGTCCCGGCCCTTGGAGAACTTCGGTCAGTGAAGGAGGCGTTCAGCGGCGCCGGCGGCCGGCGACCATCAGACCCGCGGCGGCGAGCGCAAGAGAGGCGGGGCCCGGCACGATCATGTCCTGCGTGCCCGGGGACAGCAGCGAGTAGATGGAGTAGTCCTTCGGGCCCGTACCGTCGAGCGAGCTGAGGTACGACTGGGCCAGGGCCATCGCGGCCGCGTCGTTGTTGACGAACTGAGCGCTGCCGGCAGCGATGTCCAGGCCGCTGGTCTGCTCATGGGCGATCTCCCACACGCAGAGCTGCATCGCCGCCGCCTGCGTGCCGCCGAGCGAGAAGGTGAAGGCGGGGGTGTAGTAGCGGCCGAAGAGCTCGCGCATCTGGTCGGCCTTGGCGGCGCCCATGCCGCCGAGGATCGTCGGGGCGTTCTCGACCGTGTCGACGGTGTAGGCGTAGCTGTTGCCGTACCCGATGTGCTCGGTGAGCTCGACGCAGAACGCCATGAAGTCGCCCTGGAGCCCGGTGTGGTCGCCGCCGGTGCGGGTCCACTGGAACAGGCCGGCCGGGCCCGTGTTATTCCAGTTCGCGCCGCCATCCAGGCTGAACTGGCCGTCCGAGCCCGGCGTGACGGAATTGAACGTCGCGGTCACCGTTGCGGCGGTCGCAACAGCGCACGACAACCCGGCGGCCGTCAAGGCCGCGAGCGCATACAACTTCGACATGTCCTGTCCCTCCTAGTCCCTTTGAAACAAATCAACCAACGCGGAAACACGCCGATCCCTCCTACAGGACGGCGGAATCGCAGCAAAGGCCTTCTCAGGTCTTCTTGCGACGGATCGACGGTGTCGACGGCGTAAATTCCTTGAAGGGCAAGGGTTTACTTCGCTGAGGCTAGTCGAATCGCTCGGAAGCGTCAAGCAAAAACCCTAGTAGTTTGCCGGCGCGCGTGGACGCAACGACCGGAAATGTGACGTGCGTGCGTCAGCCGAGGTCTGATAACAGACAAAAACGGTGCGCCACGTGTACAAAAACAAGCCGACCCGGTCGTGTGACCGGGCCGGCCATGAATGACCGCGTGAAAGGGGTGATCAGCAGCCCTGCTCGAAGGTCACGACGAACTTCGTGAAGTCCTCGATGTCGACAAAGCCGCTGCCGTCGAAGTCGGCGGTGTCATCGCCGGCCTCGAACGCGAGCACGAAGGCGGTGTAGTCCTCGATGTCGACGAAGCCGCTGCCGTCGAAGTCAGCGGTGTAGACGGACACGGTCGTTTCCACGCACGCCGAGGAACCGCAGGAGTTCTCCCAGCGGGCGAAGTACGTCGTGGTCGCCGCCGGGGCGGTGATCACCAGGGGCGATCCGCTTCCGACCAGCGTGCCGCCGCACGACCCGGAGTACCACCTGAGCGTCGAGCCCGATCCGCCCGTCGCGGACAGGGTGATGGTCTCGACGGTGCCGGCGCAGAACTCAGCAGTGTCCGAGGCCGCCGTCGACGGCGCCTGTGGGAGGGGCGTGACGTCGACGAAGACGCTGCCGCAGCCGGTGCTCACCTGGTTGTCGCTGGTGCGGCGGGCCCGGGCGAAGTACGTCGTGTCCGCGGCCGGCGTCACCACCAGCGGGTTGCCGGTGCCGACGAATCCCGACCCGCACGACACGTTGTACCAGTCCACCACGATGCCCGATCCGACCGTGGCCGACAGCGACGTGGTCGTGCCCTCGCAGACGGGGTTGGGCGTGGCGGCGACGTTGGTCGGGTCGGCGGGCGGCGAGGTCGCGTTGACGGTGATCTTGGCGTTGTTGATGTCGAAGAAGATGTTCCCGACGGCTTCCACCTTGATCCGCCCGTTGGTGGTCGACGTGTTGGGAACAGTGATGTTGTGGCTGCCGTCGTTGGGGGTGTTGGAGGCCAGGACGGTGGGGAAGGTGGCGCCGTTGTCGGTGGAGAAGAGGATGTTCACGTTCGCGCAGTTCACCGGGGACGCGTTGGTACTGGCGACGTTCCAGGCGACGGTCTGGGTGGAGTTGCCGGTCCAGGTCGTGGCGGAGTTGGCGGTGGTGATCGAGAACGGGCCGGCCGTGTTGACGACGGTCACGGTGCGATCGGAGAAGCCGGTGCCCCCTTCGCCGGACTGGTTGTCGCGCACGGTGAGGCGCCACTTGACGTTGCGGTTGGTGGTCGCCCACTTCTCGCCCTTGGTCAGGGTGCCCGAGAGGATGTTGGAAAGCTGGGGGACCAGCCGCGTCGGGTTGGTGGTGGGGGGGAAGGGCCGGAAGAGCGGGGACGAGCCGTTGTCGGCAGCGGTCGCGGCCTGGGCGGCGCCCAGGTCCCGCTCCTCCCAGGAGAACGTCAGCGGGTCGCCGTCGGCGTCGCTGTAGCTCGTGGGCGTCAGGAAGAACGGCGTGGAGTGCGGGATGGTGTAGGTGGTCGACCCGGCGTTGCACACGGGCGCGTTGTTGGTTGTCGTCGTCGGCGTGTCGCAGTTGTTTCCCGACCCCGAGTTGATGAAGTTGGTGATCTCGGTGATCGATCCGAAGCCGAAATAGGGATCGCTGTGGGGCTGGATGTCGTCGGCCGAGCAGATCCCCGCGTACCCCATGATGGTCGTGCCGGATCCAATCTCGTACGCGGTCGATCCGTTGCGGTTGCCGTTGCAGGCCCCGCCGGTGCCGTTGAAGTTGTGGTTCGATCCGAACTGATGGCCCATTTCGTGCGCGACGTAATCGATGTAGAACGCGTCGCCGGTGGGGGTGGTCGATCCGGTCACGCCCCAGGCCTTGCTGCTCCCGCAGACCACGCCCAGGCCCGCGACGCCGCCGCCGCCGGTCGAGAAGACGTGGCCGATGTCGTAGTTGGCGCTGCCGATCTGCGTGTTGCAGGCGGTGACGTTCTGGCTGAGCATCGCCCCGCCGTCGTTGTTCGTGTAGGGGTCGGTTGAGGCGTTGGTGTAGACGACGTTGGTGTTGTTGGCGACCAGCTTGAGCCGGATGCCGACCTCGGTCTCGTACACGCCGGTGACGCGGTTGACGGCCGTGACGATCGCCGCCTGCGCGCCCGCGGTGGTCCCGCCGAACTTGGCCGCGTACTCGCCGGTGCAGGCGTTGGCCAGGCGGTAACGCTTGCGCGTGACCAGGGCGCGGGTCGAGTTGCCCCCGAGCTCGTTGCGGGCCATCTGCTGGGCATCCGGCACCAGGCAGCTGAACCCGTGCGTGTTGACCAGGTCGCGCTTGAAGTGGCTGGTGTACACCAGCGTGTTGTCCTTGAAATAGGGGTCGATGTACCACGACCCGTCGGGGGCGAGCACCTGGGCATGGAAGCCCAGCGGGGTGATGTCCAGTCGCAGCGTCGCCTCGGGCTGGTCAACCCCCTGGCCGCGGTAGGTCTTGATGTCGGGGAACTGAGCCGCGAGGTCCGGGTGCATGACGGGGGACTCGACGACCGTGAACACCGCCAGCGT
>JAJVHS010000036.1:7359-67732 GCA_022072615.1 Phycisphaerales bacterium
GCTGAGGAGCAGCGGGGCGGTGTCGGCGTCCGGGGTGTCTTCCATGGGGGCGCCCGCGAGGACGTTGCGCATGGTGTCCATGTTGACGATCACGCCCTGGTAAACGCGGGGCTGCACCCACGCCTCCTCGTTGGCGTCGTTCACGATCTCCCCGTCCAGGGTCGACCACGCCGGCGGGCCCGACGGCGGCCAGTCTTCCGCCCGGGCGGACTGGGCGGTGCCGGCGACCAACGCCAGAAGGGCAAGGACGGCTGCTTTCCCGCGCGTGTGCATCGGATACTCCTTCTCGGACCTACTTGTTGACTCAAAGGGACAGTTCCGCATGAAGCTGCGGAGGGGCGCACACATCAATTCCGAACCCGAGTATCGGTTGGTTGCGACGAACTGGAGTCTGGGTCAAAGAAAATTGACCTTGGCGACCCGCCGCGGGACATGGATCGCGTTTCATGCCGTTCGGTTCCGCCCGGAGCGATCCGCGAGGCGGCGCCGGCGACGTGGGGCCCGCGGCGAGGAGCACCAAACGAGCCAATTGAGTATTGGTCTCAACAACGGCCGCCGGGCGGGTCAGCCCAGAGCTGACTCGAGGTCCTTGATGAGGTCCGACACGTGCTCGATGCCGACGCTGAGCCTGATCAGCCCGTCGGCGATCCCCAGGGCGGCACGGGCTTCGGCGGGGACGCTCGCGTGAGTCATGATGGCGGGGTGCTCGATGAGCGATTCGACGCCGCCGAGCGATTCGGCGAGACTGAAGATGCGGACGCGCTCGAGCACGCGCCGAGACTTCTCCAGGCCGCCGCGCACGACGCAGGAGATCATGCCGCCGTAGGCGGGCCCCCATGTGCCGCGCATCTGGCGCGTGGCCAGTTCGTGCTGGGGGTGCGACGCCAGGCCGGGGTAGATCACCCGCTCGATCGACGGATGGGCCTCCAGCCACTGCGCGATGGCCATCGCGTTCTCGCAGTGTCGCTGCATCCGGACGTCGAGCGTCTTGGTCGAGCGCAGCATGAGGAAGCAGTCCATGGCGCTGGGGACGGCGCCGACAGCGTTCTGGGTGAAGCGCAGGCGTTCGGCGAGCTCGGGGCTGGCGGTGACCAGCGCGCCGGCGACCAGGTCCGAGTGGCCGCCGATGTACTTGGTGCACGAGTGCATCACCACGTGGGCGCCCAGCTCCAGCGGATGCTGGAGCGCCGGCGACGCGAAGGTGTTGTCCACCAGCAGAAGCGGGGTCTGGATAGGCGTGCCGAGCGGGCCGAGCCCGGGATCGCGGACGCCGGCGGGCGGGGCGCTGGACGCGGCGGCCTGGTCGACGATGGCCCGGATCGCCGCGATGTCGATCACCTTGAGCATCGGGTTGCTCGGCGTTTCCAGCCAGACGAGCCTGGTCTGCGGCCTCATGGCGGCCTGGACCATGTCGTGGCGGAGCATGTCGACGCGCGTGGTCTCGATCCCCAGGTGGCGGAAGACCTTGTCGAGCTGGCGGTAGGTGCCGCCGTAGACGTCATCGGAGAGCACGACGTGGTCACCGACGCGGAGCTGGTGGAGCACGCAATCCATCGCGGCAAGCCCGCTCGAGAAGGCCATGGCGTGCGTCCCGCCCTCGAGCGCGGCGAGGTTCGATTCGAGTGCGGTGCGGGTCGGGTTCTTGGACCTGGCGTAGTCGTAACCGTCGCGGAACACGCCGGGCGAGTTCTGGACAAAGGTGCTGGTGAGATAGACCGGCGTCATGATGGCGCCGGTGGTGGGGTCGGGACGCTGGCCCGCGTGGATGCAGTCGGTGGCGAACTGGTGCTCGCCGGCGCCGTGACGAACGCTGTCGTGACCCATGACCATCTCCTGCTCCACGCCCGGGGGGTGTGGTCGCAAGCGTAGACGCTTCATGGGGCATCGGGGCCGGCGTCATTCTTCCCCTGGGCGGGGGGATCGGCGGCGGGCGGAGCGCCGGGATCATCGCCGGGCTTGAGCGCGTACTTCGCCTGGAACCACGTCGACCCCCGCAGCTTCTCGTTCCACTCGCGCAGGCTCGCCCACTGCTGCTTGGCCTCGTACACGGAGACGTACACGGACATGGCTCGCTTGACTTCCTGGTGGGACGGGTCGCCGTAGAACTCGGTCGCGGTTCGAACGGCGTTGGCCGCGCACTGCTCGGCCTCGTCGAGCTTGCCCGCGAGGATGAGCACCTCGCCGAGCATGCCGTGGACCATGGGAGTCTGCTCGGTGACCGATCCGTCGGGATTGAGCGAAAGTGGGAGGAGCCCGCGGAGGACGGCTTCGGATTCGGGGATCCGGTTGAGGAGCCCCAGGCACAGAGCCAGCTCGACCTTGGTCGCGATCTGGTTGGGATTCGCGGGCCCGCGCACGCGGTCGCCAAGCTCCGCGCTCTTCTGGATGAGCGGCAGCGCCTCTTCGAGCCGGCCCTGAAGGCGGTAGGCGCCCGCGAGGTTCTTGTACGAGACGATCGTGTCGGGGTGATCCTCACCGAGCGTGCGAGAGCGGGCTTCGAGGACCTGCTTGCAGATCCGCTCGCCCTCGGCGTAGTCCTGCTGCGCGAGGTACCACACGGCGAGGTTGTTGAGCGAGAGCAGGGTGAGGTGGTCCTCCGGGCCGCGGAGGCGTGTGTAGAGGTCCACGGTGTCGATATAGAGCTTCTTGGTTTCCTCCGTCGACGGGCTGGCATTCGCGAGGGCGTTCATCAGCCTGGCGTGGACTTCCTGCTCGGGCGAGATCGCGCGGCGGCAGCTCTCGAGGGCTTCCGCGGCCACGCTGCGGGCCTCTTCGTCCCGGCCCATGTCGTGGAGCAGGATGGAGAGGTCGGCGGCGGCGTTGAATGTCTCGATTGCCTCCGGCCCGAGCACATCCCGCTTGAGTTCCAGGGACGCCCTGGAGTGCGGCTCGGCGAGCGCCATCTCGCCCAGCGCCCAGTACGCGCGGCCCATCGTCCCGTGGATGCTCGCGAGCACCCGCGGGTTGCTGATGGCGCCTTCGTCGAGCTTGCGTGTCGCCTGGTCGAGCGCCATGCGGATGGTGACGGGCTTTCCGCGGGCTTTCTCGGGTTCGGATGCGAGGAGGATCTCGCCGAGGAACTCGTTGATCTCGTTGGTCGCGTGGACCTCCGCCTGCGCAAGGTCGCGCTGGCGGTCCGCCCGGGCCGCCTGCCAGGCGGTGGTGATCATGCCGGCGATGAGGGCGCAGATCACGCCCAGGGTGAGCAGCACGATGGAGCGGTGCCGCCGGACGAATTTCCGCGTCCTGTAGACGGCGGTGGCCGGCCGGGCGAGGATCGGCTCGTCCCGCAGGTGGCGGCGCAGGTCCTCCGCGAGTTCGGCGGCGGACTGGTAGCGTCGATCGGGGTCTTTCTCGAGCGCCTTGGAGGTGATGATCTCAAGGTCGCCGCGGAGGCGGGGATCAACCGCCCCCATCGGGACTGGGTCGCGGGTGGAGACGGCGACCGCGGCCTGCGCGATCGAGAGCCGGTCGGTGGGGATCGCGGGTTTCCCGGTCAGAACCTCGTAGAGGATCGATCCAAGGGCGTAAACGTCCGATCGCACGTCGATGCGGTCCGGGTCGGCCTCGAACTGCTCGGGGCTCATGTACGCGAGCGTGCCGAGGATCTCGCCGCGCTGGGTGTGGCTGGTGTGCGGGGTCGGATCCCCTCCCTCGACGTCGATCAGCCGGGCGATGCCGAAATCGAGGATCTTGGGGTTGCCCGACGCATCGATGAGGATGTTGCCGGGCTTGAGGTCGCGGTGGACCACGCCGCGCTGGTGCGCGTGCGCGACGCCCTCGCAGATCCTGGCCATCAGCTCGGCACGGTCGGCCGCGGACGGCGAGTGCTCGCGCACGTAGGCGTCGAGCGGCCGGCCTTCGACCAGTTCCATCGCTAGGTAGCGGAGGGGGCCGGTGGGCGTGGTTTCGACTCCCGCCGCGAAGATCTGCGCGATGCACGGATGCTGAAGGCGGGCCAGCACCGCGGCCTCGCGCGTGAAGCGCTTGTCAATCACGCCCCCGACCGAGGCGGCTCGCATGATCTTGATCGCGACCGGCCGGGGGGGCGACTCCTGCCGGGCGCGGAACACCACGCCCATGCCGCCGCTGCCGATGACAGACTCGAGCACGAACTGGCCGAGGGTCGCGCCCGGGGCTGGCCAGTGGTGAACGGGCGGCGCGAGCCCGGCGTCGCACAGCGCGCCGGATTCAAGAAAGGTCTCGCTGGTGTCGTGCGCGGCGAGGAGCGATTCGACCTCACGCCTCAGCCGGTCATCGCCCCGGCAGGATTGAGCAACAAAGTCGGCTCGCTGGTCGCGCGGCAGCGCCAGGGCTCCTGCGAAGAGTTCCTTGACCAGGTCGGTGTTCATGGCGCGGCGTCATCCATGCCGGCGTTCTCGAGTTCGCGCCTCAGCCACGCCTTGGCGAACGTCCACTCGTTCTTGACCGTGCCGGTGGAGAGGCCCAGGGCCTGCGCGGTCTGCTCGATCGTGAGCCCGGCGAAGTACCGGAGCATGACCACGTCGGCCTGGCGCCTGTCACGGGCGTGCAGCCTCTCCAGCGCTTCATTGAGCTTGAGCAGATCGAACCGGTCGGTGGTGCCGCCGGGAGTCTGGAGCGGCGCGGACAGGGCGTCGATCGCCAGGTCGTCGCGACGCCGATCGCCGCCGCGCTTCAGGGCGGCGCGGGCCCGGGCGCGGTCGACCAGTATCCGGCGCATGGCCTGCGCCGCCGCCGCGAAGAAATGGCCCTTGCCCTGCCATTGCACCTGCGACCCGCCCAGCAGCCGGAGGTAGACCTCGTGCACCAGCGCGGTGGGCTGGAGCGTGAGCCCGGACGGCTCCCTGGCCAGGTGGCTGGCCGCGAGGCGGCGGAGTTCGTCATAGACCAGCGGGAGCAGCTCTTCGCTTGCGTCGCCCTCGCCGGCCTGGGCCTGGGAGATCAGCCGCGTGATCCTGGCGGACTGGTCCGCTCCCGCGGGGTCGGGTGCCGGGTCGCGGGCATGCTCGGACGAATTTGAGCGGGGATCGGTCATGTCGTGGCCGCACCATCCTAACGCAAGTCGATCGGATCGCCAGCCATTTCAGATTCCTTGGCCGCCCTGACCGTCGATTCCGCTTACGCGGCGGGCGGGATCGCTGGCGGTCCTCCCAGTGGCCAAAGGAAAGGAACGCTTGCCATGAAGACCAGTTCGGGAACCGGACGCTTGAGAACAGCCGTCCTGATCGGAGTTCTGTCGGCCTGCTGCGGCGTCGCGGCCGGGCGTGGGGACATCTGCGCCGTGTACCGAGCCGGCGTGCCCGACTTTGACCAGAAGCGGGACGACCTCGCCAACGACGGCAAGATGTACTGCGTGCCCACGTCGTGGATCAACTGGATGGCGTTCCTCCAGAACAACGGCTACGACGGGCTGATGTTCCCGGTCTACGGCACGCAGAACTGGCAGGCCGACACGTATTACAACTTCGTGACCACCAGCATCGACGTGATGGGCGACCGCATGGGCACGGACCCGTACGACGGGACGTCGTTGGACATGAGCGACGTCATCGACTACGTGAACGATTACACGGCTCCCAACCCGTACATGGTCGGGCTGAAGTTCACGACGCAGCCCGGATGGATGATGAGCGGCCCGGCACCGACGATCGCGGCCCACCAGCTCCTCATGGGGGGAATGGTGAACCTGCACATCAGCTGGTTCAAGCTCCAGGACGGGGTGTACAAGCGAAACGGCGGCCACTCCGTGTCGCTGACCGGCGTGACCGGGCTGTGCGACGGGCCGGTGCACGTCCGGTACCGTGACCCAAGCTCATCCGACTCTTTTTTCAGCCAGAGCGAGTTCAAGACCTCCGACACCGCCACGCACCTGGTCGGCGGGATGTTCCGGTGGGACTCCGGCGATACCGGCACGTACTTCGGCACCATTCACCAGCTCGACGGGTACAGCGGCCAGACGAAGGGCTTTCTGACGGGCATCGCCGTGCTCATGGTCAACTTCGGGGTGGGGATCGAGACGTCCACGGGCAAGCTGAAGTTGCTGCGGCCGCTTGGGTTCACGCGCGAGCTGCTCCCCGCGACCCAGTACTTCGATCCGCCGGGCGAGGTCCGCGACGTGCAGCTCCTGCCGTACCTGACCCAGGCGCTGGCCCTGGTCGAAGGCTCGCAGCGGCAGGTGCACCTGATCGACCTTGCGACCGGCGAGCACAAGCCGTTTTTCCCGGTTGAATCGGTCGGCCCGCTGGCGATCGGGCGACTGGGCGACATCTTCTACTGCGATGGATCGGTGCTCAACGCCATCGACCCGGCGACCGGCAAGACGATCGGGAAACGGGTCCTTGACGGGCCGCTGGCGCACATGGCGTACGACGACGGGATCGACGAGCTGGTCGGGATCGATCCCCAGCGGCGCCGGCTCCAGCAATTCAACCGCCACCTCGAGCGCACGTACGACCGGACCTTGCCCGACGGGCTGACGCTGGATGAGAAGTCGGCGATCGCCATCCATCCCATCACGCGCAAGCTGTGGGCGATGCTCGGCGATGGTTCGGTCTTCGAGATCACGCGGCCCAGGTCCGGGCCGCTGACGATGCAGCGTTTCGAACTGCCGGGCGTCACCCGCTGCTCGAGCCTGCAGTTCCTGCCCGACGGCGCGTTGACGGTGCTGTGCGACGGGTCGGTGCGTGAGTTCCGCTTCGACAAGGGTGGCGAGCTGGTCCCGTCGAACGTGACGGGCTTCGACGGCGCGGAGTTTGACGGCGTGTTCCGGCTCGCGCAGAGCCGGACGGACACGGCGCCCGGGAATGAGAACGTGCTCGAGCCCGACGTCGACCCGCCGGCGGAGAAGCCGGCCGAAACGCCCGACTGCGTCGGCGACTACGACCAGTCCGGGTTCGTGGACACCGACGACTTCACGGCCTTCGTGCTCGATTTCGAAGTGGGGGTGCTGCGGTCCGACGTGGACTACTCGGGGTTCGTCGATACCGACGACTTCACGTTCTTCGTGCTCGCGTTCGAGCGGGGCTGCTGAAACGGCCGCGGGCCGCGGTGTCACCGAAGAGATCGATCCTCGCCAAGGGCCGCCCGCCGAGCGGCCCTTTTCTCATGGGTCGCCCGGGGCCGCGGGGCCCGGCCGCGGGGGATGGCAACCTGGGCAATTCTCGAATTGCTCGCTTCGATCCCTTTCGGCGGTGCGGCCAATCTGCTAGGTTGGTATGGCTCGACGGTCGGTCGAGACATGTCACCCCGGTCGGTATTGCGGGGCGTTCGGCCCCCGTGTTGTCGCTTCCCGCCCGCATTCGCGGCACAGTCGAGGAACCTTCCCATGTTCATGTATTGCTGCACGTTGCTGGCTCTCAGCGGCCTTCCCATGACCATGCCGGCCCAGCCGCCCGCGGCGCCGGCCGCGCTGTTCGTCGAGCGGCCCGGCAGCATGGAGTTCTCGGGCCATCTCGTCGTCCGCCCGTCTCAGGAGCAGCGGCACTCGCGTTCGCCGCTGCTGCGGGCCAAGGACGCGGCGGCGCGCCAGCGACTGGCCGCCATCACCGTCAAGTACTACCCGGAGGTCGACGAGTACATCGTGCGCGTGCCCGCGGGCGAGCCCCGCGGCGCGGGCGAGCAGATGCTCGCGGCGGAGCTCCTTTCAACCGGCGACTACGAGTACGTCGTCCCCGACTGGACGCTGTACCCGGTCGCGACGCCGAACGATCCTCTTTACGGCAGCCAGTGGCACCACCCCAAGATCGGCTCGCCCACGGCATGGAACTACACGTTCGGCGACCCGACCATCATCTCCGCCGCGACCGACACCGGCATCGACGTCAATCACCCGGATCTGGCCGCCCACCGCGTTCCGGGCTACAACGCGCCCGCCAACCTCGCTGAAGTGGACGGCGGCAGCGTCACCGACATCAACGGTCACGGGACGCACGTGGCGGGCTGCGCCGCGGCC
The DNA here is from genome assembly GCA_022072615.1 of Phycisphaerales bacterium. Taxonomy (GTDB): domain Bacteria; phylum Planctomycetota; class Phycisphaerae; order Phycisphaerales; family UBA1924; genus JAEUJB01. The sequence goes on from JAJVHS010000036.1 coordinate 15,293, forward strand.
ATCGGGAACAACGGCGTCGGCGTGTCGGGCGTCAACATGAACGCCCGGATCATGATGTGCCGCGTGACCAACTCCTCCGACGGCAGCGCGAGCTCGTCGGAGATCCTCGAGGCCGCCCGATGGGCGGTCGATCACGGGGCCAAGGTCATCGGGTCGAGCTACTCGGGCGTGACGTCCCCGACGATCCAGACGACCGGCGCGTACATCAAGGGCAAGGGCGGCCTGTACTGCTACGCCGCCGGCAACGACAGCGCCAATCTGTCGACCTTCGACTACCCCGACGTGATCGTGGTGGGCGCGTCCGATTCGGGCGACAACCGGGCCGGCTTCTCCGCCTTCGGACGCGCGGTGGACGTCTTCTCCCCCGGCGTCGGCATCCTCTCGACCGTGGTGGGCGGCGGCTACCAGGCCTGGAGCGGCACGAGCATGGCCACGCCTGTGTGCAACGGGGCGCTGACGATGATCTGGTCCGCCAACCCGACGCTGACGCCGACCCAGGCCGAGAACATCCTCTTCTATGCGTGCGATGACCTCGGCACGCCCGGCGAAGACGAGACCTACGGATGGGGCCGGATCAACGTCGGCCGAGCCGTGCAGTGGGCGGTCGGGCCGGCACCGGCGGTGGCGGTCGCGGATGTCTCGCTGGCCCTGACGTCGATCCCGCAGGTCATCGACGCCCTCGCCAACGACGTCGCGCTCGACGGCGGGACTTTCGCCATCACCAACTTCAACTCGACATCGGCCCGCGGCGGAACGGTCACCAGGTCCGTCGGGACGGGACCGGGCGGACGCGACCAATTCATCTACACCGCGCCCGCGACCGCGGGCGCCGACTCGTTCACGTACACGATCCAGGGAAGCTCCGGCGGTCCATCAACGGCGACCGTGTCCATCACGGTCGAGAGCGCCTCGGGATACCAGGATCCGGCAAATCCTTCGGATACCCAGCCGGGTCTTGACGTCTCGTACTACGACCTGGTCAATCCCTCGCAGCTCCCGAATTTCGCGTTGCTGGTCCCCTTCAAGACCGATGACGTCGAGCGGCTGAACTTCCCCTCGACCAACGGGACGTACTCGACCAGCGAGCGGACGACCGACTTCGGCGCGCTGTACGAGGGCTACATCACGATCGCGCAGCCCGCCGAGTACACCTTCTACGCCAACTCGGACGACGGATCGAAGCTCTCCATCGGCGGGACGCTCGTGGTCAACAACGACGGGCTCAAGAGCTCCGCGCCCATCTGGCTGAGCATGAAGGAGAAGTCGGGGAAGATCAAGCTGAAGGCGGGCGTGCACGCGATCCGAGTGGAGTTCTTCGAGCACACGGGGAGCGCCGGGCTGATCGTCTCGATGGCCGGCGGCGGGATGCCCAAGACCGTGCTGCCCGCGTCGGTGTTCTCGCGCGATGCGGCATCGTGCCCGGCGGACTTTGATGGTTCGGGGTTCCTCGACAGCGATGATTTCGACGCGTTCGTTGCGGCGTTCGAGGCGGGCGACGAATCGGCCGACTTCGACGGATCCGGCTTCGTCGATGTCGAGGACTACAACGGGTATGTGGTGGCGTTCGAGGCGGGGTGCTGAAGAAGGCATCGAGGCACAAAGGCACAGAGGCACGCAGCGGTCTCTCGTGACTCGTGGATTATTCTTCCTCGCACGCCGCCTCGACCTCGCCGCCGAGCGACATGGCCTGCTCGCGCATCGCCCTGGCCTCGGCCATCCACGACGCCCGTTGGCGTTCGTCGGCCACGAACCCCGCGTTGATCGCGACATTCCACCACGACGACTCGCACGCGGCGGCGGCGAGCACGCCCGCGATGCCCAGGTCCGACCGAAGCTGGCGGTTGGTGATGACCGCAAGGTCGCGGTAGAGCATGAGCAGATCGACGCACGCCGCCATCACCGCGAGCGGGATCTGCACGGCCGCGGCCTGCGCCGCGGGCAGGTCGGCGGCCTTGCGACCATCCCCGTCGGGGAGGCGCGACAGCTCGTTGACGAGTCCGTAGGCCGCGGCGTCCTCATCGGCGAGGCGCATCATGAGGTCCGAGGCCCGCTTGAGCCGGTCGCGCGACGACCCGAGCGCATCGACGTGCTGCGAAAGGGACTTCTTGCCGATCGAGTAGTTGACGACCATCGCCGCCAGGCTCGCCGAGACCGCGCCGACGATCGACGCGGCGGCGCCGCCGCCCGGTGCCGGCGTCTTCGCGGCAAGGAGGTCCAGGAACGCTCGGACCGTCATGGACTCGAAGGCCGGGATCTTGGGCTCGAGGGGTTGCGGGTTCATGGCGCATGGTAGATGCAGACGGCCGGTGAGCGGGCCGCGGCCGGCACGGACCAGCGCAGGCGGCATCGGCCCACGGTCGGTGGGTCATGGAGTCGCGGACGCTCGGTCACCCGCGCGACACGTGCACGTACAAGCGGTCTCTCACCGGCCCGACTTGAGCAGGTCCCGGATCTCGGCGAGCAGCTTCTCTTCGTTCGTCGGCCCGGCCGGCGGAGGAACGGCCTTTTCTGCCTCGAAGCGCTTGCGAGCGGTGTTGAACGCCTTCACGATCAGGAAGACGCAGAACGCCAGGATGGTGAAGTTGATGACCTCGGTGATGAAGCTGCCGTAGGCGAAGACGGCGCCGGCCTTGCGGGCTTCTTCGAGCGACGGGTTGATCCCGGTCGCCTGGTACGCCGCGTTCACCGCTTCCCGTCCCTTCTCCGTCAGCGGGAAGTAGAGGTTGGAGAAATCGGCCTTCCCCGGGATGCTCACGAGCGGCATGATGACGTCGGCAATCGCGGAGTTGATGATCTTGCCGAACGCCCCGCCGATGATGACGCCGACCGCCAGGTCGAGCACGTTGCCCTTGAGCGCAAACTCGCGGAATTCCTTGACAAAGCCCATGACAAGCCTCCTCTTCGCGCTTCGGCCGGCGGCGTGATCCACACGACGCCGAACCGCAACCGGAGCATAAGGCAAAGTTTCAGTGCACGCGACGGGCACCGGGAAGATCAACCGGTGCGTCCCAAGGGGCCGACGCCCCGCCCGCCGTCTGGTCGCCGGTGTCTGCTACGGGTAATCCTGCCGCGTGGGCCGCAGCGCGATGTCGTTGAAATGAACCCATGGCGGCTGTGTGATCGCGGCCATGAGGGCCCGGACCACGTCGGCGGGTTCCAGCACCGGGCCGATGCGATCCACGACGCCCTTGAACCACTCCGGGTTGTAGCCGGCGACGCCCTGGAATTCGCTGACGACAAAGCCGGGCTCGATCAGGGTGACGCGGACGCCCTTGGGCCCCAGTTCGCGCCGCGCGCCCTCGACCAGGCCGTGGACGCCGAACTTGGTGGACCCGTACATGGACGAGAACGGCGAGACGTTCCGGCCCACGGTCGAACCGATCACCACGATGTCGTGCGGATGGTCGCGCCACGTCTTGCCGCGCGAACCGAGCCGCTCGAGATTCGCGAGCATGCGCCTCGCGGCGTGGCGGATCACCAGCGCTGCGCCCAGCAGGTTCGTGCGGATCATCTCCTCCCACTGGGCCGTGTCTGAATCCACCACGCTGCCCTTGAGGCCGCGCCCGGCGTTGACCACCACCAGGTCGGCCTCGGACCGGCCGTCGCCGAACCGGTCGCGGGCGGCGTCGAACATCGCCTCCACAATCTTCTCGTCAGACGTGTCACCCCGCACCGTCTGAACGCTCTCGTTGCTGAACTCGAGCACCAGATCCTTCAGGCGGTCGGGACGGCGGCCGTTCGCGATGACCGAGCATCCGTGGCCGACCAGCTCCTTGACGACCGCGTACCCGATGCCCGCGGTTGCTCCGGTGACGACCGCCAGTCGGTCGCTCATCGTGGAATCGAAGACGTGCTGTGTCATGGGGAAACGCTCAACGTTGAGAACCCACAGGGGAGGACCGGCACCAGCCGTGTTTGGGGGCCGGCGCCCGTCAGCACATGGTCATGCCGCCGTCCACGCAGATTGTCTGCCCGGTGAGGTAGCCCGCCTCGTCACTGGTGACGTACGACACGGCGGCGGCGATGTCTTCCGAAACGCCGAGCCGCTTCACGGCCATCAGCGCCATGACGTGGTCCTTGACTTCCTTGGGCAGGTTCTCCGTCATGTCGGTCTGGATGAACCCCGGAGCGATCAGGTTGCAGGTGATGTTCTTGCCGCCCAGTTCCCTGGCGATCGTCTTGGTGAGGCCGATCAGGCCCGCCTTCGCCGCGGCGTAATTCGCCTGGCCGGCGTTGCCGACCACGCCCGACGTGCTGCCGATGTTGACGATGCGGCCGAACTTGCCGCGCATCATGGGCCGTGCGGCGGCTCGGATCGCGACAAACGCCGATGTGAGGTTGGTCTGGAGGACCTGGTCCCAGTCCTCGTCGGACATCCGCAGGGCCAGGCCGTCCTTGGTGATGCCCGCGTTGTTCACGAGGATGTCGATGCGGCCGAGTTCGTCGGCGATCGATTCGATCGCTCCGCCGAGGGCGTTGCGGTCGGCCACGTCAACCGCCCGGGCCGTGGCGAGGCCGCCCGATGCCTGGATCTGGGCTCGGAGATCGTCGAGCGGCGCCTGCGTGCGGCTGACCAGCACCACGTGGCGACCCTCGCGCGCGAGCCGCAGCGCGATCGCCTTGCCGATGCCCCGGCTGGCTCCGGTGACGATCGCAACCCGCTTGACCTGGCCCGATTGTGCCGCGTCCGACATGCCTGCGTCTCCCATCGCAGGATGTTAGCCCTCGCTACGGTCCGATGCAGATCCCTGGAGCCTCTTTCCGCGCGTGCACGGCCGGGAGCGGATCAGCAGGGATTCTCGAACTGCAGCACGAACGCCGTGAAGTCGTCGGTGTCGACGAACCCCGTCTTGTCGAAATCGGCGTCGTCGGTGCCGGCGGTGAATGCCGCCACGAAGGCGTCGTAGTCGTTGGTGTCCACGAAGCCGCTTCGGTCGAAGTCGGCGGGGTCGGACACCGTGAGCGCGACCCGCGGCATCAGCACGACCTTGCGACCCAGGCCGTTGATGGTCACTTCGAACACCGCTGTCCCGCACGACTGAAGCGCGGTGACCGGGACCGACGCGGTGCCGTCGGCGTTGATCGTCACGTCGCCGACCTGCGCCACCGGGTCGCCGTAGATCTGAACACTCACCTGGGCGCCGGCGAGCGAGACGTCCGTGGATTGCCAGTCACGCGCGCGCACGGTCAGCACGGTGGAGTCCTCGCCGTCGGCGTGGATCACCGGCGGCAGGAAGGAAGCGACCGACTGGACCGCGTCGGGCTTGCCGACAAGGTCCGCTCGCCAGGCGTCGAAAAGATCCTGGAGCTGGAAGACCGGGTCGGGTTGCCCCACGGACTGGTTGGCGATGTTGAAGCTCATGAAGTAGTCCCCGCCCGCGAGCCCCGACATCGAGTTGAACACGCCGTCGCCGACCTGGGTCATCAGGCACGTGATCGACCCGCCAAGACGGATGACTGGATCGAGGTCGCCGTCGGAATCCATGTCCGCCAGCCGCATCGACAGCGGGCCAAAGCCGATCGGGTACCACTTCCCCGCCTGGAACGTCCCGTCGCCGTTGCCTTTGAAAAAGTAGACGCGGGAGCCGCCGCGTTGCAGCAGGAACATGTCCTGCCGGCCGTCATGGTCGAGGTCGCGGAAGTACACGCTGCCCGCCGTGCCCCCCGCGGAGATCGTCGAGGTCCCGAACGTGCCGTCGGGGTTCTGGACGTGGATCTTGACGAGCGACTCGTTGCTCGTCGAGACGGCAAGGTCCGGTCGACCGTCGCCGCTGATGTCGGCGACATCGACGGCCACGGGCGCCTGCGTATACGTGAACAGCGCCGCCGAAGCGAAGCTGGCGGAACCGTTGTTGCGGAAGATCTCGAGGGTCTTGGCCGTGGTGGAGCTGACGAGCAGATCAAGATCGCCATCGGCGTCGACATCGGCGAGCGTCGCCGTGTTCGGGCTGTCCTTGGCCGCGATCACCGGGCCGGCGCTCATGCCGCCCGCGCCGGTGTTGAGCAGGATCGTCACCGTGTCGCTGGTGGCGTTGGCGATCGCGATGTCGGGGCGGGTATCGCCGTTCAGATCGCCCGCCGAGATCCCGACAGGTCCGTCGCCCGCCGCGTAGTTGGTCGGTGCGTCGAATGTGCCATCGCCGTTGCCCATCAGCGTTGCGGCATGGTCGCCGCCGTTGTTCGTCACCGCGACGTCGAGCAGCCCGTCGGCGTTGAAATCGGCGACCGCCAGTTCGCGCGGCGAGTAGCCGACCGCCTGCGGGATGACCGTTCCGAGCTGCGGGGGCTGGCCGGGCGGCGTCACGTTGGGGAACACGCCGATCCCCGACCCGCCGCACGCGACCACGTCGGGCCGGCCGTCCTGGTTGAAGTCGCCGGGCTCGCACGCGGTGGAGAACCCCGCGAACTTGTAGTTGCCGTTGCTGCCGTCGCGGTCCCCGGCTCGGCCGATGAGCATGTACGCGATGTGCGCGGATTTGAACTCATCGGGCAGGGTCGTGCAGCCGTCGGGGTCGCCGTTCGAGCACGAGCAGCGACCGTCCCCGCCCCATGCCCGGGCCGCCTCCATGCTCGCCATCAGCTTGGCCGGGATGTCACCCGGCGTGTTGATGATCGCTTCGACCGCCTTGTCGACAACTAGCGGGCCCCACAGCACGTTGCCCTGCACCGCGTACACCAGGTCGCCGAGGACGCCGGTTGTTCCGCCCTTCCAGGCGCCCGCGCCGGTCCCGGAGAACGTGACCGTGCGACCCAGGACGTCGGCCATGCCGTACTGCTTGGTCTGGTGGCTGGAGTCGAACACGGAAAGGCCGGCGAGGATGTCGGCCGGGGAAACGCCCGCGTACATGCCGTCGCGGATGAATGTCCGGTTGGTACCGGTGGAATCGACGAACGACTGCGCGGTCGCCCCGCCGACCCCGACGATCAGCACCGGCGTGTTGGCCTGGAGATCAAAACCGGTCAGGCATGTCGCTGATGCGACGGCGACCTCGCCCGTGCGCGTGTCGCAGATCACGATCGACCATGTCGCGGCCGCCGGAGACGCAAGCCCGGCCGCGGTGGCGAGCATGGCTGCGGACAAAACCCGTACGCTCGGCAGGTGGTGGCGCATGATCTGCTCCTCATCGGTCAAAATCGCGGGCCGAGCCGCGCGTGGGCGGCACCGCGGCTCGTGAACGGCCAATGTACCGTACACAAGTCGGCGATTGAAGCGAACTTTGCGCGTGAGCAAGGCCGGGCTGGTCACTGGGCACTGCAAGTGGTTTCATCGAGCGCGGGCGAGAATCTGGGGAACTTGGCCCATCAGATTGCTCTTGCGAACTCGTCGAAGCCTGCTAGTCTGATAAGCGATTCGGGCTGACCACCGCGTCGCGAGGTGCGGACAGCGGGCACCGGCGAGGGGACTTTCTGCAGGCTTTTCGGTGCGGTTCTCGGGAGTCGAGAACCCGCCGGCGGGCCCGGGAAGAGCTTTGGGGGCATGGCCCGAGTCACGGTCGAGTTGAACAAGTCGAGGCGCACGGGCGTGCGCACGACGTTTGCGGATCACGGTCTGATCGCCGGCCATGGTCGGTGTGCAATTCGGTGGTTCGGCTGGCGTTGCGGCGTTTGGGACCGGTTTCACCGCGCACGCGGGGAGTCGGGTCGCAGGCTGTCCGAAGGCGCCGTCGTACTGGACCGCCCGGGTGCCGGCAGAGCGCTGGCCCCTTGCCACAAGTCCCTCCCTCCACAGCCTCTCCCCGGCGAATGTTTGCCGGGGAGAGGCCCCCTTTTCTGGTTGGTCCCTTCCCTTCGCACAGCCTCGTGCGTGAACCAATCCGCATCCGAGGTGAACCAAGGATGCTCAAAGGCACGGCGGATGGGCGTTCCGTCGTGGTGGCATCTCTAAAACGGCGACTGGATGGGAGTTATTCCGCTGCCGGGTGGGTTCTTCGCGAAAAGCCGGACATCCCACCGGGGCGGCGTTGTTCCATTCGCGGGCGTTATGACAACGATTGAGAGAGCTCAGCGCGACGCGAGCGGCACGACCATCGCCAGCGCTTCTTCCGGGCGGGGGGGGTGCTCGAGATCGATCGGGAGGTAGACGCCGCGTTCATGGTCACTGTTAAGCACGACCGCGTTTGGCGGGACGAACATGGCGCCGTTCTCTGCTCTCTCGTGTCCGAGGATGAAAAGATAGACGCCCCAGCGCTCGGTGAGATCCTCGAGCAGTTCCTCGTCGTACCCGCGGCCCCACACCATCAGGTGGGCAGACCCTTGGCGCGGCTCGTAGTCCTCGTCCGTGAGTTCGCGGGTGAGAACGGCCGGGTCGAAGCGCTGCATCAGCGCGGCCGGCGGCACGCTGTGGGCGCAGAGGATGTCGCCGCGCGGGCAGACGCAGCGCAGCGCCAGCGGCATCGACTTGACGAACCTTCGGATCGCGTCGTGAACGCCGGGTGATTCGGACCCGAAGACGTACTCGACGCCCTCGTTGAAGGTCTCCACGACCCTCACTCCATCCTTGACGATGCCCGCGCCCGCGATCTGGGAAAGCTCGTGGTTGCCGAGCAGGATGTGGACGTGTTCGGGGAAGCGGGCCTTGAGGTCGGCGGCTCGGGCCAGGACGCGGTAGCTGAAATCCATGCCGTTGATCAGGCGATCTCCATGGATGAGCTCGTGGAGCGTCAGGTGGCAGGGCGCGGGGGCGGCCGCCTCGGGAGGCCGTGACCCAGTGACTTCGTGACCCTGCTCGTCCATGCCGGCGAGGGCGATCAGGCGAGCGAAGTGAATGGGATTGTCGTGGAGATCGCCGGTGGCAATGAGCCTTCCGGGGGAGGTGATACGGTCGATGGCTGCGGTGCGGCACGAGGCCGACAGGTTGGCTCGGGCGCCGCGGTCGAGTGCGTCGATGACGGCGTCGGGGGATTGAAGGTCGAGCGGGGGCAAGAGGGTGAGTCTAGAGCAGATCGGCGGGATTCCGCGGGCGTCGGCCATGGCTTGCCGTGGTTCGGCCCGCCCGATCGAAGGTGAAACGACCGATGGGTGGAGCCTGATCGGGTGGGGCCGGCGGGTTTTGGGACCAGGAAGGCTGTGAGGCGGACAAGATTTGCTTGGGGTACGGGCTTCCAAGCAGTAATTTCATTTCACGGGTCTGGGGGTTTTCGAGCATGAGAGGAGGATCGATGTCGCGCAGTTTTCTTGGTGGTTTGGTGTCGGGGGCCATGGTGGTCTCCGGTTTCGGAGTGGCGGCAATCGTTGCGTTTGCCGGGCCGCTCGACCCGCCTCCTGGCCCGGTCGCGCCGGCGTACAAGACCCTTGGCGAGGTTGAGCCGCGGGTCGCCGTCAGCTCGACCAACACGCCGGGCGACGCGGACAGCGTGTACAAGATCACCCAGCCGGGCAGCTACTACCTGACGGGTAAGGTCACGGGGGTGGCCGGCAAGCACGGCATCGAGATCACCGCGTCGGGCGTGACGCTCGACCTCTTGGGGTACGAGATCATCGGCTCCCCGGGCTCACTGGACGGCGTCTCGGCGACCGCGGCCAACCTGGGTCGCATCGTGGTGCGGAACGGCTCGATCCGCAACTGGGGGGACATGGGCGTGGACCTTGCGACGCAGTTGACGTTTGACTGCGTCGTGGAGGACCTTGCGCTGACCTCGAACGGGCAGTTCGGCCTCGCGCTGCGGGATTCCAGCATTGTCCAGCGGTGCATCGCTTCCGATAACGGCGGGTCGGGACTGGCGGCGTGGAACTCGTGCACGCTCGTGGACTGCACGGTCTCCTACAACGGCGGGAGCGGCATCAGCGCCGAGAGCGGGGCGGTGGTTCGCCAGTGCGCGGCGTACAGCAACGTCGGGGCCGGCATCGAGGTCGGGCAGGCGTCCACCATCACCGGCTGCTCTTCGCACAGCAACTTCTCGTGGGGCTACCTCGCTGGCAACGGATGCACCATCACAAACTCGACGGCGAGCAACAACGTCGACGGGTTCACGGCCGGCGCGGGAAGCGTCGTGACCGGGTGCACCGCCGAATCGAACGGGAACACCGGGTTCTTCATCGGCGGCGGGGGCACCATCCAGCAATGCGCGGCCCGCAACAACGGGCAGACGGGCATCTGGCTGTCCTTTCGCTGCCTGGCCCTCTCGAACACGAGCGAGCTGAACGGCGGAGGAGGCGGCGGAAACTCGATCGGGATCTTCACCGCGTCCAGCAGCAACCGTCTCGAAGGGAACATCAGCACCGCCAACCATTACGGCATCCTGGTGAACGGGCAGCACAACATCCTCGTCCGAAACGCATGTTCTGGAAATACCACCAACTGGTCGCTCGGATCGGACAATGTCTTCGGCCCGATCGTGGACCGCCGCACTCCCGGGAGCGGGTCGGTCTCGGGCAACTCCGCCGCCAGCACCCTCGGCTCAACCGACCCGAACGCGAACTTTTCGTATTAGACGAGATCGTGCGGATGCGCGGCAGTGATGTCAGCGACGCACTCGTACGGATTCCGGGCAGGGCACTCGCGTCTGCAGGGGCTTGATTCGTTCTCTCAGCGGTTCAAGGAAAGGAGTCTTTCAATGCTGTACCGGTGTCAGCACGCCGCGTTGTCCATTGGCCTTGGCTCGCTCGCATTGGCGGTGGGTCTGGCCGCGCATGCCGGGCCGCTGGACCCGCCCGCGGGACCGGTGGCGCCGGCGTACAAGACACTGACCGAGATCGAACCCCGTATCGCCATCAACGCGACCAATACCCCCGGCGACTCTGACAGTCTGTACAAGATTGTTCAGCCGGGGTCCTATTACCTGGCCGGCAACATCACCGGTGTTGTGGGCAAGCACGGGATCGAGATCGCCGCTGCGGGCGTGACCATCGACCTTGCAGGCTTTGAACTCAGGGGCGTTTCCGGCATGGGCGCCTTCGATGGAATCCGAGTATCCGTCAACGTACCGGGCATCTCCATCCTGAACGGGACGGTGCGCGACTGGGGCGACGACGGCCTGGATCTGGGCAGCGGGAGTGCGATCAACTCTCGCATCGATGGCGTGCGCGCCAGTGGAAATGCCGACGTTGGAATACTGGGCGGACATGCCGCGACAGTCCGCTCCTGCGCGGCACAGAATAACGGCGGGACGGGCATCGAGGTCTCTTCGGGCGGCGCGGTCATCGAGTGCACCGCCTACGACAACGCGGGCGATGGCATCGACGGCGGCGCCGGGAGCACCGTTGTCGAATGCACCGCATTTTCCAATGGCGGCGACGGGATTGTCGTCAGTCTCGGTTCCACCGTCCGCGGATGCACCGCCCGCTTCAGCGTGGGCGACGGAATCCAGGCTTCCTCCCAGTGCATCATCACGGGGAATGTCTGCAGCTTCAGCGGGGACGGGGGCAACGGGGCGGGCATCCATATCACCGGTGGGGACAACCGTCTTGAAGGAAACCACTGCACCACTTCGGACCGGTGCATTGACATCGATTCTCCCGGCAACATCGTCATGCGCAATACGTGCAGCGGCAACACCACGAACTGGGACATCGCTGCGGGCAATGCGATCGCACCGATCGTGAGTGCCACCGTAAACCTCAACGCCTTCAGCGGCAGCACCTACGGAGGCAGCCTCGGCTCCACCGATCCCAATGCCAACTTCACGCACTGAGGGGCCGGGCACGAGCGGCACGCGTCAGCGGAAGTGAGACGACGGCCGGCCGCGTGAATCGCGTTCCTTGGCCGCAGTTTCAAATCAAGAAGAATGTGCGGTGCTGGGTGTGCTTTCTCATGGGTCGCATCGGGGGCGTTCATACGGGCCGCCTGCTCGGCCCTCCGCGCCCTGCTCGGCTCGGCGAACCACCGGCCCGCACCATCTGAGTTCAACCGCTCTAGAACGCGACGCGCAGTTCGAGCGTGAAGAAGGCTGTCGGGTCGGCTTCGTACTCGGAGATCTTGGTCCCGTCTTCTTCGTCGAGGCGGTAGCGCTGCCAGACGTACGCGCCTGCCTTGCCCGCCAGCGAGATCTTCGGCGTGAAGTTGTACTGCGCGCCCAGGCCGACGGGAACCTGGCGGTGGCGGCCGATGCCGTCGGGGACGGGCCCGTCGTCATCGAGGCGGAAGTCGCGGGCTTCGTACCCGCCCTCGAGGAAGACCGAGAGCTGATCGGTGGCCTTGTAGTTGAGGCGGAGCGACCGGCCGTTCTGGCTCGAGAGCGACCAGTCGGGCGCGAAGTTCCACAGGAACGCGATCGCCGGGAGCACGAGGAAGTCTTCCTCGAGCCGGGAACGGGCGTAGACGCCCAGGCCGAGGGTGAACTGGTCGTTGAAGGAGTATCGGATGCCGCCGAGGCCGCCGTAGGTGACGGAGTCGCCGAAATCCGCGCCGTACTCGCTGGCGGCGGAGACGTCGCCGCCGACGTACCACGCCAAGCGGTCGGTGTGCTGGGTCAGGAACGTCAGCCGGATGCCGCGTTCCCAGGTGTCGTCCCACGGGGCCGTCGCGCCGAAGCCGGACGGCTCGGAGAAGTCGTAGAAGGACCATTCGTTGTCGAAGGAGACGCTGATGGTGGAGCGATCGGCGATGGGGACGCCGACGTCGACGGCGGCTCGGACACGGGAGACCTGGACATCGCCCGTGGTGGACTTGAGGTCCGATTTGAGGCCGATCTCGCCCTCGGCGCTGAGCTTGATCTCGAGTTCACGGGCCTCGGGCTTGGCGGAGGGCGCCTGTTCGCGCTGGGTGACCGGCTGCGCGTAATAGAAGGATGCCGGGGAGTAGGTCAGGCCCGGGGTCTGGACCTGGGCGACGGCGGGCGAGGCGAGGAGTGCGAGGAGCGGGGCGGCGGTCTGGCGCATGGTGAACTCTCGGAAGGACGTGCGGTTGGGGCGTGAGTGTACCGGGGCGGGGCACCGAGCAGTGGGGGGCGAGCGCTGGGGGGAACCGGGGAGCCCGCGTCGGCGGGCTACGATGGAGGCGTCGGGGCGGTAGCTCAGTTGGTAGAGCGCCAGCTTTGCAAGCTGGATGTCGCCGGTTCGAGTCCGGTCCGCTCCATTTCCCCCGAGATAAAGGTCACGCGCCGGCCGCGCCCACCCTGGAGCCGCGGCGGCGAAAGCCCTGACGATCCCGTGCCCGAGCCGGGAACTCAACGCCCCTCCAATCGTCCGATTCGTACTATTGTGGAGCCGCGGGACCGGAGAGGCGGCCGGCCGCGGGGCGAGCGCGAAATCAATTGTGGAAAACCCGGAAAGAGGGTTGACGGTCTACGACGGATGTAGTAACTTCCTACGACAACGGTAGTAGTTGAGGACCGGGAAAGGGTCATGGCAAAGAAACCGGTGGAACTGGGCGAAGCGGAGCTTGCGGTCATGCGGGTGCTGTGGGACGAGGCCCCGCTGACGGTGCGTGACGTGATGAACCGGCTGCACGATCGCGGGCGGAAGGTGGCCTACACGACGGTGCTGACGTTCCTCACGCGGCTGGAGCAGAAGGGCATGGTCGCGAGCGACAAGCGGGACACCGCGTACGTCTATCGACCGAAGATTTCGCGACAGAGCGTGACGACCTCGCGCATCAAGGCTCTGGTCGACCAGTTGTACGACGGGGCGGCGGCGCCGGTGCTCCTGCACCTGATCGAGAACGAACGCTTCACGGCGGATGAGATCGCACGGCTCCGGCAGTTGATCGAAGACCTGGACGATCGTGGGCACGGGTAACGAGAACTCGCGCGGGGGTCTGTTTCGGGGGACTGGTTCGAGGGACTGGGCGGTGACGGGGCGGGCCTGCGGGGTAAGCACATGGACTTGAGCACGTTTTCGGGGATCACGGAATTGCTATGGACGGGCGGGCTCGCCGCGACGCCGGTGGCGCTGGCGGTGGGGGCGATCTGCCGTGTGAAGTCGCTCCGCCCGGCGACGAGGCACATGCTCTGGGCCACGGTGCTGGTGTCGTTCGTGACGCCGGCGATCGGGATGATGATCTGGCGGCCCGACTGGTTCCACTCGCAGCGTGTGCTCGCGGCGGCGGACAAGGTGCTCGAGTCGGCCGAGTCGATATTGCCGGCGTCATCGGAATCGCGCGGGCCCGGGCCTGCGGTCGCCGGGCGGGTTACCGGCGCCGAGCGTGCTCCCGCCGTTCTCAATCAACCCGCCAAGACTCCGGCCGCCGATGCATCATCCGCCGGCGACGCTCGGGTCGACGCATCCCTGAATACACCGCGGCGAGCGGTCGGATCGACCGAGCCGAACCGAGCGGTCGAGCCGGCGATCGAAGCGCGTCCGACACCCGAGGCAGGCAGCGTGTCGGAGGCCGGACGGCACGAGCGCACCCGCAACCGAACTCCGCGACCGGACGCCGCGCCGTCGGTGCCGAGCGACCGCCTGACGAGCGAGCATGACCGCGCCGACCTGCGAGCGAGGGACCACGGTCTGGTCGCGCCGCCGATCGCGCCGGCTCCCTCGCTCGACGCCGAGCGATCGCCGATCGCTGCCGCCGTGGAACCGGCGGTGAGCCCCGCATCCGAGCGCCTAGGTGCGGATGTCGAGACGCTGAACCTGGACCTGACGGGTCTCACCAGCATGGTGCTCGGTTTCGCGTCCAAGCCCGAACAGTTGGAGGAACGGCCGGCGACCCCGCCCAAGGGGAGCGGACCGGCGTTGAGTGAAAAGTCGTTGGCCGGCGAGGTGATGGCGCCGCCGGCGAGGCCGGGGCTGCATGGATCGGCGTCGAGCGAAGACTCCCGCGTGCTCGCCGGGGCTCGAGACCAGATCCGCCCGTGGATCTCGCGGGCGCTCGATGTGCGGGATTCGATTTCATCGCTGCCGCCGGTGCCCGCGCTGGTCTGGGCGAGCGTGACGGCGCTGCTGCTGCTGATCTCGCTGGTGCGGACGGCGCGGGTGGGCTGGTGGCTCCGCGGGGGCCGCCCGGCGGACGACCAGGTGATGGAGATCGTCGACCAGGTGGCGAGCGATCTTGGCCTTCGGCGGGTGCCGTCGGTTGTTATGGTGAATCGTGCGGTGTCGCCGATGATCTGGTGCGGGCCGCGGCTGCGGCTGGTGCTGCCGGCGGACCTGTGGGAATCGCTCGACGTCGCGTCGAGGCGGGCGGTGGTGACGCACGAGCTTGCGCACCTGCGGCGGCTCGACCACGTGTACTGCTGGGTGGAGTCGATCGTGGGGGCGGTGTACTGGTGGCACCCGGCGGCGTGGTGGGCGCGCTGGCGGCTGCGGGATGCCGCCGAGGCGAGCTGCGACGCGTGGGTGACGGCGCTGCTGCCGTCGGATCGCCGGGCGTACGCGACCGCGCTGGTGACGACCAAGTCGTTCCTGAATTCACACGAACCGAGCGCCGGACCGTGCCTGGGGATCATGTCCGGGTCGGCCAAGAGGTTGGCAAGGAGAATCACGATGGTGATGACGCAGAGAACAGCGCCGAGGACATCGATCGTCGGTGCCTGCCTGGCGGTGATCGTCATGGCGGCGGGCATGTTCGTCACGCCCAGCCTGGCGTGCCCGCCCGAGGGCGAGCAGAAAGCCAAGGCCGCCGAAAAGAAGAAGGAGAAGGCCGCCAAATCCAAGCGAGCCGAGGCGGGATCCGTGTTCTACGGTGAAGCGCCGGCGCTGGAGGCGATGGTCGCTCAGCCCTCGCCGCCCAACGTGGTCGTCGTTCGCCCGGGAGGCGCGGCCCAGTTCGGCGGCACTGCGGTGGCGCCGATGGCCCCCAAGGCGCCCAAGCCGCCGAAGCCCCCGAAGGCTCCGAAGCCGCCGCGGGCCGCGCACCCTGCCCACCCCGCTCATCCGCCGCAGCCGCCCGAGCCGCCGCAGCCCGGCCTCCCGTCCGCGGAGGCTCCGTCGGCGTGGACCACGGTGCCCGGCGTGCAGGGGCAGTGGACGCAGCCGGTGGACCTGGAGGCGCTCAAGGAAGGCCGCGTCGCCAAGACGTACAAGCTTTCCGAGGGCAAGCTGGAGAGCTTCTACTCGCTGATGAGCCGCAGCGACGTTCCGGTGCTGGTGAGCATGGAGGATGAAGGGATCGTGATCTGGGCCCGCGAGGCAGAGCACCCCTTCATCGCGTCGTTCGTCAAGCTGATCGATTCTGGCGCGTCGTCGGCGGGCGGGCAGCACTCGATGACGACGTTGCCTGGGCACGCCATCGCGCTCGAGCACTACGCGGCGGCCCAGCAGGCCCACGGCGCGCACGCCGCGGCGCAGGAGGCTCGGGCGGCGTTCGCGGCCGGGCACAAGGCCCATGCGGAGGCGCTGCGGCAGCACGCCCAGTCGCTCAAGGCGCTGCTGAAGGACCGCGATGTGCTGATGCTCGACGTCGACCGCATGCGTGCCGACGCCGACTCGGCCCGCGACCGTGCCGAGCAGCTCCGCGATCTCGAGATGGACCTGCGTGACAAGGCGGAATCCGCGTCGGAGCACGAGGCGAAGGCGGCGCTCGAGGCGGCGCACGCGCGTCTGCGCGAGCGGGCATCGGCGCTCGACCGGGAATCCGGTGACATGCAGCGCCGGGTGGAAGAGCTCGAGCAGCGCATCGAGGAGCTCGAGGCGCGGGCCGAGGAGCTCGAGGACGAGATCTCGATGCTCGAGGACGACGGCTTCGGCATGCTCGATGAAATCCAGCTCGCCAACATCGACCTGGCCGAGCCGGTCGATCTCGCGGACATCGATCTCGCGGGAGTGGTGGAGGTGGACCTGGCCGACATCGCGCCGATCGCCGAGGAGGCCGACCAGCCCGCGCCCGCGGAAAGCCCCGATGAGTCGACTGATGACAACTCGGACGACAACTGCTGAAGACGGCGTTGGTTGAACGAGGAACCAGCCTCACCATCCCGACGCGGGCTTGACGGCCCGGTGTCGGGCTTGCACGAGAAACCGGCGTGGAGCGTCGAGCGAGCGGATTGCTTGCGGCGATGCGGCGCGCCCGTGACCGAGAGGATGCTCCATGCGGAAGTTTGTCCTGGCGGCGGCCGCGGTGGTACTTGTGTGCGGCGTCACGCACGCGGCGGGGTCATCATCACACGACGACAAGAGCTACCGAGCAGGGATCGGCCTGCTCAACAAGGGCATGCACGACCTGGCCGCCGCGGAGCTCCGCAAGTTCCTGGATGGCAGCCCCGAGTCGCCGGATGCCCCGATGGCGCACTACGCGCTTGGCGTGTGCCTGTGGCGGCTCAACCAGCCGGCGCAAGCGGCGAGCGAGTTCGACGCCGTGCTGAAGCTCCCGAAGTTTGAGTATCGGCCCGACGCGCTGCTGCTGCGGGCCCAGTCGGCGGCGGCGGTAGGGGATGAGGAACGATCGATCCAGGTGCTGCGGACGTTGCTGAAGGAGTTCGGCCAGGCGCCGCAGGCGGATGCCGGGCGGGCGATGCTGGGCCAGCGGCTGTACTCGCTCAGGAAGTACGAAGAGGCAGAGGGCGTTCTGCGGGACGCGGTCGAGAGATGCACGGGCGAGAACCGCGACCGCGCGCGTCTGCTGCTGGGGCTCACGCTCGCGGCGACCGAGAAGTTCGCGGAGGCCGCGGACGTGCTCGATGAACTCGGCGCAAGCGGGGCGCCGCCAGAGGTTGTGGGCCCGGCGCTCATCGGCGAGGCCCAGTGCCGCCAGCGGATGGGGCAGCTTGACCGGGCGCTCGCGCTGTTCGAGCGAGCCCAGAAGCAGCCCGGCGTGTCGGCGGAGGCCGCCCTGGGCCGGGCGCAGGTGCTGCGGATGACCGGAAGAGCCGCGGAGGCGAGCGACGTGCTCAACGAAACCGAGCCCGGGAGCATCCCTGAACCGCTCCGCGGCGCATTCATGCTCGAGCAGGGCCGCGCCGCGTTGGATGCGGGAAGCGTGGACGAGGCCCGTCGGAGCTTCGAGCGGCTCGGCAAGAGCGGCGAGGCGTCGGTCCAGGACGACGCGGCGTACTGGTTGGCAAAGTGCGATCTGCGAGCGGGAAAGCTCGACGCGGCCGCGAACGCGATGCGTCGAGCGGCGGAATCCCATCCGCAGAGCCCGCTGCTGGCCGAGATGCTCTTTGACGAGGCGTCTGCCCGGTCCCGAGCGAGCGAAGAAGTGGCCGCGGAACTGTGGGCGCAATGGCGGGAGCGATTCGCCGGGCACGCGCTCGAGCCGGAAGCGGTCGCGGCGCAGGCAGGGTGCGAGAGCAGCGCCGAGAACTATGACGCGTGCGTGGCGCTGTGCGAGGAGTTCGGTCGCCGCTGGCCCGGGCACGCCCGATCGGCCTTCATGACGCTGCTGGGGGCGGAGTGCCGTTTCGCCACCGGCGAGTTCGAGCAGGCGCTCCCGATCTACACGGCGCTCGTCAGGAGCAGCGAGGATGCGGGCGTGAAGTGGCGGGCATCGGTCCGACGCGGCCTGTGCCTGGTGCGGGTCGGAGACGCAGATGAGGGCGTGCGGGAGTTGACGGCGGCGATCGCGCAGGGCGGGCCGCAGCAGGACGAACTCGTCAATCAGGCGATCACCGTGCTCGGCGAGCAGGCGATGGCCAGGGAAGACTGGCGCGAAGGCGCCGAGTGGTACGCCAAGCTCGCGTCGCGGGACGTCGGCGATCAGCGACGGGCCGATGCGCTGCTGCGCGCCGGGCTGTGCCTCCAGCGCGACGACCGGGGTGAAGAAGCAATCCGGGCGTTTGATGAGGCGATCGCCCTCGACGAGGACGGCGAGGTCGCCGTCCACGCAAAGTTTGAGAAGGCGCAGTTGCTGGTGGATGCCCGTCGTGACGAAGAGGCACGGCGTCTGCTTGAAGACGTCGTCGATGCGAGGAGCGGCGACGATGACAAATCGCTGACCCCGCACGCCGTGCGCCACCTTGCGGCGATCGCGACCCGAGCGGGCGATCCGGGGCGCGCGGCGGAACTCCTGGGCACGCTTGAGGGCGGCGACGCGCAGGTCGGGTTTGACAGGGCCGGCGCTCTGCTCGCGGCGGGCGACTACGACGCGGCGGAGGGGGCGTTCAGGCAGTGGCTGGATGCCAACGCGCGCCATCCGCGAGCGACCGAGGGCCGTGTCATGCTCGGTATCGCGGTGAACCGCCAGGGCAGGAATGAAGAAGCGATCGAGCTGCTGAGCGGGATCGACGGAACGAAGCTCGAGACGCGGATCGCCGCGTCGCTCCACTACGAGCGGGCGCTGGCGCTCAGGACAGTCGGACGGTCGGCGGATGCGCTGGCGGTGTACGGCGAGCTGCTCGAGAGCGACGAGCCGGGGCAGATGGCGGCGTACGCGGCGCTGGACGCGGCCCAGATCGCGCTCGAGGCGGGGAAGTTCGATGAAGCTCTGGAACTGGTGAACCGCTGCGAGGCCGAGCAGTTGAAGCTTCCCGCGGAGCAGGTGGCGAGGATCGCGCCGCGCCAGCGCCTCGCTCGTGCCGTGTGCCTGGTGAATCTGAACCGCGCGAGCGATGCGGCCGAGGTGCTCGGGAAGTTCGAGAAGGAGTTCCCGGACGACTCGCTGCGGGGCCGCGCGGCGAGCCTGCTGGGGGATGCGCTGCTGCGGAGCGGCCGACCGAAGGAGGCCGCGGCGGCACTTCGACGCGCGATCGAGTTGGACCCTGCGCCTGCAACAACCGGGCCGGCGCTGCTGCGGCTCGGCGAGGCGTGTGCCGCGCTCCAGGACTGGAGCGGGTCGGAAGAGGCGTACACGCGGTACCTCGACGAGCACGGCGATGCCGAGGTGTGGTTCCAGGCCAGGTTCGGCCAGGGGTGGGCGCGGGAGAACCAAGGCAGGCACGACGCGGCCATGGAGGCGTACCGCGACGTGGTCGCGCGGCACGACGGCGCGACCGCGGCACGAGCCCAGTTTCAGATTGGTGAGTGCCTCTTTGCGCAGAAGAAGCACGAGGAAGCGGTCGCCGAACTGCTGAAGGTTGACGTGCTGTACGCCTATCCGGAGTGGAGCGCCGCGGCGCTGTACGAAGCTGGAAGGTGTCTGGCGGAACTGCGACGAACGGCGGACGCCGCTCGTCAGTTTGACGAGGTGGTCGAGCGGTTCCCGGAGTCATCGTGGGCGGCACTGGCTCGCGAGCGGCGGGAAGCCATCAAACCGGAGTCGCTGCCCGGAAAGCCGCGAGAGGTTTCACGAGCCAGGTGAGGTCGCCGTCCGCGACGACGTGCGGAGCAGCCGTCCACCACTGGGGATCAGGGAATCGACAGAGGGCAAGGAGCGTCCATGAGCGCGCAGGATCAGGCTTGGATGAATGTTCACGTGGTGCTCGCGCAGGCGGCGGAACCGTCGCCGACGATCGTGCACACGGTGTTCGACATGGTGGTCAAGGGCGGCTGGGTCATGGTGCCGCTGGGGATCTGCTCGCTGGTGGCGGTGGCGATCATCGTCGAGCGATGGATCGTGACGAGGCGCAGCCGCGTGGCGCCGCCCGGGTTCACGGCCTCGGTGGTCGCGGTCCGGGGGTCCACGCGCCAGGCTCTGGCGGCTTGCCAGGCGAGCAGGGCGCCGGTGGCGGCGGTGCTCGCGGCGGCGCTCAAGTCGGCCGACCAGGGGCGTGAGGTGCAGGAGAAGCGCATCTCCGAGGCGGGACAGCGCGAGGTCACCAAGCTGCGGCACCGCATGCGGCTGCTCTCGGCGATGCCTCAGGCCGCGACGATGCTCGGGCTGCTGGGAACGGTGTTCGGGATGATCCGGACGTTCACGGTGGTCGCGGCGTCGGGCGAGTCACTGGGCAAGACCGAGCGGCTCGCGCAGGGCATCTACGAAGCCTGGACCGCGACGGCGGCGGGCCTTGCGATCGCGATCCCGACGCTGGTGCTGTACCACATCCTCATGAGCAGGATCGACACGGCGGCGGAGCTGCTCGACCACGCCGCGGCATCGTGGCTGGACGGGGATCGCGGCGGGTCGGGCGCGGTGGCGGGCGTGATCGAGCGCGCCGACGCGGAGGTGAGCGCCGCCGTGGGGGCCGGATCGGAACAACTGGTGATCGCCAAGAGCTGAAAGGCCTCCGATGCTCATCCGTAACGTCGAACACCAGGCGGAGACGCACGTCGACTTCGTGCCGATGGTGGACGTGCTTTTCAACCTGCTGATCTTCTTCCTGCTCGCCACGAGCATGGCCCAGGCGGAGCGCGAGATGCAGATCGCGCTGCCGCAGGCGGCCACTTCCGGGCCGATCTCGGCCGCCATCCGCGAGATCGTGATCAACGTTGACGAAGAGGGCCGGAGCATCGTGGCGGGCAAGGTCGTGGGCGATGAGGAACTGGCCTCGCTCCTCAATGCTGCGGTCGGGGCGAACCCGGAGCAGAAGGTAAACGTCCGGGGTGATCGCGCCACCGCGTACGCCAACGTGGTGCGCGTGCTCGACCTGTGCAAGGCCGCGGGGATCCGCGAGCCGTTCCTTGAGACGGTGCCGGTGCGGTAGGCGGCGCGGGACGCCGCGACTGGATCAACCATGAACGTGCGCACGAAACGAGTCGTTGTGTCCTCGGTCGCGCTGGCGCTGATCGCGGTCGCGACGCTGGCGGCAGTCGCGGTGCGGCCGGCAGGGTCGGTGTTTCTGACCGACGGCGCCGCGGTCCGTGTTCCGGCCGAGACCGCGCCCGTGCGGCAGATCCTGTGGACGCAGCCGAAGCCGGTGAGCGGCCAGGAAGCCGGGCAGAACGTCGATGAGTACGAGCCTCGGCTGAGTGCCGACGGCACGACCATGGTCTTTGTCCGCCGGCGGCCGGGCAGCAACGCCGACCTGTACTGGTCGACATGGACGCCCAACGGGTGGACGCCGGCGGCGCAAATCGAGGGACTGAACACGGATGCTGACGAGCTTGGCCCGGAGCTTTCGTGGGATGGCCGGTTCCTGTACTTCTATTCCGATCGCGAGGGCGGACTCGGGGGGTATGACCTGTGGCGGGCGACCAAAGCCGAGCAGGGGTGGTCGACGCCGATCAATCTCGGACCTGCGGTCAATACGGGCTGGAACGAGTACGGGCCCGCCGCGTCGCCGGGGGGCGACCGGCTGTACTTCTCGTCCAATCGACCCCGCGCTGGTGAACCTGCACCGACTTCGGACGCATGGTCGGCGACCGTTCGTGAGCGGCGCGACCGGCACGACTACGACCTGTACGTCAGCGTGCTGGGCGATGCTGGCGCGGAGACGGCGGCGCCGGTCGCGGCTCTCAACACCGAGCACGATGAAGGCTCTCCGGCGGTGAGTCCCGCCGGGGATTTTCTGTATTTCGCTTCGGACCGCCCGGGCGGAGTCGGTGGGTTTGATCTCTACCGGTCCCGGATCGGCGCACAGGGAGCGATGAACGCCGAGGCGGTGGGGGAGCCGGTCAACACCGCCGCGAACGAGCTTGATCCGGGCCTCAGTACGGATGGGTTCCGGCTGTATTTCAGCTCGGATCGGGTCGCCGTGGTCGAGCCCGTCGAAGGTGGGGCGGAGGATGGCTCGCCGGGTGAACGAGAGACGGGGTACGGGCTGTGGTTCTCGAATTCGCGCGAGGTCTACACCGAGCGCGCGGTTATCGATTCGGGGCGGGTGCTCGCGGAGCTTTGGGCGGACCTGTGGCCGTGGCTGGCGCTCCTCGGGGCGGCCCTGCTGCTGGCGTGGATCGCGTACCAACTGCTGCGGAGCGAGGCGTGGCGGCGGCGGTTCGGGCGGCTGAGCCTGCTGGCGCAGTGCGTGGTGGCGTCGGTGCTCATCCACGCGGCGCTGGCGTCACTGCTGGCGGTGTGGAAGGTCGGGTCGGGGATCATCGACCTGGTGCAGCACGGGGGCGGGAGCGGCGGATCGAAGGTGCTGCTGGTGTCGAGCGGGATTGCGTCGGATGTTGCGGGGCAGCTGCTCGGTGGCGGGCTGGAGAGTTCGACCTTTGAGATGCCGGCATTGGCGGCGATTTCGGCGGACGCTGACGTTGCCCGGATTGAAGCGGCCCGGGCGATGGTCGAACTGCCCGCGCACGAGCCGGTGACGGCGCCGGTGCTGGCAGCGCCGGTACTCGAATCGACGGTGGCGACGGAGGTCGCGGTCGCGCCGCAGGCGGTTGAGTTCACCGGGTCGGATGCTGCAACGGTGCCCGAGTTCGCGGCGCCGGCCGCGGTCCCGGAAGCGTCGGTGGCGATGCCCGCGGGCGTGGATGGCGTGCCCGAAGCCGGACCGATTTCAACGGGCTCATCGGTTCCGAGTGTGAGCGTGCCGATTCCGACTCCGACGTTGCCGGGTGAATCGAGCTTGTCGCGGGTCGAGATTGGCGAGGCGGATGCGAGCGAGTCGGCGACCGTTGTCGTGGCGCCGGCGGATCTGGGCGCCGGTCGAACGGCGGCGGACCCGTTGCTGCCACGCGTGGAACGCACGGCGACCGCGCAGGAGGCGCAGGCGGAGGTCGGACTGGCCGATGCCGGCGGATCGGTTCGCGCAGATCCCGCAGTCGGATCCGTCGAGAGAACCACGGTTCGCGTTGCTCCGCCGGTGAACGGAGAGGGAACAAGCGGTGGCGGCATCATTCGCGAGGACGCTCCTGTCGCCGAGGCGGCCGTGGCGTCCGCGGGCGTTGACTCGGCTCGGGTGGTTGATGCGCCGACTGCATCGACCGTCGGGGCTCGCGAGGTCGGACTTCCTTCGGCGACGGGCCGATCGGTGCGGGAAGCAACGGTCGCTTTCAAGGGTGTGCCCGGCGCTGGCGAGCATGCGCCGGTGGCGACGGGCGGAGGAAGCGCAGCGCCGCGATTCAACGTTGATCTCCCGGTGTCCGGAAAGCATGGTGATCGTCCGGTGGTTGCGAGCATGGAGCCTTCGGAAGCGGCTGAGACTGTGATCGCGCCCGAGTATTCGGTGGTTGCGGCGCCCGTCCTTGGCGGCAGCGCGACCGGTGACAGCAAAGCCGCGATCCCTTCGGCCGCGCGACGCGGCGCCGCGAGCGAGCCCGCGACCCAAGGCGAGAGTTCACGCGCGACGGTGGGGTTGCCCGCGCTCGCGGCCGGTATTTCAGCGCCGACGAACTCCCTCGGCGGAACACGGGGAACGATCGAGATCGCTCCGCCCGCGGCGGCAGTCGGGCCGAGCGCCAAGGGCCGGGTGTCGGCCGGCGCGGCGCGGATTGTGCCGGAGGCAACGGTCGCGGACGCGAATCCGAGCGGACTGGGGGCAAGCGCTCGGCCGTTTGCGATAGGCGACCAGGCGAGCAGCGAGAGGAGCAGCGGCATCCGGATCGATGCTGACGGGAACATCCGTCTACCGGACACACCGCCAGAACCAGTGGAGACGTTCGCGCAGCGTGACCCCGAGAATCGCGGCGAGATTCTCGAGAAGATGGGCGGCAGCGAGGAGACGGAGGCGGCGGTGCGGCGCGCGCTGGCGTGGCTGAGCCGGCACCAGGAGGCAGATGGGCGGTGGACGGGCCGGGGCTTCGATGACGGCTGCGGGGAATGCTCGGACGGTGCGGCGTTTGATGCGGACGCGGCGATGACGGGGATGTCGCTGCTGTGCTTCCTGGGGGCCGGTCACACGCACCAGGCGGAGGGCCCGCACAAGGAGACGGTCGGTCGAGCGCTGCAATGGGTGGTGGCCCGCCAGGGACCGGACGGTGATCTGCGTCGGGGCGAGACCATGTACGGGCAGACGGTGTGCGCGGTGGCGCTGTGCGAGGCGTTCTCCATGACCAGGGACCCGGCGCTGGCGGCGCCGGCGCGGCTGGCGGTGGAGTTCGTCATCAACGTCGCGGGCCGGCCTGCGCCCGAGGGACGAGCACGGCGGAGCGAGGACACGTCCGTCATCGGGTGGCTGGTCATGACGGTCGAGAGTGCTCGGCGAGCGGGGATCGCGGTTCCGCCCGACGTCTTCATCGGCGCGGGCCAGTGGCTGGATTCGGTGTCGGACCCGCGGGCGCCGGGGCGGTACGCGTACGCATCGGGCGGCGAGCCGTCGGTGGCGATGACGGCGGAAGCGATGTTTGTTCAGCAGATCATCGGCAAGAAGCGGACGGACGCGAGGATGATCCAGTCGGCGGACTTTGTGCTGCGCGAGGCGCCGGCGTGGCGCGAGGGCGCGCCGACGCACAGCTGGTACTACGCGACGCTCGCGCTTTTCGAGCACCAGGGCGAGGCGTGGGAGCGGTGGAACACGACGCTCATGCCGCAGCTGGTGGAGCATCAGCGGCGCGGCGGCGGGCTGGACGGGAGCTGGGATCCGCAGGATGAGTGGTCGCGCATGGGGGGCCGCATCTACCAGACGGCGGTGTGCACGCTGTGCCTCGAGGCGTACTACCGGTACAAGCCCAGGTGAACGGGCGGCACCGCGGCGTCACTGACCTTGGTCGGCCGGATCATGACCGGACTGGGCGTCGGCGGTTTCGGCCGTCAAGTCGGCGGCGGGTTGGGTTGTTTTGGGCGGCGGGATCCGGCTGCGCCACTGGCGGGCCTGATCGCCGTAGCCGTTCCCCGGCTGGTGCTTGTCGAGCGTTTCGAAGAGATTGGCGTAGCCGCGAGCGACCGCGATGTCCAAGCGGTTCCGGAATGTGCTGTGCTCAACAGATGCTTCCGCCGCGGAGTTGAGACGCTCGCGAGCCTTGTCGAACTCTCCAACCGTGACGAGCAGCGTGGCGCTCTCGGCCAGCGCCAGGGCGTGGCGCAGGCGGTCGCCGGACCGTTCCAGGATGTCGATCGCCTTCTGAGACGCGTCAAGCGCTTCGCTGAAGCGGCCAAGACCCGCGTACGCGGTGGAGAGCCGGTTCTCGAGCCAGCCCGCTTCCGCTGAGCCCGAGACCTTGAGCCGGTCGTAGCAGCCCTGGGCATCGACCAGGTAGTTGAGAGACTCCTCGTAGCGGGACTGCCGGATGCTGCATTCACCGAGCAAGGCGAGAATCGGGCCGCGGAAGGCGTCGTTCTGGGTCTTCATCGACCGGGAGATGATGTCGAGGGCTCCGGTGAGCTCCTGCTCGGCTTCGGGGTAGCGGTCGAGCTCGAGGTACGCGTTGCCGAGCGACGACATGCTGGTTGCGACGAACGGATGATCGGGTCCGAGGACGGCCTTGAGCATCCGGTTCGATTCAATGAACAGCGGGAGGGCCTCGTCGGTCTGGCCCTTGAACTGGAGCATGGTGCCCAGGCGGTCCATGGCGATGGCGGTGCCCTGGTGATCGCCGGGGTAGATGGCGCGGTGCATGTCGAGCGCTTCGCGGAGCAGCGGCTCGGCGTCGGCGAGGCGGCCCATGTCGGAGTACAGCTTGCCGAGGTTGAGCAGGACGATGGCGACATCGGGGTGCGGACGGTCGTAGAGGCTGCGTCGGACGCGCAGCGCCTCGTTATACATGGATTCGGCCTGGTCGCTTTGGCCGGTGGTTCGAGCGAGGATCGCGAGGCTGTTGTAGAGGCCGCCGACCTGGATCTCGTTGCCGGCTCCCTGCGCCTGGGCGTCCTCGAGCGCGAGCATCAGCAACTCACGGGATTCGTCGAGGCGACCGAAACGCCGCTTGAGCCCGCCGAGCGACGCCCGGGCCTGCGAGAGCGTGCGACGGTCGGCGGAAGCGGACGCGAGGTCGATGGCTTCGGCCAGGTGCTGTTCGGCGGATTGCAGATCGCCCAGGTCGATCTCAATATCGCCGGCGGTGCGGAGGTGGTTTGCGAGATCGGTCTTGCCGGGTTCGCCGGCGGCTCGGAGCCGTTCGATCGAGGCCTCGATGAGCGGCTTGGCTTCCGGGGCGCGACCGGCGAGGCGGAGGGCTTCGGCCAGGGTGGCGGTGGATCGGAGGGTGACCGCGTGCTCGGCGCCGAGCGACGCCGTGTAAAGGTCGAGCGAATGTTGCAGCGGCGGGATGGCCTCATCGAAGGCCGCGACGTTGCGGTACGTCTCGCCGATGGTGGTGAGGATCTCGGCCTGGAGCTCGGGGTCATCGGCGAGCGTCGCGGCGACGCGGTCGGCCGCCCGGGCAAGCGTTTCGCGGAGCAGCGTGGTGTCGCGGCCGTACGAGGTTGATGGGCTGATGGCGGAGAGGATGCCTCGGCTGAACTTCGCGGACTGCTCGGCTCGGCGGCGGGCGAGCTGGGCCTCGCTCTCGCGGCGCTCGGCAAGGGCCTGGGCGTCGCGGGCCTGGCGTTCGCTGGCGCTGGCCCGGTTGAAGTTGTCGGTGGCCCGCTGGCGCTGATCGGCCTCGCGGGCCAGGGCGATGCTGGTGGCGACGACGCCGCCGGCGAGCACGATGATCGTGGCGGCGACGCCCCCGACCAGTGCCTTGTTGCGGCGAGCGAACTTGCGGAACTGGTAGAAGGTGGAGGCGGGCCGAGCCAGCACCGGCTGGTCCGCGAGGTGACGGCGGATGTCGTCCCCGAGCTGAGCGGCGGACTGGTAGCGGCGGCCGGGGTCCTTTTCGAGCGCCTTGGAGACGATGGTGTCCAGGTCGCCGCGCAGCTCGGTGCTGGCGCTGGAGAGGCGTGTCGGCTCGGTGTCGCGGATGATGCGAGCGGCCTCGGGGAGCGGCTTGTTGCGCAGGTCGTAGGGCAGCCGGCCGGCGAGCAGCTCGAACATGATGACGCCCAGGGCGTAGACGTCGGAGCGTGCGTCGAGCGCGGACTGGTCGGCGCTGATCTGCTCGGGGCTCATGTAGGGAACAGTGCCGAGCACCTGGCCGGTGCGGGTGTGCTGCGAGACGGCGTCGTCGGCGACGGCGCGGGCGATGCCGAAGTCGAGGACCTTCGGCCGACCGGACTCCTCCACGAGGATGTTGCCGGGCTTGAGATCGCGGTGGACGATGCCGGCGTGGTGGGCGTGCTCGACCGCATCGCACACCAGGGCGAGCAGCTCGAGGCGCCGGCGGGTCGACAGCCGGTGGCGAGCAGCAAAGTCGAGCAGCGGCAGCCCGCTCACCAGTTCCATCGCGTAGAACGGCTGGCTGAACGATCGGCCGGAGGCGAGCTCCACCTGCGCGACGCCCGCCTCGTAGACGGCCGCAACACCCGGGTGGCTGAGCTTGCCGAGCAACTCGGATTCGCGCTGGAAGCGAGCGAGGACCTGGGGGCCGACCAGGCCGGGGCGGATGACCTTCACCGCGACGCGGCGGTGCGGGTTTTCCTGCCATGCTTCATAGACCGCGCCCATGCCCCCTTCGCCGATCTGCCGCTCGATGCGGTAATTACCGATGCGGATGGGCGGTTCGGCCGGCGTCGGGAGGTCGGTCTCCATGGGCTCGGAGCCGGTGGCGGCGAGGTTGACAGCGGGGGATTCCAGGAACGACCCGGCGGACGCGTCGCTGGCGAGGAGCTGCTCGACGAGCGCGGCGAGGGCACGATTCTCCGCCGCTAGTTGGGAAAGCGCGTGGCGCTGCTGCTCGGGGGGCATTTCGACGAGCTCGTCGAACAGGCGTTCGGCGTGCGACAGGAGCTGGTCGTCGTTCATGCGGCGGTGTCCCCCATCCAGGTCTGGAGCAGGGCGCGGGTGAAGCGCCAGTGGCGCTCGGCGGTGCGGACAGGAATGTCGAGAATCGCGGCTGCTTCGTCCATCGTGAGGCCCGCGAAGAAGCGAAGGCGCACCAGATCGGCCTTGGCGGCGTCGGTGGTTTCGAGGCGTCGCAGAGCGGTGCTCAGGCCGGGGATGTCCGTCGAGACGGGTTGCAGGGCGAGCAATTCGTCATCGAGAGGGGTCTTTTCGCGGTCGCCGCCCCGCTTGAGGGCGGACTTGCGCCGCGCCTGCTCGACGAGGATGTCCTCCATGGCACGGGCGGCCGCGAAGAAGAAGTGTCGGCGGTTCTCGAACCCGTCGCCCTCGCGGCCGACGAGTCGCAAGTACGCCTCGTGGACCAGCGCGGTGGGCTGGAGGGTCTGGCCGGCGGCGAGATCATTCATGCGAGCCCGGGCCAGTTTGCGGAGTTCGCCGTAGAGCTCGGGGAGCAGGTCGCTGGCGGCCTTGCGGTCGCCGGAGGCGGCGGCCCGGAGCAGGGTGGTCACCGTGGTTTGGCTGGCGGCGTTCACGAGCTGGCTCCGGGGTGCATGGAACGGGGTTGATGATACCGGAAGGTGGGGGGAACGAAAGAAAAACGTGGGTCTTCGAAAATTCGTGGCGGACTCCGGGCGGATTCAGCGGCTTGCTCTGGACGGGGCCAGATCGGCCCTTCCAGCACACCGGCCCGGAATGGGCCCGAGTTTCCAAGGAGATCCGCCATGAAGAATCGTTGCCTGTTCGTGATCGCGGCCGCAGGCGCGGCCATGACGCTCGCCACGGCCGCGTTTGGTCAGACGACGGTGTCGTCGTCGTTGACGTACCAGGGTCGCCTGGATGACAACGGCGTGCCATACCAGGGGACGGCGGATCTGGATATCACCGCCTACGACGCGGCCAGCGGCGGGACGAAGATCGGCCAGCAGGTGATCCAGACGGTTGGCGTGACCAACGGGTTGTTCACGGTAGAGTACGACCCCAGCGTGGCTGCCTTCGAGAGCAACGTGCAGATGTGGCTGGAGGTGAAGGTGCGGCCCGCGGGCGGCGTGTGGACGACGCTGCCGCGTCAGAAGGTGACGGCGGCGCCGTTCAGTTCGGCGACGCGGGGCGTGTACGTGTCGGGCTCGGGGTCGTCGGCCCGGGTTGGCGTGGGTGCTCCCGCGCCGGCGGGCTTCCGCTTCTCGGTGGACGAGAGCACCAACGCGCCGGCGATCATCCGGGTTGACAGCGGCCAGAATGCGGCACAGATCTCGGGCTTCCAGCTCGCCGACCGCAACACGCTGCAGTGGGCGTTCGGCAAGAACACGCTCAACAGCTTCTACTTCGACCGCATGACCAACGACCCGGTCCAGGTCACGATCGGGTCGAGCAACGTGGCGCTGGATACGAGCTGGTCGACGCAGCTGGTGCTCCGCGGGCGCGACGCGGGCAACACGAGCGGAACGGCCGGCGTCATCTTCGAGAACACGGCGGGATCGTTCCGCTGGGAAATGGGCCAGGAGAAGGACGGCAGTTTCGCCTTCCGGCAGACGGGGGGCGACAAGCACTTCGTGTCGGTGCCGGCACTCGAGATTCGCGGCGGGAGCGACATCGCCGAGCCGTACAACATCGCGCCGGCGGGTGACGTGGCGCCAGCTCCGGGCATGGTGGTGTGCATCGATCCCGAGCGGACGGGGTCGCTGCGGGTTTCCGACTCCGCCAGCGATCGCATGGTGGCCGGGATCATCTCGGGCGCCAACGGTGTGAATACCGGCCTGACGCTGACGCAGGAGGGGTCGATCGCCGACGGTGAGTTCCCGGTCGCGAAGGTCGGGCGCGTGTGGTGCCTGGTGGATGCGTCGGCCGGCGCGGTTCGGCCCGGCGATCTTCTGACCACTTCCAGCACCCCCGGGCACGCGCAGAAGGTGGTTGACCATGCCCAGTCGCAGGGCGCGGTGCTCGGCAAGGCGATGTCGACGCTCGAGTCGGGCCGCGGCTACGTCCTGGTTCTCGTGGGTCTGCAGTAATCCCCGAGCGATCCAGAGCAACACGAACCAGGAGAATGATCATGAAACTTCGCAGCACAGTCCTTGGGTTGAGCGTGGTGGGATTGCTGGCCTCGGCGGCCGGAGCGCAGGAGTACGTTCGGACGAGCCCGCCCGCGTTTGTTCCCAACGGCGACGCCGGCGCTCCGTGGAGCACGATCGGCGTGGGCATCTGGGGATCGGCGTCGAACGAGCGCGTGGTGCTCAACGCCGGCGACTATTTCGAGCGGGGGATCTTCAATCCGCCGCACCCTGTCAGGCTCGAGGCGACGGGCGGGGCGGCGCGGATCGCGGTGAACATTCCGCAGCGGACGACGCTGCGGGTCGCGTCGTACAACACGCACCTGTTCGGACTCGACCCGATCATCGGGCTTCCGCGGTGGCAGGACCAGGAACGCGCTCCGCACATCGGCCGGGTCGCCAACGCCGAGAACGCCGACATCTTCCTCTTCCAGGAAGTGTGGGACCCCGCTCTCTACGAGAGCATCCGGGGCATCACGCTTCCGGTGTACCCGAGCGGGTACTACGGCGGGAACCGGGAAGGATCGAGCCTGCTGAACTCGGGGTTGTACACGGTGTCCAAGCACCCGGTGTTCAGCGTGTGGCAGTTCTTCTTCGGAGAGGAGGACGGGTTCTTCGAGTCCATGGCCTCGAAGGGGTACATCCGGACCGTGATCACCAAGGACGGGTTCACGATCGCGGTCTTCAACACGCACACGCAGTCAGGGATGAGCTCGGGGAACGTCGAGGCCCGGGCGAGCCAGCTCGCGCAGCTCTCGGTGGACGTGATGGGCTGGCGGGTCGCCAACCCGTCGCATGTCGTGGTGGTCGCCGGCGACTTCAACGTCGTGGATTTCATGCCGGAGTACTTCACAACCATGAAGGCGCTCATGGGCGATGCGAATTCGATGGGCGACGGCGGCGCGAACATGCCGGTCGTGGACGGTCCCGGGTCCTGCACCACGTGTTACGAGAACGACCTGCGGCGGTACTTCGACCCGGACAACCTCGACAACTGGCGGCTGGACTACATGCTCTACGCGGGGAGCCTGGACGGGACGGTGCGGGTGGTTCCCAAGTCCCACGTGATCCGCAAGTACCAGATCCCGGCGGGTTACAGCACCATCTGCGACGACGACATCTGCACTCGCGACCTGTCGGACCATTACGGCGTCGTGATGGACCTCGAGCTGCAGCGGTACTGATGTCAAGACACGCACGATCAACCACTCCAAGAGGAATGCAATCATGAAACTCTTCTCTTCTCTCGTCCTGGCGTCGGTGGCGGCCTCCCCGGCCGCGGCCGGACTCAGCATCAGCTGGTTCTCGATCGACGCCGGCGGCTCGGCGGCGGTCTCGGCCGGCGCGATCACCATCGGTTCGACGATCGGTCAGCACGATGCGGGCACGCTGGTCTCCGGTGGCGCCGCGGTCGTCGGCGGGTTCTGGGCGGTGGATGTCACGCTTCCGTGCCCGGCCGACTACGACGGCACCGGCTTCGTTGACACCGACGATTTCACGGCGTTCGTCATCGACTTCGAGGCGGGCGTCGATCAGGCCGACTTCGACGGCACCGGGTTCGTTGACACCGACGATTTCACGGCTTTCGTGCTCGCGTTCGAAGCCGGCTGCTGAACGTCGGCGTAGGTGCTCCGAACGGAAAGGACGTCCACTCGCACCGCCGGGCGCACGCTCGGCGGTGTCGTTTCACGGGGAAGGTACACTTGGCGGCAACGCGAGGAGGATCCCGGGCGCCGTGGCATGACCGGACATGAGTTCCAACTGCACTGGGTATCGGAGCGGCATCTGCGCATCACGGCGGAGCGTCCCGATGCCGTCGTCCTGCTCGCGGCATGGCGGGAGCTGCGTCGCGAGCGGATCGATCACGTGGTCGACGTGACGTTGGGTTACGACTCGGTCGTCATCGCGTGTGATCCAACCGGGACCGACTGGGACGCGGTTGAGAACGCGGTCCAGGTGTGCATCGACCGCCCGGCAGCCGCGACCGCCGGCCGGGCGCGGGTCGTGCGCATCGCGGTGTGCTATGACGCGGCCGTGGCGCCGGACCTGGCCGACGTTGCTCGGTTGTCGGGCCTGACGGTGGACCGTGTGATCGCCGAGCACGCCGCCAGCCCGTTCTGCGTGCGGTTCATCGGATTCTCGCCGGGGTTTGCCTATCTCGACGGACTCTCGAAGGCCCTGCGTGTTCCGCGGCTGGAATCTCCGCGGGTCCGCGTTCCCGCGGGGAGCGTGGCGATCGCGGCCGACCAGGCGGGGATCTATCCGAGTGCGACGCCCGGCGGCTGGCGCATCATCGGCCGGTCGCCGGTCAGAATGTTCGACGCGAGCCGTGCGGCACCTTCGGTGCTCGAGCCGGGGGACCGGGTCATCATCGACCCGATCGGGCTCGACGAGTTTGAACGGCTCGCGCGGGCAGAAGGCGGTGCGTCGTGCGGTGCCTGAAAGTAGTCGAGCCGGGGCTCATGAGCACCGTTCAGGATCTCGGGAGACCGGGAGCGGCGTGGCTTGGCGTGCCGCCGAGCGGGGGTGCTGATCCGTTGGCGCTGCGGCTTGCCAACGACGCAGTCGGGAACGCGCCGGGAGAGGCGGCGGTGGAGGTCACGCTGCTCGGAGCGGTGTTCGAAGTCCTGAGCGATGTCGCCGTCGCGGTCGGCGGAACGGAGTGCGTCGCGAGGATCGAATCAGCGTCGGGTGGCGCGCGCGAGCTACGGCCGTTCGTCCGGGTGCGGGCGGCGCGGGGCGACATCGTGCAGATCGGTCCGGCGAAGCAGGGGTGCCGAGCGTACCTCGCCGTCGCGGGCGGGATTGACGTCGCGCCGGTGCTCGGGTCGAGATCGACGCTGGTGTCGGCGGGGTTCGGCGGGTTTGAGGGACGCGCCTTGCGCTGCGGGGATGTGCTGGCGTGCCGGGCGGCGGCGGGAACTGCACCCGGGATCGACGCGGCGGCGGCGGA
The DNA here is from genome assembly GCA_022072615.1 of Phycisphaerales bacterium. Lineage (GTDB taxonomy): Bacteria > Planctomycetota > Phycisphaerae > Phycisphaerales > UBA1924 > JAEUJB01. The sequence goes on from JAJVHS010000036.1 coordinate 48,628, forward strand.
GCGGTTGCTGAGCGAGCTGCGGACGCGGCAGGTGCTGCGCATCGTGCCCGGCCCGCAGCATGCCGCGTTTGATCAACCTGGCCGGTTCTGTGAGGAGGCATTTCGAATCAGCAGCCGGTCCGATCGCACCGGCATCCGTCTCGAAGGCCGATGCATCGCGTCACCGTTCGCCGGGCGGATGTCGAGCCAGCCGATGATGCACGGCGCGATCCAGGTGCCGCCCGGTGGCGAGCCGATCGTGCTGATGTGCGATCATCCAACGACGGGCGGCTATCCGGTGGTTGGCTGTGTGATTGCCGCGGACCTGCCTGTGCTCGGCCAGCGACGCCCCGGCGACCGGGTGCGGTTCGAATGGGTCACCATCGCGGAGGCCCGGTGTCTGGCTGGCGAACTTGAGCAGCGGGTCCGGCAGTGCATGCCCGGATCCCGCGATGTGCAGTAGGATGAACGAAGTGGCGAGCATCGACCTCAACTGCGACTTCGGCGAGCACGACCACATGGCCGACATCGACCGCCGGCTCGCGGAGATTGTGACGTCCGCCAACATCGCCTGCGGGGGCCACGCGGGCGACCGCGGTTCGATGGAGCGGACGATCAGGCTGTGCTCGGAGATGGGCGTCGCGGTCGGCGCGCACCCGTCGTATCCCGATCGAGAGCACTTCGGGCGTCGTGCGATCGTGATGAACGCTGAGGAACTCGAGAACGCGCTGGTGGCGCAGTTATCGGAGTTCGCGTTGGCCGCTCGAGCCGTGGGTGTTCCGGTCCGGCACGTGAAGCCGCACGGCGCGCTGTACCACGCGGCGATGACGGACGACACGGTCGGGCGCGTGGTGTGGCAGTCGGTACGTCGCGTGTTTCCGGCGTGTGCGCTGGTCGGGCTCGCCGGGTCGGCGATGCTCGGGCAATGGCAGCGGTGGGGGAGTGAGGTTGTCATCGCGGAGGCGTTCGCCGAACGCGCGTACGAACCCGACGGGACGCTGCGGAGCCGATCGCTGCCGGGCGCTCTCATCGAGGACCCGGTCGAGGCCGGACGCCAGGCGGTCGAGATCGCCGCGCGTGCGAGGGCGCGGGCAACCAGCGGCGACTGGATCGCGGTTCGTGCGCAGTCGATCTGCGTGCACGGGGATTCCCCGAACGCGGTAGAGACGGCCCGGGCGGTCCGGACTTCGCTCGAGAGCGCGGGCATCGCGGTCAAGGCGGTGAAGGCTGTTGATCAGCGTCGTCCGTGCTGATCGATGCACGACGCGATCAGCTCGGCGCTGAGCGACCGGACATCGTCGAAGATCGCGTGGGCCCCGGCGCCGGCGAGCTGGTCGCGTTTGTGAGTGGTTGCCACGCCGATGGCGGTCATGCCCGCGGCTCGGGCGGCTTCAATTCCCGGCGGGGCGTCTTCGATGACCGCGCACCTGCGCGGGTCAACGCCGAGCCCGACGCCGGCCTTCAGGAACACCTCCGGGGCGGGCTTGCCGCGGGTGACCTGTGAGCCGTCGATGACGGCGTCGAAATAGGCTCGGATGTTGCCGGCGTCGAGAACGAGGTCGACGTTCTCCGGGGGCGCGGATGATCCGATGCCAATCCGCGCGCCGCTGGCGCGGAGCGAGTGGAGGAGCGGCTGCGTTCCGGGCGCCAGAGGAACGTTCTTTCGGACGAGTTCGCGGAACGCGGCTTCCTTCGCGTCCGCGATCGAGAGGGCTTCGGCGGGCGGGATGGCGTCGCCGAACATGATCCGGATGCAGTCGGCGTTCACGCGCCCGAAGCACGAGAGGAACGTCTGGTACTCGAGGTCCACTCCACGGGACTTTGCCACATCCTGCCAGCTCAGCCAGTGTGCTTCCTCGGTGAGCACAAGCACGCCGTCCATGTCGAAGATCACGCCAAGCTGCATGCACATTCCTTGGATCGCGGATCCCGCGGTTCACGAGGCGGTCAGCGGGATTCGGGTCGGACGATACGCACGCCGAAGACGCCGCCCGCGGTTTTCTGCGGATGAGCCTGGAAGCGCACGGTCACGAACTGTTTGCCGGTGGTCATCTCGGCGGGGATGTCGTAGGCCTGGTCGAAGAACTCGCCCGGGCGGTTGTTGTCGAGCACCTGGGTGGCAAGCTTCCGGCCGTCCACCAGGATGTCGAACTCCCGGTCGCCGGTGTCGCTGCCCCAGTAGGTGCAGATCAGCGTCGCGGGTCCCTGTGCCGGGAGCTTGAGCCGGAACGAGAACCAGTTGCCGCGATAGGCGTCTCTCCATTGCACGCCGCGGAACTCGCCGGTGTTGGTGCGCTCGCCTTCGAAGCCGTGATCGCGCTCGGACTGCATGTTGCCGGGCTGGACGAAGTCGGAGGTCCGGGCTTCGAGTGCCCGGCGCTGCTCGTCGAGTGCTCGGAGCCGCTGCTGGTGGGCGGCCCACTGCGGCCGCGTGAGGTGGGTCCAGTAGACGGCGTAGGCCTCTTTCTCGATGCGGAAGAAAGGAACGAGCGGCACGTCGTGCGGGACGACCGAGCCGCGCGACCGGAACTTCATCTGTGCGCCGGGCTCGCGTTCGATCCACCGACTCGGGTCGGGATCATCGGTCACGATGTACGGCAGATCGGACGCGGCGGGCACCCGGTCGCCGAGCACGCCGGCGAGCACGATCGGCCCGGCGAGGAGCGCGACGGTGGTGGGATCGTCCGGTGTCGGTTCGACGCGTACCGGCATCGGGAGATCGATGCGGATTCGGTCGCCCACTTTCCATCGCCGGTTGATTCGGGTGTAGATGCCGGTCGGCTCGGGTTGAGCACCCACCGCCTCGCCGTTCACGGCGATCCGGGCATCACCGGTGATCCACGATGGCCTGCGAACGAGCAATGAAATCTCGCGGTCGGGCGCAGACTCGATGATGAGTTCGCTCGCCGGATCGTCCGGGAAGGCGGTCTCCTGCCGCAGTTGCATCTGCGTTTGATCGCTCGTTGCGGTGCTCGCGATGAACAGGTTGACCATCAGCGAGTCGGACGTCTGGGAGTAGATCGCATCGCCGTAGGAGGCGTGGTTCTCCATGCCGGTGCCGACGCAGCACGTAAAATCGCTGTCGAGGCTCTGGAACTGCTTCTGGGAACCGGTCCTGAGAGGCACGAAGTAGCACACCGCCGCCGACACCGGGCTCTGCGAGGCGAGGATGTGGTTGAACAGGGCCCGCTCGTAGTAGTCCATGTACGCCGCACGCGGCGCCCACGAGTGCAGAGTGCGCGTCAGCTTGAGCATGTTGTACGTGTTGCAGGTCTCGGTCGTGTTGCCGTTCAGCCTTGCGCCCAGCATCCCGGGCGGGCCGAGGTACTCGTTGAGGCTGTTGCCGCCGGTGACGTAGGTGTGGTTCCGGGTCATCGTGTCCCAGAAGAACCGAGCGGCCACCGCCAGGTTGTACGGCACATCGCCGGAGGGTGGGGCCAGTTCCGCCTGACGCGCGGCGCCGATGAACTTGGGGATCTGGGTGTTGGAGTGGAGCCCGGGCAGCACGTCGCGGTGCTGGGCGAACGGCTCGAGCACCTGGCGGTCGTTGAATCGCCGCGCGAGCACAAGGAAGCGGTCCTCCCCGGTGAGCGCGAACAAATCGGCCGCGACTTCGTTCATCCCGCCGTGCTCGCAGCGGAGCATGGTGTTGAGCTGCGCGGCGTCGAGGCGGTCGGTGACTTTCAGCGAGTACTCGCCCAGACCTTTCATGACCTCGAGGGCCAGAGGATCGCCGCAGAGCACAAAGCAGTCGCGCAGCCCGGCCATCTCCTTGTGGAGGGTGTACCAGGGAACCCAGATGCCGTTGAGATCGAAGCCCTTGCTGCGGATATCGCCGCGTGAGACCTCGTCGAGCGCCCGCTTGCCGCCGGGGATCGCCGCGACATAACCATCGCCGTGCGCCGCCTGGCACTCGGCGAGTTCACGGACGATCGCGGCGGCTCGGTCGCGGAAGCGAGCATCGCCGGTGGCGGCGTACATCTTCGCGCAGCCGCTGAGGTAGTGCCCGAGCGTGTGCCCGCTGATCGTCTCGCCCTCCCACCCGGGGTAGCCCTCCGCCTTGGGAGCGAGTCCGGCCTCCTTGCGGAACCTCGCGAGCAGGCGGTCCGGGTCGAGCGAGAGCAGGTACGCGGCGGTTCGGTCCTGCGCCGCCTTGAAGGGACCGTCGAGGAGGCGGACTTTTCCTGGCGCCAGCGGCTTTGCAACGACCTGCTGGATCGAGGGCTCGTGCTCAGCCTGCTGGCCCCAGGCGGGCGCGGCCACGGCACAGACCAGCACCAGCGAGGCGAATGTGTCTCGCATGACAGACTCCCGAATGACCATGCTCAGACCGTCAGCGCTTCCCGGAAGCGAGCATCGGTCGCGACCACGCCGTCGAACGGAAGAGTCGGCGTGTAGAGCCCAGGCGTCGCTTGGTCGCCGACGTACATCCTGATCCCGAGGTAGTTGCCGAGCGCTTCCCACAGCACATTGCCCACATGGCCCTGCGTGATGGCCACGTGATGCGGGAAGTGCTGGAGGAGCACGTTGCGGTACAGGGACTGGAGGCCCGGGATCCGGCACCAGCCGTAGCAGCCGAAGGTGACCGCGGGGTTGCTCTCGATCGCGCCCTGGGCGATCACCGCTTTCAGGTCGCCGCGCGGGTCCTGGGTCAGTCGGCAGAGCGTGAGCGGTCCGTCGCGGGCGATGAACTCGATCGTGCCCTCGGAATCCTCGTACGTGGCGGCTCCGCTCGACGCGATGATCTCCTGCACCCCGAGCTTCACGGGGGTGCGGGCGAAGGCCGCTGGAAAGACGCCGCAGTGCCACACGTTGGCGAGTTCATCGTCATCGTTGTGCAGGTTGTTCCAGTCGGCCAGGCCGGCGGGCGAGTCGCTGGCGAGCATCGCGGCGTGCATCGACATCGTGCCCATGATGTCCGCCTCGCAGGCGGAGGGGATGCCCTCGTCGCCGAAACGGCTCATGGTCGTACACGAGCACACGCCGTAATTGGCCTGGATGCTCGTCCAGCACTGGATGCCGAAGGCGTCGATGGCGTTGGCTCGTGCCCAGCGCCTGAGGAACAACTCGAGCTTGGCGCTGCGCACGACCGAAAGCTGCTTGATCCGCGAGGTATCGGCGTATCCCTGGATGGATGCGACGACCCGGGCAAGATCGGGATCGCCATCTGGGATGCGGTTGGCGCCGCCGATGGCCTCGGAAAGGTCGAGCGTGACCACCGTCGGGCCCAGGAGCTGGAGCTGCTTCTCGTTGAACCGGCAGGTCCAGAAGGCGTCGGGCCGGGCGCCGATCTGCCCGTAGCGGGCGTTGCGAAGGCCGTTGACGACGCGGCAGACGCGCACGAAGAGATCAAGGTCGGCGGTGAAGGACGAATCCGACGGGAAGCAGATCGGTCGCTGTGCGACGGTGTACGGGGCGCCGATCTGACGGAGCACCTCGCCGATGGAGAGCAGGCCGCAGAAGCTGTCGCGGCGGCGCGTGGTCATCGTGAGGCGTTCTTCCTCCTGGCATCCGAAGATCATGATGGGAACGTTGAGGGCGGCCTTCTTGACGCACCAGGCGACGCCCTGTTCCTCGCCGAAATTGACGGCTCCGATAAGGATGCCATGAACCTTTTCGCGGCGGAAGAGCTCGGCGGCGTGCTCGGCCTCCTGCCTTGTTTCGACGCAGCCGACCTTGGTATCGGCCACGGAGGGGACGACGACCTGGATGCCCATTCTCTGCATTGCGGCGACGGTCTGGTCGCGCATGGAAGCGGCGAGTTCCTTGGAGAAGAAGCCGCGGTTGGCGGGGATGAAGCCGAGTTTGATGGGTGGCAATGGCATGTGGAGTGTCACGTGAGGGGTGCGGAGCGTGGCGACTGGCCGTAATAGGCGTCGGGCCCGTGTTTGCGGTCGTGGTGCTTGCGGAGGATGTGCGGCTCGAGCGCGGCGTTGGGATCGAGCATCAGCGTGTGGAACGCCATGTGGGCGATGGCTTCGAGCGCGGTCGCGTTCTCGACCGACTTGGCGGCCGTGGGTCCCCAGGCGAAAGGCCCGTGGCCGGCGACCAGCACCGCGGGCACGCGGACCGGGTCAATCGTGGCGAACCGTTCGATGATCGCCTTGCCGGTGGCGGCCTCGTAGCCGTCCTGGACTTCCGCCGCGGTGAGCTGGCGAGTGACGGGAACTTCGCCGGCAAAGTGATCGGCGTGCGTCGTGCCGAGGCAAGGGATCGGTCGGCGGGCCTGGGCAAAGATGCACGCCCACGGGCTGTGCGTGTGCGTGATGCCGCCGATGGCGGTGAAGGCGCGGTAGAGCGCCAGGTGCGTTGGCGTGTCGGTCGAGGGGCGGAGCGCCGACTCAACGACGTTTCCTGAGAGGTCCACAACGACCACATGATCGGGCGTGAGATCGGCGTAGGCGACGCCGGTCGGCTTGATGGCGACCAGGTCTCGACTGCGCGTGATACCGCTCACGTTGCCCCAGGTCAGCGGCGCGAGGCCCCGGGCGGCGAGCGCACGATTGGCCTCGCACACTTCCTCGCGGATCTGGCGAAGGGTGTTCATGCGAGCGCTCCGCGGCGGACGGTCTCTCGCAGATCGATGAGCTGCTTCATGACATCGTCGAGCGACCCGGTGCATCCGCGCACACCGAACGCGTCGTGGAGCCTGCTGTAGAGCGCAAAGAGCCGGCGGTAGGTCGCGACCGCGTCCGGGCGCGGCGTGTACACCGTGGACTTGACGCCCGTCATCGCCGCCTGCGCGGCGGAGACTGAAGTGTGGGCGCCGCCGACGACCGCGCCGAAGATCGCGGCCCCCAGCGCGCAGGTCTGGCTGGATCGGCTGACCTTCATCGGTCGCCCGGTGACATCGGCGTAGACCTGCATGACCAGCGGGCTCTTCTCGGCGATCCCGCCGCAATTGACGATCTCGGCAACCTTCACGCCGTACTGCTCGATCCGCTCGATGATCTTGAGCGCTCCGAAGGCGGTGGCCTCGATGAGCGCGAGGTACACCTCGGCGGCGCTGGTCGCGAGCGTCTGGCCGATCAGCAGACCGGTGAGCCGGGGATCGACGAGCACGGTCCGGTTGCCATTGTTCCAGTCGAGGGCGACTAGCCCGGATTCCCCGGGCTTCAGTCCCGACGCCTCTTCCGTCAATCGGCGGTGTGCGTCTTCCGCCGACCCGCCAGAGGGACCGCCGGTTGCGAACCGAGCCGCGAACCAGTTGAAGATGTCGCCCACGGCCGACTGACCGGCCTCGATGCCGTACATGCCGGGCATGATCGATTCGGGCACGATTCCGCAGACGCCGGGAATGTCCTCGAGCCGCTGATCCATCGGCCAGACCATGCAGTCGCATGTGCTCGTGCCCATGATCTTGACGAGCGTCCCGGGCCTGATGCCCGATCCGACTGCGCCCATGTGGGCGTCGAAGGCACCGACCGCGACGGGAATGCCCGGGGTCAGGCCGACGCGGCGGGCGATCTCTTCGCGGAGCGATCCCGCCCGGCGGTCTGAAGGAACGGCCTTCGTGTACAAACGCCGGTAGGACGCCGGCAACCCGAGTTCCTGCAGGAATGCCTCGGATGGGAGGCCGCCCCATTGCGGGTTGTACATGGCCTTGTGCCCGGCGGCGCAGATGCTCCGAGCCATGGACCCCGGATCGGTGTTTCCCGTCAGCCAACCGGGCACCCAGTCGCAGAGCTCGACCCAGGACGCTGCCGTGCCCGCGACCTTCGGGTTGATACGCGAGCAGTGGAGGATCTTGGACCAGTACCACTCGGAGGAGTAGGCCCCGCCGCACTTGGCCAGGTACGGCTCGCCGCGCTCCGCGGCTCGCCGGGTGATCTCGGCCGCTTCGCTCCAGGATGTGTGGTCCTTCCAGAGCCACGCCATCGCGTCGGGCGTTTCCTGAAACTCCGGGAGCAGGCCGAGCGGCGTGCCACGATGATCGACGGGAAGAGGCGTCGAACCGGTCGTATCGACGCCGATCCCGACGATGGCATCGGCCGAGCAGCCCGGGACCTGTGAGGCGGCCTGGACCGCCGCGCGAACGGACTTCTCGAATCCTTCCACGTAGTCGGCGGGGTGCTGGCGAGCAAGGTTGGGGTCGCGAGCGTCGACAATCACGCCGTCGGTGCCGTGGGAGTAGGTCCACGTCGCGGTCGCGATCTCTTCGCCGGTGGCGGTGTCAACCACCAGCGCCCGCACGCTCGATGTGCCGTAATCGACGCCCAGGGCGAGCGTCCGCCGGCCCGATCGCGCGTCTGAAGTTGCCACTCGAAAGGCTCCTCTCACCCGTTGCCGGTCGTGCGCGGCCGGTGGTGGTTGATTCACCGGACATACATCGTGAAGATAGTGTACTATCTGCCGGGGCGGCTGCCAACACTGGCACGCCCCGGATTGGACAGTCGGCGACAGGGCGAATGAAGAGGAACGCGCGATGAACTGGAATTCCCGGCGGCGAGCACTTAGATTGATGGCGGCGGCGATCGCGGGCCTGGCGACGGCGTGCGAGAAAAAGAGCGAGACCCAGGCGCCGGCCCCCGACGCGGGCAAGTCGGGGACCAGCGCCGCGCCGACCACGGAGAACAAGCGCAGCGTCGGGTTCTCCCAGATCGGCGCCGAGAGCGATTGGCGCAAGGCCAATACCGAGTCGATCCAGGCGGAGGCGGCGGCTCGCGGCTTCGAGCTCGAGTTCGCGGATGCCCAGCAGAAGCAGGAGAACCAGATCAAGGCTCTCCGAGCCTTCGTGGTCAAGGGCGTTGACGTGATCGCGTTCTCGCCCGTGGTCGAAACGGGCTGGGAGCCGGTGCTCAAGGAGATCAAGCAGGCGGGGATCCCCGTCGTGCTGACCGATCGCGCGGTGGAAGTCTCGGACCCTGACCTGTACGTGACCTTCATCGGTGCGGACTTCGTCGAGGAAGGACGCCGCGCGGCGCGCTGGCTGATCAAGGAGATGGGCGGGAAGGCGATGGTCGCCGAGCTCCAGGGCACGCCCGGGTCGGCCCCGGCGATCGACCGCAAGCGCGGTTTCGAGGAGGAGATCAAGTCTCACCCCGACATCAAGATCATCAAGAGCCAGAGCGGTGAATTCACCCGGTCCAAGGGCCGCGAGGTGATGGAGACGTTCCTCAAGAGCCCCGAGGGCAAGCAGATCAACGCGCTGTACGCCCACAACGACGACATGGCGCTGGGGGCGATCCAGGCGATCGAAGAAGCGGGCCTCAAGCCCGGCGTGGACATCAAGATCGTCTCCATTGACGGCGTACGCTCGGCGTTCGAGGCGATGGCGGCGGGCAAGCTCAACTGCACGGTGGAGTGCAACCCGCTGCTCGGCCCGCAGCTCTTTGATGCGATCGAAGCGATCCTCGCCAAGAAGCCTGTCGAGCGCCGGATCGTGACGCCGTCGGGCGTGTTCGAGCAGGCGACCGCAGCCGAGGACATCAAGACGCGCAAGTATTGAGCCGGACGATCGCCCGCCCCGGACAAGCGACGGTTGGCATGATCGCCAGCGCCCGGCGTCCGCCCCAGTTGCGTGATCTCGACAAGTCCGGGCCCGTCGTCTTCCGCGTGTGCCGACCGCGAGCAGTGATGGCACGCGGCGTTGGCACCCACGGACACGCCGGGCATACCCTTGTCACTCACTCAGCCGGAGTGGCGGAACTGGCAGACGCGACGGATTCAAAATCCGTTACCCCTTAAAGGTGTGTGGGTTCGACTCCCTCCTCCGGCATTCCAGCAGCGGCCCCGAACGGCCTGCGACGGTCTGCGAGCATACGAAGACGCGGGCAGACTGCAAGACGGCGGCGCAATCGTCAGACAAGCCATTCGTCGAGCGAGATCGTGGCCGTCGGCCTGAAGGTTCGACCCGTCGCTTCACGACTTGAGGTCGAACGAACCAACGGATCTCCTTCCTCCGTCGTTTTCGATCTCAACCCATAGCTTGCTGTCCTCGGGAATGGGACGTGGGTCCGCCTCGTGGGTGTGCCACCTATTGGGCTCGGCCGGGTTCTTGATGCCGGACTTTCGAGGCTCACCATGCCGATCACCGGCCCCTGAGAGGATGCCGGGTCTGTGCCGTTCCGAGCGAGCAAGTTCTTCACCCGCCCGGCGTACAGCACGGCGCCGGTGAGAAGGATCGATGCGACTCCGCCGATCATCACCGACGCCGCGTGCCGTGCGAAGGAGAAAAGGGATCTGCAAAAAACGGCACACGCCGCGGTCGGGGTTGGACCGCAGCGTGTGCAGCTCGATTGTCGCGGTCAATCAGCAACCGGCCTCGAACGCCAGCACAAAGGCGTCGAAGTCGTCGGTGTCGACGAAGCCTGAGCCGTCGAAGTCCGCGTCGGGAGTTCCGGCCTCGAAGGCGACGACGAACGCGTCAAAGTCGTCCGTATCGACGAAGCCTGAGCCGTCGAAGTCTGCGGGGCAGAGATCCTCGCCGATGCGCGTCAGCCCGATCCGGTAGGAGTCGTGGGGGGGCGTCACTTCAAACCTCGTCGTCGCGGCGAGGGTTGCGCGGCCGGGTCGCGCGAGCAGCGCGGGGCCGGCGCGACCATGCGCCCCGTTGTCGACGGCGAACCCCTGCGGATCAAGGATGCTGCCGGCTTCCGAGACGCGAGCGGCGTAGACGTCGGTCCGAGCGTCGAAGAACGACGACTGGTGACGCTGATCTTCCCATGCGACCAGGAACTCCGCGCCATCCCAGATGACCGTCGGCCGGAGTTGCCTGCCCGGTGCCTCGGCGATCGTGAAGTAGCCGGGCTGGAAGGTGCCGTCGGCGTTCATGATGCGGCCCGCGATGTAGTTGTTCGCGTTGCTGAGCGAGTTCATGCGCCAGACGAGCAGGTACTTGGCCCCCGAGAAGGCGATGTCCAGATCGCCGGAAGCGCCGGAGAACGGGGTGGGGTTGAAGGCGGGAGTCGGCGATCCCTGTGGGGGCACGATCGCAAGGATGGCGTCTCCCTGCGAGGAATTGTGAGTCCACATGGAGTGCGCCGCCACCAGCCAGTTGGTGCCGTCGGATCGCACGCGGGGCTGGCCGTTCACGTAGTTGCCCCCGAGGAACATGCCCGTCCCGTCGAGCAAAGCGGCCGTAGGACCATCGATGCGCATCGCCACAAGGTCGATGTACTGCGGGTAGTAGCCGTAACGCGCGCCCGCCACGAGAAAATCCTCGCCCAGCGCGCCGACATCAGGATTGAAACCGACCATCACGGTGAAGGGCGCGGCGTCGATGAACGCACCCTGCGAATCCAGGCGACGAGCGGCGATCTGGACGGGCGTGGATCCGGATGAACCCTGATCCCAGACCACCATGAAGCACGTTCCGTTCCAGGCGATGCCCGACTTGCCGACGGTCGGTCCGCGGAATACCTCGATCGGCTCGGTCGTCAGCGGCTGTCCCGACGGGCCGACCAGTTGAACCAGCACGCGATCGTCGTTGGCGGCTTCGCTCACATAGGACACCGCGCTGATGCCCGAGGGGCCGAGCGCCACGGCGGGCGAGCGCTGGTTGGTCGAACCAGTCGAAACCACCGCCTCGACGCCGGGCACATTGCCCGCGCTCACCGGCAGCGAATAGACGTTGGTGTCGTAGCCAAGAGACTGGCGCAGGTCGTACCACATGACGTGCACGCCGCCGCCGGCCCGCGGAACGAGCGTCACGCCGTACGCGGTGTTGACGGATCCGCCGATCTCGATGGGCAGCTTGACGCCGCCGGGGTCGAGGACGTTCCCCGCCGGACTGATCCGCATCGTCCACACATCGTCGGAGATATCCCACTCGAACCACCAGTTCGATCCGTCGTGCGCAATGTCGTACGAGAACGAGTACATCGAGGGATTGGAGACCAGCAGGGTGCCCGCCGGGTTGGTCAGCACGCCGGTCAGCGACATTCTCGATCCCACGATGCTGGTGTAGTCCTTGACCCACGACACGTAGAACTCCGAGCCGCTGGTGCCGATGGTCATGCTCGGGATGTTGAACGACGACCCGATCGGCTGGAGCGTCGTGCTGACTCGGCGGGCCTTGATCAGCGGCGAATTCGCCCAGTCGGCGCCCACGACGAGGTACTCACCAGCACAGGGGAGGATGCGTGTCGGCCCGTACACCCAGTCCTCGAGCATGACGGGCGTGTTGTCGATGATCTGCGCGGTCGCCGAGAGGCGTTGACCGGCCAGATAGGTCCCGTAGCCGTCATCGTGGTAAAGACACCGAGTAACCACCCAATGGCCACCCTGCCCGGCGAGGCCCAGGCCGATGGTGTCGGGCTCAAACACGTGGGGCGGGAACACGATCGGCGACGGGTCCAGGATCACCCCGCTCGGGGAGACGCGGACGGCGTGCAGCAGCGTCCGGTAGTACCCCTCGTAGGGATCCTGCGACCTGTACATCACCAGCCAGTTCTCGCCGTTCCACGCCACGATCGGGGTGTCCTGCAGCCCCATTCGGCCGGAGATCAGGAACGGCACTGCGTCGATCTGCGACCCATCGGGGGCGATCCGGACGCCGAAGATGTCCCCGTCACTCTGGATGGACTGCGAACCCGAGCTGCGGGCCCGGTAGTCGCTCCACACGACGAGCGTGACCCCGTCGGCCCCGACGGCCGCCGAATGGTCCTGCTGCGAGTTGGTCGCCGGGACGTTCTGCGTGTCGCCGGGGAGCAGGCCGAGGTCCGACACGGTCGGGGGCGTGGCGTTCGCGAGCGAGATGAACGCCATCAGGGTGGTGGCAACGACGGTGGGTCGGGCGAGCATCAGTATTCTCCGAGGACGCTCCGGAAAACGAGCGTCCATGAGATCAGGCGACAAAAAAGGATATGCCTATCGCTAAATCGATGCTTGCCGTGAAATTACTTGGCCACCCGGAAGCGCGTTCGGACGTTGGTTGGGCGCACGGCACAGGTGCACTGCTGGATCGCACAGGCGTTCAAGGGACGAACGCCCGGTCAGCAGCCGGCGATGAACGCCTCGATGAAGACCGCGAAGTCCTCGAGGTCCACGAAGCCCGAGCCGTCGATGTCGGCCTGCTCGAGCCCCTCTTCGAACGTGACCACGAATGTGTTGAAGTCGTCGTTATCGACGAAGCCCGACTTGTCAAAGTCCGCGACGCACGCGTCGCTGCAGGCCAGGATCGGCCCGTTGACGGACACGGAATCGACGTGCCAGCCGCGGAAGTTGTTCTTGAGCGCGTCGACGGAATCGAATCGCCATTCGAAACGGACGGACTTTCCTGCCCAAGCCGAAAGGTCGTGGGTCACCGTCCGAGCGGAGTTGCGGTCTACGCACAGTTCCAGCGGTGCGCTGGTGCCGCCGCTGACGATCCAGACCTGCGCCTGGTCGTAGTCCGACAGGGCCCCCTCGCCGTTCTGCGTGCGGAGCGCGTGGCAGTACGACATGGTGAGCGACTGGCCGGCGTCGAGCTGTGGGAGCGCGACCAGCGGCGAGGTGAGCTTGCCCGAGACCGCCGCGCCTGTGTTGAAGTGGCACCCCGAGTCTTGCCCGAAGTACGCCCGCATCCCGCCGCCGCAGAGCGTTCCCGGTGGCGGGCACGAGGCGGTGACATGCCAGAGGCCCGTCGCGGTCCAGCCTGCGGGAAGGCCTGACTCGAAATCGGTGCTCAGCAGGGAGCCCTGCTGGTACTGGCCGACGAGCGCCGAGTACACCTGCGAGGGCGCGTTGGCGGGGAGCTTGACGGTCGTGCCGCCGCTGCCCGTGGCGGAGAAGTAGAACTGCGGCGCGTCGCCGCACGCCAGCGGCGGCACAACGGCGTCGTAGTTCTCTCCCGAGACATGCGAGAGCGGGATGGCCTGGTAGGACTCCGCGGTCGAACGCCGGAACCACAGCGTTTGAGAGCCGGGCACGACCTGCTGCTCGCCGGGAACGATGCGCACGTGGATGCGGTTGAACTGTCCCGGGGGAAGGGCGCGCGGGGTGTCGGCGGGGACCGTGATCGCCAGCGGAGGGGCGGGGCGGTGGATGATGGCTCCGAACATGCCGCCGATCCAGGCGCGGCCCGAAGGCCGGACGTGCATCCGCTCGTAGTACTCCTCGCCGGTGATGCCGGTGCGCGTCCAGGTCTTGCCGCCGTTGACCGTGCGCTTGTAGAAGTACTTGAAAGTGGATTCGTCGTACCCCAGGAGCCACACGTCCCACGGGCTGGTGGCGCTGATGGCCAGGTAGTTCTCGTTCTGGTCCTGCTGGTAGTCGGTCCACGTCAGTCCGCCGTCGGACGAGCGCCCGACGTACCCGTACCACCCCGCGACCCAGCCGTTGTTCTCATCGGTGAACGAGAGCCCGCTGAAGTAGGTGGGCTGGGTCGTCACCTCGATGAACTGCCACGTGTCGCCCGCGTCTGTCGACCGGAAGATCGCCGAGCCGCCGGTGCAGAGCAGTCCGCGCGAGCCCTTGAAATCCGAGTCCACGAACAACGCGCCCATGTCGGGGATCTCGTACCACGACCAGCCGCCATCGTCGGTGCGGTAGAGGTTGGTGCCCGGGCCCTCCTGTCCGGCCATGAACCCCCGCTGGCCGTCCACGAACGAGATTGTGTTGGCCTGGAAATAGGGGCTCACCACACCCCAGGGCCATCCGGTGCTTGCCCAGGAAGCGCCGCCGTCGGTCGACTTGAAGACCACGCCGCCGGCGCCGGCGACGACGATGTTGTTCAGGTCGAGCATCCGAGCGGCGTTGAGCCCCTCGTCTCGGCCCCACACCAGGCCGGTTTCCTTGAGGCGGATGACCGGCCAGGTTGCCCCGGCGTTCGATGTCTGGAAGACGTAGCCCCCGTTCGTGACCGCGATCCCGTGGTTGTCGTCTGCAAAGTCGAGCGCGGTGACCACGTCGCCGCAGCCGTTGTTGACGAGCGTCCAGGTCTCGCCTCCGTCAGTCGTGCGGTACACCAGCCCGGTCGACCCGCACACCCAGCCGTTGTTCTCATCAAAGAACGTGATATCCCAGGTGGCGGGCAGGATTCCGATGCCCTCGACGATGTGCCGCCACGAATAGCCAAGGTCGGTCGAGATCCAGATGTCGCCCGACAGCGAGACCGCGCCGAGCCTGTCGGTCGCGCCGGCCCGAGCGATCTCTCCCGCGCCGGTTTCGATCGCCCCCCAGCCGACGATGTACCAGTTTTCTCCGGCGTCGTCGGATCGGATCACGTCGGTCCCGCTCACTGAAATGACCGTCGAGTCGTCGATCCACAGCACGTCGTTGGCGGCGCCTTCGAGAACGCAGGTCCATGTGACGCCGCCGTCGGTGGTGCGGTGCAGGCCGACCTGGTCGGTCGTGCTCTGGTGGCCGGCGATGATGCCCACGAGCCCGTCGCGGAAGTCCATCCCGTAGACAATCGGACAGTCCGGGTACCCCGATCGCAGCTGCCACGTCAGCCCGCCGTCAGGGGTCCAGGAGAGCGCGCCGTTGTACCCGGCAAAGCCGGTGGTGGGGGTGACGAAATCCAGCTCGCGGACCGATCCCGAGAGCATCGAGTTCATCTTGACCCAGGTTGCGCCCCCGTTGACGGTCCTGTACGCGTCCTGGTTGTTGCCGGCGACATACCCGTGGAGGGAGTCGAAGAACGTGATGGTGTAGAAGGGGTCCGTGCTGTAGGCGGTCCCCATCTTCTTGTTCCACGTCAGTCCGCCGTCGGTGGTCTCGACGATGTGGTGGTTGTCACCGACGGCGATCGCCCGGGTCGGGGAGAGCGCGACGATCCCGCCGAGGTTGCGTCCCGTGGGTTTGGCGGACTGCTGCGTGAACACCTGTGCGGGCGCGGTGGTCGCGGCAAGAGTCGCGACGAGGCTGGCAACGCTTGCGATGTTCATCCTCGAACTCTCCTGGCAACGCATCCCCGACTGCCGGCGCCGAACGCCGGTCCTTTGACGATGCATGAATCATCTGGTGCATGCGTCGGCGGCGCGGCCGGGGTGTCGCCATTTCGAGGATCGGCGGCGATATCGGGGAATTGTCCGCAGTCGCCTTCCGGGGAGAATCCTGGCCGACTCTCAAAACTGAGAAAATTCGCGATTGCGGCTTGCAACTTCTAGGCCATCCCCCATCATGTGTGCAGAGGGCTGACGACACGACCGTGTCGAGGGATACCGGAGTCATACCGATGTCGTTCATCGAGCGCAAGAGCGTGGCTGCCGTCGCGGCCTGGGCCGCTGTCGGTGCGGCCACTGCCAACGCGCAGGTCACGTATCTGACGCAGGATCGGAGCATCACCGCCGAGACGTCGTACGACGCCAATGTCCAGACCATGTCCGCCGGCGATTTCGGGCCGTTCACCGCGGCCGTGGACCTGGAAGTCGGCTTCACGACGCCGGATGGCGAGGCCGGTGTCAACGAAGCGCACGCGGGCATCGACTGCCAGCTCGATCCGAATGCGATCGTGGCGTCCGGGAACCTGTCGGCGGGCGGCGGGCTCGCGCTCGTCGGCGGCGAGAGCACGCTGGTGTTCGGTGAAGCCGCCGCCGCCATCCAAACGTCATTCGCGATCACGGACGCGACGCCGTTTCGGCTGATGGCTTCCCCGCGCCCCAGCAGCGACCCCAAGGACCGCTTCAAGATCAAGCTCGAGGATCAGATCAACAACATCGTCCTGTTCTATCTCGACGAGACGATGGCGGCACAGGTCGTGGACGTGGCGGGCCTGCTTGCCCCGGGCCAGTATGCGCTCGAATACCAGGTCGAGTTCACGATCTGGGGGCCGGAGACGCTCTCGGATTTCTACTTCAAGATGGAAATCCCGGCGCCCGGGGCGACGGGCCTGGCCGCCGCGGGTCTGCTGTTCTCAGCGCGGCGCCGGCGCGGGTGAAGGACCGGGGGGCGGCGCGGCTGGAAGCTTCGATGCGTTGCGCACCTGCTCGGCACCGGCGGGGTCGCCCGCTCGTTCGTGGATTCCCGCGAGCGCCTCGGTTGCCGTTTTCGTGATGCCCGCCTGCGGGACACCGGCCGCTCGGAGTGCGGGAAGCACGCTCTCGAGCACCCTGCGGGCGGAGGCATCGTCGCCGCGGTCGATTGACACGAGCGCGAGGTTTGCCTTGGTTGCGGAGATCTGGGCGGACCCGGCGTCGAGATGCGACTGTTGCCACTCAAGCGCACGGCCGAGCCAGTGCTCCGCCTCGTCGTACCGCTTGAGCGATCGCAGAGCCTGCGAAAGAGACGTCATGGTCGATACCCGGCCGCCGTGATCCGGGCCGAACGCGCGATCCCACGCCTCCGCCGAGCTTGTCAGCATCGCGACCGCCTCGTCGAGCCGGCCGGCCCGGGAGAGTGCAAGTCCAAGGTTCGCCTCGCCGCGGACAATGAGCGGGTGGTTGGGCCGCAGCAGGCTCCGCCGGGTGGCGATCACGGCCGTGAACTGATCGATGGCGCCGGCGATGTCGCCGGATTGAAAGAGCGCGCTGGCGAGGTTGTTCTTCGATTCGGCGACGGGGAGGCTGGCTTCCCCGTGGACGGTGGTTCTCACCGCGATCGCCTGGCGCTGAATATCGGCGGCGTCTTTCGGCTTGCCCTGCGCGCGGACGGCCGCTCCCAGGTCGGTCAGCAGCGTCCCCTCCCTGGCGGTCGGGAGGCCGTTGGCGCGGGCCCGCTCGCGACCGAGCAGGTCGCGGAACTGCGCTTCGGCCTCGGCGTGGCCCCCCTCGAAGAACGCAAGCTCGGCCAGATCGACGGCGATGTCCAGCCTCGCGTCGGAGGTGTCGGCCAGTTGCGAGAATCGCTGGGCGGCGCTCTCCAGCAGCGGCCGGGCTTCGCGCAGCATCCCCAGCGACATCATCGACCGGCCCAGCGACTGCTCGGCCGCGGCGCGGGTGATCGAGTCCTGCGGCGGTGCCGCCTGCAGCGCCGCGGACGCGTCGAGCAGCACCGTGCCGAGTTTGGCGTCGGGGCCCTGGTTGCCGGTCTCCGCGCCCGAAAGCACGGCCTGCATGAACTGGCGGGATTCCTCGAGCCGCTGGTTGATGACCAGGAGCTCGTCCCTCTGCTGCTCGAGACGCCGAGCCTGGCCGAACAGGATGACGGTAGCGGCCGTCAGCGCGATCACGGCGGCGGCCGCGCCGCAGACCGAGGGGAGGTGTCGGCGGACGAACTTGGTCGCCCGGTAGACGGCGGTGTCCTTGCGCGCGCGGACGGGCATGCCCGCGAGGAAGCACTGAAGGTCCTGCGCGAGCTGCTGGACCGACTCGTAGCGCCGCTGAGGTTCCTTGCGGAGCGCCATCAGGACGATGTTGTCGAGGTCGCCGCGGAGGATGCCTCGCAGGCGCGTGGATGTCACGCGGCGCGTTCGCGGGACATCGGTCGGGGCCGCGGCCGCGGCCGCCGCGGTGTCGGTGCGGCGAATCGCGGCCGTGTTGACGGCCAGGCTGGGCGCCACCGGGACGATGCCGCAGATCACGCGCTTGAGCTCGTCGGTCGTCTTGGCGCCAAACGAATACGGGCGAGTGCCGGTCAGGAGCTGGTAGAGCACGACGCCCAGCGAGTACACGTCGCTCGCGGTGGTGAGCGATTCGCCGGTCACCTGTTCGGGGCTCGCGTACTCGGGCGTGAGCCGCCGGTCCGTGTCCGCCGTCACGTCGGCATCCGTGTCGCTGCCCGAAATGACCTTGGCGATGCCGAAGTCCAGCAGCTTGGGAACTCCCTGTGCCGTCACGAGCACGTTGCTGGGCTTGATATCGCGGTGGATCACCAGGTTCTGGTGCGCGTGGTGAACCCCTTTGCACACCTCGATCATCAGGGACACGCGCTGGCTGATGAGCAGGCGGTTGTTGTCGCAGTACTCGTCGATGGGGACGCCGTCGACGAACTCCATGACGAGGAACGGTCGACCGTCGGGGGTCACGCCGCCATCGAGCAGCCGCGCGATGTTGGGGTGGTCCAGGCCCGCAAGCGTCCGTCGCTCGGCCGTGAATCGCCGGACGATCTGCTCGGAATCCAGGCCGCGCTTGACGACCTTGATCGCGACCTTCTGGTCGAACTGCCCATCGCTGCGGACCGCGAGGTAGACCGTGCCCATGCCGCCGGAGGCGAGGCGACGCACCACCGTAAAGACGCCGAGCGTCTGCCCGACCAGCGGATCGTCGAGGCCGCGTTCCTGCGATTCGGCGGCGAGCTGGCTCACGTCCTTTCCCAGCGCCGGCTG
>JAJVHS010000021.1 GCA_022072615.1 Phycisphaerales bacterium
AGACGACCGACCGGGCCAGGCCCTGCGGGCCGAGGCTGTGCTCGATGAATTCCTTCACCTCGCGGCCGCGCTCGCCGATCAGGGCGATGACGTTGACGTCGGCGTCGGAGCGGGCGGCGATCGTGCCCAGCAGCGTGCTCTTTCCCACGCCGGGGCCGGCGAAGATGCCCATCCGCTGGCCGCTGCCGAGGGTGGTGAAGAGATCGACGGCTCGGACGCCGGTGTGCAGCGGCTGGGTGATGCGCCTGCGCGCGAGCGGCTGGATCGGGCGCGGGGTGAGCGGCATCGGGATGCGCTCGTGGATGGGACCCTTGCCGTCGATGGGCCGGCCCAGGCCGTCGACGCAGCGGCCGAGCATGCGCTCGCCGACGGGCGTGGTCTGCGAGACCTGCTCGCCGACGACGTGATCGCCCGGGCGGATGCCCGCGGTGTCGCCGAGCGTCATCACCACCGCGTGGTCCTTCGTGAAGCCGATGACCTCGCCGAGCACGATGGCGCCGGGGCTGCCGCCGGCGCGGGTGTGGATCGACACCAGCGACCCGGCGGGCACGGGAAGGTCGTCGACCATCACCGTCAGGCCGCGGAGGGCGCTGACGACGCCGGCGACGCGGAGGGGCTGGAAATCCTCGAGCGTCCGCAGCGCGGAAGCGAAGCAGGTTTCTTCAACGATCGCGGCCGCGGGGGCGCTGGTCATGCGTCCTCCCGTGGCGGGAGCAGTGCCGCCACGACGCGGTCGATCTGCGTCGAGATATCCGCGTCGACGACGGCGCCGGTGGCCGCCTTCACCACGCAGCCGCCCCGTTCGATGGATTCGTCGGGGTTGATCTCGGCGTGCCGGACGTGGGCGAACTTCTGGAGCAGCTGCGGCATCAGGTCGGCGGCGACGGCGGCGTCGGCGGGGTTGACGCTCACGCGGACGCGCGTGGGGCGCATCACCAGGCTCAGCGCGGCGTCGAGCGCCTGCGCGACGGCGCCGGGGTCGGCCGCGATCACCCGCCTCGTGAGCCGCGAGGCGATCTCGACCGCGAGCCTGAGCACGTCGATCCTTGCCTGCATGACGATGGCCTCGCGCTCCTGGTCGAAGGTGGAAAGCGCGGCCTCCCAGGCCTTGGCGAGCGCATCGATCTTCTGCTGGTTCTCCTTCACCGCCTGCGCGCGTCCGGCCTCGAGGCCCTTGGCGAGCCCGGCTTCGCGGCCGGCGGCCAGTCCCTGGTCGTGGCCAGCCTCGCGCGCCCCGGCGATGAGCCTGTCGCGTTCGTTCTGGGCATCCTGGATGAGGGCGGCGGCCCGGGTCCGGGCCTGGCGGAGGATCGCCTCGCCCTGGCGGGCGAGGTCGCCAAGGTCGAGCACGAGTGCGTCGCGGGTGACTTCCTGGGCATCTGCTCGGCGGATGAGGGCCATGTCGTCGTCCTGCGTTGGCGTGCGGGGTCAGACGATGAGATCGGACTCGCCGCCGCGGCCCTGGATGATGACGTCGCCCGACTCCTCGAGCCTGCGGACGATGTCGACGATGCGCTGCTGGGCGCCTTCCACGTCGCTGACGCGGACGGGGCCCATGAACTCCATGTCCTCCTTGATGAGCTGGGCCGCTCGCTCGGACATGTTCTTGAAGATCTTGTTCTGGAGGTCCGACGAGGCCGTCTTGAGCGCGAGGGCCAGCTCCTCGTTGTCAACTTCCTTGAGGACGGCCTGGATGCCCTTGTCGTTGACGAGCATGATGTCCTCGAAGACGAACATGAGCCGGCGGATCTGCTCGACCAGGTCGGGGTCGTCGGACTCGAGGCCCTCGAGGATGGCCTTCTCGGTGGCGCGGTCGGCGAGGTTAAGGATCTCGGCGACGGTCGGGATTCCGCCGGCCTTCTCCATGCTCTGGGCGAGCATGTTGGCGAGGCGGCTTTCGAGGCCCTTCTCGACCTCGCGGATCACCTCGGGGTTGGTCTGCTCCATGTTGGCGATGCGCTTGATGACCTCGACCTGCTTCTGCATGGGGAGGCCGCCGAGGATCTCGGCCGCCTTGTGGTGCGGGAGGTGGCAGACGATCAGCGCGATGGTCTGCGGATGCTCGTCCTGGATGAACGTCAGGAGGTTCTCGCTCTCGGCCCGCTGGAGGAAGGCGAAGGGGGTCTTCTGGACCTGCACCTGGATGCCCGCGAGCACCTTCTCCGCGGCCTTGGGGTCCATGGACTGGGTGAGCAACTGCCGCGCGAAGTCGAGGTTGCCCTCGGACCCGTACTGCGAGGCGATCGAGTAGCCGTAGTACTCCTCCACGACCGAATCCTGGAGCGACTTGGGGACGCGGCCGAGGCCGGCGAGCTCGCGCGTGAGCTCCTGGACGGCCTCGGGCGCCATCTTCTTGAGGATGAGCGCGGCCTTTTCGGAGCCGATGGCCAGCAGGAGGATGGCCGCCTTGGTCATCCCGTCGAGCTTCGCGGGGTCATCGGGGAGTTTTTCGTGTGGCTTGCGGGGCACCGATCCATCGCCTCACTGCTGACCGACCTGCACCGGCGGCCGACGCTCGCGCGCGGCCGCGCGGGGTTACTGCTCGACCTGGACCCAGCGGTTCAGGAGCCGGGCCGCGGCGACGGGGTCCTGCTGGACCATCTCGCCGACGCTCTCGAGGATCTTCTGGGCTCTCATCTCCTGGTCGTCGATCTCGATGCCGGGCATGGGCATCTCGCCCTCGGCGGCCTCGCCGATCGACTCGCCCTTGATTTCCACCTGCGGGGGCACGCCCACCAGCTCCTCGGCGGTGGGCATCTCGACCTTCCGAGCCGACTTCCTGACCATCGAGACCATCATGAACAGCGCCACGCCGGCCAGGAGCGCCAGGATGACCGTGTCGAGCACCCCGCCGCCGAGTGAGAACCCGCCGCCCGGCCCGCCGATGCCGATGGTTCCGAGCAGACCGCCGCCGTCGGGCGCGGCGAGCGCCGGCATGTCGGCCGCGATCATGGAGACGACGACATCACCGTCGATGGCCTTGCCCTGGGAGTCCGCGGTGCGGACGTGGGGCGTGAGCGATGCGACGATCCGGGCCTTCTCCTGATCGAAACGAGCGGTGATCTCCGCTTCCGTCGGAGCGGCCTGGGTTCCGCCGGCGGGGGCCGGGGCGTTGCCGCCGGCCGCGGCGGCCTTGTCCTTGTCCACCAGCGACGAGATGTACCCGCGGGGCACGTTCACCGACACCGCAAGACGCGTCGGCATGCCGCGGGGATCGATGATGTTCTCGGTGCGCGTGCCGACGTGGATGTCGAACTCGTTCTCCTCCTCGGACTGCTCGAGCGTGCTGCCGGAGGCGCCGGCGCGGGTGATATCCGCGCCGGTGTTGGAGCGCAGGCCCGGCTCGGCGCCGGGCGACTTGTCCATCTGGGTGGTGGTCTGGTTCGTGCCGCGCTTGAGCAGGGAGACGGTGCCGTCGCCCTTGTCCATGTTCTTCTGGACGCGGGCGGTGACCTGGGTCACGTCGACCTGGGCGGTGACGGCGACGCCGACGCCGGGGATGTAGGAGAGGAGCTCGGAGATCTTGTCGCGGAGCTGCTGCTCGACCTTGGCGGCGTGATCGAGGTAGGTGGTCGAAAGGATCTCGCTGCCGGACGACGGTTTGCGGGGGCGTCCCCCGGAAGCGTCGATCACCTGGACGCGGTCGATGTCCATGCCCGCCACGGCACCGGCGACGTGGGCGGCGATGGCGTCCACGGTGCCCTGGGAGAGCGCGGCCCCGTCGCGCGTCTGCACGCTGACCGACGCCGTCGGCCGGCGGGCCGCCGCGCCCAGGCCCTGCACCTCGGGGACATCGAGGTTCACCACCGCCGACTTGATCCCCGCGTACTGGCCGATCTGGCGGGCGAGCTCGCCCCGCAGCGCCAGCAGGTACTGGCGGTTGTTCTGCTCGCGGCTGGACCACCACGTCTGGCCGTCGATCAGGTTGCGGAACAGGTACTGGGTGTCCGCGGGCAGGAGCTTGGCTTCGCCCAGCCGCGCCATGGCCTCCTGCTGACGGGCCTTGGGGACGGTGATGCCCGCGGGCGTGATCTGGGCGTCGATGCCCGCGGCCTGGAGCGCCGCGACGCGCTGACCGAGCTCTTCGGGCGTCCCCCCCACCGCGAGCGTCGCGGACGCGCCGCGCGACGAGTACTGCGCGACGACCAGCCACGCCAGCACGCCGATGATCGCGGCGCACGCGATCAGCAGCTTCTGGCTCGGCGAGAGCTTGCCGAGCGTCACCGTGACCTGATTGAATACGTTCTGCAGCGCACCCACTGGGCGGGCCTCCATGCCCTTCTTCAATCAGCCCGGGACTGAGAACCCGGGAAGCCGCGCACTCCTTGCGCATCCGTGTCGAGATGCCGGTCCATCGGGCCGGGCCCGGGACCGATCCACCAGAACCCGCATCTCCCTTCGGCCTTCGGACACCGCAGGCTTGAAACGTCGGGTTTCTGCGCGAGGACAACGCGCACAAGCGGCGCACCGTTCAGCAAAGTTGACCGAGAGCCGGAGCCGGGCGTTGCCGGGCGCGGGTTGCGATACTCCGAGCACGACGCGCGCGATCGCCGGGCCGCGGAGCCCGCGAGCGGATCACACCCGCATCTGCTTGACCTCGTCGTACGCCTCCATCACCTTGTTGCGCAGTGACTGGAGCATCCGGAAGGCGACGTCGGCCTTCTGCGTGGCGACCAGGACGCTCTCGTAATCCGTGCGCTTCCCCGTGGCGAGGTCCTCGACGGCGCGGGTCGCGTCCTGCTGGAGCTGGTTGACCTGCCTGAGGTTCTCGAGCAGGACATCCTTGAACTCGGTCTCGCCCGGGCGGAGCGGGCGTGCGGGATTGCCGGGACCTCCTATCCCTGAGGCGGCGCCAACTCCGTCGGCGCCCGAGTTCCTGAGAAGTCCAAGGGGATCGGTCATCGAACACTCCGCGCGTGCAGGGGCTAGGCGATCAACCGCAATGCCGATGCCATCATCTGTTTCATCGCTTCGGCGGCGGCGAGGTTGGCTTCATAGGCCCGTGATGCCTCCAGGGCGTTGACCTGCTCGATCACCGGGTTGACGTTCGGCCGCGGAACGTAGCCCTTGTTGGGACCGTCCTTGTAGGCAAGGGGGCTGGTCGGGTCCCACTTGAGATTGAAGGGGGCGTCGTCGAGGGTGATATCGGTGACGTGGACGCCGAGCGACCGGGCATCATCGGTCCGCCCGGCGGGATCCCCGGCGGCGAAGTGGACGGTCCGCCGCCGCCACGGGTTGATGTTCCCGTTCTCGTCGAGCACGGTGTCGGCGTTGGCGATGTTGGCGGCGATGACCGCCATGCGGGTGCGCTGGGCGGTCATGCCGGCGGCGGGGATGTCGAGCAGTCCGTACATGCGGTGGTCCCACTACGAGGCTCGGCGATCAGGCGCGCTGGGCGATGGCGGCCTTGAGCAATTCGAAACGGCTCCGGAGCATCTCGGACGCGTACCTGAATTCCTGGCCGGTCTCGACCAGGTCCTGCATCAGGCCCTCGGTGTCGCGGTTGTTGCGGTCGTGGAAGAGGATGTTGCCGGAGGCGGTCCTGGGCTCGAGCCGGAAGTTCGAGGGTCCGGGGCCTTCGACGCGCAGTTCCTGCGTCGAGCGCAGCTCCAGCGCCCCGCGCTCGCCGCCGGTCGCCCCGCGGCGGGCATCGACGGCCCTTGCCAGTTCGCTGCGGAAGTCGGCGACCGAGACGTTCTTCTGGCGGTAGTCGGGGGTGGAGATGTTGGCGATATTGCCAGCGATGAAGCGCTGGCGGAGCGAGGCGAACCGCAGCGACGCCTCGAGGGTCGGGATCGCGCCGGATTGTGTGATGTCCTCGATGAGCATGGTGCCTGGGTTCTGGGTCGCAAAGGACGGGCCAGCGCTACAGCGACGGTTCGACGAGCTGGAGTTCCTTCCAGCGCTTGAGCTTGAGGCCCAGGGTCCGCACGCCGATCCCCAGCGCCACGGCGGTCCTCTGGCGGTGGCCGTTGTGGCGGACCAGCGTCTGCACGATCGCGTCGCGTTCGATCTCCTCGAGGGTGCGCTGGTCGATCCCGGCCGGGAGCGGGGCCGCGCCCGTGATCGCGGCGATCCCGCCGCTCTTGACCTCGACCGCCTGCGCCGGCGCGGCGGCGTGCATCACCGACCTGTAGGACGCCGAACGGGCGGGCACGCCCAGCCACGGTTCGACCAGGTCGCGGCTGATGATCGTGGGCTGACCGGTCGTGTTGGAGGCGCCGGCGAGGACGACCGCTCGTTCGCAGATGTTCTGAAGCTCGCGGACGTTGCCGGGCCAGTGGTACTCGCGCAGGAGCGTGAGCGCGGCGGGGTCGAAGCGGACGTCGCCGCGTCCCTCGCGGCGGCAGATCTCGGCGACGAAGTGGCCAGCGAGCTCGGGGATGTCCTCGCGGCGGTCGCGCAGCGGGGGCACGCTCACGGGGAGGACGTTGAGGCGGAAGAACAGGTCCTGCCTGAAATCGCCGTCCTCGATCGACCTGTGCAGGTCGCGGTTGCTGGTGGCGATGACGCGCACGTCGATGCCGATCGTGATGCTCGATCCGACGCGTTCGAAGGCCCGCTCCTGGAGCACGCGGAGGAGCTTGGCCTGGATCTGGGCCGGGACCTCCGACACCTCGTCGAGCAGGAGCGTGCCGGTATCGGCGAGCTCGAAGCGGCCCTTGCGGGTCTTCTCGGCGCCCGTGAAGGCGCCGCGCTCGTGGCCGAAGAGTTCGCTTTCGAGGAGGGACTCGGAGAGTGCGGCGCAGTTGACCGCCAGGAACGGAGCGGCGGCGCGTCCGCTGCTCTCGTGGATGGCCCTGGCGACAACCTCCTTGCCCACGCCGGATTCACCGCAGACCAGCACGGTGCCCTGCGAGGCGGCGACGGCGGCGACGTGCTGGCGCAGGGCCCGCATGGCCGGCGAAGACCCGATCAGGCGGTCGACGCCGCGGAGCGCGGCGGGAGGCGACCCCGCGACCACCGAGTGGGCGACCCCATCGGGCACGACGGCTCGGAGCAGGGCGTTGTCCTTGAGCACCCGCCCGTGGTCGACGGCGCGCTTGGTGGTGATGATCAGCTCGTCGCCCTCGAAGGGCTTGGTGAGGTAGTCGAAGGCGCCCAGGCGCATGGCCTTGACCGCGGTTTCGATCGACCCGAACGCGGTCATGACGATGACGGGCAGGTCCTCGTCGATGGCCCGGATCTTCTCGAGCAGCTCGATGCCGCCCATGGCGGGCATCTTCTGGTCAGTGATAACGGCGTCGGGCCGCCGCGCCGAGATGGCCTCGAGGGCGGCGTTGCCGTCGGGCGCGGTCACGACTTCCATGCCGGCTCGGCGGAGGGTCGCCGCCACGCTGTCCCTCATCATTTCCTTGTCGTCGACAACCAGGACCGTCCTCATTCGTGGACCTCCGCGCTGGCCGGGGCGTCCTGCCCCGGTGTAGAGACGTGGTGAACGCGGCGTTGTGCCGCGATGGATACCTCGTGTGGATCTTCGGTCGGCGCGACGCCGGGGGTCGGCAGGCGCAGCTCGACCTCCGCGCCTCCCGCCGGCGCGTTGCGCACGCTGACGCTCCCGCCGTGGGCCTCGACGATGCGGTGGACGATCGCCAGTCCCAGGCCGGTTCCGGTCTGCCGCGTGGTGAAGAACGGGTTGAACATGCGGGCCGCGACCTCGGTCGGGATGCCCGGGCCGGTATCACGGACGACCAGGCTGGCGGCGCCCGGTCCGTCTGCCGCCGCGGCCAGTGTGATCCGCCGCCGCGTGCTCCCCGCCTCGCCCATGGCCTGCACGGCGTTTCGGATGAGGTTGACAAGCGCCCGCACCACCAGCCCGCGATCGACCTCGAGCGCCACGGCGCCGGGCACGTCGACCGCGAGCGTGACCGCGTCGAGGCCGCCGGGCAGGTCCTCGCGGCAGGCCTGGACCGCGCACTCGAAGAGCTCGTCCGCCTCGACCACCGACCGGCGGATCTTGAACTCGCGAGCGAACGTCAGCAGGTCCTCGACGATCGCGGCGAGCCCCACCGCCGCACGGTCGATCTTCTCCACCGTCTGCCGCTCGGCCGGGCGATCGGTCAGATCCTCCACGAGCATGCGCGAGTACAGGCGGATCGAACCGAGCGGGTTGCGGACCTCGTGCGCGATGCCGGCGGCCATCTCGCCCAGCGCCGCGAGGCGGCGGGAGCGTTCGATCTGCTCGTTGGCGGAGCGCAGCTCGGCGTTAAGGCGGGCGACCTCGGCGTGGAGCTGCTGGTGGGTCGCCTGGAGGCGCACGGTGACGTCGTTGAACGCGCCCATGAGCTCGGCGAGGTCGGCGGGCGTCACACGCGCCTCCCGCACCGCCTGCGCGAAGCCATCCCCGGGCCCGGTGTCGACCCGATCGAGCGTCGCATCATGTCCGCCGCCGCTGTGAACCACTACGCCTCCCTGTCCTGGAACATCGGCCCGCCGCCCGCGCGCGGGCCGCCGTACGCGCCGGTGGCGCGGCGTGATCGATCGAGCGTCGCCAGCTCCCCGGCGACGCGTTCGCGCTCGGCGATCATGCAGTCGCGATCGGCCTGATCTCGCCGCGTGATGCTCTCGATGAGCTGGGTGATGGCGTCGACGACCTGGCCGACGCCGTGCCGCTGCGCGGGGTCGAGGGTCGCGAGGAACTGGGGCCACCGCGCGCGGACGGGGGCGAGCGTGTCCGTGACCGCCTGGACGCGTTCCAGCAGCACCTGCCGGCGACCGAGCAGCTCCAGCAGCTCATCGGTCCGGTGCTCGCTGATGAGCTCGCCCTGCTTTTGGCTGAGGGCGTCGAGCTCCTCGTAGAGCTCGCGCTGGGCGACGAGCAGGCGCACGACGGCGGGCGCCTGGAGGGACGGTGGCTGGGTCTGACTGTCCGCCGCGGTCATCCTGACCTTCCTTTCCGCCCATCCAGGGCGGGCACTCAACCCTCAGCCACTCCCGTCCGCCACGGCGTCTTCCGCGGCGGATCCCGATGATTCATCGCTGACCGTTCCGGTTGCTCCCGCCGCATCGAGCTGCGAATTGGCCTCCAGCCAGCGCTCCCACTCGCGCCGCGACATCGGGAGATTGGGGTCGTCCCACGCGGCCTCGGGGATGGACGCGTAGAAACGCTTGGCGCGTTCGTTGGCGGTGGCAGCGCGGCGGAAGTCGCCCTGCTTCAGGTGGGCGCTGACGATCTGCGCCATGGCCACCAGCGAGGCGGGGTCCTTGGGAAACTTCTCCCGCGCCGCGTCGTACAGGCGGATGGCGGTGTCGTACTGGCCCAGGTCAAAGGCGCAGTCCGCCACGTAGAACCCCGCGTTGCGGAGCATCAGCTCGTCCAGGGCGGTCCGCCGGCGAGCGTCCTTGCTCTCGAGGTCGCGGCGGACCTGGTCGTACGCCGATGCCGCGTCGCGCAGCCGCTCGGCCCGTGCCTCGGTAAGTTCCCGGCGCCGCGCGTCGGGCATCGCCTCGGTGAGTTCCTTCTCGATCGCCGCCGCGGACATGCGGTTGCACTCGCCCAGGCGGAACCGCATCTGGTCGACGCGGGCATCCTCGGGATAGCGGGTGATGGCCTCGCGGAGGCGCTCGATGCCCTGCTCGTACTGGCCGGTCTGGAAGTACAGGTTGCCGAGCTCGATCACGGCCTCGCGGAAGCTCTCGGTGCTCGTGCCGCCCAGGCGGCCGCTGGCGACCTCGAGCAGCTTGGCCTGGGCCTCGGCGTCGTTGTCGGGGTTGTTGTCGAGGAGGTAGGTCTGGGCGAGCGGGACGTAGCTGGCGTCCGCGAACGGGCCCGCGGATCGCTGGTCGCCGCGTTCCTGGGCCTCGATGAGGCCGCGGTAGAGCTCGGAGGCGCGGTCGAGATCGCCGACGGCCTTGTACGCCTCGGCGAGCCGGAAGACCGCCTCGGGCTGCTTGGGGTCGTCGGGGAACGCCTTGGCGAACTCGTCGAACGCGGCGATCGCGCTCTCCCGGTCGCCGGAACGGTCGAAGCAGTCGGCGGCCGACCACAGGGACGACTGGTACACGGCCGGGTCGGTCACCACGGTCCGGTCCGCCATCATCCGGTAGTACTTCGCGGCCGAGCGGTAATGGCGCTGCACCTGCGACACGGTCGCGGGGTCGAGGTCCAGCCGCGACATCGCGGTGTTCGCCGGGCCCACGGCCTTGTCGGCGAGGCGGCGGTTGACGTCGGCCTGCGACTGGATGACGTCGTCGGGCGCCATCTCGGCGCCGAAGAGGTCCTCGGCCATCGAGGAGTAACGATGGGCCGTCGGGTCGTCCTCGGCGTCGTAGCGCTCGTGGAAGCGCGACATCAGGCTCTGCGCGACCGCGGCGGGCGTGACCGTGGGGTGCTGGGCGCCGTTGATGAGCCGGGTAACGAGGGCGGCGTACACGTCGGCGGCTTCGCCGTGCTCGGCGCGCTGCGCGAACACCCCGGCAAGGCCGAGCATGGCCTCGAGCTCCTCGGGCGTGTCGGCGAACTGCGACATGACGTGCTCGTACCGCTCGCGCGCCTCCGAGAGGTCGTTGCGGGACTCGAGGATCCGAGCGGCCATGAGGTCGACCTTGGCCTGGAGCGGGTCGGCGGGGTCGAGGGCGATCGCGGCGCGTTCGAGCTGCGCCGCGGCGGCGCCCAGGTCCTGCGTGTCCATGTAGGCCCGGGCAAGCCAGACATACAGCTCGCCGGCCTGTTCGCCGATGGCGCCCAGCCGCGGCATCGCCCGCAGGAGCTTGTCGATCGCCTCTCCCGCGTAGCCCTGGTCGATGAGCAGCTCCGCCTGGCGACCCAGGGCCCAGATCCGCTCGGCCGCGGGCAGTTCGGGGTCGGCGAGCATCCCGGCGATCATGTCCACGGCGCGTGCCCGTTCCTCGGTCGACCCGTGGAGGGATCGCTGGATCACGCGGCGGTTGATGCGGTCGCGATGCTCGCGGTGAGTGGAGGGGAGCTGCGACGCGTACTGCATCGCCTGGTCGTACTCGCGCAGTGCCAGGTGGGCCTCGGCGATGTTGACGGTGTCTTCGGCGGTGGTCGTGGCGCCGCGCTGGACGGCGGCGTCGTAGGCGCCAAGCAGGTTACGGTGGTTGGCCTCGACGTTGAGCGCGTGCTCGCGCTGGCCGCCGGCGATCGCCCGGGCGACCAGCAGGTAGTACCGCCGGGTCTCGTCCTCGCCGACGACGCCCTTGTTGAGGAACGGGTAGAGGTTCGAGTTGGCGAAGCCGAGGGCCGGCTCGTACTCGCGGCGCCCGAGCATGCCTTCGGCGACGTCCATCACGCCTGGGAAGTCGGGGAGCGGCGAGGTCTTGAAGGCGTACAGGGCGCCGGCCACGATCGCGGCCGCGCCGACGACGAGCGCGGGCAGCCGCCAGGCGAGCCGCCACGCCGACCCGGCCGATGCTCCGGCGTCCGCCGCGGCCGCCGCATCCTGCGGGGCCGCCGCGTTCAGTTGGGCCTTTGTATCCGACAACGCTTGCGGATTCCTCGCGCCAAAGAACCCGGGAACCATGGCGGACGGGCATCCATACGCCGTCGGGTCGCCACAGCCCGGCTCGTCAACTGGATCAACCCCCGGACGGGTGCCGCCATTCAGAAAACGCGCAACATCGGCCGAGAGTTGAGGGAGTTATCGGGTAATTCACGGGCCGGTCTTGACTGGGCCCCGCGATCTTTGCGCGTCGGGTGAATCTCTATTCCTCAGGACCCGCATCGCCCTCGAAGGGCTCGTACCGGATGACGACCAGAGTCCGAGCGAGCATGTCGCCGCGGTGACGGCCCTGGTCGTCGAACAGCCCGAGCATGGCGACGGGGGGCAGCAGCCACTTGACGGCGTTGCGTTCAAGCGCCCGCCAGAAACCGGGGCGCGGGACGAACTCCGGCGGGTGATCCGGTCGGCGGACGAGCGAGATAACCTCGCACCCGACCAGGAGTTTCCCTGGAGAGCGACCCGCTCGCCACTCGCCGAACGTTCCCAGGAAGATCCCGACGATGATGGCGGTACCGGCGACGTACCAGGTCTGCCCGGTCACCATGCTCGCCGGTGCGAGGGTGGCTCCGACGTCCAAGCCCCACAGCACGGCCGCGATCCACCACGCGAGGACGCCGTCGATCATCGCCGCGACCATCCGACGGCTTGATTCGGCCAGGGCGAAGCCATCGGGCAGGCTGACCACCGCGTCGTCCGGGTCCGGGCGCAAGACCAGCAGCAGGGCGATGCCCATGACGATCAGCAGGGCCGTCGAGAGAATCCGAAGGTCGGTCGGGCTGACGGGGCCGAGGCTCTTGGCGGGCCCGGCGTAGAGCACGCGCCCGGTCGCGACCGACACTTCCCGAGCCTCGTATTTTCGCTTGGGGGACGAGGGGGCCAGTTCCGTGCCGGGTTGCGGGGCCGCCTCGACCTGCGACCACACGAGCACCAGCCGTCCCTCGTCCTGCAGGCAGGTGACCGAGAGCGGGCGGGTGGCGTCGGGGAACTCGGCGAGCTGCGTTGCTCGGCCCTCGATGAGTTCGTACACCGTGGCGCGTCCGGCCGCGTCGGGCTGGATCCACAGCAGCACGCCCGAGCACTCCATGATCGTGCCCATCGCAAGGTCGACGGACTCGGCCGGCGCGCCGAGCGAGAATCGCTGGAACGTCCAGGACCATTGGGGGGGTTGCGGCGACTGCGCCGGCGATTCATCGGACTTGTCGGACAGCAGCGGCTCGTCGACGTCGGCGCCGAAGACGTAGGAATCCCGCGTCTGGGGCACTTCGGCCCGGCCGGTCCAGACCAGGACCTCGCGATTGGGTGTTGAAACCGCGAGCCCGAGCCCGTCCTTGGAGGAGAACACGCGCCCGCGACCGGGATGCATCTGGAGTTCCGAGGCGATCCGGTCTTCGAGCGCGGCCCACAGCCAGCGGTCGCGATGAAGGACCCCGACACGCGGGCCGATCGGGTTGGCCTCGAGCGAATCGTCGATGACGGCCGACAGACGACCATCGACGATGCCCAGTCCGACGAGCATGCCGTCGGGCGGGAGCAGCGGATGGGTCATCAGAGCGGCCTCGGGCTCGAATCGCCAGATGGCGCCAAGGCCCGACGGGAACGCGGTTACCGATCCGACCTCGCGCTTCATCACGCGTCCGCCGCGATCGAGCGTTTCGAACGCCACGAAGGCTCGGGAATCCACCGCGGCCAGCGCCACGGGAGCGTCCTTGAACATGGAGACCAGGCGCACGTTCCCGCCCGCGGCGGCGAAGCCTTCCTGCGCGAGGGACCCTCTGACGACGCGCGGCGGAACGTGGACCAGTGCCCATTGATCGCCCCAGGGGGCGACCATCCACCCGTGCGATTCAAGCGGGGGCGTGGTCGTCCACATGCCCCCCGCGCCGGGAAGGACACCCGTCGCGGGCGGCGTCTGCCCGGCCGCCGGGCGCGGGCAGAGGAGCACGACGACCGCCCATGCGAGGGCGATGAGGGTTGGCAGGCACGAGCGTGTCAACGGGCGTCTCACGGTTGATCGAGCGACCGAACGTTCTCGGGATCAATGTTGTACGCCCGGAGAAGCTCGCCGGGATCGAACACCGTCTCCTTGATGGGCTTGTTGGCGGGGTCGTGGAGGCGAACGGTGACAGTGATCTGGCGGGTCGGGATCCTGATCACCATGCGGACCGGCGTCAGGGCCGACATGGATGGGTTCTCGGGGAAATCGACCCGCTGGAGCATGTCGATCTTCGATTCGCACACGACCTGGCCGGCGGCGTCGAACAGCCGCACGGCAACCAGCCGCCGGGCATCGTCCTGGAACGCGAGTTCCTTGCGTCCCCAGCGGCCCGGAAGCGTCATGATCACCTGCCGCCCGTCCGCGGACCACGCGGTGGTCGCGTTCTTCGGATCGATCGTGAGCACGCCGGTCAGGTCGATCAGGTCGAGCGGGTGTACCGGGACGCCGAACTTCTCGACCGCGGCGGGGGTGGCCCGGGCGAGGGTCCCGATGAGCGCCGTGCGCGGCTTGCGGAGGTCCATCCACCAGTAGCGGTCGAGGCTGGACCCGAGGCTGAAGTAGGTCTCCCCCACTTTCTTGACCGTCAGGGCGACCTTGCCCGGGCGGACGAACTGGAGATAGCCCTCGGCCGTCTCGTCGAACTTCTCGCCCTCGTCATCAACGCCGACGATGCGCAGCTCGACCCGGGCCCAGAGCCGGTTGAGGGGTTTCACCACCAGGTTGTAATTGGCGGCGACCGTGGCGGGCGTCGGCGGGGGATCGGTCCGGATGATCGGATCAGGCGCCGGGTCGTCCTTCTGCTGGTTCTGGCACCCCCCGCTCGCGACGATCGCCAGCGCGGCGAGGCCCGCGAGCACCGCGCGTCGTACCAGGGTTGCGGGTCCGTTCACGTCGCCGCTCCGGCGGCGGGTTCGTCAAGCGGGATGATCCTGGACAGCTCT
Organism: Phycisphaerales bacterium; assembly: GCA_022072615.1. Taxonomy (GTDB): domain Bacteria; phylum Planctomycetota; class Phycisphaerae; order Phycisphaerales; family UBA1924; genus JAEUJB01. The sequence goes on from JAJVHS010000021.1 coordinate 14,400, forward strand.
TCCATGGCTTCCGATACGGCCGCATCGTCCATGCCGGGGTCCAGCACCTCGAGCACGTCGTCGGCACCCGCTCCGCGCCGTCGCACGAGCATGATCGTGCCTCGGGACCCTTCGTGCCGCAGCAGGCGCCGCCGCAGCAGGGCCAGCGCGAGCAGGTACCGGAAGACAAGACGCCGGCGATCGGTCGACGGCGCGAACTGATCGAACATGTCGAGCAGTTCGTCGTCGGTGAGAAGGGGACGCTTCTTGGCGGTGGGCTCGGCCATGACCGCGGTCCAAGTCGCAAACAGCCGCCCGGCGGTCGGCCGGGCGCCCTGCTCCCAGGCCTGCGCCGAGAAATCGACGCGTCGAAGGTCCTGCTCGCCGTCGATCTCGACCAGCGTGGCGACGAAACGTTCGCCGACGGCAATCGCCTGGCCGGTCAGGGCGCAGACGCCGGTCGGACGAGCGATCGAGTACGCGGAGGATGCGCCCGGTGCGAGCATGATCCACTATAAGTAGTTTCACGCCCCGCGGCCTACCCACTGCTGGGAGATCGTGACGTCAACAACTGATTTCGAAGAAGCGCTGCGGCGTCCCGCCTGGGCCGATCACGAAGTTGACGCGTTTTCCGCACAGCGGACACATCGCGCGGTACCCCGATCCGTCGGCGCTGCGCGGGACGTGCAGATACTTGTTGGCGCAGCGGAAGAACACCTGCAGGAAGGGGCGTCCGGCGTTGCGCCCGGCGGCGACCGATCCGGCGTCGGTGACGTCCAGGCGGCCATCGGGACTGGAGTTGCGATCGGCCTGTCCGGCATCCATGGAACGACCCGTCCGTCATTACCCGTCCAGATCCCGAGCATCTCTTGCCGGGAGGCTTCGCGGTGTATACTCAGACTTCTCCATCGGCTCGGCGAGACTCATCGCCGAAGTCCGGCCGGGGGGGAGGGACGCGCGGGATCTCGAGCATGCGGCTCGCAGGTTTCGTTCCCGTCTTTGGGGATTCGAGCGACGCCTCGTCGATAGCGAGAGGCTACACCCGGACCCGTACGCGACAGCGCATCTATGACCGCGGCCGCACTGACGATTCTTCCAGACCCTCCCCCGCCGCCGACCCCCGTCGGACTCATCGCGGGCGGTGGGCAGCTTCCGATCTTGGTTGCTCGGGGCCTCCGCGACGCGGGGCACCCTGTACACGCGCTGGGCCTGTTCCGCCAGTATGAAGCCGAGCTTCCGGTCCTGTGTTCGTCGTTCCGCGAGGTCGGCGTGCTCAAGGTCGGGACCTGGGGACGGATCCTGGCTCGGATGGGCGTGCGGCACGCGATCATGGTCGGCCGCGTGGACAAGGCCAAGATCATGCACGATCCGTTCCGGATCGTTCGCAACATTCCGGATGTTCGGACGGTGGTCGCGTGGTACAAGCACCTGCGGCAGGACCACCGCTCTCACGCGGTGCTCTCGGCGATCGCGGAGGAGCTTGATCGGTGCGGGGTGGCGCTGCTCGACTCGACCGCGCCGATCCCGGACGAACTCGCGACGCCCGGGCTGATGACCAAACGCCGCCCGACCAGCGAGCAGATGCAGGACGTGGAATTCGTGTGGCCGATGCTCACGCAGATCCTGCGGCTCGACATCGGGCAGGCGCTGGCGGTGCGGGAGCGGGACGTGGTGGCGGTGGAAGCGGTCGAGGGGACGGACCGGATGATCCAGCGGGTCGGGCAGATCTGCCGGGCCAAGGGCTGGACGCTGTGCAAGGGTGCCCGGGCGGGGCACGACCGCCGGTCAGACGTGCCCACGGTCGGCACGCGGACGATCGAGAACATGGCGGCGAACGGGGCGGGATGCCTGGCGCTGGCGGCGGGCGACGTGATCATGCTCGAGAAGCAGAAGGTCCTGGACCTCGCGGACGAGCTGGGGATCGCGGTGGTCGGCGTGCCGACGGCGCAGCCGTAAGACAGCTGAACACAGAGGTCGCAGAGGACGCTGAGAGGGCAACTCAGAAGCGTTGATTTCATGAATCCGGGCTTCTTCTCTGTGACCTCCGCGACCTCCGCGTTCAGTACCTTCTGGTTATGAGCGACGCGACGTACGTCAGCCGGGGAGGACAGAAGCTGGCGCACGCCCTGCGCGAGTTCGCGGTCGACGTGCGCGGGCTCGTGTGCGCGGACCTTGGATGCAGCACCGGAGGGTTTACGGATTGCCTCTTGCAGCACGGGGCGAGCAAGGTCTTCGCGGTCGACACGGCGTACGGCGAACTGGCGTGGAAGCTGCGCAAGGACCCGCGCGTGGTTGTAATGGAACGAAGCAACGCGCTGCACGCCACGCCGCCCGAGCAGGTCGATGTGGTGGTGGTCGATCTTGGGTGGACAACGCAGCGGCAGCTTGTGCCGGTGGCGCTGGGCTGGTTGAAGGGCGGCGACCGGCCCGAATCGTCGGGCGAGCGTCGCGGCCCGTGCATCATCACGCTGATCAAGCCGCATTACGAAGCGAAGCACACGGCGCTTGCCGCGGAGGCCGCCAGGCGTCGAGGGATCCTGCCCGACGAGCTCGCCGAGCAGGTGATGCGCACCGTTGTGGATGAGCTCCCGGCACTTGGGGTGCGCGTCGCAGGCCTGACGCGCTCACCGCTGCGCGGTGGCTCGAAGGCGGATGGGAACATGGAGTGGCTGGCGGAGCTGGAGGCGGTGCGACACGCGTCACGTGGCACCGATTGAACTCGCACGCTCAAGAAAGATTGAGACGCTCTTGCAGCGCTCTCCTTGCTCGCGCACGGTGTGATGCCGCGCGTTGCGAGTGCCCGTGGTGCGTGCGGGCCCCGCGGGCGTACGATTGCGCATGATCCCCGAGACGATCCGGGAGAAGCTGGCCCAGCAGCCGTTCGAGCCATTCGTTATCCGATCAAGCGGCGGCCAGGCACACAAGGTTGCGAGCCCCGATCTCGTCGTCCTGATGAAGAGCAAGGTCTTTGTCGCGGAGCCAAGGTCTGACCGGGCTGCGACGGTTTCCTATCTGCACATCACCGCGATCGAAGAACTCAGCAATGGGCATTCCGCACGCGCATCTTCGCGGCGCCGAAGAAGTTGAGCACCGCCGTGGACGTCAGGCCTGCCACGGGAACTGAAAGCCGCGGACTCGCTTCAGGTCCGGGTCGAGCACGAGGGTCGACTTGCGGTCGAATGGCCAGCTATCCGCTGAGTCTTCTTCCCCGCCCGATACTCGCTCGCTGAGTGCGCCGACCAGGAAATGCCACAGGCTCGATGCTACTACGTATTCGATCTCTTCGGCCCCCGAGGTTCCTTCATGGAAGCACACAACGGAACGGTTGAGTGCCTTGCATGGGACAAGCAGAAACGTTTGGCCGCAGCCATCATCAGCGAAAGGAATCCATCGCTGGGTACGCCATTCTTGGTGCTCGAAGCTTCCACCGATATCCAGGAACGCCTTAGACTTATCCCGGACGCCAAGGAAGCGTGCAACCCACAATCCGGCAACCAGAGGTGACCCGTTACACACAGTCAACCAAGCTCGAAGCTCGGATGGAAGCGGAAAACCGATTGACTTGCGGAATGCACTGATCATCGCCGGAGAGAGCGTTGGTCCGGGGTTAATTTCCAGTTCGTCCTTTCGAGCGTGAAACAGGCGGGTTGCGACTGCCTTGGCTTGCTCAATGTTCATTCCGCGATTCCGGGTGCCCAGTCGGTACAAAGAACAACGATGCCTCGCCGCGCTTCCGGCTCAACGAAGGTACCGCGTTCACGCCCGGGCGGTCTGCTTCCAGTGCTCAACGCCCCCGCCCGCGGGATGCAGCATCGCCCACAGCTTGTCGAGCAGCGGGCGGAGGTTCGTGTTCGCCGCGCCGGAAATCGCGAGCACGCCCACGCGCGGGTCGACGTCCAGCTCGCGCGCGAGCGATTTCACGGCCACCTCGACTTCCTCGGGCATGAGCAGGTCGATCTTGTTGAGCACGATGAGTTCGGGCTTGCTCGCCAGCGCCTCGGAATACTGCGTCAGCTCGTGTCGCACCGTGCGGTAGTTTTGGGCGGGAGTCGTGCCGTCGGGCGGCTGGGCGTCGAGCAGGTGCACGAGCACGCGGGTTCGCTCGATGTGCCGGAGGAAATCGAGCCCGAGCCCCGCGCCCTGCGCGGCTCCTTCGATGAGCCCGGGGATGTCGGCCATGACAATCCGCCGCATGGCGTCGAGCTCCGAGATGCCCAGCTGCGGCGACAGCGTGGTGAACGGGTAGTCGGCGATCTTGGGCGTCGCGCGGGTGAGCGCGGCGAGCAGCGTTGACTTGCCCGCGTTGGGCAGGCCGACGAAGCCGACGTCGGCGATGAGCTTGAGCTCGAAGCGCAGGCGGAAAGACTCGCCCGGAGCGCCGGGGGTGGCGCGGCGCGGGGTCTGGTTGGTCGAGCTCTTGAAGTGCTCGTTGCCCCAGCCGCCCTTGCCGCCCTTGGCGATGACGACGCGGTCGGCAGGCTTGAGATCGGTCATGAGCTCGCCGGTCTGGTCGTTGTAGACCAGGGTGCCCGGGGGCAGCTTGACGATCAGGTCGGGAGCATCGGCGCCGTGGCACTGCTTGCCGCCGCCCGGATCGCCGTCCTTGGCCTCGAGCGCGGGCACGCCGCGGAAGTCGTACAGCGTGTGCATGCCGTCCTCGGCGACCAGGACGACATCGGCGCCCTTGCCGCCGTCGCCGCCATTAGGCCCGCCCTTGGGCTCGCCCTTCTCGCGGCGGAACGCGACGCACCCGTCGCCGCCCTTGCCGGCCCGCACCGTGATGATTGCCCGATCGACGAACATGCGAGCAGAGGGTAGGTGTCGAAGCGCCGGGCATCCGAGGCCTCGCGGCACCGCCCTTTGCGAGCACGAGATGTCGAATCCGCGGGTGACTACGCGGCGCGGCGCATGAGCGTGCCACGGCTGAGGCCGCGGAGCAGGCGGTCGCGGTCGCCGAAGCGGGCAAAGCGCGTGAAGGTCACCGCCATGCGCACGGGGCCGGGGTCGGAGTCATCGACCCACACGATGTTGCCAAGGACGTAGATGCTGCGATCCGAATCGAGCTCGTGCGGGTGGTCGCCGGGGAGGGTCATCTGCATGGCGACGGCGGTGCCCGCGGGGATCGCCTCGTCGAGCTCGAACATCACGCCGCCTTCGGAAACGTCGTAGGCGTGGCCCTCGAAGCTGAACCGATCCTGCGACTCGAGCCGCAGGGAGATCGGGCAGTACATGGGCGCCACCGTAAATCGGTCGTGCCGGCGGCGGTTGATGGGGGTCGTATGGGGTTCGTGAGTGGTGGTCGCGGACATGGTCGGCTCCGGGAGAAAGGCGAGCATTCGCGGACGAACTGATAAGTCCGCAGGAACGCCCCGCGCTTGCAGGTTCCAACCCGCACTATCGGGCCGTGCGTGATGGGACTTGTGCCCGGTGAACCCGAATGGTCCGAAAACCGTTTCTGGAGGGAGGTTTGCGCAGCCTGCGCGCCCGCGGTCAGTGCCCGGGCAGGCCGGCGACGACTAGGCTGACTGTCACCGCATCGACCTTGACGCCCATGCGGGACTCGATCCGGCCGACAAGGTCGGGGCCGATGCGATCGACCAGCTCGCGGCTGAGGTCTTCGGGGATGTCCACGAACTTGCCGTCGGTGGTCGCCAGGTGCGCGTGATCGGAGAGGTCGGCGTCGAATCGGCTCGACCCGCCGCCCGCCGGAGTCAGCTTGCGAGCAAGCCGGCTCTCGACGAGGACGTCGAGCGTGTTGTACACGGTGGCGAGGCTCAGGCCGCTGTCCTGGACCCGGGCGGCCTGGAAGAGTTCTTCGGCCGTCGGGTGGTCGTGCGACTGGTGCAGGAGCGTATAGATCAGTTCGCGCTGGCGGGTGGTCCGCAGCCCGTGTTCGTGGAAGAGATCCTTGATCTGGTCGATGGAGAGCGGCTTCAACTCGTGAACCTCGATCAATCAGGACAACTATAGATGTCAGCGGGGCGAGCGGGCGTCGACCGATCGGTTTCCCGGGCAGCGAGCGGCACATGCAGACGACAAGCCCCCTTCCCACCCCTGCTTCCGCGACCGCACAGGGGATTTCTCCCCACGCGCGAGCCCCGATCACCGCAACCGACTCGGCGCTGATGTGCGAGTCCTGCGGATACCCGCTTGCGGGCCTGGAGGAATCCCAGGGCAACTGCCCGGAATGCGGCACGCCGATCGCGGATTCGCTTCCGCGGCGGCGGACCGGTTCTGCGTGGCAGAATCGCGGGGGCGTGCTGTCGTGGCCCGGCGCCGTGTGGGACACGCACAAGGGAACCCTGCTCCGCCCGCGGGAGCGGTTCAGGACGCTGCGCATCGAGCCCCGCAGCGGCACGCTGCTTTTGGCCGTGACGCTTCCTTTGGCGGGGCTGCTGCTGGTGGCGCCGTGGACGGGAACGCTGGTCGGCGACCCTGCCCGGGCGGCGCGGGGCGCGGGGCCGGTGGTGCAGGCGGCGGTGTACGCGCTGATGGTGCCGTTCCAGGCGGCGATCGCGGCGGGCATTCTGCTCGTGCTGACGGCGATCGAGTGCCGGGGCGTGATGTTCTTTGCTCGGCGGAGGGGCTGGCGGCTGACTCGGGAGGCGGCCTGGCAGGTGTGCTCGCACGCGTCGGCGGGGTGGATAGTCGGGGCGCTGGTTCCGCTGTTTGTGATGGCGGTGCTGTGGGCGGCGCCGACGGGTCGCCCGAGCCTGCTCGACAAGTTGCTTGCTCGGGGCGGCGGAATTGGCGTCGGGAGCTTCTCCGCCGGGGACGCGGTGCTCGCGAGCGTGGTGGTCGGGGCGTATGTGATCGGCCTGCTGGTGTTCGAGGTGCTCGTGTATGTGGGGGTGAGGCAGTGCCGGTGGGCGAACCCGATCAACGCGGGGCGATCAGGCGGTGAAGTCTCGCGTTGAACGGTCGAGGCCGGCGTGCGCATATCATCACGCCCCGCGAGTCAAGGTGCGCCGCCTGTGGGCCGGCGCCGCTCGTCGGCCCCGATGCCGCGGGGAAATCGGCGTACAACGTGCTTTATGGAAGGTCCGGTCATCGCCACGGAGGGAGCAGGTTCGCACGCGCCCAGCGCCAGGGACGCCCGTGCGCCCCGGTCGACGGAGGGCGGCGGGTCGGACCCGTCGGCGGAACCGCCATCGACGTGTGAATACGACCTGGAAGGCCAGGCCGCGGGGACGCTGAGCCCGCCGTGCGGCGACCCGGTGGCGGCGTCGCCATTGGCGGATGCTCCGCCGGCCGCGCCGGGTCGGGCTCATCGGCGGCTGGGCGTGCTGCGGCACCGGCATTTTCGCAACGTGTGGCTCGGGGCGTTCGGGGCGAGCCTGGGCGGCTGGATGGAGCACGTTGGCATCCGGTGGGTGATGACGGAGATGACGACGGCGCCGGGGTGGAGCGGCCCGGACGCCAACGCGATGATCAGCTACCTGACGGTGGCGTCGCTGGTGCCGACGCTGCTATTGGGGATGATCGCGGGGCTGATCACGGACCGGGTGAACCGCAAGACGCTGCTGCTGGTGTCGCGCGTATCGATGATGTTCATCGCGGTGGGTCTGGCGGTGATCAGCTACTTCAGCCTGATCGGCCCGGGGGTGCTGCTGGTGCTCTCGGCGCTGCAGGGCGTCGCGATCGCGTTCGACATCCCGGCGTCGCAGGTGCTGACACCGCGGCTGGTGCCGCGCGAGGAGCTGACGGAGGCGATCCACCTCAACGGCGTGCAGTTCAACATGGCCCGGGTGCTCGGCCCGGCGCTGGGAGGGGCGATCCTGTCGTGGACGAGCACGACGTCGCTGTTTGTGATCAACGCGGTGAGCTTCGTGGGTGTGCTGATCTCGGTGTGGGGGACTCCCGACGCGCCGGCGCCGCCGCGCGCACCCAACGGCAGGTCGGTGCTGGGCCAGGCGGGGTCCGACATCGCCGAGGCGATGTCGTTCGTGTTCCACCGGCGCGGGCCCCGGGCGGCGTTTCTGGCGCTGGTGGTGTTTGCGATCTTCGCGACGCCGATGATGCAGCTTCTGCCGGTGTTCGTGCACCAGGTCTACCACCGCCAGGAGAGCGCGTTCGGCATCATGCTCGGGGTGATGGGTTCGGGCGCGGTGACGGGCGGGTTCCTGGTGCGGCGCGTGCCCAAGTGGTACCCGATGCACCACTTCATCCCGGTGTCGGTGCTGCTGGGCGGCGTGACGATCTTCCTGTTCGCGATCATGCCCTCGCCGCTGGCCGCGGGCGTGTTCCTGTTCCTGTCGGGCATCTTCTGGATGTGGGCGTTCAACTCGTCCATGGCGGTGATGCAGCTGCTGGTGGACGACGCGATGCGCGGGCGGGTGCTGGCGGTGTGCAACACCGTGGCGCTGGGGCTCATGCCGGTGGGGACGATCCTGGCGAGCATGGGCGGGCGGTGGCTGACGCACGTGTACGACGCGGCCAGGGGTACGACCCACCCGGCGACGGCGGACGACATCGGCCGTGAGGCGCAGGTCGGCGTGGCGATGTGCGCGGTGCTGCTGATCGCCGCGGGGATCGTCATGCTCGTCAGGCGGACGCCGGAGATCGACGGCGCGGTCCCCGACGGGGCGCCGCCCGAACGGGGATTCCTGCGGGGCCTGACGGCGGGCGAGCACCGCCCGAACCCGGGGGTTGCACCGGCCAAATAGGCGGCGGCGAACCGGTCGGAGGCCAGACGGGGCGACAATCGGTTTTCGGAGTTTTCAAACCAAGTTGAAAGTCCTACAGTCGGGCATGAGCATGCGTCCGGTTGAGCATCCCACGATCGCGGCGACCGACCCCGGCCTCCTGGCGGCGGTCGTGGCCGGCGAGGCACGGCTGACGCCCGACCAGGGGCTCGAGCTGTTCAGGCGCCTGCCGCTGGCGGAGCTGGGCCGGTACGCGGATGCCCGTTGCCGGCGTCTGCACGGGGACGTGCTGCGGACGTACGTCATCGACCGGAACATCAACTACACGAACGTGTGCACGGCGCGGTGCACGTTCTGCGCGTTCCGGCGGGATTCGACCGACCACGACGCGTACACGCTCGGCAAGGAGGCGATCCACGAGAAGATCGCGCAACTGGTGGCGATCGGCGGGACGCAGATCCTGATGCAGGGCGGGATGAACCCGGACCTGCCGCTTGACTACTACCTGGAGCTGCTGTCGTCGATCCGCGAGCGGTTTCCGTCGGTGCACGTCCACGCGTTCAGCCCGCCGGAGCTCATCGAGTTCGTGAACTTCTTCGACCCGCCGGGGAAGGACCTCTTCGCCAAGTGCCGGTGGGTGCTCGGCAAGCTGCAGGAGGCGGGGCTGGACTCGCTGCCGGGCGGTGGCGGCGAGATCTTCGCGACGCCGGTGCGGCGCAAGATCGGCCTGGGCAAGTGCGACGCGGAGTCGTGGCTCACGGTGATGTTCGCGGCGCACTCGCTGGGCATGTTCACGAGCGCGACGATGATGTTCGGGCACATCGAGGGGCACGCCGACCGCGTCCACCACATGTGGCTGGTGCGGCAGTGGCAGGATCGAGCGCTCGCGGAAGCCGGCCGTGACAGCGCGTCGGCGTGGCAGGGTGACACCGTGGATTCGACGAACTCGGCCGCTTCCTCCTTCGGCCATTACAAGGCGTTCATCTCGTGGCCCTTCCAGCGTGAGAACACGCCGCTGGGCCGCGTGCGCGACTGGGGCGCGCAGCCCGAGGAGCTGTCGGCGGAGTTTCCGGGCGACATCGTCGCTCGCGCCTTTGACTGGGGCCGGCACGACGAGGTCGACTACCGCGCCCTGGGCCCGGCGGCGGAGCAGTTCGGGCGCCGGGTGCGGATGTCGGGCGCCTCGGACTACCTGCGCACGCAGGCGCTGTCGCGGCTGTTCCTGGACAACATCTTTTCGATCGGCAGCTCGTGGGTGACCATGGGGCCGCACATCGGCCAGGTGGGGCTGGCGTTCGGCGCCAACGACATGGGCAGCGTGATGATGGAGGAGAACGTCGTCTCGGCGGCTGGCACGACCTACTTCCTCGACGAGGCGCTGCTCTGCCGGCTCATCCGCGAGAGCGGGTTCATCCCGGCGCAGCGGGACAATACCTACGACCTGCTCAACATTCACGATGGGCAGGACTCGCCCGATCTTCGCGTGAAGGACTGGTCGACGCACCGGGCCAAGTCGCTCTCGCGTCAGCGCGGCGGGACGTCGGCGGCACGCGAGTCTGAGCCGGTGGCCCTGACCGTGACCGGGGCGGCCGAGCGATCCCGAAACTGAAGCGCTCGGGGCGAGGGCACGTGACGGGTCAGGCCTGGCCGTTGCTGGCGGCGGCGAAGATCGACCGCTTGAGCTCGATCACCTGCATGACCTCGTCCACCTGGGTCTTGGTCTGGCATTCCCAGCCGGGCCAGTAGACCCCGGCGATGGGCGAAACGGCTCGGAGCCCTTCGCGGATCGTCCGGGGGAGCTTGGCCAGGGGCAGGCGTGTCAGCACCGCCGCGGGGAGGGGAACGACGATCTCGGGCTTGTTGGGCTGGAGCACGAGCACGACCCAGGCGCGCGACGGATCCAGCGGCGACCGGTATTCCAGGCTCCAGCGCCAGGGGATCCCCAGCCATGCGAGCGTTTCGGTGACGTCGCCCAGCGCCAGCAGCCGTTGACGAGCGGTCTCGAACACGGCGCCGACCTGCTTGTTGCTCAGGTCGCGCAGCGTCTCGAACGTCGGGGTTCGGAAGCGGTCTTCCCAGGCGTTTCGGGTTCGCGGACCGGACGTGGACATCCCGGCGACTCTCCGGCAAGACGGCCACGAGAAACCACCCCGCCCACGCTCGCGTTCAGCCGCGGAGCCCCCTCGTCGCCGGGTGAATCGTACGCCCGGGCCGTTGCCGCACGCGCCGGGCCGCCGCCGAAGCGTGGCCGGGTTCGGAGCTAGGATGACATTCCCGGCGGGGCAGCCCGTCCGGCCAGGGCATCGCGATGACCAACCCGCACGAACAGGCCGCATCCCCCGCATCATCGGTCCCGGCAGCCACGGCCGCCGGTCGAATCGAATCCGACGCCGATCTTGGCGATGCCACGATCCTGCTGGTGGACGACAACCCGCAGAACCTCGAGCTTCTCCAGGCGTACCTCGAGGACCTGCCGTGCAAAATCGTGCTCGCGACCGATGGCGACGAGGCGCTCAAGGCGGTCGAGCAGTCGCCCCCGGACTTGGTGCTGCTGGACATCATGATGCCCAAGATGAGCGGGTTCCAGGTGTGTTCGCGGCTGAAGAAGTCGCCGGCCACCAGCGACATCCCCGTCGTGATGGTGACGGCCCTGAACGAGGTGAGCGACGTTGAACGGGCGGTGGACTGCGGGGCCGACGACTTCCTCACCAAGCCGGTGCACCGGCTGGAGCTGCTGACCCGGACGCGGTCGTTCCTGCGGCTGCGGAAGCTCCGCAAGCAGCTGAATTCGACGCTCGCCGAGCTGCGGTCGCTGAAGGAAGGCCGTCAGTAGGCTTAGGGGTCATTTCTCGCGCCGCCGACCTCTGCCGCCGGCTCGATGTGGATGAGCACGTCGCGGACCTCGGGCATCTGCTCGCGGATGCGGTCTTTCACGCGGTGAGCCAGGGCGTGGGCGTCGCGGACCGACATGTCGGGCCTGACCCGGGCGTGCATGTCGACCCAGTAGCCGGACCCGGCCTTGCGGGCGGCGGCTTTCTGGACGTTCTCGATCCCGGGGACATCCGTCGCGATGGCGCAGGCGCGGTTGCCGATATCGACCGCCTGGGCGTCGAGCAGCTCCCGCACCGGCGCCACCATCAGCTTGACCGCGTTGTACAGAATGACGCCCGAAGCCAGCAGCGCGGCCCAGTCGTCGGCGGGCTCGTACCCCGGGCCGCCGATGAGCGCGACCGTGATGCCGACGAAGGCGGCGGCGGAGGTCAGAGCGTCGGCACGGTGGTGCCAGGAATCGGTGTGCAGGGCGGAGCTCTGGGTCGTGGCGGCGGCCCGGCGGACGACGCGGAACATGACTTCCTTGACGACCACGACTGCGACGAGCACGCCGAGGGTGAAGGGGGCGGGCGCGTGGTGCGGCGTCACGATCTCGCGGATCGCCTCGATCATGATCGCGATGCCCGCGCCGAGGATCATGAGGGCGACGACCAGCGCCGCCAGCGACTCGGCTTTCCCGTAGCCGTAGGGGTGGCGGCGGTCGGTGGGCCGCGACGCGATCCGCAGCCCGCTCCAGATCACCACCGACCCGAGGATGTCGGCGAACGACTCGATCGCGTCCGCCACCAGGGCGTAGGAGTTGCCGACCAGCCCCGCGACGAGCTTGACCGCCGCGAGCAGGATGTTCACGACCGCTCCGATGAGCGCGAGCCGTTGCCCCTGAGCCTCGGCGCGGTTCGACTGTTCCGACGGAGTTTGGGTCTGGTCCCTCACGTCGCCGGTCCTTTTCGGAGCACGAGCAGTTCATGACCGTACCACCACCGCGGGAGGAACGCTCGGTGCACGACCGCCAGGCCGGCGTCGGTCAGCCACTGCTGGACGCGGTCCAGGTCGGCGTAGTGGATCCACTGGCGTGCCAGCGCCAGGTCGTGGACGCGGTTCATGAGCGGCCGGACGATCCCGCGGCGGGTCATGTCCTTGTAGATGAACGTCCCGCCGGGCTCGAGCACCGCCGCGGCCTGCTGGAGCGCGGCCCGCTGGTGCTCGGGCGGGATGTGATGGACGACATCGATGATCGACACGACGTCAAACGGGCCGTCGGGCCACGGGTCGCCGACATCAAGCCGGAGAAACTCGGGCACGGCGGCGGGAGACGCGTCGTCGGCCGAGCGGGCACCGGCTCTCAGGGCGTCGGCGCCGGCCCTGGCGACGTCGATCGCGGCCCTTGACGAATCGAAGCCCACGAACCGCGCCGGGCGGCGCGTCGCGCACACCAGGGCCCCGAACAGCCCGCCGCCGCAGCCGATGTCGAGCACCCGCGAGCCCTCGGGCACGAAGCGGAGCAGTTCCTCGAACGGGCAGATGTACGGGCGGTAATGCTGGAGCGTGCGCGTCAGAAGCGGGCCGTGCGTGAACACGCGCCGAGCAACGTCCGCGAGCCCGCGGGGCGTGTGTGCGGACTCCGGGCTGGCAACTTCTGCCCGCATGGACAGACTCTATCGGATCGCGGCGGGGCCGGCCCGCTTTCAAGGGCGCCGATTCCCGCGACCGCCAACCGCCTCTACGATGATCCCCCTTTGGAGCCCGAGCATGTCCTGGATTACCGTCAAGTCCGCGTTCAAGTCCCCGGTCGGCACGTCCGTCACCATCAAGGGGTGGGTGCGGACGAACCGTGAATCCAAGGCCGACGGCGGGCTGTGCTTCCTGGCGGTTTCCGACGGCACCTGCTTCGACCCGATCCAGTGCGTGGTGAAGGGCGGCGGGTCCAGCGCCGTCGCCAACTTCGCCGAGGTCCAGAAGCTGACGACCGGCTGCTCGGTCGAGGTGGACGGCGAGATCGTGGCCAGCCAGGGCAAGGGCCAGGCCGTCGAGGTGCTCGTTGACGCGACCAAGGGCGGCGCCGTGCGGATCATCGGCCTGGTCGAGAACCCCGATACCTACCCGGTCGCGAACAAGCGGCACACGTTCGAGTACCTCCGCGAGCAGGCGCACCTGCGCGTGCGGACCAACACCTTCGGCGCGGTGGCGAGGGTGCGGCACACGCTGAGCATGGCGATGCACCGCTTCTTCCACGAGCGTGACTTCTTCTACGTGCACACGCCGATCATCACCGCGAGCGACTGCGAGGGCGCCGGGCAGATGTTCCGGGTCAGCACGCTCGACATGTGCAACCCGCCGCGGATGGGAGAAGGCGCCGAGGCGGCGAAGAAGGAAGGCACCGAGGCATCAAGGCATCAAGGCACGAGGGAAGGCGGTTCGGCGCCCTCGGCGGTGGATTACTCCCACGACTTCTTCGGCAAGGAAGCCCACCTGACGGTGTCGGGCCAGCTCAACGTCGAGACGTACTGCTCGGCGCTGTCGCGGGTGTACACCTTCGGGCCGACGTTCCGCGCCGAGAACAGCAACACCTCGCGCCATTTGGCCGAGTTCTGGATGATCGAGCCGGAAGTGGCCTTCGCGGACCTCAAGGCCGACGCGCTGCTCGCCGAGGACTTCATCAAGTACCTCATCAACGCGGTGCTCACCGAGCGGCCCGACGACATGAAGTTCTTCGACGAGCGCATCGAGACCGGCCTGCTCAAGCGGCTGGGCGATGTGCTCGACAAGCCTTTCCGCCACCTGCCCTACACCGAGGCCATCAGGATCCTCGAGCAGGCGATCGCCAAGGGGCAGAAGTTCGAGTACCCCGTCAAGTGGGGGACGGACCTGCAATCCGAGCACGAGCGCTACCTCACCGAGCAGCATTTCAAGCAGCCCGTCGTGCTCATGAACTACCCCAAGCAGATCAAGGCGTTCTACATGCGCCTGAACGACGCGGGCACGGACGGCGCGCCCGGCGATACCGTAGCGGCGATGGACGTGCTGGTGCCCGCGGTGGGTGAGATCATCGGCGGCAGCCAGCGCGAGGAGCGGCTCGACGTCCTGGATCGCCGCATCGAGGAGATGAAGCTGCCGGTGAAGGAGTACTGGTGGTACCGGGACCTGCGGCGGTACGGAACTGTGCCGCACGCGGGCTTCGGGCTGGGCTTTGAGCGCGCGATGATGTTCCTGACGGGGATGCAGAACGTGCGCGACGTGATCCCATTCCCCCGGACGCCCAAGAGCGCGGAGTTCTGATCGCGCGGTCATCGCATGCGTCGCATGCATCAGTGCCTTGGCGCTTGGTGCCTTGGTGCCTTGATGCCTTCTTGCCTCTACCGTCTCCCCATGTCCCAGCTTGATCGCATGCTCGCGGGTGAGCTCTACCTCGCGTCTGACCCCCAGCTCGTGGCGATGCGCCGCAACGCCCGACGCCTGACGCGCCTGTTCAACGCGACCACGGAAGAACAAACCGGCCGCCGAGCCGAACTCATCCGCGAGCTGTTCGGATCGGTCGGCCCGCGCTTCGAGATCGAGCCCGACTTCCGCTGCGATTACGGCTGCCACATCCACGCCGGGGACAACCTGTTCATCAACTTCGGCTGCGTGATGCTCGACTGCGCCAGGATCACGCTCGGGTCGAACGTGCTGATCGGCCCGGGCGTGCACTTCTACGCCGCCACGCACCCGACCGACCCGTTCATCCGAGCCACCGGCCAGGAGTACGCCAAGCCCATCACCGTCGGGAGCGACGTGTGGATCGGCGGGCACGCGACCATCTGCCCGGGCGTCACCATCGGCGACGGCGTGACCATCGGCGCCGGCGCGGTGGTCACGCGAGATGTCCCGCCCGGCGCGGTCGTCGTGGGCAACCCGGCCCGGCCGGTGCGGCGAGGGCCTGTGTCCTGAAGCTTCAGTGCCGCGCGCCCACTTCGTCGTGAGGGATCCGCACCTTCAACGTTCCCTTGGTATCCGCCCACCGTCGTCGCGGACCGCTTGACCTCAAGCAACTCCGCCGGTGAAGCGCGGCCGATCCCTCATGCATGGAGGCAGCAATGCGTACGAATTCAATAACAGGGGCGTTCTGCGCGTTTTCCACACTCGCGGCTCTTGCGGGGGTCGCCAGCGCGACCGTGACCGAGACCGCCTCGGCAAAGGCGGACTTTGTCATCAGCGGGTACGTCATCGGGACCAAGACCCATGACAAGGTCCCCGCCGGTCTTGACATTACGTTCAACGGTTCGGACTCCACGACCATTGATCCAGACACCGATCCCAACAAGAGCGGCACCGGGAAGTCGGAGGGCTCGGCAAGCGCAAGCCAGCTCGCGGGCGGCTTCAACAAGGATGGCGGCTTCACCGTCGCAGCGTACACCCAGTCCGTCGCATCCCCGGCCGGCTGGGCGCGGGCCTCGCAATCGGCGTGGGGTGAAGTGACGATGGTGAACAACTCCGGCGTGGACATCATCGTGAAGTACAAGATGCCGTTCCGGTGGCTTTCATCTTCCATCGGCAACCACCCGCAGTTGGAAAAGGGAACGGCCGATCCGAAGATCATCACCACCGCCGGCGACAACCTGGGCAAAATCACGCAGTACCCGAAGGGTCAGACGCTTGCGGACCAGGGTAGCCCGGAGCGAAATGTGACCATCAAGAACGGCCATACCGGCACGTATCGGATCACCTGCACCGCCAATACCGAAGCCGAGGCAAAGCTCCCGGCGCCGGGCGCCGTCACGCTCGCCGGCGTCGGTGTGCTCACCATCGCCCAGCGTCGCAGGCGATGACGGCCGAGCCGCCAACCGCTGAAACCTCCCCCGACACGGCTCGTCCGCCGCCCCACTACCATCCGTCCACGACATGCCCGAGCGCCCCGGGTCACCTTCTCGCTCTTCACAGCATCCAGCCGGCGCCGCCCATGGTGGCGGCGCGGCCGCTTCATCGGCATCCAAGGCAGCGGCGGCGGACGAGCACCAGGACCTGGCGCTCGTCCAGGCCATCCTGCGCGGCGACCAGGCGGCGTGGCGGCTGCTGCTCGGGCGGCACCAGGCCAACGTCTACAACCTGTGTTTCAAGCTGGTGGGCAACCGCGACCTCGCCGAGGACCTTGCGCAGGACACGCTCGTCAAGATCGTGCAGCACGTCCAGCGGTTCGACGGCCGGGCCAAGTTCTCGACCTGGCTTTATCGGATCACGATGAACGTCTGCCTTTCCCGCCTGCGGGCCGAGAAAGTCCGCCGGCATTCCAGCCTGGACGACCAGCCCTACGAAGGGGCCCCCGCGGCGGGGTCGGGGCTGGCCGGTCGGGAACCGGACGCCCCCTCGAGCGTCCAATGGACCGAGCAACATCGGAACGTTCTGGCAGCCTTGGCGAGCCTGGAACCCGAACAAAGAGCGATCCTCGTGCTCCGCGACACGCGGGATCTCGACTACGACCAGATCGCGGAGGTTCTCGAGGTGCCGGTCGGCACCGTGAAGAGTCGGCTTTTCCGGGCCCGTGCGGCTTTGCGCGAGGCCTTGGAAGAACTCGAACCCGGCGGTGACGATGACGGTCCCTGACCCGGTGGTCCCGTCGACAGAGGCTGTCCCGGGCCGAGTGCGGAACGTGTTGGTGATGGACTGACTTGGAATGAACGCTGGAAACGGACCAACTTCTCGATCGGGTGATGCGGGCCGGCACGGCTGGCTCGCGCGCCTGAACGAGGCCGATCAGGCCGAGCTGCTCGGCATGGTTGAAGGCCGCCTGGCCGCCGAGCATGAGCGGGCGGTCCTCCAGCGGTGGAAGAATCGGCCCGAAGTGATCGCCTTCGTGGAAGACGCGATCCAGGACCGTGCGGGTCTTGCATCGCTTCCGGAGGTTGCGGCACCGGTCGAACTGCTCGACCGCGTCGAAGCCGTGCTCGAGCGGGATTCGCTGCTCGGGGCCGGAACGGGCGAGCAGCCCATCGAGTTTTCAACGGGGATCGAGCAGGGGACGCTGGTCTCGGCTCGTCCTCCGCGGGCTCCGAGCTTCAGCGGCCGTCGCCGGCTCTCGCCCGCGCTGCGGTATGCGGGCCTTGCCGCGATGCTCGTGCTCGCGACCGTGGTGACGTTCCAGATGGTGCGGAACTCTGGCCCGGGCTCATCGTCGTCGTCGATCGTCCAAGGCCCGGTCGAAGCGGCTGGCCCGGCGTTGACCAGCTCAGCGGCGGACACCCCGATCGCGATGTCTGAGCCGCAGGCTGAAGCGCCGGGCGCGGTCGCGCTGTCGAAATCCGAGCTTGGCGCTGCGCCCGACCGTGCCGAGAGCGATATTCAGGAGAGCGGCACGCTCGCGATGAACGAACTGGCCGAGCCGGCGGAGATGACGGCCGACCGCGCGTTGGCGCTTGCCCGGGAAGGGCGGCTGATGGTCCGCGTCGTCACCGGCAGCGTAGACCGGGCCGTCGGTCGCATGCAGACCGGCGAGGATCGCCGGCTCGCGAGCGTGGTTTCTTCGGTCGATGCGAGCCCGGCCGACGCGGAGCGGATCGCCGTCGCGGCGGAGATCGCTCGACCCCTTGAATTTGCGACCAGCCCGCTGGACGGGCCGACGGATGCTCCCTCGACGCTGATCGCCGCGGACCGGTCGCACCTGCCCGCGGTCAGCCTGCGGACGGAGCGCCCGGTCATCGAACGGCGCCAGGCCCGCCGGGCCGTTGCTCGCGTCGACGTGGCGCCGTCGGCGGAGGCGATCGATTCACTCAAGGACGCGCTGGGCACGCGGGGCACGTTCGTGCAGTTCGTCGAGCTCAGCGACCCGATCCCGTCGCAGCCGGCGTTCCGGCCCGAGCAGGCGCTGTGGTGGACGCAGCCGCCGAGCACGTGGACGCCCACGATCGGCATCCCGGTCGTGTTCGAGCAGCCGTAGGTAAAAGCGAGTCAGGCTCAGCGAATGAGTATGCTTACATCGCGTGCCTCCAAGCGAGCTCGTCTCACACATGGATACCAGCGGCGGCAAGCCATTCCGGCAGCAACTCATCACCAACCTACGTCGAGCCGCGCTCGACGATCAATTGGCCGCTTTTCAGCGTGAATATCCGTTCATCGATGCGAAGAGCGAAGTAGTCGAGGCTTTCCTCTCAGACTACAGCGACGACTTGCTTGAGTACCCGCCGTTCTGCGCAGAGTTTTCCGCGACCGAGCTTGCCCTGGTACGCGGCTTCATTCGCACCATCAGGAAAGACCGCCACCACGATTGGCCGCACGTGCAGATCGAAGCAAAACGCTTGCTGCTGACGCTCGATGAAAAATAAACCTTGTTGCGTTCGCGCGTACCAAGGAGGCGTTCCCACCAGGGCATTTTTGCCGAGCACACGCGCTTACGAATCGTCCTCCTTCGACCAACTATTGTTCTCCCGATTCGTGTCCGGCAAGCGCGATTCCGGATCGATCTCAACGCCCACCGGCTTCCTGCCATTGGAATCCCACGAAGCCGTGAACGTCGTCCGCGTGTACCACGCCTCGACCGGCACCAGCCGGTCCTCGGTTGACCCGTCGTCGTAGGTCACGCGGTAGGTCAGCGGCATGACCAGTTCGCCCTTGTTCTCAATCACGGTCCGGCAGCGCTGCGAGGACTCGACAAACTCGGCGCTCGTGACCGCCTGGTCGAGCGTGCCCGTTCCGTAGATCCACCCACGCCAGAACCAGGCAAGATCCGCGCCCGCGCCGTTCTCCATGCAGCGGATGAAATCGGCCGGCCGCGGGCTCTTGAACGCCCATGCTCGGATGTACTGGCGGAACGCCGCGTCGAACCTGTCGGGGCCGAGCACTACTTCGCGGAGCAGCACCAGCATGGTCGCGGGCTTGGCGTACTGCAGCGTCCCCAGGCGCCCGTCGCGGACCCGATCAGCGGGCGTGTCCATGGGCTGCTGGTCCGGCTCGAGCATGGTCTGCGCGAACGCCGCGGCGTCCCCGCGTCCGCCCGGCGGCTGGTTCCAGTATTCCGCGTTGCTGTAGTAGTTGATGAACGAGTTGAACCCCTCGTCCATCCAGGCGTGCCGCTTTTCGTCGGTGGAGACGATCATCGGGAACCAGTTGTGGCCGATCTCGTGCGTGGTGACACCGAAGAGGCCGCGATCGTTCTGCCGCTCGCGGCAGAAGATGATCATCGGGTACTCCATCCCGCCGGCCCGGCCGTTGACGTTGATGGCCGTGGGGTACGGGTACTCGAACCACCGGCGTCCATAGCCCTCGATGGCCGCCTTGAGCATCTGCGTGCTGCTGCTCCACAGCGGGAGCGCTTCACGCGGGTAGAGGGATTGCACCAGCGTGCCCTGGGGCGGCCGCCGGCTTGGGTCGGCGCTGGCGTCGGCGGGCGACTGCCCGCGCTGGGGGATGGTCGCCGCGTCCCACAGGAACGCCTTCGAGGACGTCCACGCGAAGGTCCTGACGTCCCGCGCGATGAACCGCCACGTGAGCGGGCCGTCTCCCGCGGGCCGCGACGCCGCATCGGTGACCTCCGATTCACCACGGATGACGACCGTTTCCTGCGAGGACTTCGCTCGGTTCAGGCGTTCGAGCTGGCCGGCCGTGAGCACCTCCTCGGGGTTGACCAGAACGCCGGTCGCGCCCACGAGGTGATCACGCGGCACGGTCAGGCGTACGTCGAAATCCCCGAAATTCGTGTAGAACTCGCCCTGGCCGAGATATCCCAGCGCGTTCCACCCGTGCACGTCGTCGTACACAGCGATCGACGGGAACCACTGCGCGAGCTGGTAGACGAGCCCGTCCTGCGTCGGCTCGATGCCCAGCCGGTCGGCGCCGTACTCGGGAATCCTGAACGACCACTCGATCTCGAGCACGATGCGGCCGGTCACGGGCTCCATCGGCGTCGGCAGCTCAACCCGGCACATGGTGTCGTATACCGTGTGCGGTAAGTCCCGGACTTCGGCGGGCTCGGCGGCCGTGTCAGCGGCGGCCGGGTCGTCACCCGATGGCTTGCCTGCGTCGTCGCCCGAGCCCGCGGGGCTCCTGAGTTCATTGAGCTCCCCGGCGAGCGAGCTGAGCAGGCGCACCGACCGGAGCTCGCATCCACCCTCGAAACCGCCGCGGTTCCCGAACCGTCCGCCCTCTTCGCGCATCAGGTTGCCGATGCTCGTGTCTCTGAAGTAGTTCTGATCGAGCTGCACCCAGATGTAGGGCAGTTCGTCGGGCGAGCGGTTGTAGTAGGTGATCCGCTCGACACCGGTGATGGTGTTGGACTCCGCATCGAGCGTGGCGTTGATCTGGTAATCCGCTCGCTGCTGCCAGTACGCGTGGCCGGGGATGCCCGCGGCGGAGCGCTGCGGCGTCGCGGGCGGAAGATCGATCGGCGAGAAGATCGTGTCGCGGTCGAGCGAACCGGGCTTGCGGAACCACGGCGCATCGCCCGGCGCCGCTGCGGGCGCGGCAACCGCTTCTGGTTTGGCGGGCACGGGCTCGAGCGTCGAACAGCCGGACAGCAGGCACGTGAGGACCGCGGCCACGACCGGCCAGAAGAACATCGTTCGGTGGTGCATGAGGGGCGGATTCTACCACGGGCACGGCCGAACGCCCGTGAACACGGTAATCGGGTTGGTTTGACGCGCCGGCGCGTGACCCTTGTACCGCTTGCAATGGTTGTGGTAGACTTCGCTTGTTCCTCCCGCGGAGGTTCTCGCATGTCCGGGACGCGAGCAGCGTGGCTTTGTTTTGTTGGCGCCTTGTCCGCCACTTCACTGGTTGGGGCGTGGGTTCTCACGCGATCGCCGCAGTCGCCGACGCTCCGGGACGCGAATGCGTCTCTGGGAGCTGTGCGGCTGGGTCCCGAAGGCTCGCCCGCGACGGGTTCGATCTCATCACACAGCTCGGCGGACTCGACCCCTGTCACGCGCGAAGAAGCCGGCATCAAGAGCGGGTCGCGACCGGTGTTGCCGTATGGATCGTCCGACACCGACCCGCGGAGTCTCCGGGCCTCCATGGCGCAGCTCGGTATCGATATCCCGGTCGTGGAACCGGCGTTCGACCCCGTCGATCCCGCCTCGGGGCTGCGGCTGCCCTGGAGGCAGGACCTCATCGAGCACGACAAGGTACGGTCGTTCTGCACCTCGGATTTCAACCGAGACGACACCATCGACAACACCGACATCGACGCTTTCGTGGACGAGTGGGTGCGTCGCGACGGGCCACTGGCCGCGTTGCTCGACATTGATCAGGACGGCTGGATCACCGACGACGATTTCTCGGCGTTCATTGATTCCTTCGACGAGGAGTGCGACCCCGGCGTGCAGATCGCGCTGCGGCAGGCCCCGCAGGTCCGGCTGGCGCTGCGGATCGAGGATGTGCTCGTGACCGCCGAGCACGTCAACATCCACTCTGTTCAGCGTGCTCCGTTTCTCCGGATCGTCGTCACTCCCAACTCACAGCAGCTCGAGATCCGTCTGGATTCGAAGTGAACGTCGCCGGGTCGAACCTGCTCACGCTTCGGGCAGAGGTCGCGGATGGATCGCGCCGCCCGCGAGCCCTCTCAGCCTGCCGACCACCAACTCAATCCACTGATCGGTCGGCATCGCGTAGGGGCGGAACTTCTCCATCACGCCCGTTTCCTCGCTGAAGTACAGCGCGCGGTGCTGGCCGAGCTGGGCCGCCTGCGGTCCGTCGATGAGCGTGCTGCTGTCGGCCTGGCTCATCTGGAAGAGCACCCGGCCGTCGAACTCGCGCAGCGCCCGCCGGTCGAGCGCACGCTCGAGTGTTGCGGCCGTGTTGACCCACATCACGACATGAATGCCAAGCGCCGGTCCTTCGCGGACGATGTTCATGAACTGCTGGTCGGGCGTGGACGCCTCCCCGTCGGACGTGCCGCCGAATCCGAAGTCCTCTTCGGCTCGCCGCAGCGACCGGAAACGCTGAAGCCCGTAGACCACCAGGAATCGCGGCGGCCCTTCCGGCGCCCCGGGCTGCTGCCGGCGCAGCAGTTCCGCGTGCAGTTCGGCGACGGCCGCGTCGGCTTCGCGCACACCGGCTCGCCGCAGTACGCCGGGCAATCCCGCGGCGAGCTTCTCGAAGGGGCTCGCGCCGCCTTCCTCCATCACCGTTCCGTCGAGCACCGTGACCAGCGGCAGCGGGGCGCCGGATTCCGGCGATCCGGGCCGGGCCGCGGGCGTGGAGGCAACGAGGCTCACGACCGCCGCCGTCGTGACCGCGAGCGACGGGAGGTCCTGCTGGCCGACGATGATCAGGTTCGCCGAGCTTTGCCGCTTGAACGCGACGAACGTGGGGTCCTTGATCGAGATGGCCTCGCCGAGCCAGGCCCGGGACAACCCCTGCGGCGGCGTGCGGCCCTCGAGCAGATCGGACAGCAGGTTGTTGGTCGCGATGTCCGACGGGACATTGCCCTCGAACACGATCGGCGGCACGCGGCGGTGATCGGCCCGGCCGCGGACCGTGGCGAGGAATCCCTCTCGCTTTTCGTCGGGCAGCCACACGACCTGGAAGGGGCTGTTGCCCTCGACCATGCCAGACGCGTCGTTATAGATGGCTTCGCCGGGGCGCGAGAGCAGCCTGGCCGCGGCGTTGTCCTCGGACATGATCAGGTATGAGTCGGCCTCGGAGCACTGCAGCGCGATGCGCACCGCCATCTGGCCGATCGTGCTGCGTGCGAGGCTGTAGACGCCGCCGATGGTCTGCGAACCGAGCACCACGTGCACGCCGAACGCCCGGCCCTGGCGGACCAGCCGGTCCAGCAGCAGCGCGGCTTCCTGGGCGATCTTGTCGTCGGCGACGAAGAACTCCTGGAACTCGTCCACGATCAGCAGCACCCGCGGCATGACGGCGGGCGCGCCGCCGTGCTCCCTGGTCGCCTTGCGGTACCCCGCCAGGTCCTGCACGCCCAGAGACCGGTACATCTCGCCGCGCCGGGCAAGCTCGGCATCCAGCCGGCGGAGCACCGACAGGCCGAATTCACGCTCGGATTCGACGGCGATCACCCGGGCGTGCGGCAGCCGGTGCGTGGCGTAGGTCTTGAATTCGACGCCCTTCTTGAAGTCGACCAGGTAGAGCTCGACATCGTCGGGGCTGTACCACAGCGCCGCGCTGGTGATGATCGCGTGCAGCAGGGTCGATTTGCCCGAGCCCGTGCGCCCGGCGATCAGGGCGTGCTGCGCGGTTCCCCGTCCGAGCGCCAGGTTCTGAATCTTGGTGGCGCCCGCTCGTCCGATCGGCACGCGGATCTCATCCGCGGCGCTGCGCGACCACACGTCGGGGGGCGTCGGGGCCACGGTCTCGAAGGGCACCTGCACGCGCCCCGAGTCCTTGGCGTTGCGGCCGGTCTCGTGGATCAGGCGGTTGAACAGCTCGTCGTCGGGGGGCGTGTCGAGCACCAGGGGCCAGCGACCGAAGGAGTCCTCCTGCCAGCCCGGCTTGCCGCCGCGGAAAGAAATGGTCGCGCTGCCGCGCTCGAGGTCGGCCAGCGGCACCCACGCGGGCGGGCGCTGCCGCGTGTCCATCAGGATGAGCGTGAAGACGCCGCACCGGGGGCCCGAGGCGACGATGCTCGCGAGACGTTTGGCGGCGGCCTCGGAGAACCCGGCGGGAAAATCGGCGATCACCAGGAAGCGGTACGGCTCGGCGATCTCACCGGCCTTCTCGTTGTAATCCTGGATGGTCGCGAACTCGTTGCGGAGGTACTTCTGGATCACCGTCTCCATGTGCTCGGTGAGATCGGTGAGTTTCTGTTCGATGTGGCGCGGTTCGGTCCAGATCTTGTCGCCAACGAGCTGCTGGTCGTAGTCGGCCAGGTGCATGAAGCCCGCGAAACTCTCGCCCAGGCCGACGGGATCGATGATCGTGAAGCGGATCTTCGCCGGCGGCAGCGCCGTGAGCATCCGCAGCATGATGTTCTGGAGCACGCCCAGCGCGGCGGCCCGTGAATCTCCGCCCGCCTGGAGGAGAACGCTCCCGCGCTCGCGCAGGTCCAGGGGCGCGGGGACGTCGAACGACGACGGTCCGGGGAGCGCGAAGCGCGGATCTTCCGAGAGGCCTCCGGGCAGCGCGGCGACGTCCACGCGGAATGCGCCGATGGAGACAAGGTCGGGGATCGCGGTCGGCGGCGTGAACGCCGACCACGCCGGCGACGACCACGGGACGGAGCTCGCCTCGGCGGCGCGGCGCACCTCCTCGAGTCCCGCGTAGACCTCGCCGACCCCCGCCCGCCACGCCGACTCGATCCGCGTCATCTGCGATTCAAAGTGCGCGGACGCCACGGACGTGGCCTGGTCGAGCACGGCCTGCGCCCGCGCGAGCTCGTCGCGCTCGCGATCCTCGATCACCTCGATCGCCGACTGGAACTCGCCCTCGGCCCGCTTGAGCTCTGATTCGAGCCGGGCCCGCAACTCAACGATGGTGTTCTCGTGGTCGAGGACGAAGACGGGCTCCTCCTCGGTCTTGCGGCGGTACGCCTCGTAGCGGAGCTGGTTGACCTCGAGCTTGACCTTCGCGGCCTCGTTCTCCGCCTGCTTGCGGAGCTGCTGCTTGCGCTCCTCGACCTGGACGTCCGCGAGACGGATCGAGTGCTCGATCGTTCGCCGAGCCTCCGCCATCTGCCGGCTGAGCTTCTCCGCCGCGGGCGGGACCCGGCCGCGGAGCACGAACCGCAGCGGGACGAAGATGAGGACCGCGAGCACCGCGCCGCTCGCCGCGCCCATCAACGCCGACCGTCGCAGCGGCTCACCGATCGCCAGCACGCCGGCGACCGCTCCCGCGATGATCAGCAGCATCGGGATGAACACGAAGGTCGCCGGCCCCAGGAACCTGGGCTTGATCCGCCGCTGCATCTCCGCCAGCGCTGTGCCCGCCGCGGCCACGAGCTGCTCGCATTTCTCCCGCATCCCCGAGACGTCGTCGGGCACGGCCCAGTGCGTCGCATCCTCGGGAGGGGCCGGCAGCGGCCGGTGCGAGAACTTTTCGAGCGCGGCCTGGCCCTGGGCGCCGAGCTGGTCGACACGCTCGTTGAGGCTCATCAGGGATCGCCGGACCGACTCGAACTCCTTCTTGAGCTTGGTCTCGCCGGACTCGATCATCGTGTCGATGAGCCACTGCCCGTCCTCGAGCTTGCGGGCCGCCGCGGTCTCGAGAGCGCTCGTCTTGGAGCGGAACTCCTTGACTTCCCTGTCGAAGCTCGCCCGGGCCGAGTCGAGCTGCCGCTGGTGCGACGACCTCAACTCGTCCAGCCGGGCCTGGTGCTCGGCTCGGGTCGCGGCCAGGTCGGTCTTGGCCTGGGACTGGGTGGACGTCGCCGCGTTCTTGTGGGCCCGCCTGGCGGCGTCGAGCTCGGCATCGAGCACGCGCTGGGCGTCGGCCTGGTCCTGGGTGCGCTGCGCGACCAGAGACGCGAGCTGCGCCAGCAGCGACCGGGTGCGGCGTGTGAAGGGGATGGACGGCATCGAGTCTGGCCGTTCCGGCGGCGGCCGGCACGACGAGTACGATACTCACCATCGTCCGGGCGTGCGCCGGCGGGCATTCGGAGCCGCCCGCGCTCACGCGCCCTTCACGTCCCCTTGGTGCCGAACAGGCCGACCGCGGTCGCGGACATGGCGATGATCGCCTTGATGAGCGATTCGCCCGCAATGAGCCCGGACGCGAGCGGGACGCCGTACTTGTCGGCGTTGCGGCGGTTGATCGCCTCCCAGATCCAGATGATGATCGCGCCGGTCAGGAAGCCCAGGCAGTTGTCGAACGTCACCACCCACGACAGGCCAAGGCCCATCGCCGAGGGCAGGTACGCCCGCATCCGAGCCGGTGACAGCTTCTCGATGACCGGGAAGGCGATCCCCAGCAGCGCGCCGATCAGGATGGACCACTGCGCCGAGGCCGGCAGGTAATCGATGCCCTTGGTCAGGACGCGGGCCACTGCCTCCCACGTCCGCGTCGCGGGGGCGTTGAACTTCTCGAGCGCCGCCTTGGTCGGCACCATCAGGAACCAGATCGGGACGATCGCGAGCGTCCCGAACAGCACGCCGAAGAACTGGGCCAGGAACTGCTTGCGCGGGTTGGCGCCCAGCAGGTACCCGCTCTTGAGGTCGGTCAGGAGGTCGGCGGAGGCGATCGCGCTGTTTGCGGCAACGCCCGCCGAGGCCAGGTTCGGCACTACCTGGCCGGGGTGGAAGATCGCGAACATGATCTGCATCACCTTGCCCATGGCGCCGATGGGCGTGGTGTCGGTCTCGCCGGTGGCTCGGGACGCGACCAGGCACAGCACAAACGACATCGCGATCGCGATGAGCCCGGCCCACCACGCGATGTTGAAGGCCACGATCTGGACGAACAGCAGGGCAGCGGCGATGGGGACGATGCCGATCACCATCCACTTGAAGGGGACCTCGATCTTCTTCATCGCCGCGGTGTCCGAGTGCTGCTCGGCGCTCTTGCCCAGCGAGGTGAACGCCCGCGAGATCGTCTTCCACTGCAGGGCCACCGCCGCGAGGCTGGCGAACACCATCAGCGACGTGCCGCCCCACAGGGACCAGGTCTGGATGCGGATGGCCGTTGCGGCTCCGTTGAGCTCGATGTTCTTGATCACGTTCTCGGCGACCAGCGCCTTGTCGAAGACCGCGCCCTCGGCGCCCATCGTCCAGCCAGTCCCGGGCGTCTGGATGTCCTGCTTGACCAGCCACGGCACCACGATGAAGTGCAGCAGCGCCGTCCCGATGAACATCGACAGGCACACCCGCATGCGGGTGATGATGCCCGCCGCCACCAGCAGCACGCTCACGGCAAAGCCAAAGCCGGGCACCAACTTGCCGTGCATCCTGTAGAACCCCTCGGCGGGGATCTGCTCGGGCAGTCGCCAGGGCAGCACCTTGTCGAGGATCTCCAGGGTGCCGTGCGGCGTGTTGAAGATGCCCACGAGCCCGCCGAACACGATACCGGTTACCAGCGTGTAGGCCTTCTCGACCGCCTCGCGGCCCTTGCCGTAAAGGCTCCGCAGCGTCTCGGCGGCCGCGACTCCCGACGGGAAGCGGAGCTGCTCGTGGTTGATCATCTGCTTCTTGAGCGGGATCGCCAGGAAGCAGCCCATGAGCCCGGTGCACAGCGTGAACAGCGCCACCGCCCAGATGGGCGAGATGTCCCAGTTCTTGATGTCCTCGGATGTCTGGCCCTCGGGCACCACCGCCAGCAGCAGCAGCGCGCCGAACATGGTCGCGATCGTCGAACCCGTCGAGTAGCCGGCGGCCGACGCCGTCGACGCCATGCAGGTGTTTTCAAGGATCGACATGGGCGTGAGGAAGCCCATGACGACGCGCATCGCGTTCCAGATGACGAACGACATCACGCACGCCGTGATCGCGACGCCGAACCCCCAGCCGATCGACAGCGTCGTGTAGAGGTTCGACGCGGCCATCAGCATGCCCAGGATGCCGCCCATGAGCACGGCTCGGAACGTGAGCTGGGGCATCCGGTCGCCCTGGTACACGTACTGGAACCAGTGCCGGTCCTTTTCCTCGGGCGTCGCGTTCTCCGGGAGCGGCGGGATTTCGGGCGGGAATTCGCTGTGTTGGCCGTTCGGGTCTACGCCTGCGCTTGCCATCGGTCTTCCCTCGACGTCGCCGTGCACACCCCAACGACCACCGCACCGGCATCGTGAAGGTATGGCAAAGTGCCCGGCCGTGCAAATGACCCTGCCAGCCGTTATCGTTTGGTATCTAGACGGAGTGCCCGCATCGGCCTTCCCACGCACCGGGTTTACCCATGACTCGACACGCCAGGCACAAGTCCGCGCTTGTGACGACCCTGCTGGGTCTGCTGGTGCTCATCGCGGGCATTGTGATGGGGCTGTTTGCGTCGAGCTTCCCGCATCCCACGTCCCCCACCGACGAATTGGTCCGGGTGGAGGCCCGCGTGGACGCCTACGAGCACGCCCGCAAGACCGGCAAGCGCGGCCGCACGCGGGGCTGGACCGTCGTTCTGTCGTGCTCGTACGACCTGCCGGGTCGCGGGCGGCAACGCTCGGAAGTCCGAGCCGGGCGATTCCCCACGACCGCCGACGCCCACGAATACGGGCGCCGCATGACCGGCAGCACTATCCCGCTGTGGGCCGACCCCGCGCAGCCGACCTACGCGGTGATGGAGAAAAAGGACGCCGACAGTGATCGCTGGAACCACTGGGCGATGCTCGGGGCGACATCCGCCGCGGTCATCGCCGGGGTTTCGTGCATCGTCGTGGGTCTTCGGGGAGCGCAGTCACGTCCGCATCCGAAGCCGGGCTAATCCGCTCGCAGGTCCGGGACGGTATGCGATGCTCGGTTCGCGTCGTAGTACTCATCCAGCACGCCGAACCACTCGCTGGCCCGCTTCACCTCGATCATCCGCTTCCGCACCTCGTCACCGCGCGGGTGATGAGCCGCGAACTTGATCGCGAACTTGCGCATCATCTTGCTGGTCTGCTCCTCGCCCTTGCGGAAGCGCCGCGTGACCGCGAGCGACAGCCTGAAGTGCTCCTCGAGGGCCGCCCGCTGCTCGGTGATCGTCGGCGCGGTCGGAGCCTGGCCCGCGAGCATCTGCCTGGCCTGGCGGAAGATCCACGGGTTTCCGATGCAGCCCCTCGCGACGCTCACGGCGTGCACGCCGGTGTAGCCGATCATCGCGAAGATATCCTCGACGCGCCACACGTCCCCCGATCCAAAGACAATTCGTTCAGGGTGCCGCGCGACCAGGTCTCGCAGAAAGGTCCACTTCGACGGGCCGATGTACTTCTGCTCGACGGTCCGGGCGTGCACCGTCGCCCAGCAATAGCCCATGCGGTACGCGGCGTCGAAGATCGTCTCGAAGTTCTCGGCCATCTCGGGCGTGTCATCAAAGGCCCGGCGCATCTTGACGCTGCACGGGATGCTCGCGGGCACCGCCTCGCGGACCGCCTCGAGAATCCGGATCGCGCCCGCGGGATCCGTCAGCCAGTGCCCGCCACGGGACTTGTTCTTGATCTTCTTCACCGGGCACGCGAGGTTGACGTCGATGACCTGAAATGAGGCATCAAGGCATCGAGGCACCGAGGCATCAAGGAAGGCGGGCGACAGGGAAGCAGATTCATCGGCGAGTTCTTCGATCGACTCATCCAGCAGGTCGTCCCCGCACGTCACCTGCTCGCCGCCAGGGTTGCGAAGGTGCGACTCCACCACCTCCGCCCACAACTCCGGGTCGTCCTTGTACGCGAGCAGGCGGTACTGCTTGTCGCCGCGACGGCCCTGCTCGGTCATCTTGAGAGCCGCCGCCGCCATCTCCTTGGGGTGGGAGCCCATGATCTGGCCCGCGAGCGGGTGATCCTCGGGTCCGCCCGGGATGTTGTCGTGCAGCTCGCCCAGGTCGGCCTTGGTGAAACCCCGCCCGCCGGCCAGCAGGGTTCGATCCAGCAGCGCCTCGGTGACGCAGAACGGGCACCCGTGCCGCCGGGCCACGATCCGCATGGCCGCGTCGCTGTAGCCCGCCAGGCCCGCCTGGAAGAACGGAGCATCGAACCCCGGTGCGACCTGCGCCAGACGCGGGTCGGCCCCGCCCGGGCCGTACCACCGGGCCAGTTCCTCCGCCACCCGGCGCGCATCGATCGCCTCAATGCCCGGTGCGATCGCGGGGCTCGGCGGGGTCGCGTTGTTGGTCGTGCAGGACACGAAAGACTATATTCAAAGCCACCGAGGCACCAACGCCGCAGCGCCACGAAGGGGGAAGAGCCCCGGTGCCCCGAATCACCGCGTCAGGAAGCACACAGAGGCGACACGATGCACGATCAGCCGACTTCATTCGCCGGGCGTTCCCTTCTCTGTGCCGTCGGTGTGGCTGTGGTGAGCTTCCTGGGCGGCTGCTCGTCCACGCCCGCCACGGTTGACTACGCGCGCCCGTTCCCGCGCGCGCTCGCCAAGGGCCCGACCCTCGACATCCAGGTGTTCCGCGAAGCGCAGCACATCGAGTTCACCAACACGACGGCTCGGGCGTACGGACCGAGCACGCTGTGGCTCAACGGCCGTTTCTGCCGGCCGATCGACGGGCTGGCGGTGGGCGAGACCCAGCGCTACCGGCTCAAGGAATTCCGCGACGAGTACCAGGATCCGTTCCGCGAGGGCGGCTTCTTCGCGACCGAACGGCCCGATCGGCTCGTGCTCGCGCAGCTCGAAACCGCCGGCGACGATGCGCAGCCCGTGATGCTCGGGCTGATCGTGGTCGGCACCGGCGACGCCGAATGATGCCTCGGCCTCGATGCCTCGATGCCTTGATGCCTCTTACTTCATCCCTGCTCGAAGGCCACCACGAACGCATCAAAGTCGTCGGTATCGACGAACCCCGACCCGTCAAAGTCCGCCGAGTCGTCACCCGCCTCGAACGCGATCACGAACGCCGTGTAGTCCTCGAGGTCGATGAACCCGTCCCCGTTGAAGTCCGCCGGGCGGCGCGGGCAGCCCAGGACCGTGACCGCCAGGTCATCCACCGCGGCCTCCACGATCGACCCGCCCCCCAGGTCCCGAGCGACAAACCGCAGCTTCATCTGCGCCGTCGGCGTCACATAGTCCGCGATGCGGAAAGTCTTCACCACCCACGCGCCCGCGTTCTCCGTCACGTCCTCGAGCGGCACCCATGTCGCCCCGTTGTCGTTGGAGATCTGGACGGGCATCGAATCCGAGTTGGGGTTGCTGCCCTGATCGTTCGAGTACCACCTCGCGTACGAGACCGCCGCGTCGAACCCGACGAACTCGAACTCGTCCTCGACCGCCGAGAACGTCGGGGTCGTGAGCGTGGTCGTCCCGCCGTCGATGTCGTACGTGCCGACCGACGAACCGGCCCGGCCGTCGGTGACCCAGCACTGCGTGCCCGCGGCGGAATGGTCGTCGCCGGGCTGGGCGGCCGTCGCCTGCGGGTCCATGAGGCCCCACACGCCGCTGGTCGCGTTGTCGCCGGGCGCTCCGACCACCCATCCACCCACGGCTTCGCAGGCGTCGCTGACCGTCACGATCGACGAGTACGCGACGGCCTCGTGCGCCGTCGCCGGGGCGCTGAAGGGCGACGTCAGCGTCACCCCGTCGGTGCTCGTCGCGGCGAAGTAGTACTGCACGGTGTCGTTGCAGGGCGCCGCTGGCAGCTCCGCCTGGTAGCTGTTCCCGCCGAGCGGCGTCAGGGGCGTCGGCGTAAATGATCCGAAGGTGCCGACGCGGGCGTACAGCGTCGGCGTGCCCGCCGCCACCGACCCGCTCCGCGGGAGCACCGTCACCGTGACCGGCGTCGCGGTCTCAACCGCGACCTGCGTTGGAAGCGGCTGCGGGAAGCTGAACACGAAGGGGTACGCCACGTACTCGGTGAGCACCATCACCGCCTCGAGTGTCTCCTCGCCGGTCGGGATGATCTGGTCGGCCGGAAGGATGAAGCCGAATGTCCCGGTGTCGCGCAGCTCCCATCCGAAGCCCAGCAGCCCCCGCGCCCCGTACGTCCAGTCGCTGGCGACCCCCGACGCCGGGTAGATCGTCGTGTACGTCGGCCCGGCCGTGTAGTTCGTCCCGTGCACGCTCTCGATCGCCGCTTCCATCTCCGCGTTGAGCATGTTGAAGGTCGCGGCGGCAGGCGGCGGCGACGCGGTGTACCCCCAGGGCGAGAGGATCAGCTGCGAGTAGCTGTGGAAGTCGATGTGCGCCCGCAGAGAGCTGGTCGCGCTGATGAAATCGCGCATCACCTGCGTCTCGGGCTCGCTGAACGCCGACGGCCCGCGGTACGTGTCGTTGCCGGGGTTCGAGCTTGCGCCCTCCCCGCCCCACTGGTAGCCCCAGTTGCGGTTGAGGTCCACGCCGATCGACCCATCGCCGTTGTCGCGGCGGTTCTTGCGCCACATCCGGTTGTTCGTCCACGTGAACACATACCCGTCGGGGTTCATCACCGGGACGATGATGACCTCGACGTTGTCGAGCAGCGACGTGATGCGCGGGTCCGACCCGTAGCCCGCCACCAGCCGGTCGGCGATGTACATCACCGTCATCGGGCTGATCCACTCCCGGGCATGCTGCCCGCCGTGGTAGATCACCGACGGCCGGGTCGTCGGCCCGCCGGGCGCGGTGATCCGGATCGCCTTCATCGCCCGGCCCTGGAGGCTCGCCCCGATGGTCTGGATCGTTGACAGCCCCGGCTTGCTGGCCGCCAGCGTGTCCAGGTAGGCCTCGATCGCGGCGAGATCCTTGTAGTCATCGAACCATGCTCGGCCGCGCCGACCGGCGGGTTCGCCGGCGCGACCCGCCAGCCTTGCCGCCTCCGCGTCGATCAACTCCTGAATGTTCGGGTTCAGTACGGTGAACGTGATGCCGAGCTCTCGAAGTGCATCCACCTTCCCCGGGCCGACCAGCACGTCAAATTGCCCCAGGCCCTGCGACTCGGAGAGCAGCGAGTCCATGAGCGAGGACACCGCCAGCAGCTGCCGGGGCGTCGAGATCGTCACCCGGACCGCGCTGTAGCCGTCGTAGCGGACGACGTTCGGATCGCCGGGGACCGCCAGCGGCTGGGCCCCTGCGATGGCCGACAGAAAGAATGTCCCGGCAAGAGCGGTCAGCAGGCAGCGCATGGGCAACTCCAGAGGAACAAACCACGGCCCACGAGCATGCCGAGGCGACCGGGTTATTGTGCCACACGGAATCGCCCCGTGCCATGCGTTTTTCAGGGTCTGCTGATAGGCTGACGCCATGATGACCGCCCTTCGCCGCGCCGTGCCCCGCGTCGCGGCCTGCATCCTGCTGCTGCTCGCGGGCGGGATCGCCCGATCCGATCCGCCCGAGGCACCCCGCAGCCGCGAGACGGATTCCGCCGCCGTCTTCACGAAGGCCGCGGTCGCCGCCGACCATCCCGCCGCGTCCGCGGCCGGGCTGGAGATTCTCCAGGCGGGCGGCAACGCCGTGGACGCCGCCGTCGCCGTCAGCTTCACGCTGTCGGTCGTTCGCCCGGAATCCTGCGGGATCGGTGGCGGCGGCTTCATGGTGATCCACCTCAACGCCGACCCTCGCTACGGGACGCTCAGCACCGCCATCAACTACCGCGAGCAGTGCCCCCGAGCAATCGATGGCGATTTCTACACACGGCCCGAGAACCTCGGCGAGGACGTGACGACGCACGGCGCCAAGGCCGTCGCCGTGCCGGGCACCGTCGCGGGTCTGCTCTACGCCCTTGAGAA
This sequence comes from Phycisphaerales bacterium, assembly GCA_022072615.1. GTDB lineage: Bacteria > Planctomycetota > Phycisphaerae > Phycisphaerales > UBA1924 > JAEUJB01. Next base: position 48,033 of record JAJVHS010000021.1, read on the forward strand.
GTACGGGACGCTCGACCGCGGCAAGGTGCTCGAGCCCGCGATCCGAGCCGCTCGGGATGGCTTCATCGCCGACGACCACACCGTGGCGAGCGCGATGGAAATCGCCCGCTGGCTCGTCAAGCAGCCCGGGCGTCGCGACCGCTTCCGCTTCGTCTGGAAGCGCCTGTGCCGGGGCAGCGAGCTGCGGGCGGGGGACCGCATCACGCTGCCCGAGCAGGCGCGAGCCCTCGAACTCATCGCCGACCGCGGCGCCGGCGCGTTCTACTACGGCGAGATCGCCCGAGCCATCGTCTCCACCGTCTCCGCCGACGACGGCGTCATCGGGCTGGCCGATCTGGGCGCCTACCGGGTCGAGGAGGTTGACCCGCTCACCGTCCGGTTCGCCGGGCGAACTCTCCTGTGCATGCCGCCGCCTTCATCGGGCGGCCTGGCATTGGCGCAGACCGTCGGCATCCTCGAGCGGCTCCCCTCGCCGCTCGCCGTTCATCCGGTCGGATCGGTGGAGTCCGTTCACCTCATCGCCGAGGCGATGAAGCACGCCTTCGCGGACCGAGCCCGCTGGCTCGGCGATCCCGCGTTCGTCAACGTTCCCGTCGATCGCCTGCTCTCGAACTCCTATCTCTCGGACCGCGCGGCGCAGGTCAGGCCCGACGCGTGCCTGCCGCTGGCAAGCTACGGCACCGGCCCGGATGACCAGGCCGACGCCGTGACCGACGGCGGCACGAGCCACTTTTCCGTGCTCGACGAGCGCGGCAACGCCGTCGCCTGCACCGAAACCATCAACCTCACCTTCGGGTCGCTGCTGGCCGTCGAGGAGTTCGGCTTCATCCTCAACAACCAGATGGACGACTTTCTCACCCGCCCGGGGGAAGCCAACGCGTTCGGGCTCACGCAGTCCCGCCGCAACCTGCCCGACCCGGGGAAGCGGCCGCTGTCGAGCATGTCCCCCACCATCGCGCTCTCGACGACCGGCGAAGTGGAACTCGTCGCCGGCGCCTCCGGCGGGCCGCGAATCATCTCCGCCACCACGCAGGCCGCCATCCGAGCGATCGTCTACAACTCGTCCGCCGCCGACGCCACCGGCCTGCCGCGCCTGCACACGCAGTGGATGCCTGACAAGCTCTGGCTCGAGGATGGGCTGCTCGACAAGGACCAGCGCGAAGCGCTCTCGAAACTCGGGCACCACGTTTCCGACAAAGCGCCGTCCGCCGCGTGCCAGGTGATCCTGCGCCGCGACGGCCGCATCGAGGCCGCGTGCGACCGGCGCAAGGGAGGCAAGCCGGCCGGCTATTGAACGAAAACCGTCCGCGTCAGAAACCCCGGTCGGTTCGCGTTCTTCATGTTCTTGACATGCCGAATGATCTGTTGATCTCCCATGCACATTCTGCGATCCAAGCTCGATGCCGTGTTCGCCCAGCGTCTGGCCGCGTTCCTCCGTGACCACGGCGTGCTCGCGGGCGTCTTCCACGGCCTCACGTCCATGGGCGGCTACGAGATGAACCCCAGCCGCAGCCTCGTCGTCCTGTTCGACAAGCGCGACCACGAGCGCGCCAAGCTGCTCGCGGCCGAGTTCGATGAGACTCCGTCAGACCCGCTCGACGAAGACGACGCCGCGCTGGAGGCGGATCTCTCTCGTCTCGACGCGTCCATCACCATCGCCTGCCCGGTCTGCGGACAGAAGGCACCGGCGAGCCTCGACCCGCGGTCGTGCTCGGCGTGCGGCGCCGAGCTCGACGCGACCGCGCTGGTCATAGAACAGCACGGGCCCGAAGCACTCGAAGCCTGCTACCGGGCCTCGGATGAAAGCATCAACATCGCCGAGGAGGCCGGCATGCCGTGCCCGCACTGCTCGTACTGGCTGGAAGGGCTGCCGGGCCGGGGCCGGTGCCCCGAGTGCGGCCGCGCGTACGACAAGTTCGAGATCACCCGCCGGTTCCTGGACGACCTTTCGAGGGGGCGCTTCCTCGGCGAGCACGGATGAGCGCCGGCCCCGCGATCGGGATCGACCGATCTACTTTTCCGGCGCCTTGATCTCCACGCCGCCCTTGTCCACGTTGTCCCTGGTGTACAGGCGCGTGCCGAGCACGATCTTCCGCGGAACCTCGGCCTTCCTGCCCGTCGCCAGCTTCACGGCCGCGTCGATCGCCTTGTCAGCGCCGTTCGCGTACTCGAACGTCGCGTTCAGGATTCCCTTGCGCACCGCCTCGATCCCCTCGTGCGGCAGAGCGTCCACGCCCACGAAGATCATCTCCGACTCGCGGCCCGCGTCCTTGGCCGCGTTGTACGCCGCGATCGCCGCCGGGTCGTTCGCCCCGTACACGAGGTTGATCGACCCCTTCCTCGGATTGCGCGAGAGGGCCGCCTGCATCTTCTCGCGGGCCACGTCCCCCAGCCACTGCATGTCCGCGTCGTACACGATCTTGATGTCCGTGCCCTTGATCGCCTCGCGGAAGGGGTCGGACCGATCCGCGGCGGGCACCGAGGACGACAGTCCCTTCAGCTCGACGACGTTCCCCTTGCCCTTGAGCGTCTCTCTGACCCACTTGCCCACCTCCGCCCCGATCAGCCGGTTGTCAGCCCCGATGAAGCAGGTGTACTTGTCGCCCAGGACCGCCCGGTCGAGCACGATCACGGGGATCCCGGCGTCGAACGCTTCCGCCACCGCGGGCGTCAGGCTCGTGTCGAGCGGAGAGATGATGATCACGTCAACCTTGGCGTTGACGAATTCCTTCACCTGGGCCATCTGCCGCGGCCCGTCGTTCTGCGCATCCTTCATCTGAAGATCGATGTCCGCGTTCTTCGCGGCGTGCGCCCGGATGTCCTTGTCCATCTGCTCGCGCCACGGCTCGCCCCGGTTGCACTGGCTGTAGCCGATCCTGATTTTCTTGGCCGACGGGCTCGGTCCGCCGCCCATCACCGGCGCGGCCAGCGCGACCAGGGAAACAGCGGCGAAGGTCGTCATGCACACTCGACGGGTCACGCGGCGCATCGGCACTCTCCTCAAGTGAAAGTTCCCACGAGTCTACCACGCCCGCGGCCAAACGGACGAGCGGCGGGCCGTCCCGCATCCGACACGTCGTTGCCCGCCGGCACGGTGCAATCCCACCGTTTCATGGCCGCCCGCCGCGCCGGAGCCCCTGCACCAGCACGGCCACCACGATGATCCCGCCGGTGATCATGAGCTGCTGGGCCGTCCCCACGCTGTTGAGGTCGAGGATCTTGCGCAGGTACCCGATGGTCAGGACGCCGAGCATCGTCAGCACGACGCCGCCGCGACCGCCCGACAGCGACGTCCCGCCGATCACCACCATCGCGATCGCCGTCAGCTCGTACCCGACGCCGCCGTCGGGGTTGCCCTGGCGCTCGAGCGCGCAGAACAGCACGCCCGCGATCCCCGAGCACAGGCCGGCGAACATGTACGCCAGCAGCTTCACCCTCCGCACCGGCACGCCCGCGTAGCGCGCGGCCTGCTCGTTGTCGCCGATGGCGTACACCTTCACGCCGATGGTGTGCGTGCGCAGCAGCAGGATCGTCACCGCCGCCACGATCAGGAACACGACGACGTGCACCGATACGGCGGTCGTCGGGACGACCCCCGACGCCGGGTCCAAGGCGTCACGCAAGCCCCACGCGATGGGGATCTTGGTGTTCAGCCGCTCGATCAGCTCGGGGTACGGGAACTTCTGGATCTTCACCCCGTCCGCGACCCACTTGGCAAGCCCGCGCGCCGCGGCCATCACCGCGAGCGTCGCCACGAACGGCTGGACCCGCGCCCACGCCACCAGCGCGCCCGCCACCGCGCCGCACATCGTCCCGATGCCCAGCGCCGCGGGGATCGCCACCCACCCGCGCAGCGGCGGATCGTGCTTCATCACCATCAGCGAGAAGCCCACCGCGCACAGCGCCACCACCGACCCGACCGACAGATCGATCCCCCCGGTGATGATCACCACCGTCAGCCCGCACGCAAGGATCCCCATCGCCGCGTTCTGGCTCCAGGTATCCGCGTGCGTCGCCAGGTCGAAGAACACGCCGTCCGCGTTGAAGACCGAACCGAGCACGAGCATCAGCACCAGCGCGCACAGCGCCGCCGCCACGTCTCGACCCGGAACCAGCCGCCGCGGAAAGCCTCGACCCATCGTGGGCGTGCTCCGTCAAAGAACGATCAGCCCGCGCGCCCCCGGCCGCGGCCGCGCCGCTCGACGCTCATTTCGCCGGCGAGACGACCACGCAGTCGAGCCCGAAGAACGACCCGGTGCCGACGGCCTTCTCGTTGGCGCCGATCACCTCGACCCGCAGCAGGTACTTGCCGTCCCTGGGAACAAACGCCCCCAGGTCAATCGGCCCGGTCGATACCGCGACCCCCTGCCGGCCGCTGTAGAGGTCGTACCCCGTGCCCGCCGATCCCTTGGCCGCCTCACCGTTCACCGTCACCTTGACGATGCCGTAGTCCCAGCTCTTGGTGGCGTAGAGCGTCAGCCCGTGCTTGCCCGGCCCGGGCGCGGGCACTTCGAGCTCGACGAACGCGCCCGTTTCCTTGCCCTGCACCCACAACTGGCTGTCGTTGCTCCAGGTGTTGCGGCCGAACCCCTGCATGTCCTGGGCGACCGCCGCCGTCGCCTTGCCCGATCCCTTCACCACGAGCTGCTCGCATTCCACCGCGCCCTCGACCCGGAACGGCGGGGGCGGCGGCGGGACGGGCGGAACGCCCTTGGCGGCTTCCGCCGGCTGGGGCGGGCGGTTGGTCACCGCTCCCGGCCGGGCATAGAAGAACGTCGCCGCCGAGTAGCCGACCTCGCACTCCACCCAGTGCCAGACCTCCATGTCGACCTTCAGGCCCTTGGTGAACGGGATGGCATCCAGCGCACGAGTCCGGAAAATCGTTGAATAGCCGCGCGTGTTGTTCGCCGGCTCGCCGTCGCTGCGCGGCTGCCCATGGAACGCGTGCTGGAATTTCTTGGGGCTCGACCACGCGTACCCGTAGTAGTCCTCGGTTCCCGTCCCGAAGTGCGACGGGAACGTCTCGCCGTCGACGTAGATCTTCTCGTCGCCCTCGCCCCACCACTCGGGCACCGGGTTGAAGATGTCCAGCAGGTCGCCGACGTACACGCCCTTGCCGGTGATCTCCACGTAGTTGAAGTCCGACATCGGCCGGGTCGGGATCGGCCGCTTCTGCGTCCACCGGGCCCAGAAGTGCATGGATCGATCGTCGAACGTCCATGAAGAGGACCGGTGCGCCAGCCCGACCGTGACCGTCGCCGTCCCGAGGTTCTCGAGCGAAACCTCCGCCGCCTTTGCGTACGGCATCGTCCAGCGGCTGATGAGCTGGTTCTCGCCCTTCACCGCCGTGTACCACGAGTCCATCGGGTTGAACCCGATGCCCGAGCAGAAGAAATCCCCCAGCGGGCACCACACCGTCTCCTCGCCGTCGAACTTCATCCGCAGCACCACCGTCCGCATCGCCTCTTCCATGTCATCGGCCTGGACGGTCACCCACAGCCGCTGCACCGCGGCGGGTCCGGGGGGCAGGTTCCTCGTGACGCTCGATTCGGGCGTCAGCGCGCCCTGGAACAGCATGATCGGCTCGGCCGCGTACTTGGGGGGCGTGGTCAGCGCCGACTTCACCACCTCGATCGACGGCGCCGCCTCGTCCACCTGGTCGGGCGCGAACGTCGTCACCTTCGTCCCCGGCTCGTAGGTCCGGAAGTTGATCTGGTAGTAGAACTTATTGCTGTCGCACGTGATCTTGCAGTGCCTGGCGTAGGGGATTGGCAGGTGCAGGTTCGCACCGTTGGACCGCACGCCCGCCAGGGGCGCGTCCACCTTCCACTTGCCCGTGAGGAAGTCCTTCATCGGCGTCTCGATGACCGGCTGGCTCCCGCCGTCGAGGTAGACCCGGATCGTCCCGTCGGGGTTGGCCGACCAGAAGCGGACCACCGCCCCGGGGCCGGCCTCGTCCATCAGCACCCACTCCTGCCGCCCGGCGTTCTCCTCCATCCTGATGAACTGCCCGTGGTCCCGGTTGGCGAACCACGTCTCCGCGTTGGTCGGCGAGGTCGACGCCCGGTCGTAGCTCGAGGCCTGCCTGCACGTGTACGCGGGCGAGGGAAACCGAGCGATCGCGTCGCGATCGATCATCTCCTCCAGCAGCGACCGCAGCGTCACGCCCTCCGCCCGGGCTTGCGGGCCTGAAGAACCGCCGCGAACAAACGAGCACACACCCGCCAACGCCGCGACGGCAAGGCTCAGCATCAGTGACTTGGACATGGACGGACTCCTCGAGACCGGCAAGCGCCCGCTCAGGACCCGCGAACCGCGCCCGCCGACCGCGCGGCAGTCTATCCGACCCGCGAGCACTTTGAAACACCGCGACCCGAACGGCTTACACTGGCCCCGCGTGAACCCGCAAGCCGGCGCCCAGCCCAGGTCACCCTCCGCCGATGTGCTCGGCATCGCGACCTACCTCGCCTCCTCGTGGACGTGGTGCATCGGCATGTTTCTGCCGGTCCTGCTGGTGCGCGACCTGGGCCTGTGGGCGTTCCTGGTCTTCGCGATCCCCAACTGCGCCGGCGCCGCGCTCATGGGATGGGTGCTCCGCCGACCCGGCGCCTCCGAAGCGCTCGTCGCCAGTCACCGGTCCGCCTGCGTCTGGTTCTCCCGGATCACCGTCGCCTTCCACGCCTTCTTCCTGATGTGGATGGTCCAGCGGACCGGCGTGGGCTGGGCGGTCATCGCCGGGTTCATCACCAACCTCCTGACGGGTGCGTTGGCCGCGTGGCGCAACTGGCCTGGCTGGGCTCCGGCGGCCCTCACGTACGCGGCGTCCGTCGCCGCCGCGGGCGTCATGGCCTGGTCGGGGTCGCTGGGCGCCGACATCCCGTCCGACCCGCTCCTGCCGGTCGCCGATCTCTTCTGGCTCGCCCCCGTCTGCGTCTTTGGCTTTGTCTTCTGCCCGTACCTTGATCTCACCTTCCATGAAGCCCGCCGCGTGCTGCCCGGACCGGCGGGCACCCGGGCGTTCGTCGCCGGATTCGGCGGCTTCTTTCTCATCATGATCGTCCTCACCCTCGCCTACGCGGGGATGTTCCTCCGGACGGATCCGTCCCTGGGCCTTGATCCATCCGCGGGGCCGCTGGTCGCGACCCTGGCGACGGTGTCGGTCGCGGCCCTGGTCATTCACCTCTCCGCGCAATCCGCCTTCACGATGCAGCTTCACCTGGGCATGATCGCCGGCGCCAGGACCGCCCCGCGCCGCGGCATCGACCTCGTCACCGCGCTGGTGGCGGCGGTCGCCATGATCACGGGGATCTGCGCCCCGTTGATCCCCGCCATGGGAGGCTTCTTCACAAACCGTCCACCGATGTCCGGCGGCGAAGCCGTGTACCGATCATTCATGGCGTTCTACGGACTGGTCTTCCCGGCCTACGTCTGGATCTGCATGCTTCCCATGACCGGCGAGGCTGCCCGCGCCCGACTCCCGCGTCGGCGCGTGCTCGCCTTCGCCGCCGCGGTCGGCATCGCGGCGCCCATGTTCTACATGGGCTTCATCGAGCGCCAGACGCTCTGGCTGGGCCCGGGCCTCGGCGTCGTGCTCGCCGCCCGCTGGCTCGCACGCCCGCCAAAGGCCGCGTGAACCTCGCTCCGCGTGTACGCTTGGCTCGTGCGCCCAGCGGTCGACATCCTGCGGCATCCCCTGGCCGCCACCGCGGTCATCGTTGTTCTCTGGGCCGTCGCCACGCTGCCCGGGCTCAACGCCGTCGGCCTCGTCAACTGGCAGGAATCCGCCCGCGCCCTGGCCGCCTCTGAGATGCAGGATCGGGGCGACTGGGTCGTCCCGACGATCGCCGGCAAGCCCTACCTCGCCAAGCCGCCCATGATCTACTGGTGCCAGTTGCTGCTGGCCAAGATCACCGGCAGCCCGCTGACCGAGCACCACCTTCGCTGGACCGTCGCCCTCGCGGGCCTTGCGGCGTCGCTCCTCACCTTCTTCGCCGCCCGGGGCCTGCTCTCGGTCGGCATCGACCGGCCCGAGCACGAAGACCGCGTGCTCCGCCGCGACGCGTCTCTCTGGGCGGCGGCATTCGTCGCCACGGGCGTGCTCACCGTGCGCTCGTCGCGCATCGGCGAACTCGACATCCTGCTGGTTCCCTTCACCATCGTCGCCGTGTGGCTGTCATCGTGGGCGTGGCTCACGGCGGGGGCGACCCGGGCCGTTCGCTGGCTCGCGATCAGCGGAGCGACCCTCGCCGCCGCGGGTGCTGCGCTCACCAAGGGCCCGCCCGGGCTCATCGCGATCGCGGTGGCGGTGGGCGGTGGGATCATGCTGGCACGGTCGGCGTCGACTCCCGTCACACGCCGGCAGCGAATCACGTTCGCCGGCTTCTGGGGAATCCTCGTCGCATTCGCGACAATCAGGACCAACGGCGACCGCGTCGCCGATTTCGCGGGTTGGTTCGGCGCGCTGATGCTCGGCTTGATGGTCGCCTTCGCCGCCGCGGCGCTCACCGGCTTCACGCGCGGGCGGACCCTGGGCCTGATCGTCCGCGACTGGATGCGCAGCGGCATCGGAACGGTCATCGCGGGCGGCCTTGTCGCCCTGTGGCTCTGGACCCGAGCCGTCAGGAACCGCGTGGGGCCGGAGCTGCTCGAACTCACCGCGACCCAGGAAGCCGCCGACAACCTGCGCCCGCTCACGACCGAAGCGCCCCTCCAGAACATCGAAGCCGTCGCCTATGGCGTGGGGGTCGGTTCCATCGCCATGATCGCCGCGGTGGCGTGGCTGGTGATCGATCGCCCGCGCATCGCCCGGGCATGGTGGGTTCTCATCGCGTGGGTCGGGCTGGGCCTGCTGCTGTTCAGCGTCAGCGGCCGCGGCACCGGTCGGTATCTCACGCCGCTGTGGCCCGGCGTGGCGATGCTCGGGGCCATCTGGCTGGTCCGCGCCGTGCGCGACCTTCGGCGGGGGCGGACGCTCGGCACCGTCGCCGCGGTGGCCGTCGTCGCGCTCGCGGCCCTGCAGGGCTGGTGGTACGCGGTCAAGAGGCCCGGTGCCGAGGGCGCTCGCTCCCCGCGCGAGTTCATGGCCGAGCTTCTCGAACCCGCCCGGGGCGTTGATCCCTCGCGCCTCGCGGTCGTCGATTACTGGGTCGGGTCTCTCGATGTCTACGCCGGGCATCACGTCGAGCCTGTCACGGACCTGGGCCCGTGGATCGACTACCCGCACGAGGAAACAACCATGGCCGATTTCGCCGACCGGCTGCGCCGAACCGGCGAGACCTGCACGCTGATCATCCGTGGAACCCCGGCCGACGACCCAGCTCGCGGGCCCGTGGACCAGACCATCAACCCGATCGACCACCTGGCGACGTACGGGCTCATCGCCGAAGAGATCCCGATCTCCGCGCCGTTCCGCATCGACCGCCAGAAGACGCTCATGAAGGCCGTCCGCGTCCGACCCGCTCCGGCCGGCTCATGACCGCCCGAACATCCGCTCGAGATCCTTCATCGTGATGCGGATCGACGTCGGCCTGCCGTGCGGGCAGTTGCTCGATCGCTCGACTTCCGACCGCAGGCGCACGAGGTGATCCAGCTCCTCGGGGCTCATGCGGTCGCCCGCCTTCACCGCGGCCTTGCACGACATCATGTCGAGCACGTCGCGCAGGGCCTGCTCGCTGCCCGGAACGAACCCCTCCGCCTCCGCCCTCTCGAAGAGCCCCTGCATGAACTCGACCGGGTCGACATTGCGGTCGAACAGAAAAGTCGGGAACGTCCGCACGCCGATCACCAGCGGCCCGAGCGGATCGACGCGGATGCCAATCCGATCCAGCAGCGGCTCCAGCGACGGCAGCATCTCCATCTGCTCGGTCGTCACCGCCACGGGCACGGGCGCGAGCAGGTTCTGGCTTTCGAGCTGCCGCTCGGCGATCCGTGCAAGCAGGTACTCGAACATCGCCCGCTCGTGCAGCGCGTGCTGATCGATGATCAACATGCCGTGCTCGTCCTGGGTGACGATGTAGCTCGAGTGCACCTGCAGCAGCCGCTGCGGCGGGACCGGCGTGGGCAAGGCCCGGTCGTGCGCTGCTCCGGGCTCGATGGCCGGTGGAACCGGTGCCGGCGCGGAAGCCGCCGGGTCGCCGTTGCGCTCACCCGTCTGGGTCGAGTCCGCCTGGCTCGGCGTTTCAACCGGCTGCGCGACCGCGGCTCGGATCGCGTCGTACGACAGCGGCTCGGCCTGCCCCCGGGCCGGCGTGAATCGCTGGAAAAACTCGACGAACGCGGCGGGCGAGGCGGGCCGGGCGGGCATCGCCACCGTTGACTGACCAGCCGACGCCGCCGGCAGGATCGCCCGGTCCATGTCGGGCCCCAGCGACCGCGGCACGCTCCCGAATCCCGTGTTGAACCCGCCCGGCGTCAGGTCCGCCGCTCGCAGCGCCCGACGGATCGCGCCGAGCACCACGCTGTGCACCAGCGAGGAATCGCGGAAGCGGACCTCCGCCTTCGCCGGGTGGACGTTCACATCGACCGCCGTCGGCGGCATTTCGATCAGGAGCACCGCCGTGGGGTAACGGCCCGGCTCGATCAGCCCCCGGTACGCCTCCATCACCGCGTGCTGGATCGTCCGGTCGCGGATCGCTCGACCGTTGAGCAGCACGTGCTGCGACTTGTTCGTTGCCCGGGCGAGCGCCGGCCGGCCCGCCAGCCCCCAGATCGCGACCGGGATCCGGTTCGTTCGACCCTCGCCCAGCGGCGCGTCGTGATCGTCCGCGTGCACTTCGATCAGCTCGGGCTCGAGCTCGCGCCCCAGGATCGACAGCGCGCGCTGCCGCGGCGTCTGGCCGGGCGGGAGCTCGAAGAGCGTCCGCCCGTCGCAGATCATCGTGAACGCCACCGAGGGACGGCCGATCGCGAGCTCCCGGATCGCCTCCACGCAGCGCGTCTGCTCGGTCTGGATCGTCCGCAGGAACTTGCGGCGCGCGGGCGTGTTGAAGAACAGCGTCCGCACCGTCACGCACGTCCCGACCGGCCCGGCCGCCGGCCGCACGTCGCCGATCCGGCTCCCCTCGCCCTCGATGTGCCAGGCGCCGGGGTCCTCGGGCGTGCGCGACCTGATCGACACCCTGGCCACCGACACCACCGACGCCAGCGCCTCGCCGCGGAAGCCCAGCGTCGCGACCCGGTCAAGGTCGTCGGCGGCGGTGATCTTGCTGGTCGCGTGCGGCGCCAGCGCCAGCGGCAGGTCCTCGGCGACCATGCCCCCGCCGTCGTCGGTCACCCGGATCAGCTCGATCCCGCCCTGCTCGATCTCGACGGTGATCCGCGTCGCCCCGGCGTCGAGCGAGTTCTCGACCAGCTCCTTCACCACCGAGGCCGGCCGCTCGATCACCTCGCCCGCGGCGATCTGGCTCGCCAGGAGCGTGGACATGGGCCTGATCCGCGGGTGTACACCCGAGGATCCCTGGCCGGACAGACCGGGTGTGGAAGGTGGCTCCGCCACGGACATCGGGGCCATCGTACCCCGACTCCGGTCTCCGGCGGCCAATTCACAGGCCCGCGGAAGCACTACGCTTGCCCGTGGCACCCTCTCATCCATCCCTCCGCCACGGGCCGGCCAATCTGATCGCAGGCTTCTGGAAAGACCTGGCCGGCAAGACCATCCGCACCCACAACCCGGCCAATCCCTCGGTGATCATCTGGCAAGGGTCGCCGCCGGTTGACGCCGTCGCCGACGCGGTCAACGCCGCGCGGTCCGCCCTGGCGCTGTGGCGCCGCTGGGAGCCCCAGCGCCGCTTTGCCGTCCTGCGGACGTACCAGAAGATCTGCCACGCCCGGGCGAAGGACATCGCCGGGCTCATCGCCGATGAGACCGGGAAGGTCCTGTGGGACGCCGAGCAGGAGGCCTCGCTGCTGGCCGCGAAGGTCGACATCACCCTCGACCAGTCGCCGGTCGGCGCCATGCACCGCGTCATGCCCTACGAGGTAACGGTCTCGCCCACCCGTCAGGGACGGGCCTGGTTCCGCCCCCACGGCGTGATGGCCGTCATCGGCCCCTACAACTTCCCGCTCCACCTTCCCAACGGGCACATCATCCCCGCGCTGGCGACCGGCAACACCGTCGTCTTCAAGCCCAGCGACAAGGCCCCCGCGTGCGGCCAGCTCCTCGCCGAGCTGCTCCAGGAAGCGCTCGACGAACATCACGCACCCGCCGGCACGCTGAACCTCGTCCACGGCGCCGCGGACGTCGCTTCCGCGACCGTCTCGCACCCGGGCATCGACGGCGTGCTCTTCACCGGCTCCTGGCCCGTCGGCCGCAAGATCCTCCACGCCAACCTCGACCGTCCCAGCCGCATCGTCGCGCTCGAGATGGGCGGCAACAACCCGGCCGTGGTCATGGACGACGCCGATCTCAAGCAGGCCGTCGTCGAGTGCGCCCGCTCGGCCTTCATCTCGACGGGTCAGCGCTGCACCTGCACGCGCCGCATCATCGTCCACCGAGCCATCGCCCCGGCGTTCACAAGCGCCCTGTGCAAGGCGGCGGGGTCGCTGATCATCGGCGACCCCCGGGCGGATCACCCGGTGTTCATGGGCCCGATCATCACCGATGCGGCTCGGCAGGCCGTGTTCGAGTTCCAGACGGCGCTGCACCGCGCCGGCGCCGAGGTGCTCTTCCCCAGCCGCCCGGTCGACAGCCCCGGCAACGGCTGGTTCCTCACGCCGGGCGTGGTCCGGGTCGAGCGGTTCCACAACGGCGGGTCGGGACCTGTGTCGGGGTGCGAGTTCGACGCGGGCTGCGACATCGAGGTCTTCGGTCCGCTGGTCCGTCTGTGCGTGGTGGAGACGCTCGACCACGCAATCGAACAGGCCAACGCGACCAAGTACGGGCTGGCGGCCGCCATCTTCTCGCGTTCGCAGGAGACGGTCGAGCGTTTCCAGGCCGAGGCCCGGGCCGGCTGCGTCAACGTGAACTGCGGGACCGCGGGCGCGTCCAGCAAGCTGCCATTCGGGGGACTGGGGCTCTCGGGCAACCACCGCCCGGCTGGCGCGTTCAGCCTCGACTACTGCGCGTACCCCGTCGCGGGGATGGTCGAGACGGGGACCGACGCGGCGATCCCGGTCGGACTGAAGATCGAGGACTCGTGGCTGAGCTAGGTTTTTCACCGGAATCCGGACGTTGTAACGACCACCGATGTGCGGCTCTGCGCCACGATCGCTCCGGTCGCGTCCGGCGCACCCGGTGGCGGCCTGAGGACCTTCCCCGATACGACGCCTTGGGATCGATCGTGGTCCAGATGCAGCCATCGACCGCGCCCGTGCGCACGTGACAGGTCGCCGCATCCAACAAAAACCCCCGCCTCGGGGCGGGGGTGGTGCGGGTTCGGTTGATCACGCGGGCTCGGGCGATCACGAGCCCTTCTTGATGTCGAGCGACTTGATCAGGAAGCCCCAGATGTCCGCGGCCTCCTCGATGCGCTTGGCCGTGGGCTTGCCCGCGCCGTGGCCGGCCCGGGTCTCGATGCGGATGAGGACCGGGTTCTCGCACGCCTGCGCTTCCTGCAGCGCCGCGGCGAACTTGAACGAGTGCGCCGGGTAGACGCGGTCGTCGTGGTCGGCGGTCGTGATCAGCGTCGGCGGGTAGCAGGTGCCCTTCTTGACGTTGTGGTAGGGCGAGTAGGCCATCAGCGCCTTGAACTCCGCCGCGTCGGCGTCGGCGTTGCCGTAATCGGACGCCCACGCCCAGCCGATCGTGAACTTGTGGAACCGGATCATGTCCAGCACGCCCACCGCCGGCAGGGCGGCGCCGAAGAGATCGGGCCGCTGCACCATGCACGCGCCCACGAGCAGGCCGCCGTTGGAACCGCCCTGGATCGCGAGCTTCCGGGGCTGGGTGTACTTGTTCTGGATCAGCCACTCCGCGGCCGCGATGAAGTCGTCGAAGACGTTCTGCTTCTTGAGCTTGATGCCCTGCTGGTGCCACTCGTGGCCGTACTCGCCGCCGCCGCGCAGGTTGGCCACGGCGTACACGCCGCCCATCTCCAGCCACGGGACGGTGACCGGCGAGAAGCCGGGCGTCAGCGAGATGTTGAATCCGCCGTAGCCGTAGAGCAGCGTCGGGTTGGTGCCGTCGAGCGTGATCCCCTTCTTGTGGGTGATGAACATGGGGATCTGCGTGCCGTCCTTGCTCTTGTAGAAGACCTGCCTGGTCTCGTAGTCGGCCGGGGTGAACTCGACCTTGGGCTGCTTGAAGATCGTGCTCGTGCCGGTGCTCACGTCGTAGCGGTAGATGGCGCCGGGGTTGGTGTAGCTGGTGAACGAGTAGAAGGTCTCGGTGTCGGTGCTCTTGCCGCCGAAGCCGCCGGCCGACCCGAGGCCCGGCAGCTTGATCTCCTTGAGCAGCTTGCCGCCGGTGTCGAAGTTTTTGATCTGCGTCGAGGCGTCCTTGAGGTAGTTGGCAAAGAGCTGCCCGCCGACGTGCGACACGCCGTTGAGAACCTCCTTGGACTGCGCGATGATCTCCTTCCAGTCCTTCTTGTCGGGCTTGGTCAGGTCGATCGCGACCACCCGGTTGCGCGGGGCCTCGAGGTTGGTCTGGAAGTAGAAGGTCGTGCCGTCGTTGAAGACGTAGCCGTACTCGGCCTCCCACTCGGGCAGCAGCTCAACGAACCCGTGGGCCATGTTGCCCTGGCTCTTGACCAGCTCGGCGCGCTCGGCCCGCAGCGCGGCGATCGAATCCGCCAGCGCCTTGGACTCGGCGTCCTGGACGTCGCCCTTGGCCTCGAGCTTGCCGACCTGCTCCTTGATGCGGACCTCAACGACGCTGATCTTGCGGTCGGTGGCGGTGGGCAGCGCGTCGAGCGGGTGGGTCTTGAGGTCGCGCACGAAGACCAGGTTCTTCTGCTCGGTGCCCTTGGAGACGGACATCACCAGGTAGCGTCCGTCCTCGGTCACGCCGCCGTAGAAGCCCCACTCCTTCTGGTCCGGGCGGTGGTACACGAGCTTGTCCTGGTCCTGCTTTTGGCCCACGACGTGGTAGTGCATCTTGGGGTAGTAGTTGACGCTCTTGAGCGCCTCGCCCTCCTTGGGCTCGTCGTAGCGCGAGTAGAAGAAGCCCTTGCCGTCCTTGGTCCAGCTCGCGCCCGAGAACTTCACCCAGCGGATCTCGTCGGCCAGGTCCTTGCCCGTGTCCACCTCGCGGACCTTCCACACGTTCCAGTCCGACCCGCCGTCGGCGAGCCCGTAGGCGAGGTACTTGCCGTCCTCGGAGACCGCGGTGCCCGCCAGCGCGACGGTCCCGTCGGCGCTCAGCGCGTTGGGGTCCAGCAGAACCCGGGGCTCGGCGTCGAGCGAGCCGGCCACGAGCAGCACCGACTGGTTCTGGAGGCCGTCGTTCCTGGAGTAGAAGTACTTGCCGCCTTCCTTAAAGGGCATGCCGAAGCGCTCGTAGTTCCAGACCTTGGTCAGGCGGGCCTTGATGCTCTCCCGCTCGGGGATGGTGTCGAGGTATCCCTGCGTGACCTTGTTCTGCTCGGCGATCCAGGTGTTGGTCTGGTCGGTGTACTCCTCCAGCCAGCGGTACGGATCGGCGACCTTGACGCCGTGGATGGTGTCGACCACGTCGCTGCGCGGGGATTGGGGGTACGTGACCTTTGATGACGGCGGTGCGGCGCCCGTTCCCTGGGCCTGGGCCTGGGTCGGGGCCGGCTTGGCTGCGGGCTGTGCGGCGACCGCCGCGGCGGCAATGACGCCGCCCGCGATCGTGCCGATGACGATGCGTGACCAGATAACCGGTTTGTGCATGGACCTTGCTCCTCGAAGACCATCCCACAGATGGACCGCGAACTGTAGGTCGTCGCGGTTGGAAGGATCGGCGGCTTGAAACGCTGCAGCGAACAGCGAACAGGTGCCGTGAACAGGCGCAAGAAAGACTGTTCACCGGCGGCTTACTGCACCATCCCCTTGGTCAGGCGCATGAAGGCGGTCTCGAGGTTGACGGGCTCTTCGGTAAACTTGGTGAGCCGGAAGCCCTGGTTGATGAGGATGTTGGGGATGTCGGTGAAGCTGTGCCCGCCCTCGTCGTCGTAGTTGATCTGGATCGTCCGCGGGGCCTGGCGACCCTTGGCGGCGGAATTCATCGGCGTACCGGGCGCCTCGCCGTCCTGCATCACCGCGGCCTTCTTGACGCCCGGGATCTTGGTGAGAATCTCGATGGCCTGGTCGACGCGGTCGACGACGCCCACGTGGAGCACGTGGCCCATCTTCGCGCGGCGGACGATCTCCTCCACCGTGCCGCTGAACAGGAGCTGGCCGCGCTCGATGATGCCGACGACGTTGCACAGCTCGGCGAGTTCGGGCAGGATGTGCGAGGAGATCAGGATGGTCTTGCCCATGCGCCGCAGCTCCTTGAGCAGCTCGCGCATCT